>NZ_JAWQJT010000002.1:0-690588 GCF_033441515.1 Amycolatopsis solani
GGGGGGCGCCGCCCCGGTCCGGCCCCCTTGCGTGTTGTGTGTTTTGTGGGGTACAACCCCCAAAAACCCCCCACGACAAGGTGACCACCAGGAGAGCGGTGCCCCTCGACGGTCACCCCGGCTCCGGTGGCTCCAGGCGCACCCGCGCCGACGTGCCGGGTTCGACGAGCCCGGGCAGGCGCTGCCGCCACATCGCGCGGACGCGGCCGGCGAGGTCAGGCTCGCCGGCCGTCGCCCGCGCGAGCAGGTGGGTGCCGGCGAACTCGGCGACGGTGCTCTCGGCGGCCGCCCGCACGTCGACGCCGTCCCGCAGTTCACCCGCGTGCCGGGCGCGGCGCAGCAGCTCGCGCACCACGGCCAGCCAGCCGAGGAAGTGCGCGGGCGCGAGCACGTCCGCGAGCTCGGCGTGCAGCGGCAGGCGGACGCTCGCCCGGTAGCGGGGATCGTGCTGCAGCCGGCGGGCGACCTCGAACGTCAGCCCGACGAGCACCTGCACCGGGCTGGACTGCCGCGCGGAGAGCCGCGCCGTCAGCTCCCACCACAGCGGGCAGTACCGCTCCACGACCGCGGCGGCCAGCGCCGCCTTGGACGGGAAGTGGCAGTACAGCGCGCCTTTCGTCACCTCGGCCTCCGCGCACACCGTCTCCAGCGTGGTGCCCGCGAAGCCGAGCCGGTCGAAGATCGCGGCGGCGGCGTCGACGAGCTCCTCCCGCGTCCGGCGGCCGCGAGCGGTGCCGCTCACGCCGCGGGGCCCGCCGGGTGCGCGAGCAGCCAGCACGAGTCGACGAGGCCCGCCCCGGCGGTGAGGGACACGGCGAACTCGTAGGCGGTTTCGGCGCCGCCGGTCTTGGCCTGGCAGCGGATCCGGCCCAGCACCACGACGGTGTCGTCCTCGCAGACCCAGCGGCCCACGCTGAGCCCGGCGACGGTCAGCGCGGAATCGAACGCCGAAAGGAACGACTCGACCTGCCGCCGGGTGCAGACCACGCAGGTTCCGCCGGGTTTCTCCGGGGTCGGTCCACGCCATTCGACGCGCGGCGCGAGCAATTGCGCGACGCCCGCGAAGTCTCCGGTGCCGAACCGCAGGAGCACTTGCTGCGCGAGGACGATGGCGGCCGGATCCGGGCGTCGGCAGCGGGCCTGGACAGCAGAGTTCACGCGGTCTCCTGGGGGATTCGCGGTCGGTGGACGGCGGGGCGACGATACCGGAAAAACGGTCCTCCGCCGCTCCTCGGTGGTGATTCATCATCAGGGACGACGGCATTCGCAGGTGATCTTTGCGCCGTTCGCGGGAGTTGCGTTTCTGGGGCGTGGCCGCAAATCGGATGTCGGCTTTCGTTCCTCGGATTGCCGGTGCCGCGACGATCATCGACGATCGGCCCCGGCCTGCCCCCGACCCAGGGAGAACGACATGAAAGCTCGGTCCGTCTTGGCGGTGGCCGCGGTGCTCGGCGTCCTGCTGCCGGTGGCGCCGGCCGCCGCCGCCCCGGTGCCCGCCGACGTGTCCGTGGAGGACCGCGAGTACCTGAACCGGGCGCACCAGGACAACTTGGCCGAGATCGTCACCGGACGGCTGGCGGAACGGGGCAGCTGCGCGGCCGTGCGGGAACTCGGGCCCCGGTTCGCCGCCCACCACACGGATTCCGACGCCGACCTGATCGGCGTCGCGACCCGGGAGTCGGTCACGCTGTACTCCGTGCCCGACCCCGGCAGGCTCGACCGGATCGCCGACCTCGCGGCCCGCTCGGGCCCGGACTTCGACGCCGCCTGGCTGCGCGACCAGATCGGCGCGCACGTGGCGGCGCTCGCCTCGGCCGACCGGGAAACGCGGCAGGGGTGGTCGCCCGAGGTCAAGGCGCTGGCCGACCGCACGGCGCCGATGCTGCGGCAGCACTTGGACGAGGCCGTCACGGCACTGGACGTGTGCACCCCCGCGTGAGGGATCCGTTCGGCGTGTGAACGCGGCGTATCACCCGGATGACGGTCTGCGTCCGGCGGCGGAAGCGGCAGGATCGCACCCGGCCGGAGCCGGACGAGACACCAAGGGGAACCATGCACTGCGTCACGACGCTCGTGGTGGACGACCAGCCCGTGCTCCGGTATGCGCTCCGGCAGCTGCTGCGGGACTACGCCGGGGTCCGCGACGTCACCGAAGCCGGCTCCGAGCGAGAAGCGTTGCGGCACTGCGAAACCACGCACCCCGACCTGGTCATCACCGAGCTGTCGCTCGCCGGGGAGCCGGCGGGGGCGGGCATCTGCCAGTTCGCGAAGGAACGCCTCGACCGCACGGCCGTGCTCGTGTTCGCCGGCGACGCCTCGCCCGCGGCCGTCGCGACAGCCCTGAACGCCGGCGCCGACAGCTTCGTGCACAAGTCGGTCAGCGGCACGCGGCTGATGGCCGCGGTGCGGGCCACGCTCGCGGGCAGCCGGGTGTGGGTGCCGGCCGGGCAGGCGGCGCCGCTGCTCGCCGGGGCCGTGCCCCACACCGCCGCGATGACCAAGCGGGAGGAGGACATCCTCGCACTGATGCTCTGCCGGTGGTCGAACGACGAGATCGCCGGCGAGCTGCACCTGGCCCGGCAGACGGTGAAGAACTACGCCAGCCGGATCCTGCAGAAGCTCGGGTTTTCGAGCCGGCGGGAGCTGGTGCACTCGCTGGCCTCCGGGGCCGGCCCGGTGCCCTGCGCGACGCCGTTCCGCCCGCCGGGTGCCGACGGTTGACCCGGGCGCGGTACCGGCGGTACCGGGAGTACCCCTCGCGGCCGAGGTTCGGTACCGGCCGGTCCCTGTGACCCGGAGATCTTTTTCCTAGTGTGGCCGGAGTGAGCACTTCGGCGTCGGCGAAGCAGCCGTTCCCCCGGGAGGCCGGTTCCGTGATCGCGCGAGGCGCGCTGGCTCTTTCGCTCGCGCTCGGCGGGCTCCCGGCGCCACCCGCCGCGGGGCCGCTGGTCAAGATCCACGAGGTGCTGACCGGCACGGCCGGGTACCTCGTCCTGCACAACGTCGGCGCCGCGGACGTGGACCTCGGCGGCTGGTCCGTGCGCTCGTGCACGGGCAGCCCGGCGCCGGTCGAGCTGGCGCTGCTGCCGGCGGGCGCGGAACTCCCCGCCGGCGGCCACTTCCTCATCGCCGCGGCGGGCTTCGGCGGCACGGACGCGGCGCAGCTCGTCGTGCCGGAGGTGCCGGGCGACGGCGAAATGCTGCTGGACCAGCGCCGGGCGCGAGCCGACGCCGTCGGCTGGACGGCGTCGTCACCGTGCCGGGAGCGGCAAGCGGCGACGGCGTGCCCCGGGCTCGCGGAATCGCGGGACGCGGCGAGCCGTGACACCGACGACAACCTCGCCGACTTCAGCTGCGTGCGCGCGAGGATCTGAATTCATCCGAAATCAGGAGAAAGGGGTGTTCGTGGTGCCCGCAAAAAGCAGGCGCGGGGAAAGAACGTCGTTCGATTCGATGTGCGAACTGCTGGCCGAGCGACGGACGGCGCGGGGCTGGTCCCAGGACGACCTGGCGGCCCGGCTGCACGCGATGTCCGGCAACGACAGCGTCACCCGGGAGGAGATTTCCCGCTGGGAGCGGGGAAAGCGGATCCCTGGCCCGTACTGGCGGAGCTGGCTCAGCCGGGTGCTGGAAACCCCGTGCGCGGAGCTGGAACTCGCTGCGGCGGTGACCCGGCGGCAGCGCCGGCTGGCTGAAAGTACCGGATAACTGGCCCCTTCCGGTCGCGTCGATCTTCCTTGGATACTGGTCCGGCCACCGACCGAAAACAGTTCCGGAATGGTGGACAGCGGTATTCTCAATTCCTCCCCGAAAGGATTCGATCATGCGTCGTCTTCTGGCTTGCTCGGCAATCCTGGCCTCGGTAGCGGGCCTCGCGGCCGGCGGTGTGGCCGCCGCGACCGAAGAGCAGCCTGCCGTTTCGTCGTCGGTGGTGATCAACGAGCTCTCGACCCGCGGCCCGAACGGCACGACCGACGAGTTCATCGAGATCCGCAACGTCTCGAACCGCGCGCAGGACCTGACCGGCTACACGATCCGCGTGTACGGCCCGGGCAACGCGGTGCTGGACACGATCGCGCTGCCGGCGGGCACGGTGCTGCAGCCGAAGGGCAACCCCGGCCAGTTCGTGGTCCTGACCGGCCAGAACTTCTCCGGTACGATCACCGACCAGACCAACGTGGTCCCGTTCTTCCTCTCGACGGTGGAAGGCATCCCGTCGAGCGGCGGCGTCGCGGTGTTCAGCCAGACGGGCGCGAAGGTCGACGGCGTCGCGTTCAGCACGTCGGCGTTCACCCCGCGCGAAGGCCAGGCGGCGGTCCCGGAGACGGCGACGACCGAGCAGCTCGCGGGGGCCAGCGCCCGCGACATCCTGAGCACGGACACCGACAACAACCGCATCGACTTCTCCCTGCACCAGCGCACGCCGGGCATGGAGAACTGACCTTCGCCCCCGCGGCGGCCGGCTCGTGAGTGCCGGCGCCCGGGCGGGTCGCCTGGTCGGGTGGATGCCGGACCTTGGCGGCCCGCCTGGGAGGGCCTCGTCCGGCTGATTCCGCTGCCTCGGCCGGGTGGGGAGCCTCGCGGTCGCGGAGCTTTGTTCCACCGGAATGCCGAGCCCGGCCGCGGGTCGGCCGGGCGGCTTAGCCGGGGCTGGGTCGTGAGTGCCTGCGCCGGGAGCCGCTGCTCGCGGTCGGGCCGGCCGGGCGGCTTTGCCTGCGCCGCGAGCCGCTGCTCGCGGTCGGGCCGGCCAATTTCCCGGCAGGGCCCAGGGAACTGCGGTCGCGGGTCCGGCCACTCGCCTGGCGGAAGTCCCGACGGGGCGGATCGCCCTGCCGCGGCCGGGCAACCGCGATCTCGGGTCCGGCCGCCCGCTCGGCGAGAGTCTCCTCTGGCGGCGGGACCCCTGCCGCGGCCGGGTCGTGACGGGGGCGTGGCCCTCACGGCCCGGCCGCACTCCATCCGGCGGGCGCTCGCGCCCCGGCGGGCGCTCCCGCCTGGCGGGTACCCCGCCAAGACGGACGCTTCCGCCCGGCGGGTACCCCGGCCCGGCGGGCGCTCCCGCCCTGGCGGGTACCCCGCCCCGACGGGCGCCCCGCCCGCGGCCGCCGTTCCCCTCGCGTGCGGCATCCGCCAGGCGCGGCGGAGCGCCCGCCGCGGCCGGGCCGTCCGAGCGCCGCTCCGGTCCGGTCGCACCCCGGGAGGCCCGGGCCGTCCCACTCGGCCCGGGCCTTCCCCTTGGCGGGATGTCGCCGATGGCGACACCCCGCCAGCCGAACCCGTGTCTTTCTGGCAAAACCTCGCTCATCCTCGGAAAAACCCTCGCGGCGGCCGTGCTCCACGGCCGCCGCCTGGCATCCGAGGAGAGTGAGGTCCCGATGTCCCCGCGTCCCCCTCACCGGCCGAAGCGGCTTCACCTGGCCGTCGTCGCCGCGATCGTCCTGTCCCTGCTGCCCGTGCCCGAAGCCGAAGCAAAAGCCGCCACACCGCCCGACCTCCACCGCGTCACGCTGCTCACCGGCGACGTCGTGACCTACGAACAAGACAACGCGGGGCACCGCACCGCCCAGGTCGAGCCGGCGTCGCGCCCGGACCGGCCCCAACCCGCCTTCACCATCACCACCACCGCCGAAGGCCTGCTCGTCTACCCCTCGGACGCCCTCCCGCTGATCACCACCGGCGTGCTGAACCGCGACCTGTTCAACCTCACCGCACTGGTCGGTGACGGCCGGGACGACGCGGCCTCCGCGACGATCCCGGTCATCGCCCGCTACGGCGGCCGGACCGCGCTCTCCGCGACGGCGCTGGACGCGAAGGCGAAAGCCCTCCCGCGCACCGCCCGCCGAATCCCGCTGACCAGCGCCAACGGTGTCGGGCTCCGGGTCGAAAAGGCCGGCGCGGCGGACTTCTGGCACGCACTGGTGACCCGGGACGCCGCGGGCCGGCCCGCGCTGACCGGCGGGATTTCGGCGGTCCAGCTCGACCGGAAAGTCCGGGTGGCGCTGGACCAGAGCACCGTCCAGGTCGGCGCCCCGATCGCGTGGCAGCACGGCTTGACCGGGGCCGGGACGACGGTCGCCGTCGTCGACACCGGGATCGACGCCGAGCACCCGGACCTGGCCGGCAAGACGGTCGCCGCCGCGGACTTCAGCGGGGAAGGCGACGTCGTCGACCGCAACGGCCACGGCACGCACGTCGCGTCGATCGTCGCGGGCACCGGTGCGGCTTCCGGCGGGCGCTACAAAGGTGTCGCGCCGGACGCGAAACTGGTGGTGGCCAAGGTCTTCGACGCCTCGGGCGAAGGCGACACCGCGCAGGTGATGGCCGGCATCGACTGGGTCGTGGCGCAAGGCGCGAAGATCGTCAACCTCAGCCTCGGCGCCGGGGTCAGCGACGGCTACGACCCGCTCAGCCAGCAGCTGGACACGCTTTCGGCCGAGAAGGGCACGCTGTTCGTCGTCGCCGCGGGCAACGCGGGCCCCGGCGACCGGACGGTCACGACCCCGGGCGCGGCGGCGTCGGCCCTCACCGTGGGCGCTCTCGACCGCGACAACTCCCTGGCGTGGTTCAGCAGCCGCGGGCCGCGCCTGCGCGACGCGGCGGTGAAGCCGGAGATCGCCGCGCCGGGGGTCGGCATCGCGGCGGCCCGCGCGGCGGGCACGGAGCTGGGCGAGCCGGTCGACGACTTCTACACGCGGTTGTCGGGCACGTCGATGGCCACCCCGCACGTCGCGGGCGCCGCGGCGATCCTGCTCCAGCAGCAGCCGGGGCTGTCCGGCGAAGCGCTGAAGAACGAGCTGGTCAGCACGGCGAAGGACGTCGGCCTGCGGTGGTACGAACAAGGGTCCGGGCTGCTCGACATCGCCCGCGCCGTCACCCAGGAGTCGAGCGGCACGGCGGTGGCGAGCTTCGGCCGCACCGAGCGCACTGCCGCGGCGCGGGTCGTGCGGACGCTGACCTACGCCAACACCGGCGACCAACCCCTCGATCTCACCCTGAAGCTCCAGGTGCGCCCGTGGGACGACAAGGCCGCGCCGCTCCCGGGGATGAAGCTGTCCGGGACGACCCTGTCCGTGCCGCCGAAGTCCACGAAGTCCGTGGAGCTCAGCGAAGATCCGAACGACGGCACGGCCGGCGTCTACGGCGGCTCGGTGCTGGCCACGACCGCGGACGGCTCCGACGCCGTGCGCACCGCCGTGAGCGCGTACAACGCGGCGGCGCTCGCCCCGGTCACCGTGCGGGTGCTGGATTCGACCGGGGCGCCCGCGGCGCTGGCCTCGGTGCAGCTGATCGACGACAGCGCGGGCAGCGCCAACCGCAACGACCCCTTCCTCGACCAGGTCAGCCAGCAGGTCGACCTGGTGGACGGGATCGGCCGGGTCGGCGTGCCCGCCGGCCGGTACTCGGCGCTCGGCTGGGTCGTCGAAAACGGCGCCGCGGCGCGCCGCTGGTCGGGCGTCAGCGCGGCCGCCGTCGCTGTCACCGGCCCGGCGGAGATCACCTTGGACGCGGCGACCACCGTCCCGGCCACGTTCGTCCTGCCCGAGCCCGTCGACCCGCGGGACCGGACCGTGATGCTGCGGCGGGTCATCCCGCCGTCCGCGAGCTCGAACGGCTACGTCGGCGAAGCCGGGCTGTCGACCGGCGGGTCCACTTGGGACGTCCGGGTCGCGCCGGCGCCGGCCACGACGACGGGCACGATCTCGTTGCAGGACAGCGCGGTCCTGTCGTCGGCCGCCGTCTTCCTGAGTGCGGGAACGACCGTGCTCGATCCGGCGTACGACGTCCCGTCGCTGACGGCGAAACTGCCCGGCGAGCGGACGCTGCCGCTCGTGTTCGCCGAGGCGGCGAACCTGGCGGCGGCCGACGTCCGCGGAAAGGCTGTGCTCGTGCGGATCCCGGCGGGCTCGCCCGAAGCGGTCTCCGCGAGCGCGTCGGCCGCGGCCCGCCAGGTGGCCGCGTCGGGCGGGACGGTGCTGCTCCCGTACGCCGGTCCGGCGCCGATCCCCGGGCTCACGAGCACGGTGGTGCCGACGCTTTCCCTGGGCTACGACCAAGGCGAGGCGCTGCGCGCGGCGACGTCGGTGCACCTCGTGGTGCGCGCGGTGCCCGACGCGATGTACAACCTCAGCTACTTCGACCGCAACGGCGTGCCGAAGGACCTCACGCGGCGCGTCGACCGGTCGTCGCTGGTCGCGACGAAGACGACCTACCACGCCGACCGCCCGGACCTGAGCGGGCAGAAGACCTGGTACGCCTTCCCGACCGGCTCGTGGAAGACGCAATTGGTCCAGGGCGAGAAGATCCCGGTGCCGGGCACGTGGACCGAGTACACCGGGCCGGGCGACGACCGGCTGGTCTGGAAGCGCGTGGTGACGTTGTCCGGCACCGACGCGACCGGCAGACGGGCGTCACTGGCGATGAACCGCCAGGGTGCCTACCGCCCGGGCGAGCGGACGCGGCCCGACGAGCACTGGTTCCGCGCGCCGCTGCACAGTACGGCGGTGGAGCTGCCCCTCGACCACCCGGCTCGCTACCCGGCGACGGCGAACGGCTGGACGGTGCTGTGCTCGCTGTGCCGCGGCGGGACCGACCCGGACCTGTTCGTCCCGGGTCTGCAGTGGACGGACGGCGCGAACTACACGAGCCCGTACGAGAACGCCCGCTACTTCACGGGGACGACGGCGCGCCTGTTCCGCGACGGAGCCGAAGTCCCGCGGTCCAATGCGGACGATCCGCTCGCGCTGTTCCCGCAGTTCCGGCTCGCGCCGGAGCAGGCGACTTACCGCCTGGACGTCACCGACGTGATGCCGGCCCAGGCGTGGGTGGGCACGCCCAGCACGGTCCTGTTCCAGCGCGCGCCCCGCACGGACACGTCGTGGACGTTCACCTCGGCGCGCTCCGCGGCGGCGCCACCCGCCGGGTACACGTGCTACCCGGCCGGGGCCGCGTGCTCGTTCCAGCCGCTGATCCAGCTGGACTACCGGATCCCGCTCGACCCGGCGAACCGGGCCCCGTCGGGTCCCGCGTTCACGTTCGACATCGCGGCGGCGTCCCATTCCGGCGCGCGCGGTGGCCCGGTGACCCAGCTGAAGGTGTCGTCCTCTGTGGACGATGGCCGGACGTGGACGGCGGCGGTGGCCAAGCCGCGCGGCGACGCGGTGTGGACGGTGACGGTGAACCAGCCTTCGGGTGGGTTCGTCTGGCTGCGGACGGAAGCCCGGGACGCGTCGGGCGACTCGGTCACGCAGACGGTGCAGCGGGCGTACGCGCTCACTCCCTGACGTCGGGCCGGGGAAGCGCGACCCACCCGCGCGCGGCTGCTTGCAGGCCGGCTTGGAACCGGGTGCCGGCGCCGAGCTGGTTCATCAGGTTCTGCAGCCGGCGCTGGAAGGTCCGGTAGCTCATCCCGAGCTGCTTGGCGATGCTGCGGTCGGGCAGGCCGGTGGTGAGCAGGGCGAGCAGCCGGGCGTCGTCGAAGGACAGGACGCCCGGCTGCTCGGCGGCCGGCAACCGCAGCGGCAGCCCTTCGCGCCACAGGAGCGCGAAGAGCGCACCGAGCGCGTCGAGGAGGGCACACCGCCGGATGACGAGCGCGGTCCGGATTTCGGGCAGGTCGGACCGCAGCGGGACGAGCCCGAACTCCCGGTCGACGAGGATCATCTTCACGGGTGCTTCCGGCACGACCCGGGCTTCCTCGCCGAGGACGAGCCCGGCCTCGAGATCGGTGGGGAGGTCGTGCAGCTCGAGCGCACTCCGGTCGTAAACCCCGCGAAACCGGACCCCCCGTTCGAGCAGCTCGCGTTCGGCCGGGTGCAACACCGTGGGCGGCTGCGCGTAGGGCGGCTTGTCCACGAAGGTGACCTCTTGCCGGGCCCGTCGCAACAGCTGATCGGCCCGCTCGGCGATGCGCTCGGTGCCGTGCACGACTTCGACGAGGTCGACGGGATGCTGCGCGGGCGCCTCCCGGAACCGCTGTTCGAGCCGCTCACTGACCAACCGGGCGGCGGCCAGCTCCTGCTGCTTGCGCCCGAGCATGGCGCCGAGCGCGACCTCCGGCCGCACAGGGGCGTAAGCCTTGGGCGTCCCGGGGAGCCGGGCGAGCAGCCCCTTCCGCGTGAGGACCCGGACGATCGGCCCGAGCTGGTCGTCGGAAAGCCCGGTGGCGTCCCGGAGTTCGGCGATGGTCATCGATCCGGAGCCGGCGAAGGCTTGGTAGACGTCCAGGTCGGTTTCCCGGAGGCCGATGATGTCCAGCATGACCCTCCCGCGGGGCTTTGCTGCACGTTAGCGCCGCCGTGCGGCGGGGGAGCGGTACGGAAGGTACTTTCCGCACCGCTACCGGGCGATCAGTTCGGCGAAGCGCTCCGGGCTGACGTTCCCGCCGCTGAGGATCACCCCGACCCGGCCGGACGCGGCCACCCGCCCGCTCAGCACCGCCGCCAGGCCGGTCGCGCCACTGGGTTCGAGGACGAGCTTGAGGCGTTCGAACGCGAACCGCATCGCCTCGCGCACCGCGTCGTCGGACACCAGCGCGATGTCGTCGACCAGGTTACGGTTGATCGAGAAGGTCAGCTCGCCCGGAATCGAGGCCGCCTGGCCGTCGGCGATGGTGCGCGGGACGGGGATCGAAACGCGTTCGCCCGCGTCGAGGGAGCGCTTGGTGTCGTCCCCGTCTTCGGGCTCGACGCCGACGATGCGGATGCCGGGTTGCAAGGCCTTCGCGGCGGTCGAACTGCCCGCGATCAGGCCGCCCCCGCCGACCGGGACGACGAGCGTGTCCACCGGACCGTGGTCTTCGAGCAGTTCCAGCGCCGCGGTGCCCTGGCCGGCGATGACGTGCGGGTGCTCGTACGGCGGGATCAGGGCCAATCCCCGCTCGGCGGCCAGTGCTTCGCCGAGTGCGACGCGGTCGCCGGTGTACCGGTCGTAGGTGACGACCTCGGCGCCGTACCCCCTGGTCGCGTCCACTTTGGACTGCGGGGTGTCTTCGGGGACGAGGATGACCGCGCTGCTCCCCAGTTCCCGGGCGGCGAGCGCGACGGCCTGGGCGTGGTTGCCCGAGGAGTACGCGGCGATGCCCTTGGCCAGCTGTTCGGGTGAGAGCCGGGAAGCGGCGTTGTACGCGCCGCGGAACTTGAACGCCCCGATGCGCTGGAGGTTTTCGCACTTCAGCAGGACTTCGGCGCCGACGAGGTCGTCGAGGGTGCGGGAGCGCACGACCGGGGTCCGGTGGGCGACGCCGGCAAGCCGGGCGGCGGCGTCGCGGATGTCGTCGAGGGTCACGGGCGGGGTCATGAGGCTCCTTCGGCGCGGATTTCGGCGAGGTAGGTGTAGGCGGAGGCGCGGGAGATGCCGATCCGGGTGGCGACCTGGGGCACCGCTCGCCGGACGGCGAACACGCCGCGCCGGTGCAGGCTGCGGAAGAGGTCGAGGCGCTCGTCGCGGCTCAGCGCGGCCCACGGCTTGTTCAGGCGCAGCTGGTGTTCGTCGACGATCGCGTCCACGACGGCGTCGATGTCGTCGCCGAAGGTCGTGGTCGGCGCGTCCACGGTCGTCCCGACGTCGGCGAGCTCGGCGACGAGGGTGCGCAGCTGCCCCAGCGCGGTCACGTCGAGGTTCACGCAGAGCGCGCCGAAGACCGTGCCGCCGCTGTCGCGCACCAGCATGGTCGAGGACTTCACGAGCTTCCCGGACGCGGTGCGCGTGACGTAGTTCAGCTGGTCCTCGGCGTCGTCGCCCTGCGCCAGCAGGCCCATGCCGATCTCGCTCATCGAGCCGCCGACGCTGCGTTCGGTGACCGAGCCGGCGATCGCCACCACCGACGTCTCCGGACGGCGGAAGTCGTGCACGACGACTTCGCAGAACGAGCCCAGCGTCGCCGCGATGCCGTCGGCGACCGGGGCCAGCGCGGCGAGGATCGCGTCCTGCTCAGACATCGCGCACCCGGGCGAGCGCCTCGACTTCGACGACCCCGCCGTAGGGCAGCGCCGCGACCCCGACACAGCTGCGAGCGGGTCGTGGCTCGGCGAAGAACTCTTCGTAGACGCGGTTGAGGCCGTCGCGGTCGGCGATGTCGGTCAGGTAGACGACGACCTTGACCACGTCCGCGCGGCTCGCCCCGACCGAGTGCAGGGCGGCGTCGAGGTTGGCGAACGCCTGGGGGCATTCGGCGTCGAAGCCGCCGGGCGCCGGCGCGCCGGTCGCGGTGACGCCGAGCCGGCCGGACACGGCGACGAGGTCGCCACTGCGGAAGGCGGCGGGGTAAGGGTGTTCGCTGCTCACCAGACAGACTGTACAAGATCTGGACGAAGAGTCCAGATGGCGCCGGTCACTTCACCGCGGCGGTCACCGGCGGGCCGAAGAAGGTGCCGATCAGGTCGGCGGCGTCGGCTTCCCGGCTGGTCTTGCCCAGTACCGCGGGGTTCTTGGCCGGCCCGGGAACGGTGTGCCCGCCGCCGTGGATGGTGTAGAGCACCACCGGCGGCTTGCCGTCTTCGCGGTAGTCCGAGCGTTCGACCTCGGTGGCGGCGCCGGCCGGGGCCGGTTCGCGCGTGACGACGGGGCCGGCGGTGATGCCGTTGCGTTCGGCGAAGTACCGCGCGGTCCGGGGCGCCGACCAGCTCGTCCCGCCGACCTTGAACAGCCGCCGCTGCCACCAGCTCATGGTGCCGCCGTCGTAGGCGATGATCGGGTCCTTCGTGCCGTGGACGAGCACCACGGGCAGCGGCGCGGGCGGGGTGTCCGTGGCGAGGAAGTTCTCCGGCGCGGGCATGGTGGCGGCGAGCACCGCTGCGCCGGCGAGGAGCCCGGGTGTCTCGTGGGCGAGCCGCATGACCAGCTGGCCGCCGTTGGAGTAGCCGATCGCGTACACCCGGTCCGGGTCGATCCCGCGTTCCCCGGCCAGCTTGGTGATCACCGCCCGGGTGAAGGCGAGGTCGTCGACGCCGTCGCGCCGGGCGGGGAACCAGCTTTCCTTGCGGGCGTCGTTCCAGTTCCCGCGGTGGCCGTCGAGGTAGGCGACGACCGCGGCGCCGGTGGCGGCGAACCGGTCGAAGGCCTGTCCGGTGAACGCGCGGTGCTTGTCGCCGCTCTGGCGGGAACCGTGGAAGACCAGGACGAGCGCGCGGCCGGTCCCGTCGCCGTCGGGGCTGACGGTGGTGAAGGTGCGGGTCGCGCCGGCGACGTCGACGTGGTCGCGAGTGGTGGTCAGCATGGCAGGCCCCTTGAATACGGATGAGCTATCCGTTTCACCGTAGCACAGGTGGATAAGTCATCCGGTTATCCTGTGGGGGTGACCACGACTCCGCTGCGCAAGGACGCCGCCCGCAACTGGGAGCGCATCGTCGCGACCGCCCGCCGCTACGTCGACGAGGGCAGGCCACTGCAGCTCAACGACGTCGCCCGGGCGGCGTCGATCGGGGTGGCCACGGTCTACCGGCACTTCCCGACCCCGGAGGCGCTGCTGGAGACGGTGGCCACCCCGGCGCTGGAGGAGCTGGCCGAGCGCGCCGAGCAGGCGCTGGCCGCACCGGATCCGCGGTCGGCGTTGCGCGAGTTCCTGGCCGCGGGGATCCAGGTGCAGCTGACCGACGCGGCGGTACCGCCGGTGTTCGCCGCCGCCACCGACGCGCTCGCGCGCACCACCGAGCTCAAGCGCGAGCTGAACGCCGGCTTCGGCAGGCTTCTGGCGCGTGCCCAGGCGGCCGGTGCGATCGATCCTGGACTGTCCGAAGTGGACTTGGTGGCCCTGGTGTGCGGGGTCGCCTACGCGGTGAACGTCCACACGGGACTGGACACCACGGACCGCGCCGCCACCGGCCGCCGTTACCTGGACATCCTGCTGGCGGGCCTGCGCCGGCCCGAGTGAGTCCCTGGTGAGGCATCCGCCAGGGGGTTTCACGGGTGCGAGCCGCGGAACGAGTACGACCTGCGGCGGGTCGAGTACCGGCTCAATGCGCTGCCGCAGTTCACGACCGAGAACCAGCCCGGCTCAGCCGCCGGAAATGGTGTCGTCGATGAAGGCCTGGGCGACTTCGTGGAGTTTCGTGTTGGAGTGCTGGGAAAGCTCGACGAGGATTTGGAACGCTTCGTCGGCGCTGCAGCCGCGCTGGCCGATCAGGATGCCTTTGGCCTGCTCGATCCGGCCGCGCGTCTGCAGGGCCTCGCGCAGGTGGCTGTTCTCCTGCAGCACCGCGTCGTGGGCGTCCTGCAGCTGGGCCAGTGCCTGCGCGGCTTCGTACAGCGGACGCCGGTGCGCCGCGTCGGGGTCGACCGGGTCGGTGAGGGCTTCCTGGAGGTGGGTGACGTCTTCGACGTGGTGGAGGATGCCGGCGATCCGGTTGTCCGGGTCGCGCAGCGGCACGTTCACCGGCGCCCACACCTTGTGCACGAACTTCGCGCGGTCGTCCGGCGCCGGGACGTCGTAGCGCTGCAGTCCCATGTAGTGGCGGTGCCCGGCGCGGAGAACGCGCTCCAGCGAGCCGGACAGGTTGGCCACGCCGTCGGCGCCGGGGTCGGCCGGGTTGTCGGGGAACGCGTCGAACAGGTATGTCCCGTGCAGGTCGGCCGCGCTGGTCAGCGTGGCTTGGGCGTACGCCGGGTTCGCGGCGCGGATCCGCAGGTCGGGGTCGAGGATCAGGTAGGGCGCGGGCGCGGCCTGGAACGCCGGATCGGTCCTGAGCCGGTCGAGCGGCGCGCGCTTCATCCTCGTGGTCCTTCCTCGGGCCGAAGGGGTTCAGCCGAGGCGGCCGCGGAGTGCCGCGTCGGCTGGGGGTGTGCTTGCTGACGTGGTTCGCGTGACGATCTTACCCACCCGGTCCGGCACCGAAACCACCACGGCGCAGCGGGCGGACAGCCGGTCCCTGCACGACTTCGCCGTCCACACCGAAGCGCGAACCGTGGCAGGGACAGTCCCACGTCTTCTCGGCGTCGTTGAACGAGACGAGGCAGCCGAGGTGGGTGCAGTGCGCTCCGACGGTGTGCAGCTGCCCGGCTTCGTCGCGGTAGGCGGCGACGAGTTCGCCGCCGGTGCGCACGATCTCGGCGTCACCGGGGCCGAGGTCGTCGAGCTTCGCGGTCCGCCGCAGTGCGGCGACGTGGTCGCCGATCAGGTATTTCGCCACGGTGAGGTTGTCCTCGGCCAGGTCGAGCACCGAACGGGCGTCGAAGCGGTTGGGGTCGTACAGGTCCGCGGCGGGGTGCGGTTCGCCGAGGATCCGCGCGGCGAGGACGTGCCCGGCCACCGTCCCGCCGGTCATGCCCCACTGGCCGAACCCGGTCGCCACCCACAGGTTCCGCGTCCCCGGCAGGTACCGGCCGACGTACGGCAGCTTGTCCACAGTGGACAGGTCGTGCGCGGACCAGCGGTGCGTGACGCGGTGCAGGCCCGCGTGCGCGTCCGCCCAGCCGGCGAGCCGCCGGTACCGGCGTTCGACGTGCACGTGCGCCCCGACGCGGTAGTGCTCGCCGCCGGCGATGACCATCGGCGTGCCGTTCTCGGTGTACCCGCGCACGGAGTGGTGGGTGTCCGCATCGAGGAACATGCCGTCGGGCGAGGCGTTCCCGGCGGCCGGGCCCGCGACGACGAGGTCGCGGACCGGCTCGAGCCGGGCGAAGTACAAGCCGCGGTCGAGCACGGGGTAGTGCGTCGCGACGACGACGTCGCCGGCCACGACGTCGCCGCGCGAGGTGCGCACGGTCCGCCCGTTCAGGCCCGTCGCGCGGGCGTTTTCGACGATGGTGCCGCCGGCCCGCTCGACCTGGCCGGCCAGACCGAGCAGCCAGCGGCGCGGGTGGAAGTGCGCCTGCCCGGTGGTCCGGACGGCGCCGAGGGCCGGCACGTCGAGCGCGACGTCGTCGACGAACGACGCGGGCAGCCCGGCCGCGGCGGCCGCGTCCGCCTCCCGCTTCAGCGAGTCGAGGGTGCGCTGCCGCGTCGTGTAGACGTAGCTGTCCGCCCGGGTGAAGCCGCAGTCGATCGCGAGTTCGGCCGACGTCGCGGCGATCCACTCGAGCGCGTCCGCCTGCGAGTGGGCGTACACCTTGGCCGCCGCCGCGCCGTGCCGGGAGGTCAGCTCCGCGTACTTGGCGCCGTGCTGGGCGCTGACCTTCGCGGTGGTGTGGCCGGACACCCCGGCCGCGACGCGCTCGGCCTCCAGCACGACGACCGAACGGCCCGCGCGCGCCAGCAGCAGCGCGGTGGTGAGCCCGGCGATGCCCGCACCGAGCACCGCGACGTCGGCCTCCGGGGGCACCGGCTCGCCGGTGCGGTCGGGTGCCGGAGCGGTGTCGACCCAGAGCGAAAGCGGCGCGGGCAACGCTGTCATGCGCGGCGGGTGCCCGCTGCCGGGCGGCTGAAACCCCGACCGTCCGGCGCGTCCTCCGTCTCGCGCGGCCGGTTGCTTCACCGCGTACGGTCTTGGTGAGGGACGAGCCCGCGTTCGCGGAACCCCTCGGAGTTCAGCGGAAGGCACGGACCAAGCATGACGACGGACCACGTCCACGACGTGTCGGTGGCCCTGCTCGAGCTCGCGGAATCGTTGCGGGCCGAGCAGCCTCGCGACGAGACGCTCGCGCGGATGGCCGCCCGGAGCGTGACGCTGGTGCCCGGTGCCGACGCCGCGAGCGTCACCTTGTTCGACGGCGGGGTGCCGGCCACCGTCGCGGCGACCGAGCCGGCCGTGCTCGCCCTCGACGAAGCCCAGTACGCCCTCGGCGACGGGCCCTGCATCGAGGCCACGCGCACCGAGACGGTCGTGCGGACCGACCTCGACCAGGCCCGGCGGCGGTGGCCCGTGTTCGCCCGTGCCGCGGCCGGTGCCGGTGTCGAAACGATGCTTTCGTGCCCGCTGTTCGTGCGCGCGGACAACGCCGCCGAGCAGGAGGCCGCGCAGTACCACCACCTGTCGGGCGCGCTCAACGTGTGGAGCCGCCGCCGGGGCTCCTTCGAGCCGGTGCACGCCGCGCTGATCGCCGTGTTCACCACCGCGATGTCGAGCGTGATCCTGACCGCGGCCCGCTGGCGGCACGCCGAGCTCGAAGCCCGGCAGCTGCTCGCCGCCCTGGAGTCACGGGACACGATCGCCACGGCCAAGGGGATCGTGATGGCCCGCCGCGACCTCACCGCCGGCGAGGCGTTCGCCTGGCTCACCGCATTGTCCCAGCGCAGCAACCGGAAGGTTCGCGACATCGCCGCGATCATCCTGGCGAATCCCCATGTCGTCGAACCGCGCGCGAACGAAGGCCGGCGCACGGCCGCGACCGACCGGGGGCTGCCGAGCCCATGACCGCTCCCGCGCCGGGTTCCGGCTCGCGGCCGGAAGAGGCCGCGCGCCGGCTGCTCGCGCGGACCGAGCTTCGTGCCGCGGCGAACGAGGCCGTCGGCATCCTCCAGGTCTGGTACGCCTGCCGTCGGGAGCAGGCGCGTGACGAGCTCGACGTCACCGGCACCGCCGCGGGTCAGGAAGTCGAAGCACGCCGGATCATCGCGGTGGTGGACGCCGCCGCGAACGGCCGGGCCGACCCCGACGCGGGGTGGGACTGAGAG
This sequence comes from Amycolatopsis solani, assembly GCF_033441515.1. Taxonomy (NCBI): domain Bacteria; kingdom Bacillati; phylum Actinomycetota; class Actinomycetes; order Pseudonocardiales; family Pseudonocardiaceae; genus Amycolatopsis; species Amycolatopsis solani. The sequence continues at coordinate 17,546 of NZ_JAWQJT010000002.1, forward strand.
GGTCAGGCCCCGAGGGCTGTCCGCAGGTCGAGGGCGCGGTCGGTCACCGCCTGGGCGACCTCGCGCAAACTCCGGCCGGAGTGGGTGCTGTAGGCGAACAACCGGGCCCGCGCGACGTCCGGGGCGATGTCCAGCGAGGCGGCGACCACGCCGACCGCTTGACCGACGTGCACGCGGTCGTTCAACGTCGTCAGCGTGTGCTCGGCCAGCCGCGCCAGGCGCCGCTGATCACGCTCCTGGGTGAGCCCGAGCATCGCCAGGTCGGCGAGGGCCTGACCTTGCCGCAGCCGCCGGACCGAAAGCTCCACCGGCCGGTCGTAGAACACGTTGAGCCCGCCGACCGCGTGGTCGACCAGCGACATCGGGAACGCGTAGACCGCCCGGTAGCCCGCGGCCGTCGCGGTGGCGGCGAACTCGGGCCACCGCCGCTCCCGGGTCAGATCGGTGCTGCGGACGACGGTGTTGTCCTCGATGCAGTCCACGCACGAGCCCTCACCGCCCTGGGCCTGCAGGAGCTCGAGGAACCGGACCGTTTCGTCCGAGGCCGAAGCACGCCGACCCCGCCCCGCGGGTCGGTCACGAGCACGCCGGTCGCGGTCGCCTCCAGCACCGTGCCGTACGCCTGCGTCACCGCGCGCAGCACCGTCAGCCCGTCGTGGTGGGCGGCCAGCAGCGCGGTGATTTCGGTGACGGCGTCGCTGAAGTGATCCGTCGGAGTGCTCACGCCGCCAGCATACGGCCACCTCACGACCCCGGCCCGGCGGTCACGCACGGCTCAGTCCGGCGGTGCGTCGAGGCGGAGCTGCCGCAGCACGATCGCCCGCGCGACCTCGGTCAGCGGCAGGTGGTTGCTGAAGGCGTGCGCCCGGAGCCGCAGCAGCGCGTCCTCCAGGCTCACCCGCAGCTCGGTCGCCAGCATTCCGGTGGCGACGTTGACGTCGTCGTAGTAACCCTCGTGCGCCTCGGCCGACGCCGGTTCGGCGCCGGAGCTGTCGGTGAGCAGCGCGGTCGTCGCCAGGTCCGCCAGTACCAGCGCGTCGGCCAGCTCGTCGGCGCTCAGTTCGCCGGTCTGCCGCCGGTAGAGGCTCAGCGTCCCGAGCCGGATCGCACCGGCCTGCATCGGGAACGCGAAAGCCGCCGCGACGCCGCTCGGGAGCGCGCTGTCGGTCAGTCCCGGCCACCGGTCGTGGTCCGCCCGCAGGTCTTCGACCAGCACCGGGCCGCCGGTTTCGAACGCCTCGACGCCGGGGCCTTCACCGACGGTGTACTGCAGTTCCTCGAGCGCGGCCGTCCAGTCGTCGCTCGCCGCGGCCAGGTCCTGCACCCGGGACGCGGTCCGCACCGTGATCGCGGCGCCTTCCACCCCGAGCTCCGCCACCACGAGGGCGACGACGACGCCGGCCCAGCCACTCCCGCCGGGCGCACGCTCGCTGAGCAGCCGCCACAGCCGCTCACGGCGCCGACCGTCCACCGCCCGCTACCTCCGCGCATCCGGCGGCCGCGAGTGCGAAGGCCGCTCCGGTGCCCATCATCGCGCAAGCGCCGCGGAGATGCCGCATCGTGCGGGGGCGCGCCCGGTGCGTCAGCCGGACTGGGGGTCGCTGTCGTCGTGCTCGTCGCCGCCGGACGTGCCCTGTTCGCCGCGGAGGGTTTCGCGCTGCGCTTCCGGCGTGTCGCCATGCGGGTCGTCGTGCTCTTCGGCGGCGGGTTTCGTCGGATTCTGCGTACGGTCGTCGGACGTCATGCCAATGCTCCTTCGCTGGTCGTTTCCGGCCCGGATACCCGGCCGGCCGCGGTTGAACCCGGGCGTTCGCTCCTCAGAGCAGGTCGAGTCCGCGGAGCACGAAGAACGCCGCGGTCCCGAGAACGAGCACGGCGACGACGACCAGCGTGACGATGGCCGGTGCCCGCGACGGGATCGGCTGCGGGTGCGACAGGCCCGAGGTCTGGCCGGCGTCCGGCGGGGTGTCCCCGGGCGTGACCGAGCCACCGGCTTCGAGGCCGGGCGCGTCTTCGGGCTCCGGGCCGGGCGCCGTGGACCCGGTCACGACGTGGCCCGGACGGGGTCGTGACCCCAGTTCATCAGCGAGTAGCGCCAGGTCGTCTCGCGCACGTCGCCGTCGGGGCGCTGGGCCAGGTGGCGGTGGATGTAGCCCACCACCTTGCGCATGTGACCGTAGTCGTCGTCATCCAGGTCGGCCTTCTTCTTGCGGAGGATGGCGACGATGTGCCGGCCCGACTGGTGCCCGACCGATTCGGCCTGCTTGTGCTGTCCGGAACGTTTCGACTCGTCGGTGTCCAGCCACTCGTCCAGCTGCTTCGCGGTCATGTTCACGCACGCGCCGAATTCGGTGCGGGTTTGGTCGTCGTCCATGGTCAGGGGGTACCCCGGCAGCGGAGTTCAACCACCGATCAGCTCGGGGGGAGTCCAGCGGGTGCGGGTTTCGGGCACCGGCCTGGCCGACGACCCTCGGGGCTGGGTGCGCCCGGCTGGCCGAGGCCGGTCCGCGGGGAGGCTGAGCTGGTGCTCGGCTCCGGTGCCCGTTCGGCTCGGCCGCGGACAGCATCCTGGCCGCCCGCAGGGGCACCGGCGACCCGCCACCGGAGCTGGTGGGCCTGGTCGCGTCCGGCGGTGGGCCGCCGCGTTCAACCATCGATCAGTTCGGGGGGAGTCCAACGGGTGACCACGACGGCGACGTCGCCGGGGAGTTGTCCGCCGTGGTGGTCGGTCAGCGCGGCGACGATCCGGCGGGCGATCTCCGGGGCCGGCAGCCCCGAATGGCGCCGGAGCGCGGCGGCGATGTCCGCGCGGCCGAACCGTTCCCCGTGCTCGTTCGCGGTGTCGAGCGCGCCGCGGGAGCAGAGGGCGAACAGGTCGCCGGGGCGCAGCCGCTTCGGGTCCGGCTCGCCGCAGCGGATGAACGCCGGTGCCCCGGTGCCGGTCGTCAGGCAGTGGAGGTCGCCCGTGTGCAGGTCGAGTTCGGCCACCGTGGCGGCCGCGGCCGGACGTGCTTCGAGCGACTGGCAGACCGCCGCGTGCTGGGCGTCGAGGGTGCCGCCGTCCCGCCGGGCGGCGCGGTAGGCCGACAGCGCGGAGACCACCACGAGGCTGGCCGCGGCGTCGCGCGGGCCGGCGTCGACCAGGGCCAGCCAGGCCCGGTGTTCGGAGAGGGCGTAGTCGAACCCGGTGGCGCACAGGTCGTAGGCGGGCTGCACGCTCGCGCCGACGACGACGGCACCGGTCGCTCCGGTCAGGGGAGGCAAGGCCTGCCACAGCAGTTCGGCGGGCGAGGCGCGGTGGCGTCGCCGCCGGTGGACGTCGAGGCCGTCGCCGTACTGCGTCACGATGGTCACCAGGTGGCCGAGCAGGGTCGCGAGCCAGTGGCTTTGCTGCCGCAGCACCGGATCGTCCGGGTCGGTGCCGTCGAGGGGTTCGATCTCGAGGACGCCGAGCCGTTCGACGCCGTCGAGCAGCACCGTCCAGAGCACGGGCCGGCCGTCGTCACGGGTGACGGCCGAGCCCACCCGGCGGAAGACGTCGCCGGCCACGGTCGTCGCGATGTCGAGGGTTTCGGAGCCGGCCGGGGGCAGGGGCACCAGCAGCCGCTGCTCGTAGTCGGCCAGGTAGACGCCGATGCGCACGTCGAGCGCGCGAGCGGCGGCGGCGACGGCGGTGGGGAGCCGCTCCGGTGGTGCCCGGTGGGTGCCTTCGAGCAGTTCGACCAGCCCGCGAAGCGGGCCGTGCAACGGCTTTTCCGGCACCAGCCTGCTGTACGGCGCCTTGGGTGGTCCGTGGAGTTCGTCCAGCCGCTCGTTCACGGCGTGCGCGAGCATGTCCCGGTCGGCCCGGGGCAAGGGAGTCAGCCCGTGGAGGTAGGCGTCCACTTCGAGGAGGCTTTGGCTGCCGCCGAGCGCGAAGTAGCGCATCCAAAGCTGCTCGAGCGTCAGCTCGCTCCGCGCGAAACAGGCAGCGAGTTGTGCTTGCTGCTCTTGGGGATTCGGGTTCACGCGCGGGATGCCTCCGTTCCCCGGCCCGCCGCGAGGATGGCGGTGGCGGTTTCCGCGGCGGTGCGGCCGTCGGCCTGGGCGAGCGACAGCAGCCTTTCCCCCGCGGCCTCTTCGTCGATGCCTTGACTAGCCATCAGGAAACCCCGCGCCATCGCGATCGTGTCGCGGCCGCGCAGGGCGTCCCGGAAGCGCTCGCTCAGGACTTTCGCGCCGTCGTTCGTCAGCGCCTGGGCGACGAGGGCCGCGGCGCCGGCCGCGAGCCTTCCCAGCGCGTGCTCGTCTGAGGGCCCGAAGGCGCCGGGTGTGCCGCTGTACACCTTGATGGCGCCGAGACAGCCGGTTCCGGACCGCAGCGGGACGGACAGCACGGACCGGAGGCCCGACTCGGCGGCCGCGGCGGACCAGCGCGGCCAGCGCCGGTCCGCCGCGGTGTCGTCGATCCGCATCGGCGTGACGTCCCGCAGCGCGGCCAGGCACGGCCCTTCCCGGAGCGTGTACTGCAGCTCGTCGGCGGACCGCACGGCCTCGCCGGAGGCGGCTGTCGTCGCCGGCGAGCCGTCTTCGCCGAACAGGGTGACCCCGGCACCCACGGCGGCGGGTGTGGACGTCACCGCCAGCACGACGATGAGCTCGAGCAGCGAATCCACGGTTTCCCGGGACAGCAGGAGTCCCGACATGCGCGCCACCACGGCAGCGACTTCACGGTCGAGCGGCAGTTCGCCCGGCCCGGCGTTCCCCGGCGTCATGGCAGCGGAATACCAACCGCCGGCACCCGGCAAACCTGCCGGGACATGACCGGGGGCCGTTTCGGGTACCCCGGAACCACCTGGCCACCAGAAAGGACGCCCATGGAAAATCCGGAGCCGTCGACCGCGGCGTTGCCCCTGCTCGACGACGTGACGGGCGCGCTCGAGGCGCTGAGCGCGGCGCTGCGCGACGAGGACGACTTCCGCGTCGTCGTGCAGCACGTCTGCCGCCAGGTCGCGCAGGCCGTTCCCGGCGTCGACGAGACGAGCGTGACGCTGTCGCAAGGCGGCCGGGCGCGCACCACGGCGTCGACCAGCGAGCGCGTCACGAGCCTCGACGAAGACCAGTACCGGCTCGACGACGGCCCGTGCCTGGAGGCGATGCGCTCCGGAAAGCTCGTCCGCACCACCGTGGCCGACGCGGCGGAGCGGTGGCCCGACTTCACGCGAGGGGCCCAGGAAGCCGGTTTCGGCAGCTTCCTGGCCGCGCCGCTGGTCGCCGACGAGGTGTATTCGGGAGCGATCAACTGCTACGGCGAGCAGGACGACGGCTTCGCGGAGGTCGACGCGCAGGTCCTGGAGCTGTACACGTCGGCCGTCGAGGCGGTGTTGCGCGTCTACCACCGGTACGTGGAAGCCCGCGACACCGCCGACCACCTCCGGACGGCGCTGACCTCCCGGTCGGTCATCGACCAGGCCAAGGGCATGCTGATGGCGATCCGGCAGATCGACGCCGAAGCCGCGTTCGCGCTGCTGGTCGAGCAGTCGCAGCAGGAGAACGTGAAGCTGCGCGAGGTGGCCGAGCGCTTCGTGGCTCGCGTGACCGGCCCGGCCGCGACACCGTGAGCACTAACTGGGGTGCCGGGGTGCTGCCGCTGTTCGCGGGGGTCGTCATGGTGGCCTACGTCGTGCCCGGCCCGGACTGGATGGTGGTCCTGCGCGCTTCCGCGCGAGCCCGCCGCTTCGGGTTCCTCGCCGCGGCGGGGGTGCAGTGCGGGTTGTGCGTGCACATGGCGGCCGCGGCGCTGGGGGTGTCCACCGCGCTGCTGCACAGCCCGCTCGCCTTCACCGCCCTCAAGCTCTTCGGTGCCGCCTACCTGGTGTTCCTCGGCTCGCAGGCGCTGTGGCAGTCGTGGCGGCGGCGTCGCGTCGAGCCGCCGCCCGGGGAGCCGGGCACCGAGCTCCGCCCGGGCCGGGTGTTCCGGCAGGCTTTCCTGTCCAACGTGCTCAACCCGAAGGCGGCGCTGTTCTTCGTCAGCGTCCTGCCGCAGTTCCTCGACCCCGCGGGCCCGGCCGCCGTGCAGGTGCTCGTCCTCGGCAGCCTCGACATCGGGCTGGGTGTGGCGTGGTGGGCGTTGTTCGTGCTGCTCACCTCGCGGCTGTCCGGCCTGATGCGCCGAAGCGGGCCGCGCCAGGCCCTCGACCGGGTGACCGGCACCGCGCTCGTCGGCCTCGGCGTCACGCTGGTCGCCACCGGCTGAACCGGCGCGCCTTCGATCACCTCGCCGATGTCCGGATGCCGGTGAGGCGGGCCACCGCGGCGAAGCCGTCGTCGGTGCCGGGCCAGTGGGCTCGCACGGCGTCGATCCCGGCGCGGCGGACGACGCCGCGCAGGACCGCGGTGACGACGATGGCGTCGTCGGCGTACCCGAGCACGGGGATGAAGTCCGGGATGAGGTCGATGGGCAGCGCGAGGTAGGCCAGCAGCAGGCCGAGCCGGATCCGGACGCCGCGCGGCAGGGTCTTGTCGGCGGCCAGGCGGCGGATCAGCCGCAGGACGTCGGGCAGCAGCCGCAACGCCTCGCGCAGCAGACCGCCGCGCGGCCAGACGAGCAGGAGCGCGACGACCAGCGCGAGCCAGGCCAGCACGAGCGCAGCGGCGACGCCGATGAGCAGGTCCCACCAGAACGAGCCGGTCACCGGTTTTCCACCGCGCGCGGCAGCCACACCGATTGCGGCAGGTAGCGCGCGATGCTCACACCGCCAGGTTACGCCCGCGGCATCGGCCCCGGTTCGCTAGGACGGCGTGCCGAGGATCCGCTTGAGGCTCTTCTCGGTGTCCGCGCCGACCTTCTCGAACACGGCCTTGGCCAGCGGTGCCGCGAGCTTCGCGGCGCCGTGGAACTCGATCGTGGCGTGGTAGGTGAGGCTGGTGCCCCCGCCGTCCGCGGTCAGGGTGATGTCGTCGGTCGACGTCGCGGTGTCGTTGCGGCCGACGAACACCACCCGGCCGGGCTCGAGGCGGGTCAGTTCGTAGGTCAGCTCGGTCTCGACGCCGGCGATCTTGGACACGTTGCGCCAGCGCGAGCCGACGGCGATCGGGCCGCTCGCAGGACCGCGTGCCGGGGTTCATCGGAGGGCGCCCGCCGCGGCGCGCGCCAGTTCGAGCTCTTCGCGGGACTGGATGGCCAGGACCGGCGTCGGCGCGCCCGGCGGGCTGATCACCGCGTCTTCTTCGCGGACGCGGGAAAGCCCGCCGGTGAGCCCGAGGACACCCAGCCCGCCGGCGACGGCTTCGGCCACCTCGGGCTGGTCCCAGCCGATGTCGCCGGTGAACACGAGCGCGTCGATCCGGTCGAGGCTCGCCGCCACCGCGGCCAGCTCCCGGCGAGTCCGGTGCTCGAACACGGCGAGGGCGAACCGGGCCTTGACGTCGCCGCCGCGGGCGTCGCGGACGAGGTCGCGCGTGTCGTCGGAGGTGCCGGACAGGCCGAGCAGCCCGGAATGGTGGTAGAGCCCGTCCTCCAGCTCGTCCACCGACAGCTTGCCCTCGCGCAGCAGCCACAGCAGCAGGCCCGGGTCCACGGACCCCGACCGCTTCGCCATCATCGTGCCCTCCAGCGGCGTGAACCCCATCGACGTGTCGACGCTGCGCCCGCGCGCCACCGCGGTCACCGAGCAGCCGCCCGACAGGTGCGCGACCAGCAGGTTCAGGTCTTCGGCCGGCCGCCGGAGCACTTCGGCCGCGCGCCGCGCAGCCCAGCTGAAGGACAGGCCGTGGAAGCCGTAGCGGCGCAGGTCCCAGCGGGCTCGCCAGCGCGCGGGCAGCGGGTAGGTGCGGGCGACTTCCGGGATGGTCCGGTGGAAGGCGGTGTCCGGGCAGACGACGTGCTTCGCGTCCGGCAGCAAGGAAGTCAGCTGGTCCAGCAGGGCCTCGGTGTTCGGTACGTGCTCCGGAGCGAGGGAGCGGGCCTCGGCGATCGTCGCGCGCACGGCCGCGGTCACGAGGGTGGGCTCGACGAGGTCGGGGCCACCGTGGACGAGCCGGTGCGCGACCACGCCGACCGCGCCGATCTTGTCCACAAAGGATTCGACGTCGTCGTCGGCGGAGTCGACGACTTCCCGGTCGCGCACGAGGTGCAGGCGCAGGCTCCCGGAGCCGGGGTTGACCGTCAGCACGGTCACCTCGGCCACCGCCAGCCGGTGATCTCGGCCGGGTCTTCGCCGTCCCGGTAGGCGCGGGCCAGCACCTCGTCGCGCTGCCGCCGGAACCCGCGGGCGAGGTCGCCGCCGGCCGAGGACCAGCCGCGAGCGCGCGTGACGGCGTCGGCGGCCAGGTCGTGGCGGGTCATCGAGTTGCCGGCCAGCAGGTCGAAGGGGGTGGTCGTGGTGCCTTCCTCGCGGTAGCCGTGCACGTGGAACCGCTGCGTGGCGGGCCGGCCGTGCAGCACCTCGTGGACGGCCGAGGGGTACCCGTGGAAGGCGAAGACCACCGGGACGTCCTCGCCGAAGCACTCGGCGAAGGCCTCGCCGGACAGGCCGTTGGGGTGCCGGTCGGCCGGGCACAGCGAGAGCAGGTCGACGACGTTGACCACGCGCACCCGCAGGTCCGGTGCCGCGTCGGCGAGCAGCCGCACGGCGGCGAGCGTCTCGACGGTCGGTGTCGTCCCTGCGCACGCGAGCACGGCGTCGGCCTCGCCGTCGTGACCGGCCCAGTGCCAGACCGCGGCGCCGGCCCGGCAGTGGGCGCGGGCTTCGGCGGGGGAGAGCCAGACCGGTCCGGCCTGCTTACCGGCGACGACGACGTTGATCAGGCCGGTCGAGGCCAGGCAGCGGTGCATCGTCTCCAGCAGGGTGTTGGCGTCCGGCGGCAGGAAAACCCTGGCCGTGTCGGCCTTCTTGGTCAGCATCTGGTTGATGAAGCCGGGACCCTGGTGGCTGTAGCCGTTGTGCTCCTGGCGCCAGCCGTCGCTGGTGAGCAGGTAGTTGAGGCTCGCCACCGGAGCCCGCCACGGCACTTCGCCGGACTTCTTGAGGAACTTGGCGTACTGGTTGACCATGCTGTCCACAATGGACACGAAGGCTTCGTAGCACGGGAAGAGCCCGTGCCGCCCGGTGAGCAGGTAGCCCTGCAGCCAGCCCTGGCAGAGGTGTTCCGACAGCACTTCGAGGACCCGGCCGCGCGCCGCGAGGTGCTCGGTGTGGCCCGGCACCTCGCGGTCGAACTGCCGCGCGGTGACGTCCAGCAGCGTGCCGAGCTTGTTGGACTCCAGCTCGTCCGGGCAGACGACGCGGAACGTCTCCGGCGCGCGCCGGACGAGCTCGGCGAGCCAGGCACCGAGCACCTCGGTCGGGCTTTCGTCCGTCCCGCCGGGCTCGGAGACGTCGACGGCGAACTTCGCGACGTCGGGCAGCGGCAGGTCCTGCCGGAGTTTTCCGCCGTTCGCCTGGGGGACGCGGCCGAGCCGCAGCTGCGGCTCCGGCGGCACGGCGAGCAGGTCGGGCGCGGGAACACCGTCGGCGTCGAACAGCTCGTCGGGCCGGTACGAACGCAACCACCGCTCCAGCTCGGCGAGCTGCGCCGGGTCGTCGGCGGCGCCGGGCAGCGGGACCTGGTGGGCGTGGAACGTGCCTTCGAGCGGGGTGCCGTCCGGCGAGGTCGCCGGCAGACCCATGCCCTTGGTGCTGCGCAGGACGATCATCGGCGGCGGCCCGCTGTCCTGGGCGTGCGCGCGGGCCAGTGCGTCGGCGAGCGGGGTGTCCGGGTCGTCGGCCCCACGGACGTCGACGAGCAGCGGGGTCCAGCCGCAGCCGGTGAAGTAGGCGAGGAGCTCGTCGTCCGACATCGCTTCGTAGAGAGTCGGTGACGCGATCTTGTAGCCGTTGAGGTGCAGGATCGGCAGCACGCGCCCGTCACCCGGACTGGTGAACTTGGGGCTGTGCCAGGACGCGGCGGTCGGCCCGGTTTCCGCTTCGCCGTCCCCGACGACGCAGGCGACGAGCAGGCCGGGGTCGTCGAACGCCGCCCCGAACGCGGTGGCCAGTGCGTAGCCGAGCTCGCCGCCTTCGTGGATGACGCCGGGGACCTCGGGGGAGAGGTGGCTGGGGAAGCCGCCCGGCCAGGAGAACCGCCGGACGAGCTCGGCGAGCCCGTGGCCGTCGAGGCCCAGCCGCGGGTCGTACTCGGCGTGCGTGCCTTCGAGCCACAGGTTGGCGTGGATCGCCGGGGCGCCGTGCCCGGGACCGGTGACGAGCAGGGTGCGCTGCCCGGTCCCGGCGACCAGCCGGTTCAAGCCGGCGTAGATCAGCGTGAGGCCGGGGCAGGTGCCCCAGTGGCCGAGCGGCCGCGGCTTGAGGTGCTCGCGCCGCAGCGGCTCGGCCAGCAGGACGTTGTCCTTGAGGTGGATCATCGCCGCGGCCAGGTAGTCGCACGCCCGGCGGTAGCGGCGAAGGGTGTCGTCCATCAGTCGGCGACGCCGTTGCCCTGGTCGATGTAGGTCTGCCGCTCCGGCGTGACGCGCAGGATCACGCGCTCGGACTTGATCGCCTCGGGCGGGTAGTCCTCGCCGGTGTACTTGCGGGCGAGTTCGTCGACCTGGCGGCGGGCGCGTTCGCCGTTCTCCACGCCGGTCACCTTGCCGCGGACCTCCGCGTAGCGGTACGGGTCCTGCTCATCGCGGATGAGCACGGTGATCCGCGGGTCGCGGGCGACGTTGTGGGCCTTCGTCCGGTGGGTTTCGGTGTTGAGGACGATCTCGCCGTCCTCGACGTGGACCCAGATCATCTGGGTCTGCAGCCGCCCGCTGGGCAGGACCGTCGTGACCGCGGCGAATTTCTTGCCGGTGGCCAGTTCCACGGTTTCGGGCATCAGCTCAGGGCCGTCCGCGGTGCGTGCGGGCATGCCGGCTCCCTCCGGTCGCGGCGAGTCAGGCGCGGTGCTGGCCGGGGCGGTCGACGTCGCCGCGCCACGCGCCGGTCTCGTGACCGTCGCGGTCCTCGATGAACTTCTTGAAGCGGTCCAGGTCGCCCTGCACGCGGTGGTCGAGGACGCCGAGCTTGTCGGCGGCGGTTTCCACGAAGCCGTCGGGGTCGATGTCCATCTGGACGGTGACCCGGGTGGTGGTGTCGCCGAGCCGGTGCACGGTGACGACGCCGGCGTGGTTCGGGCCGGAGTCGGACTTCCAGGCGACGCGCTCGTCGGGGTTCTGCTCGGTGATCGTGGCGTCGAACTCACGGGTGACGCCGGCGACGCTGACGGTCCAGTGGGTGTGGGTGGCGTCGCGCTGCTCGATGCGGTCGACGCCCTCCATGAACCGGGGGAATTCGGTGAACTGGGTCCACTGGTTGTAGACGGTGGGCACGTCCGCTTCGACGTCGACGGACTTGGTGATCGTGCTCATGCCGCGGTCAGCTCCTTTTCGTGGTCGGGGGTACAGCACTCGCTGTGCACGGCCACCCTCCGGCTACCCCGTGTGCGGTCGCGCAAACGAGCGTCGGCAGCCCGCGTAGCGATCCAGCACCCGGCTGAGCCGATCGCCCGCGCACTGGCGGCGGACGAGGCGCTCGCCTCGAGCCGCGAGGGCGCCGAGAGCGAAGTCCGCGACCGCTCGCGGGTCCGGTGTGGACTCGCCCCGGAGTTCGGCGAAGACGTGCAACGAACCGGATCTGCCCTCCGCCGCGGCCAGTTGCCAGCCACCGGCGGAATCCCAGAGCAGAGCCAGGCTCGTCGCCGTCGCGTCGGCCGGGCAGCCGGCGAACCGGATCTGCCCGTACCGCGGGTCGTCGGGCTCGACGGCGGCGTCTTCGAGCGGCAGCCCGAGCACGGTGGCGACGTCACCGAGGTACGCGAGCGCCGACTGTCTTCCCGAAAGGTGGGTCTCCACGGTTCACCTGCCTGCCTCGAGGCCGTAGTACCACCGGATACCCGGACGGCGGCGGGAGAAACCCCGGCGGTTGGTGGTCGGTTCGCGGGGTACTCGCGCCCCGATGCAGACGTTCCTCCCCCTGCCGGACTTCACCGACAGCGCCCGGGCGCTCGACAGGCGGCGCCTGGGCAAGCAACGCGTCGAGACGCTGCAGGTGCTGCGCGGGCTGGTCGTGCCGGGCTACGGCTGGCGGCACCACCCCGCCGTGAAGATGTGGGTGGGCTACGAGGAGGCGCTCGTCCGCTACGGCCTGGAGGTGTGCACCGTCTGGCAAGCGACCGGTGCCGCCGACACCTGCGCCCTGAAGCTCGTCGACGAATACCAGGGTGCCGCGGTGCGGAGCCAGGCCGAACTGGCCGCGGCCGGGGAGCTGCCCCCTTGGCTGGGTGACGACGCGGTGCACCGCAGTCATCGCTCCGCACTCGTGCGCAAGGATCCGGCGCACTACGCGGCCCTGTTCTCGGACGTCCCTCCCGATCTGCCCTACGTGTGGCCGCCCTCGGACCGGTGACCGGATTCGGACTTCGCGGAGTGGGTATGCCGACGGCATGACGACGCGACCAGCACCCCGCGCCATCCCTTCGGACGAAGCGCTCTCGGCCGCCGCGCCGGAATCCGTCACGCAAGCGTCCCTTGCGGACACCTTCCGGGTGGTGGGACGCGTCCTGGTGCCCACCGTGCTGACCGGCGTCGTCAAACGCCGGCCGCGAGTCATGGCGCTCGCGCAGAAGCTGCAGACCGACCGGGCCGCCGTGCGCCTGCTCGGCGAACTCCGCCACCGCTACGGCCACGCGCTGCGCCTGCGGCTTCCCGCGCGTCCGGTCGCCCTCGCGCTCACCCCGGAGGCCGTCGGCGGCGTCCTCGCGGGCACGCCGTCGCCGTTCAGCCCGGCGAGCAAGGAGAAGAAGGCGGCGCTGGGCAAGTTCCAGCCGCACGGTGTCCTCATCTCCGAAGGACCCGAGCGCACGGCCCGGCGCGAGCTGAACGAAGCCGTCCTCGAACCCGGCCGGGCCGTGCACGAACTCGCGGATCCGTGGGCGCGGACGATCGCCGGCCAAGCCCGCGACCTGCTCGGCGGGGACACCCTCGACTGGGACGAGTTCACCGCCCACTGGTGGCGGATCGTCCGGCAGGTGACGCTCGGCGGCGACACGGCCGAGGACCGGGAGCTCACCGACTTGCTGGCGCCGCTGCGGCGCGCGGGGAACTGGGCTTACGCGACGCCCGGCCACCGCCGCACGCGGGAGCGCTTCCTCGAACTGGTCCGGCGCCAGGTCGCGCTGCGGCGCCCGGGCAGTCTCGCCGCGGCGTTGGCCGCCGAGCCCGCGGCGGAAGGGGTGGACCCGGCCGGCCAGCTGCCGCATTGGCTGTTCGCCTTCGACGCCGCCGGCATCGTCGCGTTCCGGACACTGGCGTTGTTCGCCACGCTCCCGGACCAGCTCGCGGCGGTCCGAAAGGAACTCGACGGCGTCGACCTGACCGAGCCGCAGCAGCTGCCGAGGCTGCGCGCGAGCGTGCTGGAGTCGGTGCGGCTGTGGCCGACGACCCCGGCGCTGCTGCGCGAGACCCGCGGCGAGACGGCGTGGGGCCCGGACCGCACCACGATCATGGTCTACACGCCGTACTTCCACCGCGATCCGGAGCGCCTCCCGTACGCCGACCGCTTCGAGCCGGAGATCTGGCTCGACGGCCGCGCGGCGAACAACGCGGCCCTGGTCCCCTTCAGCGGCGGCCCGGGCGCGTGCCCGGGCCGGGACGTCGTGCTGTTCGCAACGCCGACGCTGTTGGCCAATCTGGTGGCCGAGCACGACTTCCGGCTCGTGGGGACGGCGCTGGAACCGGGAAACCTGCCGCTGACGCTGGACAACTTCGGCTTGCGCTTCGAAGTCGGCGATCGCCGGTCCTGACGGGCCGGGCTTCAGCTGGCGAGGATCTGCGGCGAGAGGATCTTGAGCATCGCGTTCGTCCACTTCAGCTGCCGCAGCGTCTGCGGGTGGCAGCGGGTGGCGAGGGCCAGCAAATCCGTGTCCTTGACCGCCTGCGCGCCCTGGGCCAGCAGTTCCCAGTCCAGGGACACGCCCGCGGCCTTGCGATGCAGGCGGCGCAGATCGGCGAGCAGCACCAGGCCCGGCTCGGGACGGCGGCCGGTCAGCTCGGACGCGGTCGTGCGGAGCGCCGTCAGCGGGGCCGATGGGACCGGAGCGTCGCCGGAAAGGTGAACGTCGTAGTGCCGGCCGGCGTCGGCGAGGTCGCGGAGGTGGGCGTGGGACCAGCGGGCGAGGTCGTGGGCGACGTGGTGGACCTCGTGCTCGACGGCGTGCCGATCGGCCACCTTGAGCAGGTCCTTCGCCAGCGCCGTCTCCGACCGGTGCAGTTCACGGATGGCCAGGCCGAGCTTCACCGGGCGCCTCCCAGGGCGTCGAGGCCGCGGATGCGAGCCGCGGCCGTCTTGAACAGGGGCTGCTTGGACACCGGGTCCCAGTCGGTCATGGTGAGTTCGTTCGCCGCGCGGCCGCCCTCGTGGCCGGCGGGGTCGTCGGTGTCGAAGTAGCCGTAGTGGAACGGGATGAACAACACGCCTTCGCGGATCCCGCCCACTCGCACGCGCGCGCGGACTTCGCCCCGGGGTGTGGTGATCGCGGCCCGGTCGCCCTCGTGCAGGCCGAGGCGTTTCGCGTCCCCATCGGACACCTCCACCCAGGACTCCGGCGCGGCGGCCTGCAGTTCCGGTGCACGGGCGGTCTTGGTGCGGGTGTGGAAGTGGTAGATGGTGCGGCCGGTGATCAGCGCGAACGGAAACGTCTCATCCGGTGACTCGTGCGGTTCGAGGTACTCGGCCGCCTTGAGCATCGCTTTGCCGTCGGGATTCATCGCCCGGTATTCGCCCGGTTCGACCGGCGCGCCGGTGATCAGGTCGCGGCCGTAGCTCTCGCAGTGGTCGGGCTGGGCGAAGAACTCGCCGTCGGTGTAGAGCCGCTCGGTGCCGTCGGGGTGTTCGCCGGTGCAGGGCCATTGGACGCCGCTGGTGGCGCGGAGCTTCTCGTAGCTGAGGCCGGTGTAGTCGCACGGCCGGCCCGCGGACGCGCGCTTCCACGCTTCGAACGCCGACTCGGCGTCGTGCCACGGCGGGAGCGGTGCGCCGTCCTGGTCGCGGAAATCCATCCGGCGGGCGTAGTCGAGCAGGATGTCCAGGTCCGGACGGGCTTGCCCGGGCGGCTCGACGGCTTTCTCCGACAGGTGCACCGTGCGGTCGGCGTTGGTGAACGTGCCGGTCTTCTCACCCCAGATCGCCGCGGGCAGCACGACGTCGGCGAGTTCGGCGGTCTCGGTGCGGAAGGCGTCCTGGACGACGAGGAAGAGCCGCTCCTGGGCCAGGATCGAGCGGATCCGCCGCAGCTCCGGCAGCGAGACCGCCGGGTTGGTCGCCGAGACCCACAGGAACCGCAGGGTGCCGTTTTCGGCGTAGCGCAGCAGCTGCATCAGGTGCGTCGGCGGGCCGTAGTGCGGAATCCGGCTCACTTCGACGTTCCACAGCCGGGCCAGCTCGGCGACGTGGCCGTCGTTGGCCCAGTTGCGGAAGCCGGTGAGGTCGCCGTCGGCGCCGCACTCGCGGGTGTTCTGCGCGGTGGGCTGGCCGTTCATCTGCAGCACGCCGGCGCCGGGCTTGCCGAGCATGCCGCGCACCAGGTTGAGGTTGTTGACTTGCACCGCCGCCGCGGCCGCCTGGTGGGACTGGTAGAAGCCCTGCAGGACAGTGCACAGTAGACGGCCGGCCGAGCCGAGCAGCCGTGCCGCGGCGCGGATCTCGGCTTCGGTCAGGCCGCAGATCCCGGCGACGCGCTCGGGCGGGTAGCCGGCGACCATCGCCTTGAGGTCTTCGTAGCCGACGGTGCAGCGTTCGACGTACTCGTGGTCGACCCGGTCGTCGGCGATGATCAGGTGCAGGAGGCCGTTCATCAGCGCGAGGTTGGTGCCCGGCAACGGCGCGAGGTGCAGCGTGGCCGCGCGGGCGACCGGGGTGTCACGCGGGTCGACGCACAGGATCTCCGGCGGGTTCGGGCCGGCGAGCCGGTCGAGGATGCGCGACCACAGCACGGCCTGGGTCTCGGCGACGTTGTGCCCGAACAGGGCGATGACGTCGGCGTGGTCGACATCGGTGTAGGACGCCGGCTGGCCGTCGCTGCCGAAGGACTCCTTGAGCGCGGCGGCGGCGGTCGCGGTGCAGAGCCGGGTGTTGCCGTCGAGGTGGTTCGTGCCGAGGCCGGCGCGCGCGATGGTGGCGAGGGTGTAGTACTCCTCGGCGAACAGCTGCCCGCTGGTGTAGAAGCCGATCGCGCTGGGCCCCTGCTCGGCCAGGAGTTCCTTGCTGTGCTCGACGATCCGGTCCATCGCCTCGTCCCAGCTCGCCTCGACGAGCTCGCCGTCGCGGCGGATCAACGGCGTGGTCAGCCGGTCCGCCGACGCGTTGGCCTGCCAGCCGAAGAGGTCCTTCGGGTCCAGGCGGCCGCGGTTGACGCGGTCGTCGGCCCGGCCGCGCACGCCGACGATCTCGCCGTCCTTGACCGCGATGTCGAGGCCGTCGCCGTTGGAGTGCAGGACCGCGGCGCTGCGGACCCAGCGGTCCACGTCGGCCGGTGCCAGTCCGTCGGCGAGGTGGCGGTCCACGCGCACGGGCCATTCGCCGCCCGGTCCGTACGGCGTTCGCGTGCCCCACGGCTGGTCGATGCCGTCACGTCCGGCCAAGGTCGCACCTCCCGAAGGTCATCCGTCCCGGCTACCCGGGAGATCGCGACGCAAACACGGGTCATTTGCCGGGCGCAACGATCGAGGGGATGGGGTCGCCTTCGGCGGCAGCACGGGCGAAAGCCGTGAAGCCCGCGACGACCGAGGCCCGGACGTCGTCGCCGAGCCGCCCGAGCACGTCGTCGAGGACGCGACGGCGCCGCTGGTCGACCCGCTCGACCAGCTGACGCCCGCGCGCGGTCGGCGCCAGGAGCGTCTCACGCCGGTTCAGCGGGTTCTGGGCCTTTTGCAGCAGATCAAGGCTGGTCAGGCGCTCGCAGGCGCGGGTGACGGTGGACGGGTTCAGCCCCAGCTCGGCAGCGACGCGGCTCATCGTCACCGGCGTGCGCTCGCCGACGACGCGCAACGCGCGGAACTGCGTCAGCGTCAGCTGCCCGGCGTGGTCCTCGACGGTCGAGTCCGCGATCGCCACCATCGCCCGCAGGGCGGCCAGCGCCGCGTCGGTGTCGTGGTTCGGCCCGTTCGTTTGCGGCACGCAAGCATGGTATCGGCTGAGCACGCGTACCGGGCCCGGCACCGGGTAACCGCCCAGGACTTTCGATTTATCGGGTGAGGAGTTTTCATGGCTCAGACGGTCGGCGACCACCTGCTCCAGCGCTTGCGCGAGTGGGGCGTCGAACAGGTTTTCGCCTACCCCGGTGACGGGATCAACGGCCTCGTCGCCTCGTTCGGCAAAGCGGGCAACCAGCCTCGATTCGTGCAGACCCGGCACGAGGAAATGGCCGCCTTCGCCGCGGTCGGCTACGCGAAGTTCAGCGGCAACGTCGGCGTCTGCATGGCCACCTCCGGCCCCGGCGCCATCCACCTGCTCAACGGCCTCTACGACGCCAAGCTCGACCACGTCCCGGTCGTCGCGATCGTCGGGCAGACCGCCCGCAGCGCGATGGGTGGCAGCTACCAGCAGGAAATCGACCTGCAGGCGCTGTTCAAGGACGTCGCCAGCGAATACCTCGTCGAGGTCAACGTCGCCGAGCAGCTGCCCAACGCGCTCGACCGCGCGATCCGCATCGCACAGGCGTCTCGCTGCCCGACCGCCCTGATCATCCCCGCGGACCTGCAGGAAGAGCCCTACGCGGCGCCCAAGCACGCGTTCAAGCAGGTGCCCTCCAGCCCGCCGAGCACCTCCTGGCCCACCCCGGTCCCGCACGAGGCCGATCTCGATGCCGCGGCCGAGGTGCTCAACGCCGGTGAGAAGGTCGCCGTCCTGGTGGGGCAGGGTGCCCGCGGCGCGGCCGCGGAGGTCCGGCAGCTCGCCGAGGTCACCGGCGCGGGAGTGGCGAAAGCCCTGCTGGGCAAGGACGTGCTGCCCGACGACCTGCCCTGGGTGACCGGGGCGATCGGGCTGCTGGGCACCCGGCCGAGCTACGAGCTGATGCGTGACTGCGACACGCTGCTGATCGTCGGCTCGAACTTCCCCTACAGCCAGTTCCTGCCGGACTTCGGCCAGGCCCGCGCGGTGCAGATCGACCTGGACGGCCGGTTCATCGGGATGCGCTACCCGACCGAGGTCAACCTCGTCGGCGACAGCGCGGCCACTCTCCGCGCGCTGCTGCCCAAACTGGAAAGCAAGCCGGACCGCTCGTGGCGGGAGACGATCGAGAAGAACGTCGCCTCCTGGTGGGACACGATCGAGCGGGAAGCCGCGGTGGCCGCCGACCCGGTGAACCCGATGGCCGTCGTGTCGGAGCTGTCGAAGCGGATCCCGGACAACGCGATCGTCACCGCGGATTCCGGGTCCTCCACCAACTGGTACGCCCGCAACCTGCGTATCCGCGGTGAAATCCGCGGGTCGCTGTCGGGGACGCTGGCCACGATGGGCCCGGGGGTGCCGTACGCCATCGGCGCGAAGTTCGCCCACCCCGACCGGCCGGTGATCGCGCTCGTCGGCGACGGCGCCATGCAGATGAACGGCCTCGCCGAGCTGATCACCATCGCCCGCTACCAAAGCCTGTGGAGCGACCCGACCTGCGTGATCTGCGTCTTCCACAACAACGACCTCAACCAGGTCACCTGGGAGCTGCGCGCGATGGGCGGCGCGCCGAAGTTCGAGGAGTCCCAGAGCCTGCCGGACGTCGACTACGCCGGTTTCGCGCTCTCCCTCGGGCTCACGGCGGTCACCGTCGACCGGCCGGACCAGCTCGCGTCGGCGTGGGACACCGCGCTGGCCGCGGGCAAGCCGGCCGTGCTGGACGTCCGGTGCGACCCCGAGGTCCCGCCGATCCCGCCGCACGCCACCTTCGAGCAGATGAAGTCCGCCGCCCAGGCGGTGCTGAAGGGCGACCCCGATGCGTTGCACCTCGTCGCACAGGGCGTCAAGACGAAGCTGCAGGAGTTCCTGCCCGGCCGGAAGAACTGACGCTCGGTTGAAGCGGGTCACGCCGGGTATTCCCGGCGGGACGAGAAGGAGAACACATGTCGACCGACGCGATCGTGCTGCTCAAAAAGGATCACCAGGAAGTCGAGAAGCTGTTCAAGAAGTTCGAAAAGGCCGGGGACGACGCCTTCGAGGAGAAGCGGCAGCTCGTCGACGCGATGATCGAAGAGCTGACGACGCACACCTACATCGAAGAAGAGATCTTCTACCCGGTCGCCAAGGAAGCCGTCCCGGAGACGCGGGACCACGTGCTGGAAAGCGTCGAAGAGCACCACGTGATGGTGTGGCTGATGGCGGAACTGCGGGACTTGGACCCGCAGGACGAAACCTTCGACGCCAAGGTCACCGTCCTCACCGAGAACGTGCGGCACCACGTCGAGGAAGAAGAGGACGAGTGGTTCCCGGAGGTGCGCAAGGCGCTGGGCCGCAAGCGCCTCCAGGAGGTGGGGCAGCAGATGCTCGACGCCCGCCCGGACGCGCCCAAGGATCCGCTGAAGATCTCCAGCGCGCACGCCTGACGGCGGCGTGGCTCAGGGGCGGCGGCCGACGCCGGTGGCGAGTTCGTGCCGGCGCCGGCCATCCGGCGCGAGGGGAGCGGTGTCGGTGCCCGCGCCGGTGCGCAACCCGGCGAAGAACTCGTTCAGCGTCTCGGCGGCATCGTGGCGCGGTCGCCAGTCCAGTTCGGCTTCCGCCCGGCCCGTGCTCATCACCGGCAGCCGCATGACCGCGTCGAACAGCCCCGGCGTCGCCGGCACGAGGTGCAGCCGCCAGGCGGCGCCGAGCACCGCGCGGACGGCGGGGACGGGCACCGGCACCGGCCGTGCGCCGAACATCCCGGCGACGAACCGGGTGCCGACGACCGGTGCGGTGGCGACGTTGAACGCGCCGGTCACCGGGCGCAGGGTCGCCCGGGTGATCGCGTCCGCCAGGTCCGCGGTGTGCACGACCTGGACCCGCAGGCCGGGCAGGTGCGGCAGGACCGGCACCAGGCCGGGGCGCACCAGGCTGCCGGGGACGAACGGACCACCGAAGAGGCGGCGCTGTTCCGAGGCCGCGGCGCGCTGGAAGACGAACCCCGGCCGGATCCGCACGACGTCGACGCCGGGAGACCGGAGCTCGAACGCGTCCAGCCACCGCTCCAGATAGGCCTTCTCGCGGGTGTAGGCCGCCCCCGGCCAGCCGTGCGTCGGCCAGCTTTCGTCGACCGCCGCGTCGGTTTCCCGGGGCGAGTACGCGCCGACCGAAGACGAGTAGACGATCTTCGGCACCCCGGCCGCGGCCGCGGCTTCGAACACGCGGATCGAGCCGAGGACGTTCGCTCGCCAGGTCCGCTCGGGCCGCCGCGTGGGCTGGAACAGCCACGCCAGGTGCACGACCGCGTCGGCCCCGCGCAGCAGCGGCACGAGGTCGTCCCGCTCGACGTCGGCCTGCACGAGCCGGACCTTCGGCGAGTGTCCCGGCGCCGGGCGGCGAGCCAGCCCGACGATCGTCTCGACCTGGGGATCGGCCGACAGCGCGGCCACCACACCGGTGCCGATGTTGCCCGTCGCGCCGGTCACCACGATCCGCTTCACGTCCGTCATGTCACGCCGGTTACCCGGCATCGGCGGCCCGAACCGGAGCTAGGTGGCCGGCTGCGCGGACAACGGCTTCGCGATCGACTCCAGCGATCGCCGCTCGGCCCGCACACCCAGCACCGCTTCGGCGAGGCCGCCCGCGATCATCATCCCCGCGCCCAGGTAGTAGCCGAACGCGACGTTGCCGATGACGCCGGTCTCGACCAGGCTGCCGAACAGCACCGGCCCGACGATCCCGCCGAGACCCGTACCCACCGAGTAGAAGATCGCGATCGCCAGCGCCCGCACTTCCAGGGGGAAGATCTCCGACACCGTCAGGTACGCCGAACTCGCGCCCGCCGACGCCAGGAAGAACACCGCGCACCACGCGAGCGTCAATGTGAGCGCCGAAAGCACGCCCGCCTGGAACAGCAGCCCGGTCCCGACGAGCAGCACCCCGGACCCGACGTAACTGGTGACGATCATCGGGCGCCGGCCGACCGAGTCGAAGAACCGCGCGAGGATCAAGGGACCGGCGAAGCTGCCCAGCGCCAGCGGCACGAGGTAGAGACCCACCGAGCCGCTGGAGACGCCGAAGAACCGGCTCAGCACCAGGCCTTGGGTGAAGTACACGGCGTTGTAGAGGAACGCCTGCCCCACGAACAGCGCGAGCCCGAGCAGCGTCCGCCGGGGATAGCTGCGCACCAGGGTCACCGCGACCTCGGTCAGGCTGGTGCGGGTGCGTTCCCGGACTTCGATGGTGTCCTCGACCGGGTCGAGCCGCCGGCCGGTCGTCTCTTCGACGCGCTGTTCGATGCCGGAGACGACTTTGTCGGCTTCGTCGTTGCGGCCGTGGGTGAACAGCCAGCGCGGGCTCTCCGGCACGGTCCGGCGGACGATCAGGATCAGCAGGCCCAGCACCGCGCCGAGCCCGAAGGCCAGGCGCCAGCCCAGCCACGCCGGGATCAGTTCGGCGTCGAGCAGCACCAGGCTCAGCGCCGCGCCGCCGGCCGCGCCGAACCAGTACGAGCCGTTGACGGCCAAGCTGACCGTCGCGCGCCGGCGGGCCGGCACCATCTCGTCGATCGCGGAGTTGATGGCCGCGTACTCGCCGCCGATGCCGGCGCCGGTGAGGAACCGCATGAGGAAGAACCACCACGGCGCGAAGGAGAACGCCGTCAGCACCGTGGCGAGCAGGTACAGGCCGAGCGTCAGCAGGAACAGGCGTTTGCGGCCCCAGCGGTCGGTGAGGTAGCCGAACACCAGCGAGCCGCAGACCGCGCCGGTGACGTAGCACGACGTCGCCAGGCCGATCTGCGTCTCGGTCAGCACCAGTCCGCTGCCGGGCTCGGTCAGCCGGTCGGACAACGCGCTGACGATGGTCACCTCGAGGCCGTCGAGGATCCACACCGTGCCCAGCCCCACGAGCATCAGCCAGTGCCAGGACGACCAGGGCAGCCGGTCCATCCGGGCCGGGACATCGGTTTTCACCACGTCGATCACCTCGCGCCGCGAGTGCCCGGCGGCGATCAGGCGCAAACCGCGCGTGTGTGGCCGGGACGGTGGGGTACCCGGCGGCCATGACGTCGATCGGCTACTTCCTGTCCTGCGAGCAGTACGGCCCGCACGAGCTCGTCGCCCAGGCCCGCGCGGCCGAGCGAGCGGGCTTCGAGCGGCTGTGGATCTCCGACCACTTCCACCCGTGGAACGACGCGCAGGGCCAGAGCCCGTTCGTCTGGTCGGTGATCGGCGCGCTGTCGGAGGCCGTCTCCCTGCCGGTCACGACGGCGGTGACGTGCCCGACCGTCCGGATCCACCCGGCGGTGCTCGCGCAGGCCGCGGCCACCGCCGCCGTCCAGCTGAAGGGGAAGTTCGTGCTGGGCGTCGGCTCGGGGGAGGCGCTCAACGAGCACGTCCTCGGCGACGCCTGGCCTTCCGTCGGGCAGCGGCTGGAGATGCTGGAGGAAGCCGTGGAGGTGATCCGCCTGCTGCACGCGGCGGGCGCGCGCGGCGAGTCCGTGAGCCACCACGGCGTGCACTACGAGGTGCAGGACGCGCGGATCTACACGATGCCCGCCGAGCCGGTGCCGATCTACGTGTCCGGGTTCGGCCCGCAGGCGACCGAGCTGGCCGGGCGGATCGGCGACGGCTACTGCACGGTGTCGCCCGACGGCGATCTCGTGCGGACCTTCCGCGAGTCCGGCGGCGGCGGCAAGCCCGTGCAGGCCGGGATGAAGGTCTGCTGGGACGCCGACACCGAAGCCGCGATCGACCGGGCCCACCGCCTGTGGGCCAACGACGCCCTGCCCGGCCAGCTGGCGCAGATCCTGCCGCGCCCCGAGGACTTCGAGGCCGCGACGAAGTTCGTCCCGCGCGAGGACGTCGCGGAGGCGATCGTCTGCGGCGACGACCCGAAGGCCCACGCCGAGCGGGTGCGTCAGTACGTCGACGCCGGCGTCGACGAGATCTACGTCCAGCAGGTCGGGTCCGACCACGAAGGGTTCCTCCGGGGCTGGCAGGAGCACGTCCTGCCCGAGTTCCGCTGACGGCGCCCGGTCAAGCGGTGCCGGCCACCGCCGCGAGCACCCGGGCGAGTTCGGCCGGCTGGGTGTGCGTCGGCCAGTGGCCGGAGTCGAGGTCCAGGAACTCGAGGTGCTTGACGCGCGCGAGTTCGGGCGCGTCGCCGGCGCTGATCCACTCCTGGGCCTGGGCCGGGGTGAACTCGGGGCACACGACCACCACCGGCACGTCGAAGCGCCGCTCGTCGGTCAGCCGCACGACGCCGGTGGCCACGCCCGCCGGGACGGGGATCGCGGCGGCGGCGAAGGCGCGTCGGCGTCCAGGTCGGCCGAGTCCGGGCCCTCGAACGGTTCCCAGCCGGGGAACGGCATGACGCCGTCCCGGATTTCGAAGAAGTCCGCGTACGGCTTCCCGTCGGAGGTGGGGAAGCCGCCGACGAGGACGACCGCGGCGACCTTGTCCGGACGCGCGTCCGCGGCCAGCCAGGCCAGGGTGGTCGCGGCCGAGTGCCCGACCACCACGGGTTTGCCGGCGGTCGCGTCGACCGCGGCGAGCACGGTCGCCAGCTGGTCGTCGAGGGTGGCGGACGTGGCGCCGTCGCCCTGGCCGGGCAAGGTCAGCGGTACCGGCCTGTGGCCGCGCGACCGGAGCTCGGACGCCACGCCGTCCCAGGCGGATCCGTCGAGCCACAGGCCGGCGATGAGCAGGATGTCCATGAGCGAGTCTCTTTCTCCCGTGCGGTCCGGGCTCACGCTAGAGGCCATTCCGGACAGTCCGCTTCCGGTTCCCGATGCGATCACCTAGCCTGCCCGGGTGCCGAGTGAGCTCAGCCCGACCGCCCGGGCCCTGCGCGCCCTGGAGGTCCTCCAGGCGCGGCCCGGCACGACGGCCGACCAGCTCGCCGAGCGGCTGGGTGTCACCGAGCGCGCCGCCCGCCGCTACGTCGGGATCCTCCGGGAGGCCGGCATCCCGGTCGAGTCGACCCGGGGCCCGCACGGCGGCTACCGGCTCCGGCGCGGGACGCGGCTGCCGCCGATCGTGTTCACCCAGGCCGAGGCGCTGGGCCTGGTCATGGCGGTGCTCGACGGCCAGCCCGCCGCCACCGAGGCCGACGACCCGGTGAACGCCGCGCTCGGCAAGGTCATCGAGGCGCTGCCCGAGGGCGTCGGACGGCAGGCAGCCGCCTTGCGCGAGCACGCCACAGCGGCGCCCGACCGGCACTCGGCCCACCCGGACCCCGCCACGACCAGCGCCCTCGTCGCCGCCGTCGCGGCCAGGCGCCGGGTGGTGATCGCGTACCGCAGCGAGAGCGGCAACGCGTGGGAGGCGAGGTGGACCCGTGGGCGGTAGTGGTCCGCCACGGGCGCTGGTACCTGCTGTGCCATTCCCACCGGGCGGACGCGATCCGCACCTACCGGGTCGACCGGGTCCACGCCGTGGGGCAGACCCCGCACGAGTTCGAGCCCCCCGAGGACCTCGACCCGGTCGCGGCGCTGGAGGAGAACCTGGGCACGGGCTGGGAGTTCCCCACCCGGGTGGTGTTCGACGCCCCGCTGACCGAGGTGGCGCCCTGGATCCGGCCACCCATGGGACGGCTGTACCCCGCGGCGGACGGGTGCGTGCTCGTCGGCAGCACGAACAATCCGGCGATGTACGCGCAGGAGTGGCTGGCGGCCATCCCGTTCGCGTTCCGCGTCGAGGGCGGAGCCGAGCTGCGTGCCGCGGTCGCGGAGGTCGCGACACGGTTCACCGCGGCCCTGGCACCGCACGCCCCAGACGGTCGTGAGTGAAAAAGAGGGTTCTAACCCTCTTTTTCACTCACGACCGCGCTCCAGCGGCGCCGGCGTTGAGACGGTCGAGGACCCGGATCCGCCCGTGGTTGGGCACTGACCGGATCGGGTGGCCCGCCAGGCCCCATTGGCGCAGCAGGGTGTTCGCGGCGGTCCAGCCCGTGGTCGCCGCGCGTTCCATGAGCGCCACCGGCAGGTCGATCCGGATCGCGTCGCCGGCCAGGACCAAGCCGGGCTGGGGCGTCTCGACGGTCGGCCGGTGGGTGAAGCCGCCGACCGGGAACAGCGGGCAGTCCGCCCGCTCGAGGGTGATCGAGCCGACCACCCGCGCGTCGGCGGTCTCGGGGTAGAGCCGGTGCAGGAGCTGGTCCAAGTCCTGCGCGACGCGGTCGGTGTCGTCGCCGGCGGCGTAGGCGTGCAGTTCGACGACCGAGCCGTGGTGCCGCTGGGCCCACCGGCGTGCTTCCCCTTCGTACCGGTCGAGGACGCTGATGTTGTCCAACGGCCGCAGCCCGCCGGTGCCGAGGAAGGCCGGCCGGGCCGCGTCCACGGGCCGGTCGAGCCACAGCCGCCGGACGACGAACGGCGGGGCCGTGCGCAGCCGGGCCACCGCGGCACGCCAGTCCTCGGTGCCCAGGCCGGGTGAGCCGCTCACGATCCGTTGCAGGCCAGGCACATCGCACGCGAGGACGACGGCGTCGAAGAACTCGCCGTCGACGAGGAAACCGCCGGGGCGAAGCTCGACGGCCGTGACCGACTCCCCGGTGCGGATGTCGGCGCGCCGGGCGGAAAGGTAGTCGCCCAAGGGATCCCACAGCGCCTGGGGGAACGGCTCGGTGGGGACGTCGAAGAGCAGCCCTTCGGCCGAGCCGAGGAAGTACAGGTGGAACATCGTCGCCAGCTCGGCCGCGGACAGCTCGCCGGGGTCGGCGAAGAAGCTGCGGGAGAACACGTCGAACGCCAGGTGCCGGGCCGCGGCGGGGAAGTTGATCGCGGCGAGGAACGTGGCCGCGTCGACGTGGTCGAGCTGCTCGTAGACGCGGGGGACGCCGACGCCGGCCAGGGGCAGCGCCCGCCGTCCGTCGAGGCGCAGCAGGTCGCGGGCCCGGAAAGTGGGGCTGCGCAAGGCGAACGCGAGCGCGTTCAACGGCGGGGTGCGCGGCAGCCCGGCGAAGGTGTCCGTGCGGCCGAGCGCGTCGACCAGCGGGTAGTCCGGCACCGCCGTGAGCCGCCGCAGGCCCGGGTCGGTGCGGGCGAGCAGCGCGCGGAGGTTGTAGTACTGGCGGAAGAACGCGTGGAAGCCGCGGCTCATGGTGACCTCGGTGCCGTCCGGCAGCCGCTCGGTCCAACCGCCGACCCGCCCGCCGAGGTACTGCTCGCGCTCGAACACCGTGACCTCGACGCCCCGCTCGACCAGGCCGGTCGCGGCGGTGAGCCCGGCGATGCCGCCCCCGACGACGGCGACGCGGGGTCGGCGGTCGAGCGTCCCGGCATCGGGGAGCCCGGCGGGGGCGGGGTGGAGTTCGGCGCGGCGGTCGCGGCTCACGGGCGGGTGCCCAGGACGGTGTGGACGATCCCGCGCGACCAGCCGGGCATGGTGCCCGTGCGGACGTCGGTGAACCCGGCGCGCGTGAGGCGCGCGCAGAGGTCGCCGACGCCGTCGAAGGCGACGACGCTGCGGCGCAGGTGCCGGTACAGCGTCGCGTCGCCGGTGGCGAGCCGCCCCAGCGGGATGACGACGGCGCCGCACACCGCGTTCCACACCCAGCGGGCGCGCCGCGAGTCCCGCACCGAATACTCGTGCAGCGCGATGCGCCCACCCGGGCGCAGCAGCCCGTACAACTTCGCCAGCTGAGCGTCGGGATCGTCGAGGTTGCGCACCAGGTAGGCGGCGAAGATTGCGTCGAACGGCTCGTCGGCCGTCAGGTCCTCCACGGGCGTGTGGACGAACTCGACGCCCGCCGGCCATCGTTTCGCCCGCGCCTGGGCCAGCATCTCGGCGGACGCGTCGATCGCGGTGACGCGCGCGCCGGGCGCGACCCGCAGCAGCGCGGCGGTCGACGCGCCGGTGCCGCACCCGGCGTCGAGGACCCGTGAGCCGGGGGCCGGGCCGAGGCGCCGGGCCGAGATCCGGAGGTGGTGGTGGTAACCCGGGTTGGCGCCGACGAGCCGGTCGTAGGCCGCGGCGCCGCTGTCGAACGCCGACGGCACCTCCGCGCGCGGCAAACCGTTACGGGTCAACGGGCTCATGCACTCTCCTTTGGCGACTTCCCGCGCTCCCACAGCAGCAGGACGGCGGTGACCATGGCGTAGCCGAACAGGAAGTCCTCGACCGGGATGTCCCAGGGGAACCGCCACCCGGTGATGCCTTCGGGGGAGTACCGGACGATCGGGGCGGACAGCTTCGTCAGCCAGCCGTCCACCGGGACCTGGAACGCGGTCACGATGGCCATCGTGACCCAGTAGGACGGCCGGCGCAGCAGGCCGGTGCGCAGGACGAGCAGTTCGGCGGCGACCACGACGAGCACGGCGGCGACGGCGGGAACCGTGTAACCCCAGGGCATCAGCGCGACACCCGCTCCCGGCGCCGGAGCAGCCGCGCGAGGACCTTGCCGGTCAGCTGCACGGCTTCGTGGGTCAGCAGCCCGCACACCGGGACCACGACGAAGAACAGCACTTCCTCGAGCGGGATCCCCAGCGGCGCCCGCACCCCGATGACGAACTCCGGGGCGAAGTCCCACACGCCGGCGGCGATCGCGACGGCGTCCCAGACCAGGAACACCCCCGCGACCGGCAGCACGGCCCGCGCCAGCCGCCGCGGCCGCCGCCAGACGCGAGCGCCCGCCAGTTCCAGCGGCAGCGTGACGACGACACAGGCGGCGAGGACGAGCAGGTACTCCAGCTTGCCCACGTCAGGCCACCGCCACCGGATGACGGCGGCGCGCCCACTGGGCCCGGACGAGCGCGTCGCCGGCCGCGAGCGCCCGGCGGTACCGGGGTACCCGGGCACGCCCGGCGAAGACGTTGAAGCCCGCGGCCTCGATGCGGTCGAGAATGCCGCCGTAGAGCGTGAACGCCGTCGCCACGCACGGCCGGGACGCCGGGTGCAGCATCGCGATGCCCGGCCGGGCCTCGGCGTAGATCCGGCGGGTCCGCTCGACCTGCTCGACGAGGGCCCGCCGCACCGCGGAGTCCAGCTGCCGCGTCCGGGCGCACCACCGCAGCCGGTCCCGGTCGACGCCGGCCGCGGCGAGCTCGTCGGCCGGCAGGTACACCCGGCCGCGGTCGAGGTCCTCGGCGACGTCACGCAGGAAGTTGGTCAGCTGGAACGCCTTGCCGAGCGCGGCGGCCCGCGGGGCCGCGTCCGCGCGGGCGACGACGGTGCCGAGCACCGGCAGCACCTGCAGCCCGATCACCTCGGCCGACCCGTGGACGTATTCGTCGAGCGCGGACCGGGTCGGGTAGCCGGTGACCGAAAGGTCCATCCGCATGGACGCGAAGAACGCGCGGAAGTGCGGCTCGGAGATTTCGTAGCGGGCCACCGTGTCGAGCACGGCGGTGAGCAGCGGGTCGTCACTGTGGCCGGCGGCGAGTTCGGCGAAGAACCGCCGTTCGACGTCGTGCAGGGTGGCGGCGATCGACTCCGGCGTGGCGCCGGGCTCGGGTTCGTCGACGAGGTCGTCGAGCCGTCGCGCGAACGCGTAGAGGGCGTGGACGGCCGGGCGTTGCGCGGGGGAGAGCATGCGCGTGGCGAGGAAGTAGGTCCGGCCGTGCCGGGCGTTGACCTCCCGGCAACGCTGGTAGGCCTGCCGCAGCCCCGGATCGGTGATGCCGGCGGCGTCGAGCTCACGGCTCGTCATCGGGCTCCCTCCATGGTGCGGCCGGCGGTGCGGCGGGTGCCGGTGATCCGGTCCGCGGCGAGCCGGCCGGAGATCAGGACCGTCGGGACGCCGACGCCGGGCACGGTCCCGCCGCCGGCGAGCACCACGTTTTCCGTGCCGGGCGGCAGGTTCCGGGGCCGGAACGGCCCGGTTTGGCCGAACGAGTGCGCGTAGCTGAACGGCGTCCCCGCCACCAGCCCGCGCCGCTGCCAGTCCGCCGGGCTCAGGACGTAGGACACCTCGGGGGTGAAGCCGGGCAGCAGCCGGGACCGGACGTGCTCGAGGACCTCGTCGGCGTAGGGCCCGGCTTCGGCGTCCCAGTCGCGGGGCCCGCGGTCGAGGTTCGGCACCGGCGCCAGGATCGAGAACAGTTCCTTGCCCGGCGGGGCCAGCGACGGGTCGGTCGCCGTCGGGCGGGTGATCAGCAGGGACGGGTCGCTCATCCGCCGTCCGTCGGTGATCAGCTCGCGGAACGTCGAGGCCCAGCCTTCCCCGAAGGAGATCGTGTGGTGCCCGATCGGGTGATCCGCGTGGCCGCCCGCGTGCAGAACCAATGCCGATGGCGCCGCGCGCAGCGGAACGGGACGCCGTGGGGCCCGGCCGAGCAGCCGGTAGCTCTCGTGCGGTTCGGTGGTCAGGACGACGGCGTCGGCTTCGATCCGCTCGCCGTCGCTTGTGTGCACGGCCGTGACCCGCGTGCCACGGCGTTCGAGCGCCGTCACGGACGCGCCGAAGCGGAACTCGACGCCGGCGTCGGTGGCGGCCCGGGCCATGGCCTGCGGGACGGCCGCCATGCCGCCGTCGGGGAAGTAGACGCCGCCGACCGTGTCCATGTAGGAAATGACCGCGTACAGCGCGAGGGCCCGCATCGGCGATTCCCCCGCGTACAACGCTTGGAAGGTGAAGACGCGCTTGAGGCGTTCGTCGGTCAGGAAGGCGCCGATCCGGTTGTCCAGGCGCCGGAACCCGCCGAGCGCGACCAGCCGGGCCAGGTCGGGGGAGAGCAGGCCGAGCGGCGAGTCGAAGTTGGCCGCGATGAACCGGTCGAACTCGGCGCGGTAGAGGCGGGTCAGCCAGTCGCGCAGCCGGCGGTAGCCCGCGGCCTCGGTGGGGCCGGCGAAGTCCCGCACGGCGTCGGTCATCCGCTCGGGATCGGTGTGCACCGGCAAGACCGACCCGTCGCCGAACCGGGCCGTGTAGGCGGGCTCCAGGCGGGTGAGCCGCACGTGGTCCGCCAGGTCCGTGCCCACCGCGGCGAAGGCGTCGCCGAGGAGCTCCGGCATGGTCAGCACCGTCGGGCCGGTGTCGAGCCGGTAGCCGTCGAGGTCCACGCGCCCGGCTCGCCCGCCCGGGCCGGGATCGCGTTCGACGACGACCACCGAACGACCACGCCCGGCCAGGTGCAGGGCCGCCGAGAGCCCGGCGAGCCCGGCTCCGACGACCACCACCCGGTCGGTGCGGCCGGTGACCGTCCTCATCGGACCCGTTCGGTGCACTGCAGGGCCAGGGTGGTCAGCGCGTCCGCGGGTTGCTGGGGCAGACCGGCCAGGTCGAGCACCTCGAGCGCGTGGCGGACCCGGTCGTCGGCGAACTTCTCCAGCTGGTCGCGCGCCCCGGTCGCGGTGATCAGCCGCTGCCAGCGCTCGACCGCGGCCGTGTCGACGACGTCGAGGGCCAGCAGCCCGGCCAGCTCGGCGCGCTGCGAGTGGTCGGCCAGCTCGGCGGCGAGGACGACGACCGTGGAGGCCTTCCGCTCGCGCAGGTCGTCGCCGACCGGCTTGCCGGTGACGGCCGGGTCGCCGAACACCCCGAGCAGGTCGTCGCGGAACTGGAAGGCTTCCCCGACCAGGCCGCCGTACGTGCCGAGCGCGGCGCGGACGCGCTCGTCGCACCCGGCGAGCGCGGCGCCGAACTCGAGTGGGCGGCGCACGGTGTAGTTGCCCGACTTGCGGCGGACGACGTCGAGGACGTCACCCCACGAGGGCAGCGCGCGGGCGTCGTTGACCAGGTCGCCGAGCTGGCCGACGGCCAGCTCGGAGCGCAGGTGGTCGTAGACCGGCCAGCCCCGGGCGAGCACGTCGGCGGGCAGGCCGCTGCTGCGGAGCAGCTGCTCGGACCAGACGAGGAACAGGTCGCCGGCGAGGACCGCGGCCGACTCGCCGAACCGCGCGGCCGAGCCGCCGAGTCCCGCCTCGGCGTGCCAGCGGGCGAACGTGACGTGCAGGGCCGGCCGGCCTCGCCGACGTTCGGAGCCGTCCATGACGTCGTCCTGGGCCAGCGCGAAGCAGTGCAGCAGTTCGAGTGCGGAGGCGGCTCGCAGCGCCGCTTCGTCGTCCGGCTCACCGCAGCGCCAGCCGGTGTAGGCGAACAGCGGCCGCAGGAACTTGCCGTCCGCGACGAACTCCGGAAGCGCGGTGGCCGCGGGGGTGGCGGCGCGTCCGGTGAAGTGCTCCCGCACCCGTTCGGTGACGAAGTCGTGCACGTCGTCCGCGCACTTCCGGCGCAGCCCGGCCAGCCACGCGGTGGTCGATCCGGCGTCGGCGATCACGGCCATCCGAGCTCCTTCGATTGACGCCGGTCATTCGATGCACGATCGATGCATCTGGTCGCCTGTACCCTAGCGGCGTCCGGATAAACGTTCTGTCCCCCAAAAGAGGAGTGACGCCCCGTCGTGCACTTTCGTTGCGTTGCGTCCACGATAGATCAGTGAACGTCAGTCAGCGCGTCGCCGGGTTCTGGCCGCGGCGGTGGCCCGTCCAGCCGTTTCGCGAGCCGCGGTGGGCCCACCAGGAACCGACCTACCGGGAGTGCTCGCCGGCCCTGATCGAGGCCGCGGGCAAGAGAGCGTCGGCTCGTCCGGCGGGCAACTGGTTCGTGCTCGGCGCCAGCCGTTCGGTGCGGCCCGATCGGCCGTTCGGCGTAACCGTGGGCGGCCGGGAACTCGTCGCGTGGCGGGACCGGGACGGAGGTCTCCGCGTCGGACCGGGTGCGTGTCCCCACCTGGGCGCGCCCCTCGCCGACGCCCGGATCGACCGGGGCGAGCTGCTGTGCCGGTGGCACGGCCTGCGGCTCGGCGGCGATCGCTGCGGCAGCTGGGCACCGATCCCGGCGTACGACGACGGCGTGCTCGTCTGGGCTCGCCTCGACGACATCGGCCGCGAGCAGCCGACGGACCGGCCGGTAGTACCGGCGCGGCCCGGTCCGGGCGCGCGCATCGACGCCGTGGCCACGCTCACCGGCGTCTGCGAGCCGGAGGACGTCGTGGCGAACCGCCTCGACCCGTGGCACGGCGCCTGGTTCCACCCCTATTCCTTCGCGCGCCTGCGGGTGCTTTCCGCGCCCCGGGGTGTCGACGTGCCCGAAGACGAGGACCGGTTCCTGGTCGAGGTGACCTTCCGGCTCGCGGGAAGGTGGGGCGTGCCCGTCGTGGCCGAGTTCGTCTGTCCCGAGCCGCGCACGGTCGTGATGCGCATCGTCGAGGGCGAAGGCGTCGGCAGCGTCGTCGAAACGCACGCGACACCGCTGGGCCCCGGCGCCGACGGCCGGCCCCGGACCGCGGTGATCGAGGCGACGATCGCCGCGTCCGAGCGGCCCGGTTTCGCGGTGGCGGCCAAGCTGGCGCCGGCGATCCGCCCGCTCATGCGCCACACGGCGGCGCGGCTCTGGCGCGACGACCTCGCCTACGCGGAACGGCGTTACGCGCTGCGCGCTTGACCCGCGATTTCCATCGTCTCGGTGAAACGCAGCTGGAACACCCGGGCGAGGCGCAGCAGCTGCCCGGCGGCGTCACCGCACACGGTGCAGGTGATGCCGCGTGCGGTGGCCATCAGGTAACCGTGTTCGAGCGCGGCCAACCCGGCCGCGCCGATGAAGGTGACGTCGTAGAGGTCGATCACGAGCCGGTCGATGGTGCTGCTCGCCCGGCAGGCGAGCAGTTCGCGCAGCCGCGGTGCGGTGGCCGCGTCGATGTCACCGGCGACTTCGATGGTGGTGGTGGCGCCGACGCGCTGGGTCGTCAGGCGCAGGCTGTCCGGGAGTGCGACGGCGTGCGGGCTCGTCGGCACCGTGAGCTGGCTGGTCATCGTGGCCTTCTTTCGTTGGCCACACCCTGGGGTACAACGCTGAAGTGCGATCGCGGCTTTAAACCGGCGGCGCGACAACTGGTGCCCCGAGCGCGGGGGATTCAGATCCGGCCGGATGCTTGACCGCTCATCCCACCGTAAACCACTTTCCGCCTCAAGCCAAGCCGAGCGGACTTCGACCCGGCGGGTTCCCGGACCCGGGAGTCCGATGTGGACACCCGGAGCCGGGCCGGCCGCGGTCAGGTCAGCTTGTTCTTGGCTGCCTTGGCTTTGCCCTTGGCCGTGCCTTTCGCGTCCTGCAACGGGGCGTAGGTGCCGTACAGCGCCGGGTCCGGCTTCGGTGCGGTGCCGGGGCCGCCGAGGGGGTCCGGGTCCATCAGGTACTCGATGCCCGCGTCGGTGGTCCAGCTGCGGCCCTTGGCGCCGTCCGGGCCGTCGGAGAGGTGCCAGATCGTGTGGTTGTGGGTCTGGTCTTCTTCGTCGAGCAGGGCGTTCGGGGCGATGTCGTCTTCGAGCCCGTCGGCCTTGAGCTCTTCGATGGCGGCGAGCCACTGTTTCTGGTGGACGGTGTCGCGGGCGAGGTTGAACTGCAGCATCGCCTTCACGCCGGGGTCGTCGGTCATGTTGTAGAGCCGGGCGGTCTGCAGCCGGCCTTGGGCTTCGGCGGCGGCGTTGGCGCGGAAGTCGGCGAGCAGGTTGCCGGAGGCGACGATGTACTTGCCGTTCCAGGGATAGCCGTTGCTGTCGGCGGGCAGGGCGCCGCCGCCGGCGACGATGGCTTGCTGCGGGTCCATCCCGCCGATCACCGCGGCCATCACGGGGTCCTTGACGGATTCGGCGGTCGCGGTGGCGGGTGCGCCTTCGAGCAGCCGGGCGACCATGGTGGCGAGCATTTCGACGTGCCCGATCTCTTCGGTCGCGGTGTCCATGATCAGGTCTTTGTACTTGCCTTCGATGCGGCAGTTCCAGCCTTGGAACAGGTATTGCATGGTGACGGTCATTTCGCCGAAGGCGCCACCGATGAGTTCTTGGAGCTTGTGGGCGTAGACGGGGTCGGGCTTCTCGGGCTTGGCTTCGAACTGCAGGAGTTTGGTGTGACGGAACACGCGGGGGTCCTTTCGTCCGGAAGCCACCGCATTCCCGGTTAGCGGACGGTTAACCGCTGATCTGGTTCCGGAGGACGGCGTCCAGCTCGGCCAGGCCCGCCGGAATGCGAATGGCGGGCGGATCGAGGAGCCCGATGTGGTGGTCGCCTTCGCGCAAGGCCTCGACGAACCGGGCGACGCGCGCGGGTGACGGGGCGACGGTGGCGCCGCCGAGGTGGCGGACGACGATGAGGTCCTCGCCGGAGTGGGTCTCGGCCGCGACGGCCCAGCCGTGCCGTTCGTCCCACAGCAATGCGATGTCGCGCCCCGGGTGGGCGGGCAGGTGCCCGTCGAGGGCGACGTAGGCGGAGACCGGGGCGTCGTGGTCGACGGTGCAGGACTCCAGGCCGATGCCCAGTGCGTCGGTGACGTCGGCGAGGTAGGTGGTCAGCGCGACGAAGGCGGGGTGGGAGCGGCCGACCGGGGTGTGCAGCGATGCGGTCACGAAGATGCCTTTCTCGCACGAGCCGCGCGCAGGACCGGCTCGGGGTTACCGGTCCTGCGCGCGGCGGAGGCCCTCAGGCCTGGATTTCCTTCCGGTCGGACCGGGAGCTCGCGACGTCGATGCGGCGCGGCTTGGCTTTCTCGGCGATCGGGATGCGCAGCGTCAGCACCCCGGCTTCGTAGTTCGCGGAGATGCGGTCGGTGTCGAGGGTGTCGCCGAGGAACAGCTGGCGGGAGAACACGCCGAGGGGGCGCTCGGTGACCTGCATCCGGACGTCGTCACCGCCGGGGAGGGGTCGTCGTTCGGCCTTGACGGTGAGGACGTTGCGCTCGATGTCGAGCTCGATGGCGTCGGAGGTGACGCCGGGCAGGTCGA
Organism: Amycolatopsis solani; assembly: GCF_033441515.1. Classification (NCBI taxonomy): domain Bacteria; kingdom Bacillati; phylum Actinomycetota; class Actinomycetes; order Pseudonocardiales; family Pseudonocardiaceae; genus Amycolatopsis; species Amycolatopsis solani. The sequence continues at coordinate 52,416 of NZ_JAWQJT010000002.1, forward strand.
AGCAGACGACGAACTCGTCGCCGGCGCGGTAGGCGTCCATCGGCATCGGCGCCGGCTTGGACCACGTTCCCGGCGTCGCGGCGCCGAAGACCTGCTGGGCGAACCGGTCCAGCTCGCGGAACGGGTCGGTGCGCATCAACATGGGTTCCACCTCCTGGGTTGTCGGCACTGGTGTCAACACGCCCCACTGTTCTAACATGTCATCGAAACGATGACAAGTCTTCAGTCGTCGAAAGGATGACAAAATGGCGGAGGGTGATCCGGCCGGGGTGGTGCGGAGCGTGCAGGAGGTGGTCGACGCCGCCCGGCGCGGCAGCGCGCCGCCCGAAGACCTGCTGGGAGCGCTGACCGCGTTGCGTTCGGTGCGGGAGCAGCTCGCCGGCTGGGAGCCGGAGCTGATCGCGGCGGCACGCGCGGGCGGCGCGAGCTGGACGGCCTTGGCCCCGGCCCTCGGGGTGGCCAGCCGGCAGGCAGCGGAGCGGCGCTTCCTGCGCCTGCAGCCGTCAGCGACGGGCGAGGCGACCGGCGAGGCCCGGGTCGACGCCGAGCGCGGCCGCCGGGCCGGAGATCGCGCGGTGGCGGACTGGGCCCGCCGCAACGCTTCGGTGCTGCGGCAACTGGCGGCCCAGGTGACCACATTGGACAACCTGGACGCGGCAGCCCGCCAGAGCGCCGACCGGCTGGGCGCGGCCCTGGGCGAGGACGACGTCGCGGGCTTGCTACCCCCACTGGCGGCGGTCCGCGGCCACCTGCAGCGCGACCACGCGGGTTTGGCCGACCGGCTGGGCGACATCGGCGCCGAGACGGCCCGACTACGCCGAGACGCGGCTGGGCGCCGCCACGCGCAGCCGGGCTGAGCGGATTCCATAACGGCTTGCTGCCTCACCGGGGCGGTGTCTACGTTCCGGTGATGCCTTCCCGACTGCTGGCGGTGACCTTCGAGGCCGAAGACCCGGCTGAACCGGCCCGCTTCTGGGCCGCCCTGCTCGGGCGCGAAATCCTCGAGGACACCGGCGGCCTCCTGCTACCGGGCACGGACACCCAGCTCGGCCTGCGGTTCGCACCGGGCCGCGCGGGCCCGGTCGGTGCGAACCGGATGCACCTGCACCTGACCAGCGACGACCAGCAGCGCAAGGTGGCCACGGCGGTAAAGCTCGGCGGCCGCCACCTCGACGTCGGCCAGCGGCCCGAGGAGCCGCACGTCGTCCTGGCCGATCCGGCGGGCTACGAGTTCTGCGTCATCGAGCCCGGCAACGGCTACCTCGCCGGGTGCGGTCCGCTGGGTGAGCTCACCTGTGCCGGCAGCCGGCAGGCCGGCCTGTTCTGGAGCGAAGCGCTGGGCTGGCCCCTGGTGTGGGACCGGGGCGAGCAGACCGCGATCCAGTCACCGCGCGGCGGCACGAAAGTCGCGTGGGACGCCTGGGACAGCACGGCGGACCGGCAGCGCTTCGAGCTGCTCCCCGACGGCGATCAGCAGGCGGCGATCGACGCGTTGACATCCCTCGGCGCCGCTCAGCTCGACGCCCGCGACGACGGCACCGCCGTGCTGGCGGATCCGGACGGCACCGAGTTCTGCGTCCGGCCGGGGTGACCCGGCGCGGAGCGGGACGCGTGCACCGAGGCCAGGAGCCGTAGCCGATCCTCGTCGGGGCTGCCCGGCTCGGCGGTGAACACCAGCATGACCGGACCGGGGTTGCCGGGCAGGGGATAGGTGTCCCAGTCCAGGAGGATGTCGCCCACCTCGGGCACCCGGAACGTCTTGGTCCCGCGCACCGACTCGCGGACGTCGTGGCGGGCCCACAGGCGGCGGAACTCGGGGCTGCGGATGCTCAGCTCGCCGACGATCGCGGTAGCGCGGGGGTGGGTGGGGTCGGCGGCGACCGCGGTGCGCAGCATGCCGATGTAGTCCAGCGCCTGCCGCTCCCAGTCCGGGCAGCTCCGCCGGCCGGTCCGCTCGTCGTCGAACAGCAGCAGGAGCATGTTCAGCCGGTCCGGCGGGTAGCCCTCCGGGTCGCCGAGCAGCGCCTCGGCCATCGGGTTCCAGTCGAGCAGGTCCAGGTGCCTGCCGAGCACGACCGCGGGGGTGTCAGTGACCCGCAGCAGCCGGCGCGTGCTGTCCGGCACCCGCTCCGGCTCGCGGTTCACCGGCGTGGCCACCGGCCGGCGGGCGGCGTGGCCCAGTGCGAACAGGTGACGGCGTTCCTCCTCGCCGAGGCTGAGCGCGCCGGCGAGCGCTGCCAAGACAGTGTCGGACGGGCGGACGTCGCGGCCCTGCTCGATGCGCTGGTAGTAGTCGGTGCTCAGCCCGGCCAGCAGCGCCATCTCCTCGCGGCGCAGCCCGGTGACCTTGCGCCGGCCGCCCGGCTCCAGGCCGACGTCGTGCGGCCGCAGCCGGGTGCGCCGGGCGCGCAGGAATTCACCGAGCTCGCGAGCGTGGGGATGCGGACTGCTCATGCCACCAGTGTCCCCCCTCCGCGGGTGCCCAAGGTGGTTCTCGCAGACCCACCGAAGTCGGCCGGATCGCTCCTAACGTCGCCGGCACAAGTGCACCGACACCCTCAGGAGCAGCAGATGACCGGATGGACCGCCGACCGCATCCCCGACCAGCACGGCCGGGTCGCCGTCGTGACCGGCGCGAACTCGGGCCTCGGCCTGGTCACCGCCACCGAGCTGGCTCGCCACGGCGCGCACGTCGTGCTCGCCGTCCGCGACACCGCCGCCGGCGAACAGGCGGCCCGCCGGATCGACGGCAACACCGAGGTGCGCGAGCTGGACCTGGCCTCCCTCGACTCGGTCCGCGCGTTCGCCGCCAAGCTGGTCGTCGACCACCCGGTGGTCGACCTGCTGGTCAACAACGCCGGCGTGGTCCTGCTCGGCCCGCGCCGCACCTCGGCCGACGGCTTCGAGCTGCAGTTCGCCACCAACGTGCTGGGCCACTTCGCCCTGACCGGCCTGCTGCTCGACCACCTCGCCGCGGCCCGGGAAGCCCGCGTGGTCAGCCTCAGCTCGATCACCCACAAGAACGCGCACCTCGACTTCGACGACCTGATGTTCGAACGCGGCTACCGCGCCTCGGCCGCCTACGGCCGGTCCAAGCTCGCCACCACGATCTTCGGGCTCGAGCTGGACCGCCGCCTGCGGTCCGCCGGATCGCCCGTCGTCAGCGTGCTGGCCCACCCCGGTCTCACCCGGACCAACCTGACGCCGCGGGCCTGGGAACACCGCGGCCGGCGCGGACGCGTGATCGCGCGGCTCGGCCTGCTGGCCACCCAGCCGGTCGAACGGGGTGCGCTGCCGCAGTTGTACGCCGCGACCGCGCCCGGCGTGCGGGGCGGCCAGTTCTTCGGGCCGGCCGGACTGGGGGAGACCCGCGGCCGCGTCACCGAGGCCCGGCTCAACCGCGACGCGGCCGACCCGGTGATCGGCAGGCGGCTCTGGGCGGCGGCCGAGGGATGGGCCGGGGTCAGCTACCTCTGAACCAAGCCGCCCGAGGTCGTCCGCGTCCGCCGCAGGCGATCGCGGACGGTACCCAGGACACCCCGCGCACTCATCAACGCGAGCACGCTGATCAGGACCCAGACGAAGTTCGCGGCGACCGCGGGCCACGCGCCGCTGGCGGCGGCCGACACCGCGAGCAACGCGGCGCCGGACAGGTTGAGCGACTGGAACACGGCCGAACTCGGCTCGACCTTCCGGCGGGACACGAGACCGTAGGCGACGACGGTTCCCAGTGCTCCCAGCCACCCGGCCGCGGTGGCGGCCAGGGACAACATTTCCTCCATGCCGCCATCGTGACCGGCCTGAGGGGTACAACGCAATCGAAGTTATCTGCTCCGGGGGTTAAGCTCCGCTGAATGCAGATCGATCCACGCCGGCTCGCCGTCCTGCTCGCCGTGCACCGCGCCGGCGGCGTCCTCGCCGCCGGGGACCTGTTGCACCTGACGCCTTCGGCGGTGTCGCAGCAGATCGCCCGGCTCGAGGAGGCGACCGGCACCGCGGTGCTCGACCGCCAGCCGAGCGGCGCCGTCCTGACCCCCGCCGGCCGGGTGCTGGCGGAGGCCGCGGAACACATCGAGGCCGAACTCATCGACGCGCGCAAAGCCCTGGCCGCGCTGGCCGAAGACGTCACCGGCACGGTGGTCATCGCCGCGTTCCAGTCGGTCATCCGGACGCTGCTGATCCCGCTCGTGCACCAGCTGCGGGAGCAGTTCCCCGCGCTGGAAGTGGTGATCCGCGAGATGGAGACCGGCAAGGCCCGGCAATCCCTGCGCGAGGGCGCGGTCGACCTGCTCATCCTCGAGGGCCGGAGCTCGGCGGGCCAAGGGAAGCCGGCGCGCGGCATCCGCGACGTCGCGATCCTCGAAGAGCCCTGGCTGCTGGTGCTGCCCACCGGGATGGCGGACCCGGTGAGCACGGCGGACCTGGAGCACCTCACCTGGCTCGGCGTCGACTCCGACACCGCGGCGCACGCCGCCACCGAGCGCGTCCGCCGCGGGTTCCCGGACGCGGCGGAGCCCGGGCACAGCTACTACGACTACAACGTGGCGCTGTCGATGGTCGCCGGCGGCCTGGGCATCGCGCTCGTGCCCGCGCTGGCGGTCCGGGAAGCCGTCCCGGAGGGGGTGAAGGCGGTGTCGCTGCCCGGCCTCGGCACCCGCACCCTCGTCGCCCGCCACCGCACCACCCGCTCCGAACCGCGCACGGAGGTGGTGACCGTCCTCAACGCGATCGTCGCCCTCGCGGCCGGTCTCGGCGCGGACATGTCGCGGACCGAATATCCGGCGGATCCGTTCTGACCTGCGTGTCGTGTGCGGTCGCGCTGTGCCGCACCGGCCTGCCGCGAAGTGGTGCGGCACAGCGTTTCCCCGTCGCCTAGACCGAGTACGCGCCGCCGTCGAGGTCCTCGATCAGGGTGCGGCCGGTCGGCGTCCAGCCCAGCAGTTCCTGCGTGGCCGTGCTCGTGGCCGCCAGGTCCATCGAGAAGAACCCGCCGATCCAGCCGAAGTGGGCCGGGACGTCGGCCGGGTCGATGGAGGCCACCGGCAGGTCGAACGTCCGGCCGATCGCCTCCGCGATCTCCTTCGTCGGCACGCCTTCCTCGGCGACCGCGTGCAGGCGGCTGCCCGCCGGTGCCTTCTCCAGGCCGAGGGCGACCATGCGTGCGGCGTCGCTGACGTGCACCGCGGCCCAGCGGTTGGTGCCGTCTCCGGGATAGCCGGCCACGCCCTTCTCGCGGGCGATCGCCGAGAGGTACGCGATGAACCCGTGGTCGCCGGTGCCGTGCACGGTCGGGGAGAACCGCAGGCTCACCGGGTGCAGGCCGCGGTCGGTGAAGCCGAGCGCGAGGTTCTCCGCGCCGCCGCGCGGGGAGTCCGGGCCGTGGAACGGGGACGCGTCGGCCTCGGTGGCGGGGCGGCCCTGCACCAAGGCCGCGATACCCGAGGCCAGCAGGAACGGGCGGCCGGTGCCCTCGAGCGCGTCGCCGATGGTCTCGACGGCGGCCCGCTCGGCCGCGTTCGACGCGGCCTGGTCGGCGAAGTCGTGCTTGTTCGCCAGGTGGATGACCGCGTCGGCCGCCTCGGCGCCGGCGCGGATGCCGGGCAGGTCGTCGAGGTCGCCGCGCCGGACCCGGACGCCCTTCGCCTCGAGCTTCGCGGCGGACTCGGCCGAGCGGGCCAGCCCGGTGACCTCGTGGCCGGCGCCGAGCAGTTCGCCGACGACGGCGGTGCCGATCCAGCCGGAGGCACCGGTGACGAAAACGCGCATGGCGTGAACTCCTTCAAGAGGGACGTGATGTCAGTGACCGACGTCAGTCGCTGACATTCACACCGTACGCCTGTCTGTCAGTCGCTGTCATCACTAGACTCGGCGGCATGGTGCGCTGGGAACCCGGGACCGCGGAGCGGCTGCAGCAGGCCGCGCTCGAACTGTTCGCCGCGCGCGGCTACGAGCAGACGACCGCCGCGGAGATCGCGCAGGCCGTCGGCCTGACCGAGCGCACCTTCTTCCGGCACTTCAGCGACAAGCGCGAAGTGCTGTTCGGAGGGCAGGAACTGCTGGTCCAGGCGTTCCTCGACGGCATCGACGCTGTCCCGCCGGAGGCGTCACCGCTCGAGGTCGTCGCGTCCGCGCTGCAGTCGGCGTCCGCCTTCTTCCCGGACGAGCGCCGCCCGCACTCCCGCGCGCGGCAGTCCGTGATCGACCGCAATCCCGCTCTTCAGGAACGGGAGCGGCACAAGCTGACGACCCTGGCCACGACGGTCGCGGACGCCCTGCGCGCCCGCGGCGTCGCCGAGCCCGCGGCCACCCTCGCGGCGGAGTCGGGGGCGACGGTGTTCGGGATCGCGTTCACCCGGTGGCTGCGCGAGGAGCGGTCGCTGGCCGATCTCGCGGCCGAGGTGCTGGACGAACTGCTGAGGCTGGCGGGTGAAGCCGCGCGGGCCTTGCGCCCCACGAGGTGAAAGATTTTGAGGAACGATTGTTCTTGACTGATCGTTCCTCAAACGGCTATCGTCCTGGCATGGGCAGGCAGCGGGCGTTCGACGAGGACGAGGTGGTGCGCGCCGCCGTGGAGCTGTTCGGTGGCCGCGCGTTCGACGGGGTGTCGGTCGACGACCTGGTCACCCACCTCGGCGTGCACCGCAACAGCTTGTACAAGACGTTCGGCAGCAAACGGGGCCTCTACCTGGTCGCCCTGCGCCGCCACCTCGCCGACGACGTCGGCCCCTTGGCCGAAGCGCTGGCCGGGGCGGCGGACGCCGCGGAAGCGTTGCGGCTGGTCACGTCGGCCGACCTCGGGCTGCTCGTGCTCGCGGCGGTCGACCGGGCGCCGGCCGACGAGGAGGTGGCCGCCGAGGTGGCGGCCGCGTTCGCCGTCGTCGACCAGGCGATCGCCGATGCGCTCGGCGTTCCCGCCGAGCTGGCCGCCGCCCTCACCGCCGCCGCACTGGGCGTTCGCCTGCGCGGCAACCCCGACGGTGTCGGCGCCGCGCTGGCCCGGCGCCTCGATCCACTCGACTGAAAGGAAAATCGACATGGCACTGGTCCGCATCGACGGCGAAGATCTCGTCGTCGTCATGGAGGGTCTCGACAAGCTTTGGGCCTTCAAGAGCAGCGTGACCATTCCGCTGGCCAACGTCCGCGGCGCGACCGCGGACCCCGGCATCGCCGCCGACCCCAAGGGCATCCGGGCCCCGGGCGCCCACGTCCCCGGCGTGATCACGGCGGGCACGTTCCACCAAGACGGCGAGAAGATCTTCTGGGACGTCCGCGACGCGTCGAAGGCCGTCGTGATCGAACTCGCCGACGAGCGCTACTCCCGCATGGTCGTCCAGGTGGACGACCCCCGCGCGACCGTCGCGCTGGTCGAGAACGCCCTGCGCTGAAAAGAGGCCGCACGATGTTCTCCCGCACCGTCACGATCGTGGTGGCGTTCGCCGCCGCCGTGACCGCCACCCCCGCCGAGGCGGCCCCCTGTCTCGTGCCGGCCGCCGACCGCGAAGTCGTCTTCACCGTCGACGGGACGGCGACGTACGGCACCCTGCACGTTCCCGAACACCTGGCCGGGCAACGGTTGCGCGCCGCGTTGCTGCTGCCCGGCAGCGGACCCACCGACCGCGACGGCAGCCAGCCGCCCGCGGCCCAGAACACCCTGGCGCTGGTGGCCGGCGCGCTCGGCACCGACCGGGTCGCCACGCTGCGCTTTGACAAGTACGGCACCGGGCGGACCGGGCTCGGTGCCTACCGCGACCACCCGGAAGCCCTCGACTACCCGGCGTTCGTCCGGCAGGCGAAGGCCGCCTACGAGTCGTTGCGCGACCAGCCGGAGACCGACCCGGCCGCGCTCATGGTGGTCGGGCACAGCGAGGGCGGGATGACCGCGTTGCTGCTCGCCGGCACCGTCCGCCCGCGCCCGGCCGGCGTGGCGCTCCTGCAACCGCAGGCGATCCGCCTGCTCGACCTGGTCGCGCTGCAGCTGCACGCCCAGACCGCCGAGGCGGTGCGGCTGGGCCAGCTCACCCCGGAACAGCAGGACGCCGTCGACGCGGCGATCGACGCCGCCGTCACCGCCCTGCGTGCCCACCGGCCGGTCGACACCACCGGCCTGCCGCCCGCCCTGGCCCAGCTCTTCACGGCTTTCCAAGGGCCGAGCGGCCGGTTCGTCGACAGCGATGACGCCGTCTACCCACCGGACACCGCCGCGGCCCTGCGGCCGGGGACCAGGGTGCTGCTGACCTGCGGCACGAACGACACCCAAGTCCCCTGCGCCACCACGGAAGCCCTGACCACCGCCCTGCGCCGCGCACACACCACCGGACCGGGCCGGGTGCCGCTGCCCGGAGTGGACCACCTGCTGCACGACGCGGCCCACCCGGCCACCCCCGCCCCGGCCGTGCTCGACGCCCTGCACCGGTTCGCGGGGCACTGAGGCGGACGGGACTCAGCGCTGCCGGTTCAGCGCGCTGATCTCCGCCTGCACCTGTGCGCGCAACTCGTTGGGCCCGGCGGAAAGTCGCGTTTGGACCGATGCGGCCGCGCTTCGCACCGGGCCGGCCACCGGGTACACCCGGTCTTCGCCAGGCAGCGGTACGCCCGGGCACGTGGTGGATCGCGGGCGGGAGTTCTTGACCAGGAAGACGTTCACCAGGCCGTCGACGCACGGGTTTCCGGCCAGTGCGTACTGGCCGTGGAACGGCGAGTCGTCGACCGACACCAGCGGGACACCCGCGGCACGGGCCCCGGACGTCGCTTGCTCGTAGCCGGTCTGCGGATCGAATTCGCCTTGCACGACGAGGATGTTCGCGACCGCTTCGGCGGGGACCCCTGGCAGGTCGTGCCGCGGTGGTTCGGACCACGGGCCGCACGTTTCGCCGAGGCCGTAGGCCCAGCCGAACAGCGGGTAGCGCGGGCCCTGCCGGTCGCTGAGGTGCCGGTACCAGGCGGTCGACCGGGTGGGCTGGTCGCCGCAGGCCACGGCGTAGCGGGTGCCCGGGGCCTGGGTGTAGTCGGGGGCCAGCTTCGGTGCCGCCGCGACGACGCGGTCCGTGGTCAGCTCGGCGGCCGGGACGCCGAACGTCGTCCGCGAGACCGCGTCGAGGTCGGTGGGGTCGGCGGGCGGGCCGCCGTCGAGTGCCTGGGCGCCCAGCAGGAAGACCAACGCGCCGAGGACCCACTGGAGCGGGCTGCCGTTGCCGACGAAGACGCCGTCGAACGTGTCGGGCGCCAGGCCTTGCGTGGCGTAGTAGGCGCGGACGCGCTCCCACTTCACCTTGACCTCCGCGGCGGTCTTCCCCAGCTGGGCGGGGAAGTTCCGGGCGAGCCACGGCAGGTAGACGTCGTCGAACTGCCGCTGGTCGATGACCGGGAACGCCTCGAAGTCGGCCTGCAGCCTGCCTTCGAAGTCCACACTGGAGTCGAGCACGAACTTGCCGCTGTGCCCGGGGAACAGCGCCGCGTACTTGGCGCCGAGCCAGGTGCCGTAGGAATAGCCGAGGTAGTTGAGCTTCTCGTCCCCGAGCAGCGTGCGGACCAGGTCCATGTCGTGCGCGGTCTGCCAGGTCGTGACGAACGGCGCGAGCGCGTCGCTCTGGCACGCCTCGGCGACGGCCCGTGGCGTCTGCTGGTGGGCCGCGATGCTCGCCGCGGACCGGTCGCGGGCGTCGAGCGGGCCCGACGGCAGGCGCCCGGCCGGGACCTGGCACTGGAAGCCGTGGTCGTCCGTGCCCGCGTGGCCGGTGCCGCGCGGGTCCATCCCGACGAAGTCGTAGAGGGCGCTGACCGTCGGCTCCAGCGCGGCCAGCGACCCGGCGAGCGGCGTGCCCTGGCCGCCCGGGCCGCCGGGGTTCAGCAGGATGGCGCCGCGCCGCTCGCCGGTGGCGGCCACCCGGCTGATCGACACCTCGAGCTCCGGCCCCGCGGCCGGGGCGGCCCAGTCCCGCGGGACGGTCACCCGCGCGCACTGCGCGGCCGGCGTGCCTGCCGCCGGCTTGAACGGGCAGTCGCCCCAGCTCAGCTGCTGCGTCGTGTAGGGCGCTAGCGGATCGGCGGCCGCGGCGGGCACCGCCGCCGCGAAGAGGGCGGCCGTCGCGGCCACCAGTCCTGTCCGGGAGAGGCGCACCGGGTTTCCTTCCGTCGGGGGGTGGGTGCGCCCGAGCCTGGCCCGCCGCCGCCCGCCGGTGATCAGCCCGGAGCACGATCCGCCCGGCTCCGCCTCGGCCCCCGGTATGAGGACGTGGTCCGGTCCGCGGTGGGGCTCAGCGCGCGCCGGGCCGCCGGGACCGAGATCATGGGGGCCATGACCGGTTCCCGGCCGGGGCTGGGCGTCGTCGGGCGCCGCCTCGCGCAGTTCCTGCTGGACGAGCTGCTCGTCTTCCTGCCCATGCTGCTGCTCGCCATCGCGGTGGTCTGGCTGTTCCACCCGCACGGCCCCGGCTTGCTGACGTTCCTGAAGGTCGTGCTCTACACGATGCTGGCGCTCGACTTCGCCGGCCAGTGGTTCGTCAACGCGTGGTGGCCCTACCGCCACGGTGGGCAGACGCCGGCGATGCGCTGGCTGCGCCTGCGGGTCGTCACCGTCGACGGCGGGCACCCGTCGCTGGGCGCCTTCGTCGCGCGCGAGCTGCTGATGCTGGTCGACGGGTTCGCCTGGGGGCTGGCCGGGACCATCGTGATGCTGGTGAGCAAGCGGCGGCAGCGGTTCGGCGACATCGTGGCGCGCACGCTCGTCGTGCGCGTCCCGCGGTCAGCGGACCAGCCCGCTTTCCCAGGCCCAGATGGCGATCTCGGTGCGGTTGCGGACCCCGAGCTTGCGCTTGACCGCGCCGATGTGGGTCTTGACCGTGGGCATCGACACCACCAGTGAGCGGCAGATCTCCTCGTTGGTCTGACCGCGTGCCACGGCCCGCACGACGTCGGATTCCCGGGGCGTGAGCGGGTTTTCCGGGTTGCCGGCCCGCCCGGGGTCGCGGCGCGCGAAGTGCTCCAGCAGCCGGGTCGTGATCGCGGGGGAGACCAGCGCCTCGCCGTGCGCGGCCGCGTGCACGGCCTCGACGAGCAGGTTCGGCCCCGCGTCCTTGAGCAGGAACCCGCAGGCGCCGGCCCGCAGCGCCGCGTGGACGTTCTCGTCCAGCCCGAACGTCGTGACCATCACGACGTGCAGCGGCTCCGGGACGCCCGGGCCCGCCAGCAGCTCCGTGGCGCGCAGTCCGTCCACACCGGGCATCCGGATGTCCATCAGGGTCACGTCCGGGCGCAGCTCACGGGCCAGCCGCACGGCCTGGTCGCCGTCGGCCGCCTCGCCGACGACCTCGATGTCCGGCTCACCTTCGAGGATGAGCCGGAAGCCCGCGCGGACCATCGCCTGGTCGTCGGCGATCAGCACTCGCGTCGGCACCCCGGTCTCCCCTCGCCTCAGCCCGGTTCGAGCGGCAGCCGCGCGGCGACGCGCCAGCGCCGGCCCGCTGCCGGTCCCGCGTCGACCGTACCGCCCACCGCCGCCACCCGCTCCGCCATCCCGAGCAGCCCGTAGCCACCCCGGCGGGCGGGGCGGGCGGCACCGTCGTTGACGACCTCGACGCGCAGCGCACCGGGTGGTTCGTGGCGGACGAGCACCCGCACCTCGGTCGCCTCGGGCGCGTGGCGGCGGACGTTGGTGAGGGACTCGGTGAGCAGCCGGTGCGCGGTGGTGACGACCTCGGGCGCGACCGGGAGCGCGGCGAGATCGGGGCTGACGTCGAGGTGGACGCGCTCGTCGTCGGGCACCGCGCGGTCGACGGCGGTGAGCAGGTCGGCCGGCGGCACGAAGAAGGCTTCGTCGCCGGTGCGCAGCGCGCCGACGAGCCGGCGCATCGCGGAGAGCGCCGCCGCGCCGGCGGTTTCGAGTTCGGCGAAGGTCGCGGTGTCGCCGCCCGAGCGTTCGGCGACCCGGTGCGCGGCCTGGACCCGCACGACGATGCCGGTGACCTGGTGGGCGACGAGGTCGTGCAGCTCCCTGGCCAGCCGCAGCCGCTCGGTGTTGCGCAGCTCGTGGACCGCCGCGCGGTGGCGGACGTCGGCGTCGCGCAGGACCAGCCCGCCGGCCAGCGCGCCGCCCCAGAGCACGGCGGCCCCGGTGGCGTAGAGCCCGGCCGGGGTGCCGGCGCCGTACCGCACGATCGGCGCGAGCGTGGCCGCGCAGCCGCCGAGAACCGCTTGCAGGGCAGCCGCTTTCGGCGAGAGGCGGTGGCAGCACGCGCCGACCACCAGCGCCAGCGCGAGGGCCTCGGCCGCACCGGGCTGGGGCGGCAGCCGCGCGCCCGCCGCGGCGAGCGCCGCCGAGACCGCCGTGCCCAGCAGCGAAAGCCCGGAGACGGCGGTGGCGAGCGCGGCGATGTGGCCGGGGAACCGGCGGCGCAGCACGGCCAGCACGGCCACGACCGGCCCGAGTCCCGGCGCGAACTCGACGGCGACGGTGGTGAGCTCGCTGGGAGCGGCGCGCGTCGCGAGCACCGCGTCGAACACCACGAGCACGCCGAGGACGGCCACCTCGGCCACCAGCGGGCCGCGGCGGCCGGTCCACGGGATGCCCGGCCGGCCTGCGAAGGTCATCTGCCGATCGTGCCCGATCCCGGCCGCGGCGAAACTCGTACCCGGGTACGAGACGCCCGGCGCGATCTCCTACCGGCGGCTGAATCGCGGCCGCGGTGATCCGCGCCAGGCTTCGGGTATGGACGACCGAAGCACACGCACACCGATGCCGGAACCCACGATCCCGCCGGGGAACGGCAAGATCGAGGGGCTGCCGGGCTGGTACTTCGTTCTCGTCGGGCTGCTGGTGGCGAGCAACGACCTGAGCCTGCAGTTCAGCGACCGCCACAGCTGGGTCGCCGTGCTGCCGCTGGTGCTCGTCGCGGTGCACCTGACGCTCTGGTTCACGCTGCTGTCCCGGCGTCGCAAGTACCTGCGCGCGATCTGGCGCTCGAAGCAGGCGCTGGCGCTCGTCGCCGTCCTTTTCGCCCTGCGCCTGGGGTTGCAGTTCGGGCTGGCGAAGCTGACCGACGAAGCGGCGCCGCTGCACAGCTACCGGCACCTGGTGATCGGGCTGGCGATGCTGGTGGTGACGACCGCGGGGGCGTGGTTCGACCAGTGGCTGATCCTGCGGGTGGTGAACCGCGAGCCGGCGGCGGGGTAACTTCGAAGCATGAGGATCGGCGAGCTGTCCCGGCGCACGGGCGCGAGTGCGCGCTCCCTGCGGTACTACGAAGCGCAGGGTCTCCTGAGCAGCATCCGGTCCGAAGCCGGGCAGCGGCACTACTCCGACGACGCGGCCCAGCGCGTTTCGCTCATCCGGCAGCTGTTCGACGCGGGCCTGTCGAGCCGGGTGATCGCGACCGTGCTGCCGTGCGTCGAGACCCCCGGTGACGTCGGTGTCGTCGAGTGCGCCTTCGCGGTGATGAAGCGCGAGCGCGATCGGATCGACGCGGAGATCGCGCGCCTGGCCGAGACCCGGGACGCGCTGGACGGCCTGCTGGAGGTCAACAGCCGGCACCGCGCGCAGATGTGACCCGCGCCTCAGGCGGTTGCCCCTGACACCGGTGTGAGCGGTGACGATGGCCGCAGGTCCGGAACGTGCCGGGCCGGTCGTCGGAAAGGCGTGGAAATGGGACAGGCGTGGGGTTTCGGCAAGTACGGCGGGCCCGAGGTGCAGGAGTTCTTCGAGCGGCCCGATCCCGTCCCCGGTCCGGGTGAGGTGCTGATCCGGGTCGGCGTCGCCGGGGTCAACCCGCTCGATCACCTCCTGCGCGCCGGGCTGGTTCCCGGCCTCGACGGCGGGCGCCCGTTCCCGCGCGTGCTGGGGATGGAAGCCGCCGGGACCGTGCTCGCCCTCGGAGAAGACGTCGACGGGCTTCAGGTGGGGGACGCGGTTTTCGGCTTCGCGCTCACCGGCGGTGGCACCTACGCCGAGACGACCGTGCTGACCGCGGTGAACACCGCGCGCGTTCCGGCCGGCTTGTCCGCGACCGTGGCGGCGACCTTGCCGGTGGCCGGGACGACCGCGGTGGACGCGCTCGACCAGCTCGGCCTCCCGTCCGGCGCCACGATCCTGGTCAACGGGGTCGGCGGCGGGGTCGGCCTCGCCGTCGCCCGGCTGGCCGTGGCGCGCGGGCTGCGGGTGGTCGGGACGGGGAGTGCCGCCAAGCGGGAGCAGGCCGAGGCCGCCGGGGCGCAGTTCGTCGACTACGCCGCCGAGGACGTCGTCGCGGCGGCACGCGCGCTGGTTCCGGAGGGCTTCGACGGGATCGTCGACCTGGTCGGGGGTGCGTCGCTGCGGGCGGTGGCCCCGCTGGCCCGCGAGCCCGGCACCGTCGTCTCGGTGGGCGATCAGTCCGTCGGCGAGGTCGGCGGGCGGTTCGTCGAGCGCCGGCTCGGCCGCGAGAACCTGGAGCACGCCGCCCGGCTGGCCCTCGACGGCGTGCTCGTACCGGTGATCAGCGCCGTCCACCCGCTGTCCGACGCCCCGGCGGCCCTGGCCGCGGTCGAAGACGGGCACGCGGCGGGGAAGGTGGTCGTCGAGGTGGGCCTCAGCCGTTCGTGAGGGCGGTGCGGAACCGGCCCGGCGCCACGCCGTACTCGCGCCGGAACGCCGCCGAGAACGCGAACTCCGTCGCGTAGCCGACCTGCGGGGCGATGCGGGCCAGTGACGCGTCGGTTTCCCGGAGCAGCCTGGCGGCGCGGCCGAGCCGCCAGGTGGTCAGGTAGGTCATCGGCGGCCGGCCCACCGTCGTGGTGAACGTCCGCGAAAACGCCGTGCGGGGCATGCCCGCCACCTCGCTGAGCCGGCCCACCGTCCACGGCAGCTGCGGGTTTTCGTGGATTTCCCGCAGCGCCGCGGCGATCCCGGGGTGGGTGACGGCCGGCCACCCGGACGTCCCGTCGCGCTCGTGCCACTGCCGCAGCGCCTGGACGAGGACCAGGTCGAGCAGCGCCCGCCGGGTCGCGGCGGAGCCCGGGCGGTCCGTGGTGACGTCTTCGGCCAGCAGGTCGACCAGGGAACGCAGCCCCGGGTCGCGGTCGTGGTCCGGCGTCAGCACGATGAGGTCGGGCAGCGCGCGCAGGTACTGCGGCGCGCGACCGCGGTCGAGCCGGTAGGCGCCGCACAGGAACTCGAAGGAGACGGGCCCCGGCGACGGCGGGAGCGGGCCTGGCGCCACGAGCGTGAGGTCCGCCAGTGCGCACGGGACCGGGCTGAGCCCGTGCTCGGCGCCGGCGGACGTGAGCACGATGTCACCGGGCCGCAGCGGCACCGGGTCGCCGTGGCCGATCAGCCAGCACGTGCCGCGCATGAGGATGTGGAAGCCGCTGCCGTCGAACGCGGCGAACCGGATGCCGGCCGAGGCGAGCTTGATCAGGCGGACGCCGGCCGTCCCCACCCGGACGGTGCGGACCACTTCGCTGATCAGGTCCATGGCGCCAGCTTAACGGTGCACGGCCGCGTATGAATCGGCGCCGTTCGCGCATGGCACGGCCGGCGCCGGCGGTGGTTGGGTCGGCAGGGTGATCGACTACGTGAACGCCGCGACCACCGAGGTCCTGCGCGCCCATGCCGCGAAAGCGGAAGAAAACCTGCGGCCGGCCGGTGAGGCACTGGCCGCCTTGCGCGAGGACGGCGTCTTCGCCCTGCGGACCCCGCGGGAGCACGGCGGCGCCTGGGCGGACGCGGAGACCGTCGCCCGGCGGCTGACCGGGCTGGGCCGGGCCTGCCCGTCCACCGCGTGGATCGCCGGGGCCTGCGTCACCGCGAAAACCCTCGCCGCCCGCACTTTTCCCGCAGCGGCGCCGTTCTTCGCCGATTCGGACGCGCTCTTCTGCGGTTCGGGCGTGCCCGGCGCCCGGGGCGTGCGCGTCGCGGACGGCGTGCGCGTCACCGGCCGCTGGCCGAACGTCTCGGGCTGCGAAGACGCGGCTTGGGCCACGCTCGCGGTGCTGGTGGACGGCGAGTTCTCCTTCGCGGTCGTCCCAGCGGCTGACCTCGTCGTCGACCGGACCTGGGACATGGCCGGCATGCGCGCCACCGGCAGCCACACCCTGGTGGCGGCCGACGTTTTCGTGCCCGCGGAACGCATCGCGGCGGGGGCGCCGTTCCCCCTGGCCGACGCGATGCTGTACGCCACGACCGTGCTCGGCCCGGTGGTGGGCGCCGCGCAGGGCGCGCTCGACGCCGTCACCGCGATGTTCGCCTCGGACCGCAAGCCCTTCATGTCCGCCTACTCGCGCATGGGGGAGTCGCCGGGCGCCCGCCACTGGCTGGCCGAGGCGAGCTACCTCGTGGGCCGCGCCGAACGGACGATGCTCGAAGTCGCCCGCGAAGCGAGCTCGGCCGAATTGTCCCCTGTGGACGGTCCGCGGCTGCGCCGGGCGCTCGCGGACGCCGGCCAGGACAGCCGCGCCGCCGTCGAGCGGATGCTCGACCTGCACGGCGCGAGCGGGTTCGCCACGACGAACGTCCTGCAGCGCTGCTGGCGGGACGTCGCCGTCGGCAGCAGGCACCCGCACCTCAACCCGTACCTCGCGGTGGAGAACCTCGGCGTGGCGCTGACCTCGTAGTCGACACTGTGTAGAATTTTTTCTACGAGGTGTAGAGTTGAGGTCATGACGAAGCGAACGTTCCTGATCACCGGCGTGAGCAGCGGCCTCGGCCGCGCCTTCGCCGAAGGCGCGCTGGCGGCCGGGCACACCGTCGCCGGCACCGTGCGCAAGCCCGCCGACCGGGCCGCCTTCGAAGAACTGGCGCCCGGGCGCGCCCACGCGCGGCAGCTCGACGTGACCGACGACGACGCGGTCTCCGCCGTGGTCGCCGAGGTCGAGCGCACCGTCGGCCCGATCGACGTGCTCATCGCGAACGCCGGTTACGGGCACGAGGGCGTGTTCGAGGAGTCGCCGATGGCCGAGCTGCGCGCGCAGTTCGACGTCAACGTGTTCGGGGTGGCGGCCACCGTCCACGCGGTCCTGCCGGGGATGCGGAAGCGGCGCTCCGGGCACATCTTCGCCGTCAGCTCGATGGGCGGGCTGATGACCGTGCCGGGGCTGGCGTACTACTGCGGCAGCAAGTACGCGGTGGCGGGGATGCTCGAAACGCTGGCCAAGGAGGTGGCCGGGTTCGGGGTGCGGGTGACCGTCATCGAACCCGGCTCGTTCCGGACGGACTGGGCGGGCCGCTCGATGGTCCGCAGCGAGCGGTCGATCGCCGACTACGACGAGCTGTTCGAGCCGATTCGCGCGGCCCGCCACGCCGCCAGCGGCAACCAGCTGGGCGATCCCGCCAAGGCCGCCGCGGCGGTGCTCGAGGTGGTCGAAGCGGAAAAGCCGCCGGTGCACCTGGTGCTCGGTTCGGACGCGTTGCGCCTCGTGGCGGCCGGCCGTGCCGCGGTGACCGCCGACATCGAAGCGTGGGAGGAGCTCTCGCGGTCCACGGACTTCCCGGACGGGCACCAGATCGCGGCGAACGATGCCTGAGCCCGGGCGCCGGCGTGCGGCACCGTCCAAAGGGGACCTGCGCGAGGCGAAGCTCCTCGCAGTCCTCGAGGAACTGCTGGCGGTCAAGACCTTCGACGCGCTCACGACCAACGACATCGCCGAGCGCGCCGGGCTGTCGCGCGCGTCGATGTACTTCTACTTCAGCTCGAAGCAGGAGGCGCTGATCGCGCTCTTCGCCAAGACCGTCGAAGCACTGCACGAGAAGTCCCGCGCGGCGGCCGGCGACCCGGCGCCGCCCCGCGACGCGATCGCGACGGCCCTGCGCCGCACCCGCGAACGCTGGCACGAGCACGGCCTGATCATGCGCGTCGCGATCGACCAGTCCTCGGCCATCCCCGAACTGGGCGCGCTGTGGATGCAGACCGCGGAGATCTTCATCGACGCCATCACGGCCATCCTGGTCCGGGCCGGCGCCGCGGACGACGAGGGCCCCGGCGGCGCGCGGGCCGTCGCGGGCGCGTTGTGCTGGATGATCGAGCGGACGTTCTACCACGCGTCGGCGGTGTCGCCGGAGGCACTCGACGAGGCGTCGGAGACCTGCCGGGTGGTGTGGCTCCGCGCGGCGGGGATCGAGTGAAGGGCCGGGCCCGCGCCACCGCGAGCCCGGCCCGCCACTCAGCCGGCGTGAGCGCGCACCCCGGCCGCGAGCCGGCCGGAGGCGTCCCAGACCTGCCGGGTGGCGGGGATCGAGTGACGGCGGGCCCGCGCTGCCGCGAGCCGGCCCGCCACTCAGCCGGTGGGGGCGCGCACCGCAGCCGCGAGCCAGCCGTGAGGCACTCGACGAGGCGTCCGAGACCTGCCGGGTCGTGTGGCTCCGCGCGGCGGGGATCGAGTGAAGGGCCGGGCCCGCAGGCCCGGCCCGCCACTCAGCCGGCGTGCGCGCGCACCCCGGCCGCGAGCCGGCTGGTGAGGCGCTCGAGCCCCGCCAAACCCTCGCCGCCGTCGAGGAACGGGCTGACGAGGGCCGAGCCGACGATCACCCCGTCGGCGAACCCGGCGACCTCCGCGGCCTGGTCCGCGTCCGACACCCCCATGCCGACGCACACCGGCAGGTCGGTGACCGCGCGCAGGCGGCGGGCCAGGACGGCGGCGCTCGCGTCCACAGTGGACCGGGTGCCGGTGACGCCCATCAGCGCGGCCGCGTAGACGAAGCCCGTGCCGGCCGCGGCCGTTTCCGCGAGCTGTGCGTCCGTGCTGCTCGGTGCCACCACGAACACCGTCGCCAGCCCGTGCTTCGCCGCCTCCCGCCGCCACGGTGCCGACTCGGCCACCGGCAGGTCGGGCAGCACGCAGCCCGCGCCGCCCGCGTCGGCCAGCTCGCGCGCGAACCGCTCGATGCCGTAGCGGGACACCGGGTTCCAGTAGGACATCACCAGCACCGGCTTGCCCGTGGCCGCGTGCACTTCGCGGACCGTGCGCAGGACGTCCGCGATCCGCACCCCGCCGCGCAGCGCGATGTCGTCGGCGGTCTGGATGACCGGGCCGTCCAGCACCGGGTCGCTGTGGGGGACGCCGACTTCGACGATGTCCGCGCCCGCGTCCAGGGTGGCCCGCAGCGCCTCGATCCCGCCGTCGACGGTGGGGAACCCGGCCGGCAGGTACGTGATGAGCGCGGCCCGGCCCTCGCGCTTCGCCCGGGCGAGTGTCTCCGTGAGCGGGCTCATCGCGCGGCCTCCAGTCCGAAGTGGACGGAGGCGGTGTCCATGTCCTTGTCGCCGCGCCCGGACAGGTTCACCAGCAGGAGGGCGTCCGGGCCGAGTTCGGCGCCTGCCCGCAGGGCCCCGGCCAGCGCGTGCGCGCTTTCGATCGCCGGGACGATCCCTTCGGTCGAGGCGAGCAGACGGAACGCGGTCATGGCTTCGTCGTCGGTCACCGGGCGGTACTCGGCGCGGCCGGAGTCGTGCAGGTGCGCGTGTTCCGGGCCGACGCCGGGGTAGTCGAGACCGGCCGAGATCGACCAGGCCTCCTGGATCTGGCCTTCGTCGTCCTGCAAAACGTACGAGCGGGAGCCGTGCAGGACGCCGGGTTCGCCCGCCGACAGGGACGCCGCGTGCTTGCCGCTGCGCACGCCGTGGCCCGCCGCTTCGCAGCCGATCAGGCGGACGCCGGGATCGTCGAGGAACGCGTGGAACAGGCCGATCGCGTTGGACCCGCCGCCGACGCAGGCGATCGCGGCGTCGGGCAGCCGTCCGGTCCGCTCGAGGAGCTGGCGGCGGGCTTCGACGCCGATGACGCGCTGGAAGTCGCGGATCATGGCCGGGAACGGGTGCGGCCCGGCGACCGTGCCGAACAGGTAGTGGGTGTCCCCGACGTGGGCGACCCAGTCGCGGAACGTCTCGTTGATGGCGTCCTTGAGGGTGCGGGACCCCGACGTCACCGGCACCACCCGGGCGCCGAGCAGCTCCATCCGCGCCACGTTCACCGCCTGGCGGCGCATGTCCGTCTCTCCCATGTAGACGGTGCAGGCGAGGCCGGTCAGCGCGCACGCGGTGGCGGTCGCGACGCCGTGCGAGCCCGCGCCGGTCTCCGCGATGACGCGGGTCTTGCCCATCCGCTGGGCCAGCAAGGCCTGGCCCAGCGCGTTGTTCACCTTGTGCGAGCCGGTGTGGTTGAGGTCTTCGCGCTTGAGGAAGACTCGCGCGCCCCCGGCGTGCGCGGCGAAGCGCGGCACCTCGGTCAGCGCGCTCGGTCGGCCGACGTAGTGGGCGAGCAGGTCCTCGAACCGGGCGACGAAGGCGGGATCCGCTTTCGCCCGTTCGTACTCGGCGGCGACCTGGTCGACGGCGGCGACGAGCGCCTGCGGGACGAACTGGCCGCCGAAGGCACCGAAGTAGCCCTTGGGGTCGGGGAAGTGTCCCGGCGGGGCCGGGAAGAAGAAGTCGGGCATGGCGATGTGCTCCTGACCCGGGACGTCCCGGGTGGTTCGTGGCTGGTCGGGGATCACCGGAGCGCACGAACGCGCGAGCTCACCGGGTGAGCCGGTGATCCCTCGCGACGCGCGGCAGCCGGCGCCATCGCATCCCGTCGACCTGGCCCGCCTCGGCGCCGATCGCGTACCGCACCCGGCGTCCGCGCACGCGCCGCGCGGGCGCCTGGCAGCCACGCGGCCGGCGGCCACGGGCGAAGCGGACGGTGAGGGGCACGAACGCAGCTTAACCCGCCGGAACGCGGTTCCGGCAAGCGCTTATCAGCCAGGTCACGACTCGATGATCGCCAGCAGGGCCGCCGCGAACGGGCCGGGGTCGAGGTCGCCGCGGACGGCGAGCTGCTGGGTGTAGCCGTGGCAGAGGGCCACGAACGCTTCGGCGATCCGGGCCGCCTCGGCCGGTTCGCGGCCGGGCAGGAGCGCGGCGACCGCGGCGCGCAGCTCGTCGAGCTGCCGCTGGACGAGCGCGGCCAGGGGAGGGGAGACGGCGGCTTCGGCGTAGATCTGCGCGACGAGCCGCGCGTGGTCCTCCTCGCGGGCGATGGCGCGGATGTGCTCGGCGAACTCGCGCACCGACGCGGCCGTCAGCTCGGCGGGCAGGGCCTGCGTCGCCTCCTCGCAGATGGCGGTGACGATCTCGTCCTTGCCCTTGAAGTACCGGTAGATCGCCCCGACCGAGAGACCGGAGGCTTCGACGAGGTCGGTCATGGACGTGTGGGCGAAGCCGTGCGTGGCGAAGCGGGCGCGGGCCGCGTCGAGGATCTGCCGGCGGCGGGCGTCGAGGTGGGCTTGCGTGACTCTCGGCATAAAAGAATGACCATTCGTTTTTTTCTGCTAGCGTCCTGACCATACTGGTTCAAGGAGGCTTGTGGTGCGTTATCGGACGTTCGGACGGCAGACCGGGCTGCGGGTCTCGGAGTACGTGCTGGGCACGGCCAACTTCGGCTCGGCACCCACCGGCGCGGGGGTCGCGGGCGCGAAAACGATCTTCGAGGGGTTCGTCGCGGCCGGCGGCACCACTTTCGACGTCTCGAACATCTACCAGGACGGCGAGGCCGAGACCGTGCTCGGCGAACTCGTCGGCCGCGAGCGCGACGACTTCGTGCTGATCACCAAGTACAGCGGGACCCGGCAGGCGGCGGCACGGGCGGGCACCACCGGCAACAGCCGCAAGACGATGATCCGCTCCCTGGAGGAAAGCCTGCGGCGCTTGAAGACCGGCTACGTCGACGTCTTCATGCCGCACTTCCCCGACGGCGTGACGCCGATGGCGGAGATCCTGGCCGGCTTCGAGGACCTGATCCGCGCGGGCAAGATCCGCTACGGCGGCCTGTCGAACTTCCCGGCCTGGCGGATCGCGGGTGCCGCGGTCCGGTCGGAGCTGGGCGGGTACCCGGCGCTGGCCGGCATCCAGACCGAGTACAGCCTGGCCGAGCGGTCCGCGGAACGGGAGCTCCTCCCGATGGCCGAGGCCCACGGGCTCGGCGTCGTCCTGTATTCACCGCTGGCGGCCGGCCTGCTGACCGGGAAGTACCGGCGCGGCGAGCAGGGCAGGCTCAGCGCCCGGCCGGCGGACGCCGCGAAGGCGGCCGTGCTGGACGCGGTCCTGGACGTCGCCGAGGAGACCGGGATCGGGCCGGTGCAGATCGCGCTGGCGTGGCTGCGCCGGCGCGCGGCCGAGGCCCGGACTTCGCTGATCCCGATCGTGGGCCCGCGCACCCCGGTGCACCTGCAGGGGTACCTCGACGCGCTGGACGTCGAACTCTCCGATGAGCACTACGACAGGCTGACGGCGGCGAGTGCGATCCGGCTGGGTACGCCCCACGAGGACGTGGCGGGCGCGCTGGCCCACGGCCTCGACGGGGATCGGAGCCTGCTCGACGCGCCGCTCGTCCCCGTGCACTGAACTCCGCGGGCACGCAGATGCGGGTGCCGCGATCGAGATCGCGGGCACCCGCATCGCCGGTGTGCCGTCAGGAGAGCTGGGCCACCTCCGCGTCCGTCAGGGCCTGGCCGGCCAGCCGGACGTCGTCGACCGCGCCGCTCCAGAAGTCGACGTTGCGGCCGTCGTACTTGGCCCGGCCGACCGTGAACGCGCCGGTGCTCGCCACCGCCGGTCCGGCCGCGGCCGTCGCGACCTTCACGCCGTCCACGTAGAGCCGGATTTCGTTGCCGGCCCGCACACCCGTGAGTGAGTACCAGCGGCCGATCTCCGGCACGACCTCGTACCGGGCCCGGTTGCCGCCGGGCGTGCTGAACGCGAACGCGCCCTGGCCGTACTGCAGGTAGAACGGGCTCTCCCGCTCGCGGCCGTCCTGGCTCACCGCGGTCGCGTAGTTGCCGGGCAGCTGGTCGAGCCGCACCTTCGCGGACACGGTGTAGTCACCGGTCGTGTCGACGACCGGGCCGTAGGTGTCGGCCGAGCCACCGGTGAACTGCAGCGCGCCGTCCTTGAACGCGGCCCCGGTCGGGGTGAGCGTCAGCGCGTTGTTGCCGCCGCTCGAATCCCTCGCGGTCGTTCCGCCGCGCTCGTCCAGGTTCCACGCGCCCTTGCCCGCGTACGGGTACGGCTTGCCCGCGTTGGCGCCGGCCTCGATCACGCGCCGGTTGATCTCGCGGACCGGACCGGGGTCGACCTTGATGCGCTTGCGGTCGTAGGTCCAGAGCCCGTTGAGCTCGCCTTCGAGGTCGGTGACCTGCGTGTACACCGAAGCCGACAGCTCGGCCCTGGCCTGCCCGAGGTAGAACGTGCGGGTGTTGTCGACGTACTTCGCCGTCAGCGCCGCCTTGTCCGCCACCCCGCTGTAGATCGCGATCGGCGCACCCGGCCACTGGTGACCCGGCGTGCGCAGCGTGAAGCCGCCGTGCTCGCCGTCCATCGCGACGCGCTTGCCGTCCGAGTGGGCCGGGTCGGTGTTGTTGTAGTCGTGGTGGTCGATGACGTCACCCGCACCCGAGTCGCCCTTGGAGGCACAGCAGTTCACCCCGCTGTGGGCGCTGACGATCCGGCTCGGGTCGGCGGCCTTGACCTGGTCGGTGATCCGGCCGGTCGCGGCCTTGTCCCACTCGCCCCAGCCCTCGTTGAACACGATCCAGGCGTAGACGGACGGGTAGTTCTGCAGCTGGTGCATCTCTTCCAGACCCTGGCTGAGCCACGCCTGCTGCGCCGCCGGGTTGTTGCCGTCGTCGAGGGACACGAAGTCCTGCCACACCAGCAGTCCCAGCTGGTCCGCGTGGTAGTACCAGCGGGCCGGCTCGACCTTGATGTGCTTGCGGACGGAGTTGAACCCGAGGTCCTTCTGCGCCTTCAGGTCGAAGACGAGGGCGTCGTCACTCGGCGCGGTGTTGAGGCCGTCCGGGTAGAAGCCCTGGTCCAGCTGCATCAGCGAGAAGAACGGCTTGCCGTTGAGCGTCAGCTTGGGCGTGCCGTTGACGTTCGTGATGCCGGTGGACCGCATGCCGAAGTAGCTCTTGACCTTGTCGCCGCCCAGCTTGATCTCCAGCTGGTAGAGGTACGGGTCGTCCGGCGTCCACAGGTGCGCGTTCGGCACCGCCAGCTTCAGGTTCGCGTTCGCCGGGCCGCTGACCGTGCCGACCTGGCGGCCGCGCGCGTCCTTGGCGACCGCGGTGACGACGGCGTTGCCCGCGGACTTGACATTCACCGACAGCGAGCTGGTGGTGAGGTCGGGCGTCGTCTTGATCTCGTCGATGCCCTTGTCCGCCACCGGCTCCATCCACACCGTCTGCCAGATGCCGGACGACGGGGTGTAGAAGATGCCACCGGGGTTGGGGGACTGCTTGCCCTTGGGCTGGTACGGGCCGGTCGTGTCGGTGACGGCGACGACGATCTCCTGCTCGTCACCGCGCTTGAGGGCGTCGGTGATGTCGGCGCTGAAGGCCAGGTAGCCGCCGGTGTGCTCGGCGACGAGCTTGCCGTTCACCCAGACCTTGGCCTGGTAGTCGACCGCGCCGAAGTTGAGCTTGAGGCGCTGCCCGCCGCCGATCTTCCAGTCACGCGGGACGCTGACCGTGCGGCGGTAGAACATGTGGTCCTCGTGCCGTTCGAGCCCCGAGAGCTGCGACTCGATCGGGTAGGGCACGACGACCTTTTCGGGCAGCTTCTTGCCGAACGTCGGCTGCTGGCCCTCCTTGGCGGCGGAGAACTCCCACGGGCCGTTGAGGTTGACCCACTTCTCGCGCTCGAGCTGCGGCCGCGGGTACTCCGGCAACGGGTTGCGCGGGTCGGCCTTCTCGCCCCACGGCGTCTTGAGCCGTTCCGTCGACGCGTTCGAAACGGTGCGTCCGGACTTGCCGATCTTGACGCCGTTCACCGCGAGCGCGCCCGCGCCGTCGTAGTAGACGGTGACGCGCTGGCCCTTGAGCACGCGCTCGGCCAGCTGGATCGTCGCCCGGTCGCGGCCGGCCGTGATGGACGAGATCGGCATCGGCGTCGCGTCGACCTCGATCAGCAGGTGGTCCTTCAGGTCGCCGGTGCCCGAGAGGCGGCCGTCGAAGCCGGCGGTGAGCGTGCGCCCGTCCTTGGACACGTCCGCGGTGCGCGGCACGACGGCGAAGTCGGCCGGCGGCGTGAACGCCGACAGCGGCACGATCTGCTTCGCGATACCCGCGCTCGACCAGCGCAGGAACATGTTGGCGCCGCCGGTGTCCTGGAACATCTCGAGCTTGAAGTCGTACTGCTTGCCGGCGGTCAGCGTGACCGGCGCGCTGGTCTGTTCGGTGTCCCAGTCGCCGACCCAGTGGTCGATCACCGGGGCGCCGTCGATGAACAGCCGGAACCCGTTGTCCCCGATGGCGTAGAACGTGTAATCGCCGGTCGTCGGCACGGCGAGCTGCCCGCTCCAGCGAGCGGTGGTGTGCTCGGTGCGCCCGGCGACCAGCCCGAAGACCGAGGTCAGGTCGGGGTGGTTGACCTCCGAGTCGAGGGCGGTCCCGGCGAGGGTGGCGAAGTCGTGCGCGTCGGGCGTCGACGGCGTGAAGTACTCGGCCTTCAAGCCGTGCACGGGCTCGGCGGCCCCCGCGGGCGGCGTACCGGACGCCACGCCCAGCGCCACCAGGAAGGCGACGAGTACGGAAGCGGCTCTTCTCATCGGCGAGGTCCCTTCGGTTTTACAACGTTGTAAAAACGTTCTGCCGGGATCCAAGCAGACAAGTCGGACTCTCAACTACCGCCGAATGGCGGTATCTGGGCGGCCGACTGCCGAGGCCGGGGGACGGGTGACCGCCGGCGCGGCCCGGACCGGGAAGCCAAAAGCAAGGAGAGGATTAACCCGGGGCAAGGCGACGCGGCGAATCAGACATTTCACCGCACTGGTCGCCGTCTGTCGTCGGGCGTTTGCCGGGTGTTCATGCGGGGCGCCGCGCGGATTCATTTGCGGTCCCTAAGTTCTGGGCGCACGCCGAGGAGGCAACGAGCTCCATGGACACACCCCTGGCAGTGAAAGCGCGCGGGATCACCAAGTGCTTCGGTGACGTCGTCGCGCTCGACGGTATCGACTTCGACGTGGCGGCCGGGCGGATCCACGGCCTGGTCGGGCCGAACGGCGCCGGCAAGACGACGCTGCTCGGCCTGCTGCTGAGCCTCGCCGTCGCCGACGAAGGGCGGCTCGAGATCCTCGGGGCGCCGATCGGGAATGCGCTTTCCGCGCCCGGCGGCGTCGCCGGGTTCGTGGACGGGCCCGGTCTCTACCCTTCGCTCACCGCACGGCAGAACCTCGCCGCGCTGGCCGCACTGCGCGGTGGTGACCGGCGGACCGCGAAGATCGGCGACGTGCTCGACGAGGTCGGGCTCGCCGACGTCGCCGACGACCGCGTCCGCGGGTTCTCGCTCGGCATGCGGCAGCGGCTCGGGCTCGCCGCGGCCCTGCTCACCGAGCCGCGGCTGCTGGTGCTCGACGAGCCGGCCAACGGGCTCGACCCGGCCGGCAAGAAGCACGTGCACGGTGTCCTCGGCCGGCTCACCGGCGGCGGCACCACCGTCGTGCTCTCCAGCCACCGGATGGACGACCTCGAAGCGCTGTGCTCGGAAGTCACCATCCTCGCCACCGGCCGCGTCGTCTTCAGCGGCCCGCTGAGCACGCTCTCGGCCGAACACGGCGAGCTCGACTACCGGCTCCGCACCGCCGACCCGGCGGCCACCCGGCCGCTGATCGCCGACCTGCCGGGGATCCGCCTCACCGACGCGGACGACGGTGTCTTCGTCGTCCGGGCGCAGGTGCCCGCGCTCGACGAACTGGTGCTGCGGCTGGGGAAGGACGGCATCGCGGTGCGCGAGCTCGCCCCCGTCGTGTCCCCGCTCGAAGCCGCTTTCCTCGCTCTCACCGAACAACCGGAGGCCGGCCGATGACCACGACCGCGACGGCGACCGCCCGGCCCGTCCCGGTGGCCCGCGGCTACCGCTTCGAACTCGTCAAGCTGTTCTCCGCCTGGCGCATCCGCCTGCTGGTGCTGGCGTGCTGGCTCGCCCCGGCGTTGTTCGTCGCCGTGGTCAGCGGGCAGAGTTCGCTGCCCGTCGACACGCTCTTCGGCCGGTGGATGAACGCGACCGGCTGGGCGGGACCGCTGGTGATGCTCGGATTCGCGGGCACGTATGCGCTTCCGCTGCTGACGTCGGTCGTCGCCGGGGACGTCTTCGCCGCCGAAGACCGGCTCGGCACCTGGCGGCACCTGCTCGTCGCGGTCCGGTCCACCCGCCGGATCTTCGCGGCGAAAGCGCTTGCCGCGCTCACCGTGCTCGTCGTGCTCGTGGCCGGGATGGCCGGTTCCGCCGCGGCGGGTGGCGTGCTGGCCGCCGGCAGCCGGCCCCTGGTCGGCCTCGACGGCCACCTGCTGACGCCCGGCGACGCCGCGGTGCGCGTCCTGCTCGCGTGGGTCTGCGTGTTCGCGCCGACGCTGGCCCTCGGCGCGATCGGGCTGCTCGGCTCGATCGTCTGGGGCCGCTCGCCGATGGGCCTGCTGCTGCCCGCCGTCGTCGCGCTCGTGCTGGCGCTCGCCCAGCTGCTGCCGCTGCCCGTCGCCGTCCGCCTCGCCCTGCCGAGCTGCGCCTTCGTCGCGTGGAACGGCCTGTTCACCGACCCGGTGCAGCTCGGGCCGCTGCTGATCGCGGTCGGCGTCAGCCTGGCGTGGGCCGTTGTCGCGACGGCGCTCGCCTACACGCTGTTCGTGCGCCGCGACTTCACCAACCCGGCGCACGACGGCCCGGGCCGCCGCGCGTTCGCCGTCGGGGTCCTGCCGCTGGTGGCGTTGCTCGCCGCCACGGCCGGGATCGTCGCCGTCGCCACGCCGGCCACCGGGTCCGGGATCGAGCTCGACAAGGTCCAGCGGTCGGTCGCCACCGCGTTCGCGCACCTCTACCGGCTGCAGGCCGCTCAGCTCGACCGGCCCGACGTCACCGAAGCGCAGCTGGCCGCCACGGCCGCGTGCACGAAGGGCGACGGCCTGGTCGAGCCCGACGGCCCCGGCAACGACTGGCGGTGCGTCGTCTCCTGGCACCTGCCGGGGATCGACGCGACGGGGCAGGCGATCTACCAGCTCGACATCACCTCGGACGGGCGGTACGTCGCCGACGGCGACGGACCGAAGGA
This sequence comes from Amycolatopsis solani, assembly GCF_033441515.1. Lineage (NCBI taxonomy): Bacteria > Bacillati > Actinomycetota > Actinomycetes > Pseudonocardiales > Pseudonocardiaceae > Amycolatopsis > Amycolatopsis solani. The sequence goes on from NZ_JAWQJT010000002.1 coordinate 80,454, forward strand.
AGTGAACGGCTACTTCCAGGTGCGGTCCCCCGCGGGGGACCAGCCGAACCCGCTCTGGCAGTTCGACGGGAACGTCGAGCTGCTCACCACCACGAAGGGATAGTCCCGATGCAGGTAACCCGCCGCAGACGGCGTGCCGGGAAGCGCCGGAGCAGCGGCCATCGGCTGCGCTACGCGACGGCCGGCTCCGCCACGCTCGTGCTGGTCGCCACCGGCACCGGCGCCGGTGTCGCGTCGACGGCCCAGTTCGGCACGGACCAGGTCGGCCAGGTCACCGCGAACGGCCAGGTCGTCTCCGCCGACCAGTACCTCAAGCCGATCGGTGACCGGCTGGTCGTGAACAACGGCAAGATCATGGCGTCCTCGGTCAGCCCCGACGGTGCCCACCTCGCCGCGCTGACCACGGACGGCGGGATCGCGCTCACCATCGTCGACCTCAAGAGCTGGAAGGTGCAGCAGCTCGTCGGCAACTCCGCGACGGCGAACCTGCGCATCGCCGGCAACGACGTCGGCCAGGAAGGGCCGTCCTACGCCCCGGACGGCAAGAGCCTGTGGCTGGCGCAGACCGACGGCTACACGAAGTTCACGGTGAACCCGGACGGGACCGTCGCCGCGCCGGTGCCGGTCAAGATCCCTGCGGACGGCGCCAAGCACGCGCTGGTGGCCCAGGCCGTGTTCTCGCCCGACGGTGCCACCGTGTACTCGGCGGTCAACGGCCAGAACCGCGTCGTCGCGCTCGACGCGGCGACCGGGGCGATCAAGCAGAGCTGGGCCGTCGGCAACGCGCCGCGCGACCTGGTCCGCGTCGGCACCAAGCTGTACGTCAGCAACGAAGGCGGCCGGCCCGCGAAGCCCGGCGAGCCGACGCTGAACTCGTACAACACCCAGGTGCCGGCCAGCCAGTTCACCGGCGCCAGCACCAGCGGCACGGTCAGCGTGATCGACCTGGCGAACGCGGCCGCCGCGCCGAAGAGCATCGACGTCGGCCTGCACCCGACCGCGGTGTACGCCGCCAAGGGCGCGCTGTTCGTCACGAACACCGCGAGCAACACGGTTTCGGTCATCGACCCCGCCCGCGACAAGGTCGTCCAGACCATCGCGACCCAGCCGTGGCCCCAGGCCTCGGTCGGGTACGAGCCGGACGGCGTCACCCTCACCGAGGATGGCCATCTGCTGGTGACGCTCGGCCGCGCCAACGCGGTCGCCGTCTACCGTTTCCAGCGGGCGCAGGAGCCGGTGAGCTACGTCGGGCTGCTGCCGACGGACTACTTCCCGACCGCGATCACGACGGTCGGCAAGGACGTCGTCGTCTCCAACACCCGCGGCATCGACGCCCGCCGCCCGACCACCGCCGCCGGGCACGGCACGCACGACACGACGTCGAGCGTGCAGCGCTTCCGGCTGCCGGACGACCGCGCGATCCGCGGCTACACCGGCCAGGTCTTCAAGCAGAACGGCTGGACGGACAACTCCGTCCAGGTCGCGCAGGACAACGGCCACCGCAAGGCCGTCCCGGTCCCGGCGCGCCTCGGCGACCCGTCGACGATCAAGCACGTCTTCCTGCTGGTCAAGGAGAACCGGACCTACGACCAGGTCTTCGGCGACGACGCGCGCGGCAACGGCGACCCGTCGGTGACGCAGTTCGGCGAGAACGTGACGCCGAACCAGCACGCGCTGGTGAAGCAGTTCGGGTTGTACGACAACACCTACGACATCGGCACGAACTCCGCCGAGGGCCACAACTGGCTGATGCAGGCGGACAACCCGGAGTACACCGAGTCGTCGGCGGGGGAGTACCTGCGCAGCTACGACACCGAGGACGACGCACTCGGCCACCAGAGCTCCGGGTTCCTCTGGACCGGCGCGCAGGCGGCCGGCAAGTCGGTGCGGGACTTCGGCGAGTTCCAGCAGTTCCTGACCAAGCCCGCCGGGGCGAGCTGGCAGAACCTCTACTGCGACGCCAAGAACATGGCGGCCACCGGCGAGCCCAGCGCTTACCCGATGGTGTCGTCGTCGCCGATCCCGTCGCTGAACGACGTGTCGGTGCCGGGCTTCCCGAAGTTCGACACGGCGGTGCCGGACGTCTACCGGTACCAGATCTGGAAGAACGACTTCGAGAAGAACGGGCCGGCCAACCTGAACATGTTCTGGCTGTCCAGCGACCACACCGGCGGCCCGCCGAACGCGGCCGCCCAGGTCGCCGACAACGACCTCGCCGTCGGTCGCATCGTGGACGAGATCTCGCACAGCCAGTACTGGAAGGACTCGGCGATCTTCGTCGTCGAGGACGACTCGCAGGCCGGGCTCGACCACGTCGACGGGCACCGGGCGCCGGTGCAGATCATCAGCCCGTACGCCCAGCACGGCGTCGTCGACAGCCACTACTACTCGCAGATCACGATGATCCGGACGATCGAGCAGATCCTCGGCGTCAAGCCGATGAACCAGAAGGACAGCGCGGCGACGCCGATGAGTGCGGCCTTCACCCCGAAGCCGGACTTCACGCCGTTCACCGCGCTGCCGAACCGCACGTCCCTGACCGGCGGCCTGGCGACCCAGCCGTCGTGCGGCCCGGACACCCCGGCCGCGGTGAACCCGGCCGCGGCGCCCGTGCCGTCCTCGGCGGTGCCGGCGGACAAGGAGCAGGTGGCCGCGCAGTGGCAGGAGTGGACGACGCACCAGCGGCTGACCGGCCCGAACGCCGTCGCGGACTACGCCAACCCCGCGCAGATGAACCACTTCACGTGGTACCAGACGCACGGGTGGCGGCAGCCGTACCCGGGAGAGGCTGAAGTCGTCGCGCCGGACCGGGTGCCGGGGGCGTACCTCCCTTCGGCGGAGTCGGACGGCTGACGGACCCCCATTGCGGGCACCTGTCAGGGGTTCGGGACGGGTGCGGCATGATCACTGCGCCCGGGACGTCCCCGGGCTCTGGGTGGGTACCCCGACCCGGCCGGCGTCGCGCCCCTCGCGCGGCGCCGGCCGGTGGGGCCGGTGGTTCGGTTTTCGTCAGAGCGAGTCGGCGGCGCTGCGGATCACGTCGAGGACGAACTCGGGGTGCGACAGCATCGGGACGTGACTGCTGTCGATGTCGAACGTCTTCGCGCCCATGCGCTGCGCGGCCGCGCGCTGCAGCTCCGGGTTCACCGTCCGGTCGTCGTTCGCGACGATGTACCAGCTGGGCTTCGACCGCCAGGCGGTGCCGTCCGCCTTCTGGTCGAACAGGTCGGGGACGGGGACCATCTGCGTCGCGTAGACCAGCTTCTGCTCGGCCTCCGGCAGGTCCCCGGCGAAGCAGCCGATGCCGTCGGGGCGCAGCCAGATGCGCCCGTCGGTGACCTCGATGTGCTCGAAGACGTCGGTACGGGCGAACTTGCTCTGCTGTTCTTGCGAGGTCTCCGTCTCGTCGGGCGCGAGCGCGGCGATGTAGACGAGCCCGGCGACGCGGTCGTCGGTACCGGCGGCGGTGATCAGGGTGCCGCCGTAGGAGTGGCCGACGAGCAGGACCGGGCCGGTGACCCGGCCGAGGGTCCGCACCACGGCGGCGACGTCGCCGCCGAGGCTGTCGAGTCCGTGCTGCGACGCCGCGACCTCGTACCCCTCCTGCAGCAAGGGGGTGATGAGCTTGCTGAAGCACGAGCCGTCGGCCCAGAGGCCGTGGGCGAACACGATGCCCGGTTTGGCCGGCATGACTTTCTCCTCTGCGCGTGGGGGAACGACAAACCGACGTTAGGACGGCCGGGCGCCTCCGGCCATCACCCGAATACCGGATCCTGTGTGGCGTCCGATGTGGACGGACGAGCACCCCTTGTCACGGCCGGTAGTGGCGGACGCCGTCGACCTCGACCGCGGCCAGGTGGCCCTGCGCCGTGAGGAGGTCCAGGTGGGCGCCGGTTTCCAGGACGGCCAGCATCCGGTTGAACGGGTCCATCGTCGCGAGGTGGCGGGCCCGCCGGGTCCAGCTGATCCGCGTCGCGGCCTCGAAGGCCGTGGCGGCGCCGGACTCCACCTGGTCGAGGAGCAGGTCGAGCCGGGCGCGGTGGTGGTCCAGGAGCTCGTCGATCCGGGCGTGGACGCTGGCGGTGACCGGGCCGTGCGCCGGGAGCAGGCGCCGGTCGGGCAGGGCGCGCACCAGGCGGAGCGAGTCGAGGTAGGCGCCGAGGGGCAGGTCGGGTGGTGCGGCCTGGAAGCCGATCGAGGGCGTGATGTGGGGGAGCACGTGGTCGCCGGAGAACAGGAGGCCGGCGGCGGGGTCGACGAAGACCACGTGCCCCTCGGTGTGCCCGGGGGTGGCGACGACGTCGAATTCGCGATCGGGGAGCACGCGGCGGCGGCCGGGCGTGAGCCACTCGTCGGGCCGCTCCCAGAGCTCCGCGTCCTCGTCGGCCAGCACCGCCCGCACCTCGGGGATCAGCTCCGCGCCGCCGCCGAGGCGGAGCAGGTCGAGCTGGGTCCGGATGGGGTCGGTGGCGGGGTCGGCCACGATGCGCAGGCTGGGTTCTTCGCCCGAGCCGAGGGAAACCTTGCCGCCGAACTCGCGGCGCAGCGCCAGCGCCTGGGTGTAGTGGTCGCGGTGGATGTGGGTGATCAGGAACTCCCGGACGTCGTCAAGTTTCGCGCCGATGACGTCGAGTGCGCCGGCCAGGAGCCGGCGCGACTCCGGGAGGGCCCAGCCCGAGTCGATCAGGACCAGCTCGCGGCCGTCGGTCACGGCGTAGACGTTGACCGCGCGGAGGCCGTCGCCGGGCAACGGGAGCGGGATCCGGTACACGCCCGCGGCCACCTCGTAGATGCCCGGCGTGCTCCAGTCGGGGTCGTCGCCGTCGAGCCGTGGGGCGTTCACCGGGCGCTCCAGCCGCCGTCGACGAACAGGTCGGACCCGGTGGTGTAGCCGGAATCGGCACTCGCGAGGTAGGCGACAGCGGCGGCGACCTCCTCTGGACGGCCGAGGCGGCCCATCGGGGTGCCGGCCAGCATGGCGGTGTGGCGTTCGGTGTGTTCGAAGCGCTCCAGCAGCTGCCGCGTGCCGATGAAGCCGGGGACCACGGAGTTGACCCGCACGCCGTCGGTGGCCCAGTGCAAGGCGGCGTTCATGGTCATCGAGCGGACCGCGCCCTTCGCCGCGGCGTAGGAGAAGCTGTTCGCGAGGCCGCCGGTGCGGCCGAGGATCGAACCGACGTTGACGATCGCGCCGCCGCCCGCGCGGGCGATGGCGGGTCCGGCGTGCTTCATGCCGAGCCAGGTGCCGAGCTGGTCGACGGACACCACCTGGTCCCACCGCTGCCGCTCTTCGGTTTCGACGGTGCCGGTGCTGCCGATGCCGGCGTTGTTCACCAGGACGTGCAGCTCGCCCCAGCGTTCTTCGACCGCGTGCACGGCCGCCGGCCAGGCGTCTTCGTCGGCGACGTCGAGCGCGACCGCCAGGGTGTCGCCGCCGACGCGGTCCGCGAGTTCCGCGCAGGCGGCCTCGTCGACGTCGCTGAGCGCGAGGGACGCGCCTTCGGCGGCGAGGCGGGTGGCGATGGCCGTGCCCAGCCCGCCGGTGGCGCCGGTGAGCAGCACCCGGCGGTTCTCGAATCGTCGCACTCGGTCTCCTCGGTGGTGAACGGGGTCAGACGGCGGTGTAGCCGCCGTCCGCGGGAAGGCAGGCGCCGGTGACGAACGACGCGTCCGCCGACAGCGCGAACGCGATGACGGCCGCGATCTCCGCCGGGTCCGCGGCCCGAGCCGCCGGCGGCCGCACCCGGCCCGCGACGGTCGGGCGGAGGTCCGGCCGCAGTCCCGCGGTGTCCGCGGCGCTGTTCGCCGCGAGGTCGGTCGCGACGAGCCCCGGGCACACGCAGTTCGCGCGCAGCCCGCGATCGGCGTACTCGACGGCGATGCTGCGGGTGAGGGCGAGCACGCCGCCCTTGGTCGCGTCGTAGGCCGCCGAACGGCCCGCCGCCACCAGCGCCCCCACCGAGCCGATGGTGACGAGGGCGCTGGCGGGATTCTCCAGCAGGTACGGGAGAGCTTGCTGAACGCAGAGGAAGGTTCCGGTCAGGTTCACGTCGATCATGCGCTGCCACGCGGCCGGCGAGGTTTCCTCCACAGTGGACCCGTGGGTGACTCCGGCGCACGTGACGACGCCGTCGATGCCGCCCAGCCGCGAGGCGAGGTCCGAAACGGCGGCCGCGACGGAATCCGGTGCGGCGACGTCGCATTCCGCGGAGAACGGGGGCCGTTCGCCGAACGTCCGGTGGTCGAGGGCGTTCCGGTCGAGTACGGCGACCGTCGCGCCGTCGGCGAGGAGCCGTCGCGTGGTGGCCAGGCCGATCCCGCCGGCGCCGCCCGTCACGAGCAGGCGCCGGCCGTCCAGGTTCCGGGTCACGACGGCGAAGCCGACGTCTCGGCGGGACTCGCGTCCGGGGTGCGGCCCGACAGCTTCGAGGACGCCGTCTCCTTCATGGTCGCGACCACGAGGAGGCCGACGAGGGCGGCGAAGATGATGTAGAACGCCGGTGCGATGGTGATCCCGGTCGTGGCGACCAGCCAGGTCGTCACGAGCGAGACGATCCCGGTGCCCAGCACGCCGCCGACGTTGAAGCCGAGGGACACGCCCGTGTAGCGCACGCGGGTCGGGAAGAACTCGGCGTACTGGGCGTAGATGACGCCCTGCTGGACGCTGAACGGCACGTTCAGGACGAGCGCGGCGACGATGGCCAGCGGGAGCGATCCCTGCTGCATCAGCCAGAAACAGGGCACGGCCAGCACCACGAAGCCCGCCATGCCCGCGGTCAGGACGCGACGGCGGCCGAAGCGGTCGCTCAGCGAGCCCGACCACGGGATGAGCGCCAGCGGCATCAGGACGATGAGGACGATCAGCCACAGGGCTCCGGTCAGGGGGTAGTGCAGCACCGCGGAGAGGTGGACCAGGAGGTAGACCGAGGCGATGCCGCCGGTGGTCTGCGTCGAGTAGGCGATGCCGACCAGGCGCAGGAGGCCGGCTTTGTGCTTGCGCAGCACTTCGGTGACCGGCGCCTTCGGCGGTGCCTGCTCCCGCACCATCTGCAGGAAGAGCGGCGAATCCTCGACGCGCATCCGGTAGAGCACGGCCAGCACCAGCAGCGGCGCGGCGAGCAGGAAGGGGATGCGCCAGCCCCAGCTGCTCAGCTGCTGCGGCGAGGTGAAGGCGCTCAGCGTGCCCACCGACGCGGCGGCCGTGGCGAGGCCGAGGGAAATGCCGATGGCGGTGGCCGAGCCGAAGAAGCCGCGGCTGCGGGTGGGGGCCGACTCCGTGGACAGCGAGGCGGCACCGCCGATTTCGCCGCCGGCGGAGAGCCCCTGCAGGATGCGCAGCGCGGTCAGCAGGACGGGGGCCGCGATGCCCGCGCTGGCGTACGTCGGGAGCAGCCCGGTCAGCGTGGTGGCGATGCCCATCAGGGTCACGGTCGCCATCAGGACGGTCTTGCGGCCGCGGCGGTCGCCGAGCCTGCCGAAGATCAGCCCGCCGATCGGCCGGGCCAGGAAGCCGCTGGAGACGACGCCGAGCGTGCTGAGCACGCCGAGCAGCCCGTCCTGGCCGGGGAAGAACAGCGGGGCCAGCACCACGGCCAGGTAGCCGTAGATGGCGAAGTCGTAGTACTCGATGGCGGTCCCGACCGCGGCGGCCACACCCGCTCGTCTGGCCACTCGATCCTGATCGGGAAGCGATGGTGTCGGCATCTGCGCTCCTTTGCGCTTTCGCGGATCGGCTGCCGCGGGGGTCGGCCCTTCGCGACGGGGTCACCATAGATCTGAACTGAGGTCAGTTCAAGTAGGAGTTGACGCCGCCGCAGGAGCCGTGTCAAGGTGACCTGAAGTCAGTTCAGTTTGGGAGGATTCATGGCAGTCGAGGACGACATCCAGTTCGAGCGCGACGGGAACATCGCGCGCATCTGGTTCAACCGGCCGCACAAGCGCAACTGCATCACCGTCCCGATGCTCCACCGCCTGGACGAGATCATCACCGAGATCGAAGCCGACGCGGAGCTGCGCGTCGTGGTCGTGCGAGGGCGCGAGAACACCTTCTCGTCGGGGTTCGACCTCGACAGCCTGCAGGCGGACTTCATCGGCACGAGCACGGCGATGGACGTCGCGGTCGTCTCGGCGAAGGTCTGCGACCGGCTCTACAACATGTCCAAGCCGTCCGTGGCGGTGCTCGAGGGGTACGTCACCGCGGGCGGGTTCGAGGTCATGATCTCGTGCGACTTCGCGATCGCCGACGAGACGGCGAAGATCGGCGACTTCCACATCCGCCGCGCGCTGTTCGGCGGCGCGGGACCGATCTACCGGCTCCCGCGGATGCTCGGCATCCGCAAGACGAAGGAGCTCATGCTCACCGGCAAGCTCCTCTCCGGCAAGGAAGCCGACGACTTCGACCTGGTCAACGCCAGCGCGCCGGCCGCGGAACTGGACGCGACGGTGGACGAGTTCATCAGCCACCTCACCGACAAGAGCCCGTTCCAGCTCAAGCTGACCAAGATGGCCGTCGACCGCGGGCTCGACGCCGACATCGCCTCGCTGATGGTCCTCGAGCACCTCGCCGTCGGGGTCACGCTGAACTCGGAGGACGCCGCCGAAGGGGTCGCCGCCTTCCTGGAGAAGCGCGAACCCAAGTGGACCGGCCGCTGACCGACCCGGAGAACACGTGATGAGCACATCGAACGGGGAAACGGACGCCGACCCGCGGCTCGGCGCCCGCGTGCGCACGGCGCTCGGCCTCGAGTCCGGGCCGTTGACGGTGCTGGAAGGCGGTCGCTCCGGGCTGACCTACGCCCTCCGGGGCCCGGAAGCCGGGTACGTCGTCAAGGCGGTCCCGCCGGGCCGGCGGGCCACCGGGCGCCATGACGTGCTGCGCCAGGCCGTGATCCTCGACGCCGTGGCGGGGACGGGCGTCCCCGTCCCCGCCGTGCGGGCCGTGGACGAGGAACAACCGGCGTGGTTCGCGATGGACCTCGCCGCCGGGGAGGCCGTGGAGCCGGTGCTTGAACCGGACCGGGCGATCGACCCGCCGACGGCCCGGGCGCGGATGCTCACCGCCGCCCGCATCCTGGGTGAACTCCACTCGGTTCCGCTGGGGGCGATCGAGCGTTCGGTGGCCGCGAGCCGGCCGGTCCCCGAGGTGACGACGCTCGAAGCGGAGATCGGGAAGTGGGCGCGGACGATGGACGCCGTGCCCGAAGATCTCCGTCCGCAAGGGACCGAGCTGATCGCCGAACTGGCCGCCGACATCCCGGCGGCGGTGGAGCCGGTGCTGGTGCACGGGGACTTCCGCCTCGGCAACGTGCTGTTCGACGGGCTCGTGCCCACCGCGCTGATCGACTGGGAGATCTGGAGCGTCGGCGACCCGCGGGTCGATCTCGGCTGGTTCGGGGTCTTCACCGACGGAACGTTGTTCCCGGGGGCCGGGCACGCGGTCGACGGTCTTCCCGCCGAAGCCGAGCTGGCGGACACCTACCGCGAAGCCCGTGGCCGGGGAAGCGGGCCGACGGCGTGGTTCGCTGCCTTGAGCCGGATGAAGATGGCCGCGATCATGGGCCACAACCTCGTCCGCCACCGCCGCGGGGCGCACCACGACCCGGTCCAGGAACAGCTGCCGCCGAGCATCGCCAAGATGATTGCGGACGCTCGCGCGCTGCTGGCCGGGGAGCCGCGATGAAGGTCCCGGCTCCCGGCGAGCTCTTCGACCTGACCGGCCGCACCGCGATCGTGACGGGCGCGTCCTCCGGGCTGGGCGAGCGTTTCGCCCGCGTGCTCGCCGCGGCGGGGGCGACGGTGTGGGCGTCCGCGCGCCGCCAGGAACGGCTCGAGCGGCTCGCCGCCGAAGTGCCCGGCATCCGGCCGGCGCCGTGCGACGTCGCGCTCGCGACCGACCGCGCGGCGCTGGTCGAGCGAGTCGGCCCGGTCGACATCCTGGTCAACAACGCGGGCACCAGCAGCAAAGCGCGTCCGCACGAGGAGACCTCCGAGGCGTTCGCCGACGTGCTCGGCACGAACCTGGTCGCGCCGTTCCACCTCGCCCAGCTCGTCGCCGCCGCGGGCCGGCCGGTGTCGATCGTCAACGTGAGTTCGATCGTCGGCGTCGTCTCGACGGCCCCGCGCGGCGGAGCGAGCTACGCGGCGGGAAAGGCCGGGCTGATCGGCTTGACGCGCCAGCTCGCCGGGCACTGGGGCCGGACCGGAGTCCGGGTCAACGCCTTGGCCCCGGGCTGGTTCCGCACGGAGATGAACGACGCGATGTTCGACGACGAGGCGTCCGTGCGCTGGATCGAGCGCAACACGATGGTGCGCCGCGCGGGCGAGCCGAACGAGCTGGACGGCGCGCTGCTGTTCCTCGCCTCGGCGGCATCCACGTACTGCACCGGCCAGGTGCTGGCCGTCGACGGAGGGTGGACCGCACGATGAACGGGGTACCGGCCGCATTCACCGAGGACGCCCGCACGTGGCTGGCCGAGCGGCTGCCCCGGCGGGACGGCGCGCCACGCCGGTCGGTCGCGGTGTTCCACGACCTTCCCCACGACGACGAACGCGCCCTCATCGAGCGCCTCCAGGCCTGGCAGCGCACGAAGTTCGACGCCGGCTACGGCGCCCTGTCGTGGCCGGTGGAAGCCGGGGGAGCCGGGCTGACGCCGCTGCACGAAGAAGCGTTCGCGGAGGTGGAGCGGGAGTTCGCGACGCCGGGGCAGCACGAGCTGACCTCGGTGAGCACCGCGCTGATCGCACCCACCGTGCAGCTTTTCGGTACCGCGGAACAGAAGGAACGGCTCGTCCGGCCGCTGCTGCGCGGCGACGCGCTGGCGTGCCAGCTGTTCTCCGAACCCTCCGCCGGGTCGGACCTCGCGGGACTGGGGACCCGCGCGGTCCGCGAAGGCGACGAGTGGGTCGTCACCGGCCAGAAGGTCTGGAGCTCGGGCGCTCAGTTCGCCGGGTGGGGAGAACTGATCACCCGCACCGACCCCGACGTGCCGAAACACCGCGGCATGACGGCGTTCCTCCTGCCGATGGACTCGCCGGGCGTCGAAGTGCGGCCGCTGCGGCAGATGTCGGGTGGTTCGTCGTTCTGCGAAGTCTTCCTCGACGAGGTGCGGATCCCCGACACCCTGCGCCTCGGCGACGTCGGCGGTGGCTGGGCGGTCACGCTCGCGACCCTGGGTTTCGAGCGCGGCCACTCGGGGGCCACCGCGGACGTCGGCGGCGGGTTCGCCGAGCTGCTCGACGACGCCCGCCGGCTCGGCCGGGTGCACAACCCGGAGGTCCGCCGGCTGCTGGCGGAGGTGTGGGCGGCCGAGCAGGTGGCCGCGGTGTCCGCCCAGCGCGACCGCGAGTCGCGCCAGGCCGGCCGGGAACCGGGCCCGCTCGGCTCGCTGCGGAAACTGGCCTGGGCCCAGCGGCTCAAGCTGGTCTCCGAGGCCGCGGCGGCGATCCTGGGACCGCGGCTCGTCGCCGACTTCGGCGACGGCAGCTACCGCTGGACCGAGCACGTGCTCGGCGCACCCGGCTACCGCATCGCCGGCGGCTCGGACGAAGTCCAGCGCACGATCATCGCGGAGCGCCTGCTGGGCCTGCCGCCGGAACCGCGCGCCGATCGCGGCGTCGCGTGGAAGGACGTCCCGAAATGAGCACCAGTACGAGGGGGGCCGTCGCGCGGGTGCGCGAATGCGGCCGGCCGCTTGAGGGTCGGATCGCGTTGGTCACCGTTGGGTCGCGCGGTGATTGTGGCGTCGCGTGGAAGGACATCCCGAAATGACCACCAGTACGAGGCAAGTCGTTGCGCGGGTGCGCGAATTCGGCCGGCCGCTCGCGGGTCTGACTGCGCTGGTCGCCGTTGGGTCGCGCGCCGATCGCTGCGTCGCCTGGGAAGGACGTCCCGAAATGAGCACCAGTACGAGGGAAGTCGTCGCGCGGGTGCGTGAATGCGGCCTGCCGCCGGAACCGCGCGCCGATCGTGGCGTCGCGTGGAAGGACGTCCCGAAATGAGCACCAGCACGAGGGAGGCCGTCGCGCGGGTGCGCGAGAACGGCCGGCCGCTCGCGGGCCGGACCGCGTTAATCACCGGGGGGTCGCGTGGCCTCGGCCGGGAGATCGCCATCGCCTTCGCCGCGGCCGGGGCCGACGTCGCCGTGGTGTCGCGCAAGCGGGACAACTGCGTCGCGCTGGCCGGCGAGCTCGCCGAAGCGACCGGGCGGAAGATCACCGCGCACGCCGCGCACGTCGGGGACTGGGACCGGCTCGGTGGGCTGCTCGACGAGGTCGAAGCCGGGCTGGGGCCGGTCGACGTCCTGGTCAACAACGCCGGGATCGCGCCGCTCTACCCGAGCCTGGCCGAGGTCGGCGAAGACTTGTTCGACAAGGTGGTCGCCGTCAACTTCAAGGGCCCCTTCCGCTTGCTGGCCCTCGCGGGCGCGCGGATGGCCGAACGCGGGGGCGGGGTGATGCTGAACATCTCCTCGATGGCCACCGGCCGCCCGACGGCGCACGACCTGCCCTACGCCGCCGCGAAGGCCGCGCTCAACACGCTGACGGCCGGGTTCGCCCAGGAATACGGGCCGTCGGTCCGGGTCAACACCATCGTCGCCGGTCCGTTCCGCACCGACATCAGCAAGTCCTGGGACATGGCCGCGGTCGGCGAAATGGCCAAGACCTGGCCCTCACGCCGGGTCGGGCGGCCGGAAGAGATCGTCGGCGCGGCCCTGTACCTGTGCGGACCGCACGCGAGCTACACCACCGGCTCGCTGCTGACCGTCGACGGCGGAAGGCTGGCCGCGCCGTGAACCTCGTCGACGACACCCTCGTGCTCGACACCCCCGACGGACCCGCGCTGCGGGGGAGCGAGTGCCGGGACTGCGGGGCCCACACGTTCCCCCGGCAGGACGGCTGTCCCCGGTGCACCGGATCCGCGATGCGCGAGGTCGCGCTGGCGCGCCGGGGCACGCTCTGGTCGTGGACCGTCCAGGGGTTCCGCCCGAAACCGCCGTACACCGGGTCCGCGGCGTACGAGCCCTACGGCGTCGGCTACATCGCGCTGCCGGGGCAGCTGATCGTCGAGGCCCGGCTGGCCGAGGCCGACCCCGCCAAGCTCGAAATCGGAACCGAGGTGGAGCTGATGTTCGTGCCGTTCCGCGACGACGCCGAGGGGCGTCCGGTCTACACCGTCGGCTTCGTGGCGGTCGATCATGCCTGAGGTCGCGATCGTCGGGATCGGCATGCACCGGTTCGGCCGCACGGACGGCGTGTCCGGCCGGGCCCAGGCCGTGCACGCGGCGCGCGAGGCGTTGCGCGACGCGGGCTTGAAGTTCTCCGACATGCAGTTCGGGTTCGGCGGCTCGCACTCCGCGGGCGGCGCGGACACCCTCGTGTCCGAGCTCGGCCTCACCGGACTGCCCTTCATCAACGTGGCCAACGGGTGCGCGACCGGCGGCAGCGCGCTGATCGCCGCCGACGCCGCCATCCGGTCCGGGCAGCACGACGTCGGCATCGTGATCGGTTTCGACAAGCACCCCCGCGGTGCCTTCGCCACCGACCCGGCGGAGCACGGGATCGGGTCCTGGTACGGCGAAACCGGCCTGATGGTGACGACCCAGTTCTTCGGGATGAAGATCCAGCGCTACCTGCACGACCACGCCATCGACCCGGCCGTGCTGGCGTTGGTCGCCGAGAAGTCCTTCCGCAACGGTGCCCGCAACCCGATGGCGTGGCGCCGCAAAGAAATGAGTGCCGGCGAGATCGCCGCCGCGCCGATGATCTCGCACCCGCTGACGCAGTACATGTACTGCTCACCCGGGGAAGGCGCGGTGGCGCTCGTGCTCTGCCGCGCGGACCGGGCCCGGAGCCACACCGGCCGCCCGGTGTTCCTGGCCGCCGCCGAGTTCCGCAGCCGGCGCTACGGCTCGTTCGAGGTCTTCGCCCCGTGGATCGCTTCGGAGCGGGCCCCGTCACCGACCGTCGAAGCCTCGGCGGCGGCGTTCGAGAGCGCCGGGATCGCCCCGTCCGAAGTGGACATCGCGCAGATCCAGGACACCGAGGCCGGCGCGGAGCTGATGCACCTCGCCGAAACCGGGCTGTGCGCCGACGGCGAGCAGGAAGCCCTGATCAAGGCCGGGGCCACCGAGATCGGCGGCCGGCTGCCGGTCAACACCGACGGCGGGTGCATCGCCAACGGCGAGCCCATCGGCGCCTCCGGCCTGCGGCAGGTCTACGAAAACGTGCTCCAGCTGCGCGGCGACGCGGGGGAGCACCAGGTCCCGGGCCGCCCGCGTGCCGGGTTCACCCACGTCTACGGCGCACCGGGCATTTCCGCCTGCACGGTGCTGACGCGTTAGGAGCGCCCCATGAGCTGGGGATTCGAGACCGATCCCGAGATCCAGGAGGAACTGGACTGGGTCGAGGAGTTCGTCCGGTCCGAGGTCGAGCCGGTCGACCAGGTCGTCGAGCACGCCTGGAACCCGCGCGACCCGGTGCGCAACGCGCTCATCAAGCCGTTGCAGCAGCGGGTGCGCGAACGGAACCTGTGGGCGGCCCACCTCGGCCCGGAGCTCGGCGGCAAGGGGTTCGGGCAGCTGCGGCTGGCGCTGCTGAACGAGAAGCTCGGCCGGACGCACTCCGGCCCGGTGGTGTTCGGCTGCCAGGCCCCGGATTCGGGCAACGCCGAGATCCTGGCGCACTACGGCAGCGAGCACCTCAAGACGACGTACCTGAAGCCGCTGGTCGACGGCGAGATCGTGTCGTGCTTCTCGATGACGGAGCCGCACGGCGGGTCCGATCCCACCGGCTTCCGCACCACGGCCCGCCTGGACGGCGACACCTGGGTGATCAACGGCGAGAAGTGGTTCTCCAGCCACGCCCTGTTCGCCGAGTTCCTCATCGTCATGGCCGTCACCGAGCCGGAAGCGCCGCCGCACAAGTCGATGTCGATGTTCGTCGTCCCCGCCGGCACGCCGGGGGTCGAGCGCGTCCGCGACGTCTCGGTGTGGGGGCACGAGGAGCCGGTCGGCACCCACCAGTACTTGCGCTACACCGACGTCCGCGTCCCGGCGGAGAACCTCCTCGGCGGCCGCGGCGAGGCCTTCGCGGTCGCGCAGACGCGCCTCGGCGGCGGCCGCATCCACCACGCCATGCGGACCGTCGGCCTGGTGCAGACGGCCTTCGAGATGATGAAGCGCCGGGCGGTCTCCCGCACCGTCAGGGGCGGCCGCCTCGCCGACAAGCAGCTGGTCCAGGAGATGATCGCCGACTCCTGGATCCAGCTCGAACAGTTCCGCCTGCTCGTGCTGCGCACCGCGTGGCGGATCGACCGGTTCGACGACTACAAGAAGGTGCGCGCCGACATCTCCGCGGTGAAGGCCGCCATGCCGAAGGTGCTGGCGGACATCGCCGGCCGGGCGATCCAGATCCACGGCTCGCTCGGGATCTCCAAGGAACTGCCCTTCGGCAAGTGGGTCATGGAGTCGTTCCACATGGGACTGGCCGACGGCGCCACCGAGGTCCACAAGGTCAACCTCGCCCAAGCGCTCCTGCGGGGCACGGAACCCGACGACGGGTTGTTCCCGCCGTACACCCTGCCGGCGCGGCGCGCGGAAGCCCGGCTCCGGTTCGCCGACGTCCTCGGGGACGACGTATGAGCCCGCGCCTCACGCCCGGCGCGGACGCCGAAGAGCTGCGCACGGTCGTCCGCGAATTCCTGCTCAAGCACACCGAGCCCGCGCGGGATGCCGAACGGGGCTGGGATCCCGCGACCTGGCGGCGGTTCGCCGTCGAACTCGGCGTCGCCGGACTGGACGTGCCCGAGGACCGCGGCGGCGCGGGTGCCGGGTTCCGCGAAGTCGCGGTCGTCGCCGAGGAACTGGGCCGGTCACTGGCGCGGCTGCCCTGGTTCGGCACGGCGGTGCTCGGCGTCGGCGTGCTGCTGCACGCCCCCGGCACGGATCTCCTCCCGTCCCTGCTCGACGGCACGACGACCGCCACCCTCGCCTACCGCGAGCACAGCCAGACCCGCGCGGCCGCGGACGCGCACGGGGACTGGTTCGTCTCGGGGGAGAAGGTGCTCGTGCTGGAGGGTGCGACGGCGGACCTGCTGTTCGTCACGGCGGAAACCGCCGACGGCCCCTCGATGTTCGCGGTCGAGGCCGCGCTCCCGGAAGTCAGCCGGCGTCCGGCCCGGGCGATCGACCCGAACCGCCAGCTGGCGACCGTGGCTTTCGACAGCGCGCCGGCGGTCCTGCTGGGACCGGCCGCGCCCGTGCTCGAGCGGGTGCTGCTGCGAGCTTCGGCCGCGTTGGCCGCCGAACAGACCGGCGGGGCGGCCGCGGCCATGGAAGCCGCGGTGGACTACGCGGCCCACCGGCTGCAGTTCGGCAGGCCGATCGCCACGTTCCAAGCGATCAAGCACCGCTGCGCCGACATGGCCGTCGAAGTCGAAGCGGCCCGGTCGGCGTCGCTGTGGGCGGCCGCCGAGCTCGCCGAAGGAACGCCGGAGGCGGCCCGCGCGGCCGCGACGGCGGCGCTCGTGTGCGGGCGGGCGTACCGCTGGGTCGCCGACGAGAACGTCCAGGTCCACGGCGGCATCGGGTTCACCTGGGAGCATTCGGCCCACCTGCACGTCCGGCGCGCGCTGAGCAGCGCGGTGCTCTTCGAAGGGAGTCACGGCGATGCCCTCCTCGACGCCATCGGAGTCTGACGCGGCCGACCTGCTCGTGCTCGGCGGCGGCATGGCCGGCCTCAGCGCCGCGGCGCGGGCGGTCGCGCTCGGGGCGCGGGTGCTGGTAGTCGAGCGCGCACCCCGGCTCGGTGGTTCCGCGCTGTACGCGGGGTACCTGTGGACCGGCACGACCGGCGAAGCCATGCACGCGCTCAACCCGCACGGGGCGCCGGAGCTGACCGCCGCGGTCGTCGACGGCTTCCCGGCCGCGCTGGCGTTGCTGGCCGACCTCGGGGTGTCGTACGGGCCGCCGGTCACCGTGCTGCGCCACGGCACCGGCCACCAGTTCGACACCGCCCAGTTCGTCGACGCCGCCCGGCGGCGGGTGACGACGAACGGCGAGATCGTCACCGGCGCACGCACGGAACGGCTGCGCGTCGACGACGGAGGTGCCGTGACCGGGGCGGACCTGCTCCTCGCCGACGGCACCCGCCGGTCGGTGCGCGCGCCGGCGACCGTGCTGGCGACCGGCGGGTTCCAGGCCGACGCCGGGCTGCGCGCGGACCTCGTCCACCCCCAGGCGGAGCGGATCGCGCTGCGGTCGAACGAGTGGAGCCGCGGGGACGGACTGCGGCTCGCCCGGCAGGCCGGCGGCCGGGTCGCCAACCGGGGCGGGGGCTTCTACGGGCACCTGATCCCGGCCGGCGTCGCCCTCGAGCCGGAACTCTTCGTCGACCTCGCCCTCTACTACAGCGAGCACGCGGTGCTGTTCAACCTCAAGGGCGAGCGCTTCGTGGACGAGACCGCGGGCGACCACCTGACCACGATGGCGCTGCTCGACCAGCCGGAGGCGCGCGGGCTGCTGGTCACCGACGCCCACGGGTACCGCGAGTGGGGCGTCGGCGCCTACGTCGAAGGCGCCCCGGCCACGGACAAATTCGCGCTCGCGCGGCGTCGGGGCGGCCGGTGCGTCGTCGCCGAGTCGCCCGCGGACTTCGCGGAGATGCCGCCGGAGTGGGGTTACGACGGAGCGGCCGTCGCCCGCGAGCTGACGCGGATCGCGGCCGGCGCCCCGGACGGGCTGGGCCGCCGGTACGACCCGCGGCCCCTCGATCGGCCGCCGTACTACGTCGTCGAAGTCGCGCCGGCCATCACGTTCCCGTTCGCGGGCATCGAGGTGGACCGGGCCGGCCGGGTGCTCGGCGAGACCGGTCCGGTGGCCGGCCTGTACGCGGCGGGGTCCGACATCGGCGGCCTCTACGCGCACGCCTACGCCGGCGGTCTCGCGCCCGCCGTCGTCTTCGGCATGGCGGCGGCGGAACACGCGGTCCGGCGAATGACCTGAATCCGGTTCAGGTGAGCGTCTAGAGTGTGGTGACCGCCGTACCAGGGAGCCAGCGTGAGCATTGAGTCATTGACCGAATCCGACGACGGGCCGCGGTCCAAGCGGCCGGCCATCCTGGCGGTGGCCGTCGAGCGGTTCGGCGAGGTCGGGTACGAGGCGACCAAGTGGTCCGAGATCGCCGAACGCGTCGGGATCGGGCACACGGCGCTCTACCACTACTTCGAGTCCAAGGCGCACTGCCTGCTCACGATCATGCGGCTCGGCCTGCGCAACTCCGACACGGCGTTCCGCGAAGCGACGAAGGAGACCCCCACCGCGACGGCGGCGCTGCGGGCGGCCGTGGCCGCCGCGTGCTCGATCCCGCCGTGGGAGGTGCAGCAGAACCGGATCCTGCAGTCGAACATCGCGCTGCTGGCCAACGAGCGGGCGTCCAAACGGGAAGAGACGGAGCGGCTGGCGTGCCGCGCCCTCGTCGTGAAGATCGAGCACAACTGGGCGGAGCTCCTGGAACGGGGCATCGCCGCCGGCGAATTCCCGGACCGCGATCCGCTGCTGATGGCCCGCGGCATCCTCGGGATGATCGTCGGCGTGTGGCGCTGGTACCGGCCCGGCGGGACGCTGGACCTCGACGCCATCGCCGGGTTCGTCGAAGGGTGCTGCGTGCGCATGGTCGTGGCGGCCGATCCGGTGGGCTGAGCGCTCTTGCTCTCCGGTTCGCGGCTGTTTAGAGTCGAGAGAACAGAACTGACTTCATGTCAGTTTCGGTCCGTCAAGGAGGACGGTGCGGTGATCATCGAGGACTACTACGCGCGGCTGGACGGCCCCGAGCCGCTGCGGGCGCTCGAGCTGGCCGAACCGCGAGTCGAGTTCCTGATCGCGTTGCCCGGCAACGAGATCCGCGGTACCGGCGTGGCCGACCTGGAGGCCTACATCGCGGCCCGGCCCGCCGTGGGACGACGGCACGTCGTCCGCCGCCGCGGCGTGGACGGCGATCTGGAGATGGCCTACGGGATCATCACCGAGGGCGACGGGCGCGGGACCGGCTCGTTCTCCGCGGCCGCCGAAATCTCCCCGGCCGGGCGCCTGCGGCGCTACCAGGTGTTCTTCCACCCGGAGTTCAGCCTGTTCCCGCTGCCGGCGGGCGGTGCCGCATGAGCGGGGCCCCGACCCTGGACCGCTGGTTCGCCGCGATCGACTCGGCGCGGCCCGAGGGCATCCTCGACCTGATCGCCCCCGGGTTCCGGTTCTCGATCGTCTTCGGCACCGGCGGTGGCCGGGCCACCGACTTCGCGGGCGGCCGGGCGGCCATGGAGGGCTACCTCGCCCAGCGGGAAAAGGGCGTGCTCACCCACCACGTCCTGACCGGCTCGACGCGCGGCCGGGACGAGCTGGTCCTCGGCGAGACCCGCCGCGGCGAGGAATTCGAATCGACCTTCGTCGCCGCCGCGAGGCTCGACGAAGACGGCAACGTCGTCTCGCTGATGATCGGCCGTTCCCCGGAGCTGGAGATCGGCGCGGCCTGAAGCAGGCGGCCCCACGGAGGCAGTGATGTTCAACCTTGTTCTGCTCGCCGCTCGCCCGCCCGAGTGGACCCACGACCGGTTCATCGAGTGGTGGCGCGGCGAGCACGCCGAAATGACCTACCCGCTGCCGGGCCTGCGGGCCTGGCGGCACACCGCCGTGTCCAGCGCGCTCGAGCCCCGCTCGGAAGGCTGGGACGGGCTGTCCGTGCTCAGCTTCGACGACGAAGCCGCGGCCCGTACCGCGCTCGCCAGCCCGGAGTGGGACGCCGCGGTGCGCCACGTCGGCGCCATGCGCGGCAAGCGGATCGCCCTGCTCGGCGACGAGCGCGAGATGTTCCCGGGATGAAGGAACTGGTCGCGGAACTCGACGCGCGCGTGGCCACGGACCCCGGCGCGGTGGTGGCGATCGACGCGGACGGCGCGCACGCGCTGGCCGCGGTGCTGGGCGCGGCGGACGACTTCGCCGAGGTGCTGGCCGACGTGGCCGGCCCGGGGGTCACCTTGTTGCTCCAGGCCGACAACAGCAAGCGCACGATCGCGGGCGCGCTGGCGGTCGGCCGGCTCGGCGGGACACTGGCGCTGATCAGCAGGCACAGCACGCGCGAGGAGTTCGCCGCCGCCCGCGAAGACATCGCGCCCGACGTCGTCGTCGCGTCCGCGGCGGCACTGTCCACTTGGGACGTCGCGGCCGCGGACGGCCCCGTCCTCGACGGCTGGCACCTCGCGGCCGCCGGGCGGGCCGCGGCCGATCGCTGGGCCGGGGGCGTGGTCGTCGGGCTCACGTCCGGGTCGACCGGGCGCGCCAAAGGCGTGGTGCAGAGCGAGGCCGCGCTCCGCTACGCCGGCCGCCGGACGATCGAAGCGGTGGGGCTGCGGCCCGGTGACGCGGTGGGCGCGCTCGTACCGCTTTCGTCCGCCGCGGCCATCTGCTTCGGCCTGTACCTGCCCCTCATGCTCGGCGGGCCGATGCTCCTGCTGGAGAAGTGGGAGCCGGGCGCGGCGGTCCGGCTGCTGGCCGAACACCGGGCCCGGTGGACGATGTGCGTCCCGACCATGGCCCTGCAGATGGGCTCGGCGGCCGGCGCCGAGGGCGCGCTCACGGCGATGACCGCGATGACGGTCGGCGGCGGCCCGATGGACGCCGGTGCCCTCGGCCGGGCCGAACGCCGGCTGGGCACGCGGTTCCTGCGCGTCTTCGGCATGTCCGAGTGCCTGGGGCACACCACGCCGCGGCCCTCTGACCCGGTGGACCAGCGGCTCGGAACCGACGGGCGGCCCTTCCCAGGAACCGAGCTGCGCGTCGTGGACGAACTCGGCGCATCCCTGCCCGCCGGGGTCACCGGGCACGCCCAGGTCCGGGGGCCGTCGCTGTTCCTGGGCTACGCGCGCGGCGGCACGGTGGAAAGCCCGCGGCTGACCCGCGACGGCTTCCTGGCCACCGGCGACCTGATGGAGATCCGCCCGGACGGCTCGGTGACCGTGAAGGGCCGCGAGAAGGACATCATCATCCGCGGCGGCCGCAACATCGACATCACCGAGGTCGAGAGCGCGATCGCCCGGCACCCGGAGGTCGACCAGGTCTGCGTGGTCCCGGTGCCCGACGAGGTGCTGGGCGAGCGCGTCGCGGCACTGCTGGTGACCGGGCGCGAGGACCTGGACGTGCCGGCCCTGCAGGAGCACCTCCACGGCGAGGGGCTGGCCAAGGGGAAGTGGCCCGAGTACGTCTTCCGCGTCGAGGCGCTGCCGCAGAACCGGGTCGGCAAGCTGGCCCGCCGCGAAGCCGCGGTGCTCGCCGACCGCTTGCGTGGCGCGGCGGGCGGTGGTGGGTGAGGTGGCTGTGATGCGGGCGTTCCGGTTGACCGGCCCGGGATCCGCCCGGCTGGTGGAGGTCGAGACCCCGGAGCCAGGGCCCGGGCGGGTGCGGCTCGACGTCCTGGCGGCCGGCGTGTGCCGCTCCGATCTGGCGGTGCTCGACCGCGTGGGGGCGCTGGGGTACGGCCTGCCGTTCACCTTCGGGCACGAGATCTGCGGTCGCGTGGCCGCGCTCGGCCCCGGTGTGACCGGAGTCGGCGTCGGGGACGAGGTGGTGGTGCACGCCCCGGTCGGCTGTGGGCGCTGCCGGCGGTGCGGGCGCGGCGAAACCCAGTACTGCGACCACGGCCACGCGAGCGGGGCGGCGGGCTTCGGTCTCGGGCTGGACGGCGGGATGGCGGACGCCGTCGTGGTCGGCGCCGATCGGCTGGTGTCCAGCGCCGGCCTGGTGCCCGCGCACGCCGCCGTGCTGGCGGACGCGGGCCTGACGTCCTACCACGCCGTCGCCGGGTCGCTGGCCCGGTTGTCCGATGCGGACGCGGTGGCCGTGGTGATCGGCGTCGGCGGACTCGGCCACGTCGCACTGAGCATCCTGCGCGCCCTGACCGGGGCGACCGTGGTGGCGGTCGACCTCCGCGAGCAGGCATTGGAACTGGCGCGAGAACTGGGCGCGGACCACACCGCGACCACCGGCACCTGCGCCGAGGTGGTCCGTGCCGCGACGGACGGGCGCGGCGCGGACGTCGTGTTCGACTTCGCCGTCGCGCCGAGCACCGCCGACGTCACGCCGTCGTTGCTGCGCAAGGGCGCGGACCTCGTGCTCGTGGGCAGCGGGGGCGGCGTCGTGCCGGTGACCAAGCCCGGTCCGCTGCCCGCCGGCACCCGGGTGAGCCTGCCGTTCTGGGGATCGCGCGCCGAGCTGGCCGAGGTCGTCGGGCTCGCGCGCCGAGGGCTGCTTCCGGTGCGTACCACCGAGTTCGGGCTGGCGGAAGCGCCGCGGGTCTTCGGCCGGCTCGCGGCGGGCGAGGTCGTCGGACGCGCGGTGCTCGTCCCGGGCCTCGGGTGAGGCTTGACATGGGAACCGAACTGAAGTTAGTTCAGTCCATGGACGCCGACGAAATGCTGGCCACCACCCGCGCGGTCCGGAAGCGGCTCGACCCGGATCGGGACGTGCCGGAGCACCTGATCCGGGAGTGCGTATCCCTTGCCCTGCAAGCGCCCGCCGGGTCGAACCTCCCGCGCACGAGGTTCGTCGTGGTGCGGGAACAACGCCTGCGCGCGGCCGTGGCCGAGATCTACTCCGACATCTACCTGCACTCCTATCGCGCTTCGGCCGGCTACATCGGCCGGGTCGAGGCGAGCGGCACGCAGCAGCGGACAGCCCGCTCGGCGGACGCGCTGGAACGCGCGCTCCACGAGGTCGGGACGATCGTGATCGCGTGCCTCGACGGCGTGCGGCTGGACGGCGCCTCCGCGTTCACCAGCGCGTCGATGCTCGGCGGGGTGCTGCCGGCGACCTGGAGCTTCATGCTCGCGGCCCGGGCTCGCGGGCTCGGCACCTGCTGGACGACGATGCACCTGTCCCGGGAGAAGGAAGTCGCCGAAGTCTTGGGCATTCCTTTCGAGCGGGTGCAGCAGGTCTGCCTGACGCCGCTGGCCTTCACCCGCGGGGAGAAGTTCAGCCCCGCCCGGCGGCCGGCCGCGGAGGAGGTCATCCACTGGGACGGGTGGGACGCGGCCAAGCTCGCCGCGCCCCCACTGGACGGCATCGCCGCCCCCTCGTGAGCGCCTACTCGAACACCCCGTAGCCCGCGACCGCGTGGGCCCGGACGCCGTCCATGTCGAGTTCCACGCCGATGCCGGGCGCGTCGGGCAGCGTGATGTAGCCGTCCTTGACGATCGAGCCGCTCCCGTCGGGGGCGTGGACGTAGCTGTCCCACACCGCCCGTTCCTCGAGCGCGTGCCATTCCTGGATCAGGAAGTTGGGGATCGCGCCGCACTGGTGGGACGTCGCCATCGTGCCGAGCGGCGTCGACACCAGGTGCGGGGCGAACGGGACGTAGTGCAGTTCCGCGAGGTTCGCGATCTTCTTGGCCTCGGCGAGACCGCCGCACTTCGGCACGTCCGGCTCGATGACGTCCACCGCGCCGCGTTCGAGCAGTTCGCGGAATCCCCAGCGCAGGTAAAGGTTTTCTCCCGCGCAGATCGGGGTCCGCGTCTGCTCGCGGACCCGGACCAGCGCGTCGACGTTCTCCGCGGGCAACGGTTCTTCCAGCCACATCAGGTCGAACGGCTCGAGCTCCCACGCGATCCGGCACGCGCTCGGCAGGTCGTAGCGCGCGTGCAGGTCGATGGCCAGGTCGACGTCCGGGCCGATCGCCGTCCGGACGGCGGCCACGCGCTCGACCATCGAACGCAGCTCGGCCGCGTTGATCGTGTGGTTGAAGGCGTCGGCCTTGGCCGGGTGCTCCAAGTCGTCGATGTCGAACTTGAGGGCCGTGAACCCTTCGGCGACCATCCGCTGGGCCCGGTCGACGCACCCGGCGACCGAGCCCGCCGGGTCGTCGCCGTCGCCGCAGTCGGCGTAGAGGCGGATGCGGTCGCGGAACTTTCCGCCGAGCAGCCGGTACACCGGCTGGCCCGCTGCCTTGCCCGCGAGGTCCCACAGCGCGAGCTCGATGCCGGACAGGGCGATCACGAACACCCCGCCCTGCGCGCCCGCGAAAACCTTGCTGCGGCGCAGTTTTTCCCAGCACCGCTCGACGTTGCGCGGATCTTCGCCGAGCAGCAGGGGTTTCAGGGACTCGATCATCCCGACGACGGCACCCGCGCCCGCGTCGGGGTTGGCCTCGCCGAACCCGCTGAGGCCCTCGTCGGTGTCGATCCGGACCAGCGTGGCCTGACCGTGGTAGGCCACCACCGCCGTCGAGACGTTCACGATCCGCATTGCTCTCCTGCCGCTGGGTAATAGGTAGGAATGGGACTGTCGCGAGGTCCAACTTGTCCGATAAGCTGATGACATGCAAAGGAGACAAGAGTCTCTGGACGCTGTCAAGGTCCGGACCCTTCCGGTGCAGGTGGCGGCCCACCTGACCCGGCGCATCGTCAACGGCGAGTTCGAGGACGGCCGGGCCCCGTCGGAACTCGACATCACCCAGGAGTTCGGGGTGTCCCGCGTGGTGGCGCGCGAGACGCTCAAGATCCTTGCCTCACTGGACATCGTGGACGTCGCACAGGGCCGCCGCGTCGTCGTGCGGCCCCGCGCCGAGTGGGACTACCTGAGCCCGTTGCTGATCGAGTGGCTGCCCGCGGAGATCGTCGGCGAGCTGCTGCAGGAGCTGTACCAGATGCGCGCGCTGCTCGAGCCCGAGCTGGCCGCGATGGCCGCGGCCGGCATCACCGACGAGACGCTGGCCCGGCTCGGGGACGAGGTCGGCCGCATGGCGGCGCTCGAGGGCGATCCCGAGGCTTACCTCGAGGTCGACCACGAGTTCCACATGGAGATCTGCCGGGCCGCCGACAACCGCATCCTCGACCGGATCATGTACTCCGCCCGCTGGCTCGGCACGGCCAGCCGGCGCGTCACCAACGAGGCGCCGTCCGGGCTGCACCGCGCCACCGCCGAGCACACGGAGATCTACGAGGCGCTCGTGGCGCGCGATCCGGAAGGTGCCCGCGCGGCGATGCGCAAGCACCTGAGGAACAACCACTCCACGCTCCTCTCGGAGAAGGCACAGCGAAGCAAGCGTCGCTAGCACCCTGCACGACTCAGATCCGGAACCGATGACGAGGACGGACGAGGCATGGCAGCACCCGCGATCCCGCCGATCCGGCTGGGACTGATCGGCACCGGACTCGCGATCGAGAAGCTGCACTGGCCGGCGTTGTGCGGGCTCGCCGACCGGTACGTCGTCACCGCGTTCACCGACTCCTCCGCCGGCCAGTGCCGTCGGTTCGCCGGCTACAGCGGAGTCGACCCGGCCCTGGCCGTCGCCGACCGGACCGCCTTGCTGGCCCGCGAAGACGTGGACGCCGTGCTGGTCTCCGTGCCGATCCCGCACCTGTACGAGGTGGCGCGTGACGCGCTCGCGGCGGGCAAGGACGTGTTCTGCGAGAAGCCGGCCGGCGCCGACGCGGAGCAGGCGGCGGCTTTCCTTTCCCTGGCGGTGGCGCACCCGGACCGCACCTTCATGGTGGGGGAGAACTACTTCTACCGCGACGACCTGCGCTACGCCCGCGCGCTGCTCGACGACGGCGCGATCGGCCGCCCGCACCTGATGGCGTGGCGGCACGCCGGCCAGTCGGTGCCACGGGCGGGCGGGTTCACCGGCACGCCGTGGCGGCAGCGGCCGCGCTACCGCGGTGGCGTGCACCTCGACTTCGGCGTGCACCACATCGCCCAGATCCGGTTGCTGTGCGGGGACATCGCGCGGGTGCACGGCGCCGTGCAGACGGCCAACCGCACGATCGACGCACCGTCGGACCTCACGCTCAACCTCGTCTTCACCGGAGGCGCCATCGGCAACTACACCGCGTCCTTCCCCGACATCCCGATCCCGCCCGAGCCCAACGACATGCGGCTGTACGGCACCGAGGGGGTGCTCGTGCTCGGCGGTTCGGAGGCCGAGCGCCGCGTGACCCGCAGTGGCGCCGACGCCACCACCCACACGACGGTCTTCCGCGGCAGCGACAACGGCTACCGCGCCGAACTCGCCGACTTCGCCGACGCCGTGCAGTTCGGCGGGCGGCCGGTCGGCAGCGTCGCGCAGAGCGTGGCCAACGCGATGGTCGTCCAGCGGGCGTTCGATTCCGCGGAACGGGCCACCGCACTGACGCTCGACCCCGTGCCCGGCGCGGGCCCGGTACCGCTGTGGCGCCCCCGCGGCTCGGCCGGGCTGTTCGACGGGCTGCCCGGACAACGCAGCAGCAGTACGGCGTCCTTCGCCGCCTGAACGAATCCACAGCGCGGCGCTCGCCTCGCTGCCCCGCCGGTCGCACCGCCGCCCCGTCGGTATGAGGAGTTGTCATGGAAGAGAAAACGGACCTTTCGAGGCGCACGTTCCTCGGGGTGAGCGCGCTGGGCGTGCTCGGCCTCGCCGGCTGCGGGGGCGGCCCCGCACCCGCGCCGCAGGTCGACGTCCAGGTGCCCCAGGCGCTGCTCGACCAGGCCGCGGCGCTGCGCGGCGGGTCGGTGGGAATGCTGTCGCAGAAGCTGTATTCGGAGGCCGCCAACAAGGCGCTGGACAAGTCGCTGCAGGTGCTCGCGCAGGCCACCGGCACCACGATCCGCAACGACCTGGTGTCCGGCGACGCCGGTGACATGGTCGCGAAGATGGACGCCGAGGTGAAGGCGGGCACCAACCGCGATCTGGCGTTCGTGAGCGACCGGCGGTTCGTCGGGCAGCTCCACAACCTCGGCGCCCTGACCGACGTCACCGACGTGGTCACGGAGATGAAAGCGCTTTACGGAGAACCGGCGACGGAAGCGAACAACTACTGCGTGTTCAACGGGCGCTGGTTCGCGATTCCGTACCACTTCATCGCGACCGGGATGTACCTGCGCAAGGACTGGTACCAGGAAAAGGGGCTGCCGCTGAAGCCCTACTACACGTGGGAAGAGTTGCGCGACAACGCATTGGCGGTGTCCGACCCGGCGAAGAAGCGGTACGGCTGGGGCCTCACGGTGAACCGCTCCGGCGACGCCAACGGCTTCATCCAGAACGTCATCAACGTCTACGGCGGAGCGATCGCCGACAACACCGGCACGAAGGTGGTGTTCAACTCGCCGGAGACCGTCGCCGCCGTCACGTTCATCGGCGACATCTACACGAACCCGAAGTACAAGCCGATGCTGCCGCCGGGGATCGGCAGCTGGACCGACTCGAGCAACAACGAGAACTGGCTGGCCCAGATCCTCGGGCTGACGCTCAACCAGTTCAGCGTCTACGCCGACTCGAAGACCAAGAAGAACCCCGTCTACGCCAACACGCACGTGTTCAACGGCGCCTCCGGGCCGGCGCTCGACCGGCCGCTCGCGTTCGGCGAGTCCAACTCGTTCGTCGTGTTCAAGGGGGCGAAGAACCCCGACCTCGCCAAGGTGGTCGCCAAGTTCATGGCCGGCGGGAGCGCCCTGCTCGCGGTCGCGAAGGAAGCACCGTGCCTGGTCAACCCTTCGTGGGACAAGGTATGGGATTCCGACCCGTACTACACCACCGGTGACCCGGCCTTCACCGCGCTGCGGGAGCAGACCCGGGCACCGCTCCCCGTGAAAACCACCACCGGGCACGCCTTCCCGCAGGCGCCGAGCCCCGGCGAGCAGGCCGCCGTCGCCGCCTACCTGCTGACCGACATGATGCAGTCGGTCATCCAGGGCACCAAGCCGGCCGACGCCGTCGCCGCGACCCACACCCGGATCGTGCAGATCTTCGAGCAGCAGGGCTACCGGCAATGACGGTCGTCCGCCCGAAGACGGCGCCGCCGGTGCCGGCCCGCCCGGCGCCGCGCGGGTCGTCCTCGCTCACGCGCGTGCAACAGCTGCTCGGGCGCGACTGGCGCCTCGCCGCGGTGTTCATCGGGCCGACGCTGGTGCTCGTCGCCGGCCTGATCCTGGTCCCGATCGTCGGCTCGGTCTTCACCAGCGCCACCGAACGCCACGGCGCGGAGACGGTTTTCGTCGGGCTGGACAACTACACCGCCCTCATCGGCGACGACCTGTTCCACCACGGCGTGCTCAACTCGTTCGTCTTCACCGCCTACGCCGAGATCTTCAAGGTGACCCTCGGGCTCATCGCGGCGCTGATGCTGCACCACATGCGCCGCGGGCGGGCGATCCTCGCCGGGGTGATCCTGCTGCCGTGGGTGATCCCGACGGTCGTCACGGCCTTCACCTGGCGGTCGCTGCTCGACCCGATCTTCGGCAGCGTCAACGTCCTGCTCACCGAGTCCGGGATCGGGCCCTTCCTCGCCACGATCGGGCTCGTCGACAAGTGGCCCGCGGAGTGGCTGTCCGACCCCGCGCTCGCGATGCCGTCGATCATCCTGGTCAACGTGTGGAAGGGCATCCCGTTCTTCACGGTGACGTTCCTGGCCGGGCTCAAGGCCATCGACAGCAACCTCCACGAGGCGGCGATGGTGGACGGCGCCTCGCCGTGGCAGCGGTTCGTGCACATCACGCTGCCGGGGCTGCGGCCCGTCATGATCGTGACGGTGCTGCTGTCGTCGATCTGGACGTTCAACAACTTCGACCTGATCTGGCTGATGACCCAGGGCGGTCCGGGGGACGCGACGGCGCCGTACGTGATGGTGGCCTACTCGAAGGCCATCCAGCAGCTGCAGCTGGGCGCGGGCGCCGCGGTCACGCTGGTGATGCTGCCGATCATCGCGATCCTCGTGGTGATCCTCGTGCGGATGATGCGCCGCAGCGACCAGCCGGGCGCGGCCGACCTGGGACGACGACGGCTGTCTCCCGCTCAGCGCCGGGCGCTGCCGTGGGTGATCGTCGCCGGTTCGGTGCTCGTGCTGGTCTGGGCGTCGCCGCACATCGTCTGGAAGGCCGCGCTCGTGCTGGGCGTGTTCGTGGTGCTCGCCGCCGTGGTCGGCCGGATCGTCTCGGTGCTCGCCACGCAGGGGAACCGCCTCGCCGCCCGCTTGGTCGCCGGCAGCGGCTCGGGGATCGCGCTCGTGGGGCTGCTGGGTTTCGTGCTCGCCCCGCTCTACTGGATGACGGTCACGGCCTTCAAGTCCGACGACCAGATCGTCGCGCGCACCGACGACCTCTGGCCCACCCCGTGGAGCACCGAGCAGTTCACCAACCTGTTCACCGGCCGGGCGTTCGGCACCTGGTACCTCAACACGATCCTGGTGTCGGTGGCGTCCACCGCGATCGCGCTGGTCTGCGCGGCGCTGGCGGGTTATGCGCTGGCCCGGTTGAAGTTCCGGGGTTCGGAGAGCTTCACGGTGACGATCCTGCTCACCTACGTGATGCCGGGCGCGCTGCTGTTCATCCCGCTCTACCAGCTGATGAGCGGGATCGGGCTCAACGATTCGCTGTGGTCCCTCGTGCTCGCCTACCCGACGTTCACCCTGCCGTTCGCGACGTGGCTGCTCGTCGGCTACTTCAAGTCGATCCCGGCCGACCTGGAGGAGGCCGCGCTGGTCGACGGCTGCACGCGGTTCGGGGCGTTCCGCCGGATCGTGTTGCCGCTGGCCAAGCCGGGCCTGCTCGCGGTCGCGCTGTTCACGCTCACCAACGCGTGGAACGAGTTCCTGTTCGCCTTCGTGTTCATCACCAAGGACGAGAACAAGACGCTGCCCGTCGGCATGCAGTCGATGATCTTCGGCGACGTCGTCCCGCAGGGGCAGCTGGCCGCGGCCTCGCTGCTGATCAGCATCCCGGTCGTGCTCATGTACGGGTTCGGGCAGCGGTTCCTGACCGAAGGCCTCACCGCGGGAGCCGTCAAGGGATGATCACCGAGGAGCACGTCGCGACGGCGTCCCGGCCGAGCGAGCTGCGCATCACCGACCTGCGGGTGGCCACTGTGGAGGGTGTGCCGTTCCGCTCGTCGATCATCCGCATCGACACCAACCAGGGACTCGCCGGCTACGGCGAAGTGCGCGACCAGGCCAGCGCCACCTACGCGCTCGTGCTCAAGAGCAGGCTGGTGGGGGAGAACCCCTGCAACGTCGACAAGATCTTCCGCAAGATCAAGCAGTTCGGGCACCACGGCCGCCAGGGCGGCGGGGTCTCCGGCGTCGAGATGGCGTTGATGGACCTCGCGGGCAAGGCGTACGGAGTGCCCGCGTACGCGCTGATCGGCGGCCGGTTCCGGGACGAGGTCCGCTGCTACGCGGACACGCCGTCGGTGCCGGACCCGCACGCGATGGGTGCCCGGCTGCTGGAGCGCAAGCAGCGCGGGTTCACGTTGCTGAAGATGGACGTGGGCGTCGACCTGCTGTGGGACGTGCCGGGGGCGCTGATCGCGCCGCCGGGCGCCCGCGCGGACGACACGACGATGCACCCGTTCACCGGCATCCAGGTCACCGCCAAGGGCGTCGACCACCTGGTGTCCTACGTGGACATCGTGCGGTCGGTGCTCGGCTACGACGTCGCGCTCGCCGCCGACCACTTCGGCCACATCGCCCTCGACTCGTGCATCCGGATCGGCCGGGCGCTGGAGCCGTTCACCCTGGCGTGGATCGAGGACCTGATCCCGTGGCAGCTGACCGGCCAGTGGCGCCGGCTCACCGAGGCGGTCGCCGTCCCGACGTGCACCGGCGAGGACATCTACCTGCTCGACGGCTTCCGGCCGCTGCTGGACACCGGCGCCATCCGCGTCGCCCACCCCGACCCGGCGACGGCGGGCGGGATCGCCGAGACCAAGCGGATCGGCGACTACGCGCAGGAGCGCGGGATCGCGATGGCGCTGCACCTGGCGGCGTCCCCGATCGCGACGATGGCGTGCGTGCACCTGGCCGCCGCCACGGAGAACTTCCTGGCGCTGGAACACCACGCGGCCGACGTGGAGTTCTGGAGCGACCTGGTCACCGGCCCCCTGATCACCGACGGCCGGATCACGGTGCCGGACACCCCGGGCCTGGGCTTCGGCGACCTCAACGAGGACCTGCTGCGCCGCCACCTCGACCCGCGCGACCCGGTGTTCTTCGCGGAGACGAAGCACTGGGACACCGAGTCGAGCCACGACCGGCTGTGGAGCTAGGCGCGCCCCCGCCCTTCGCGTCGGCGCCCGCCCATGCGCCCCAATGTGGCGTTGGGTGCGCTGGACGCACCCAATGTGGCGTTGGGTGCGCTGGACGCACCCAATGTGGCGTTGGGTGCGCTGGACGCACCTGTGGCGTTCGGTGCGCTGGACGCACCGAACGCCACATTGGGGCGCTTGGGGCCTGGGGCAGCCGGCTGTGGAGCTAGGCGCGGCCCTGTTCGGCGCGCCACCGCTCGTACTCGGGCCGGGCCTCCTCCGACAGCGGGTAGTACCGGCGCAGGTCGCCGCCCTCGGACAGCCGGATCCGGGAGAACTCCTCCCATTCCGCGTGTTCCTGGGCGTGCTCCACCAAAGCGGGGGCGAGCTTGACCGGCACCACGACGGCGCCGTCGTCGTCGGCGACCACGATGTCGCCCGGCTCGACGAGCGTGCCGCCGCACGCCACCGGCACGTTGACCGCGGCCGGGACGATTCCCGTCTGCGCGTGGAAGTTCGGGGTGGCGCCGCGGATCCACAGCCCGAGGCCGAGTTGCTTGGCCTCGCCGATGTCGCGCAGGCAGCCGTCGATCACCACGCCGAGGCCGCCGCGGCCCTTGAAGTAGGTCAGCATCATCTCGCCGAACACCCCGCTGCTCATGTCGCCGCGCGCGTCCACGACGATCATGTCGCCGGGCTGCGCGTGGTACATCACGTGGCGGTGCAGCTGCTTTTCCGGTTCCTCGTACTCGTCGACGGGGTAGAGGTCCTCCCGTTTCGGCAGGAACTGCAGCGTCAGCGCCGGGCCGGCCACGCGCACGCCGGGCGTCACCGTGACCGGGCCGCGGATGAACGCGCTGCGAATACCCATGCGGCTGAGCTCGCCGCTGGCCGTCGCGCTGCCGATGGCCGCGAGCGCCGCGCTGAGTTCGGCGGGCGGGCGGACGATGTCGTGCGTCTCGACCACGTCGGTGGCTCCCTCGGATCCGTGCTGATGCGTGCCTGTCGGAGAGTTCGAGCCTAGCCCGGTGAATCGCCGGGCAAAACCCGCTGCCGCACGGAATTCGTCGATCGCGCGTCAGCCGAGGGCGGCGTCGAGCGTGACCGCGGCGTCGATGAGGGCGAGGTGGGTGAAGGCCTGCGGGAAGTTGCCCAGCTGTTCGCCGGTCGGGGCGATCTCCTCGCCGTACAGGCCGACGTGGTTGGCGTAGGTCAGCATCTTCTCGAACGCCGTGCGGGCCTCCTCGATGCGGCCCGCGCGGGTCAGCGCGTCGACGTAGTCGAAGCTGCACAACGAAAACGTGCCTTCGGAGCCGGCGAGGCCGTCCGGGGACGCGGCCGGGTTGTAGCGGTAGACCAGGCTGTCGGTCACCAGGTCGGTCTGGATCGCGTCGAGGGTGGAAAGCCACAGCGGGTCGGTGGCCGGGAGAAAACCGGTGCGGGGCATGCGGAGCAGGGCCGCGTCCAGTTCGTCGCTCGTGTCGTGCTGGACGAACGCGTTGCGCGTCGGGTGCCAGCCGCGGCTCAGGATCTGGGCGTAGATGCTGTCGCGCTGCCAGGTCCAGTTCTCGATCGGCGCGGGACGGCCGTGGGTGCTCGCCAGCCGGATGCCGCGGTCGAACGCGACCCAGCTCATCAGGCGGCCGTAGGTGAAGCGGCGGCGGCCGGCCCGGGTCTCCCAGATGCCTTCTTCGGGCTGGTCCCAGTGTTCGCCGAGCCAGTCCAGTGCCGCGCGGACGGCGGTCCAGCCCTGGTCGGGGAGCTCGAACCCCGCCCGGTCGGCGGCGAAAACACTGTCGAGCGCTTCGCCGTAGATGTCGAGCTGCACCTGCCCGGCCGCGTCGTTGCCGATCCGGACCGGGCTCGACCCGCGGTACCCCGACCAGTGCGCGAGGCTCTCCTCGCGCAGGTCCGACGTCCCGTCCACCCGGTACAGCACGGCGAGCGGCCCGCCGGCCCCGCCGCCGCCTTCGCGGATGCGGTCGCCCAGCCAGCTCCCGAACCGGGCGGCCTCCTCGGCGAACCCGAGCGAGAGCAGCGCCGAGACCGAAAAGGACGCGTCCCGGACCCAGGTGTAGCGGTAGTCCCAGTTGCGTTCCCCGCCGAGCTGTTCGGGCAGCCCGAGGGTGGGCGCGGCGACCAGCCCGCCGGTCGGCGCGTACGTGAGCAGCTTGAGCGTGATCGCCGAGCGGGCCACGATCTCCCGCCAGCGGCCGCGGTAGGTGGAGCCCGCGAGCCACCCGCGCCACCAGTCCACAGTGGACCGGAAGAGCGCCTCGAACTCGGCGACGCGCAGTTCGCGCGGGGGCTCGGCGGCGTCGGTCTCGAGCACGACCCCGCGGACCTGGCCCGCGGTGAGGGCCAGCCGCAGGTGCACGTCACCGCCTTCGACACGGGCCTCGGCGAGGTGCTCGTCGCCGGGTTCGCGAACGGCGTGCAACACGAGGGACGTCTCGCGCGCGATGAACACCGCCCCGTTCGCGACGAGCATCGCCTGGTGCGGCCGCCTGCCGTAGTCGAAGCGGGGCGCGACCACGACGTCGAACGTCATCCGGCCGCGGACGCAGCGGATGAGCCGGGCGATCCGGTGCTCGGTGGTGGCGGTGGGGCCGCACGGCGGCATGAAGTCGACCACCTCGCCGATGCCGTCCGGGCCGGAGAACCGGGTGATCAGCACCGCGGTGTCCGGGTGGTACATCTGGGAGCTCGCGCAGGCGCCGGCCGGGCGGACGCGGAACCGGCCGCCGCGCTCGTCGTCGAGCAGGGCGCCGAAGACCGACGGCGAATCGAACCGCGGGGTGCAGAACCAGTCGATCGAGCCGTCGGTCGTCACCAGCGCGGCGGTCTGCAGGTCGCCGATCAGCCCGTGCTCGGCGATCGTGGTCTCGGTCATCGTTCCTCCAAGGGGGTCGCCTGCACCGTCGCCGGAGCGGGCGGCGGCTGCCTCATCCCCGCGGGGTGAGGTGGTCCGGCCCCGGCCACGCCACGGTGGGCGGCACCCGAGCAGGAAGGCCCGCCGATGATCGTGCTGCCACTGGCTTTGGCCCAGTTCGTCGCGAGTTACGCGGCCACCACGATGACCGTGGCCGTGAGCGCCATCGCCGCGGATCTCGGCACGACCGTGCTCGGCGTGCAGACGGCGATCACGGTGTTCACCCTGACCATGGCGTCGCTCATGGTGCCGGGCAGCAAGCTGAGCGACCTGCTGGGCCGCAAGCGCTGCTTCCTGGCCGGGCTGGCCGTCTACGGCTCCGGCGCGCTGCTCGCGTCGGCGGCGCACGGACCGGGGCTGCTGATCTTCGGTTATTCGCTGCTGGAAGGGATCGGGTCGGCGCTGATGATCCCGCCGATCTACATCCTGGTCACCGTGACCAGCCCCGGCCTCGAGGCGAGGGCGCGTGCCTTCGGCGTGGTCAGCGGCGCGGGCGCGCTCGGGGCCGCGGCCGGGCCGCTCGTCGGTGGCCTGGTCACGACGTGGCTCGGGTGGCGCGCGTCGTTCCTCCTGCAGGTGCTGCTGGTCGGCCTGATCGTCGTGCTGGCCCTGCGGATCACCGAGCCGCCCGCGCCGCCGCGCGAGCAGCGGTTCGACGTCGCCGGAGCGATCCTTTCGGCTGCCGGCCTGTTCTTCGTCGTCTTCGGCGTCCTGCAGGCGGGCACCTACGGCTGGCTGGTCTCACGCGCGGACTTCGCCGTCGGCGGGGTCGTCCTGCTGCGGGCCGGCGGCGTCTCCCCGGTGTGGCTGTTCGCCGGGATCGGTGCCGGGTTCCTCGCGGTGTTCTTCGCGCACGTCCGCGCGCGCGAGCGGGCGGGCCGGGAACCGCTGGTGCCCGCCGGGCTCTTCCGGGACCGCGTCACGCGGCTCGGGCTGTCGACCCAGCACGTCCAGTGGCTCGTCCTGCAGGGGTCGTTCTTCGTCGTGGCGGTGTACCTGCAGGAGGTTCGCGGTTACGACGCGATCGAAACCGGGCTGGTGCTGACCCCCGCGACCGTCGGCATCCTGGGTGCCTCGGCGGCCGCGGGCCGGCTGGCGCGGCGGCACTCCCAGCGCGGGCTCGTCCGCGCCGGTTTCGTCGTCACCGTCGCGGGGCTGGCCCTGCTGCTCCTGCTGGTCCGGGCCGACTCCGGCGTGGCGAGTACGGTGCCCGGCCTGTTCCTGCTCGGCGCCGGCGTCGGGATCATGCTGACGGCGTCGGTGAACCTGGTGCAATCCCGGTTCCCGGACTCGGCCCAGGGCGACATCTCGGGGGTGTCGCGCAGCGTGTCGAACCTGGGCTCGTCGGTGGGGACCGCGCTGGCCGGGTCCGTCCTGGCCGGCACGCCCCACCTCGGCGGCCGTTCCTTCGCGCTCTCCCTCGCCACGCTGGGCGTCGCGGCGGTGGCCGGGCTCATCGCGGCCCTGCGGCTGCCGGCGCCGGACTGAGCCGTCCTTTGTGGACGAACGACGCACGGCGGTCACGATCACGCGCAGCACCACGCCCAGCACCACCAGGTCGGTGACCATCTGCAGGGTCACCAGCACCCGGGCGGCGGCGGAAACCGGGGTGATGTCCCCGAAGCCCACCGTGGTGAAGACCGTGACCGCGAAGTACAGCGCGTCGGTCCTCGTCAGGCTCGTGCTGAAGGAACCCGCCCGGTTGAGCGCGAGGACGTAGTAGCCGTCGGCGAACAGCAGCAGGAACAGCGGGACGACGAGAGCGAGGGCTTGGACGCCCTGCCAGGCGGGGAACGGCGAGCGCAGGATCATCCGCACCTCGCCGACGACCAGCAGGGCCACGAGCGCGAGACCGGCCGCGAAGACGGCCGCCGTCCACGGCCGCAGGGCCTGGTCGACCGGCAGCAGGTAGTAGAGGCAGACGAGCGCGGTGACCGTCAGCACCGGCCGGAGCACCGCGAGGTGGACGAACCGCCACCGCCGCGCCGCGGTCAACGCGCGAGGGCCTTCTGCTTGAGCACGCGGTATTCCGCGTCGTCGATGATGCCGTCTTCCAGCAGCCGCCGGGCTTCGGCGATCTGTGCCGCGCTGGTCTTGTCCGATGTGGACACCGAGCGCACGTAGTCGTCGAACTGGTGCCGCGCGGCGACTTCTCGCGCCCGCTGCCGCTCCACGAGGTGCCGTCCCTGGGTGCCGAGGTAGAGCAGGACGCCGATGATCGGCAGCACGATCACCAGCACCGTCCACCCCGCCTTGGCCCAGCCGGACACGTCGGTGCGGCGGTACAGGTCGCCGAAGGCCACGAACAGCAGCCAGAACCAGGCGATCCAGCAGAAGAACACCAGCATCGTCCCCATGAGATCGAGAAACGGGTACTCCGCGCTCGCCAGGGCCATGACATCTCCTCGTCCGGGATCGGGGGCCAGGCACGCTCGCACGTGCCCGGCCCACTCGACCGGATCCGCGGCCCGCACGCCTCACCCCAACCGGGTGGGTCGCCCGCTCGATGCGCCCCAATGTGGCGTTCGGTGCGTCCAACGCACCGAACGCCACATTGGGTGCGTCTGACGCACCCAATGCCACATTGGGGCGCTGGGGGTCAGACCGTGAAGTCGGCGACCTCCGCGTCGAGCAGTCCGCGGGCCTGGGCGATCGCCACCGCCTCGCGTCGGCTGCGGACGTCGAGCTTCGCGTAGATGCCGCGGACGTGGGTCTTGACGGTGTTGGGCGAGACGGTCAGGTCCTGGGCGATCTCGTCGATCGACCGCTGCGTCGGCAGGAGGCGCAGGACGCTGCGTTCGCGCTCGGTCAGCGGCGCGGGCATCGGCGGGGTGTGCAGCCGGCGCCGCAGGGCGAGGATCTCGCCCGCGAACCGCTCGCCGGTGCCGAGGCCGCCCAGCCTGCTGGTGAGGAAGCCGACGAGCTCGCGGGGGGCGAAGACGAACGGGAACCGGACGCCCGTCGGTTCGGCCGTGCGCAGGGCTTCGTCGAGCAGCCGGGCCGCCCGGTCCCTGGCCCCGGCGGCCAGCGCGGCCTGCACCCCGACCAGTGCCGCCTCGATCGTGACCCACGCCAGCGTCATCGGGGTCCCGTCGTCCGCCAGTGAGCGCAGCACGGTGCTCGCCGCGTGGTGGCGGCCGAGGCGCAGCTGGGTGCGGGCGCGCATCAGGAGCAGCTCGCCCGAACCGGAGAGGACCGGCAGGGCCCAGCGGACGGTCTCCCTCGCCTGGCCGGCCGCCCCCAGCCGCAGGGCCGCGCGCTGCTCCAGGACGGCGCACAGCGCGACGTGCGCGGTGGGGCACGCCCGGCCGGTGCCGAGGCGGCCGCGGACCCGCCGCATCCGGCGCAGCCCGGCGTGCCAGCCGCCGAGCTCGAACTCGGCGGCGCCGCGCAGGGTTTCCGCGAAGAGCCGCAGGTCGCGGGCCGCGCGCGCCGGGGCGTCACCGAGCAGCTGCCCGGTCTCCTTCGCGTGCTTGACGCACTCGGCGGGCTCGCCGCGCAGCAGGGCGCCGTACGCCAGCGCGGCACTCGCCTGTGCGCCCTGGACCGACCGCAGGGGATCCGGCCGCGGCCGGCGGGCCTCCGCCCGGCGGGCCAGCGTCTCCATCACGCGGTAGTCGCCGTCGCGGCCGGCCAGCTCGGCGAGCGTGGTGAGGCACTGGGCGACCGTGAAGTCCTGCCGGAGTTCTTCCACCGTGCCGAGCAGGCCCACCAGTGCCTCGCGCGCCGGCTCGCGCTCGCCGCGCGCGGCGGTGATCCCGGCGCGGTGCAGCGTCGCGAGCCCGCTCAGGCCGGTGCCCGCCGCCAGGTGCTCGTCGACCTGCCGGGCCGCGCGGAGGGCCTGGGCCGGCGTGCGGTCGAGCTCGGCCAGGCGGGCGTAGGCCAGTTGCCGCAGCACGGTCAGCTCCGCCGCCGGCCGGTCCGGCCAGGCCGCCTCCGCGCGGGACAGCTGGAGGCGGGCCGCCGACGTCTCGGCCGCCTCCAGGCACAACGCGGCCGAGATCAGCGCGGCCAGGGGATCGGCCGCGACGCGGCGGTCTTCGAGCACGGTGAGCGCCAGGCGCAGCACGTGGTGCTCACCCGCGAGGAACAACGTGACGGCGTGTTCGCGCAGGAGTTCGCCCACGCGGGCGGGATCACCCGCGCGGACGCTGTGCAGCAACGCCGGCGCGGGCCGGTCGTGCTCGGCGAACCAGCGGGCCGCCGTCGCGTGCAGCGTCCGGACCCGGTCCGGTGCCCGTCGCCGCAGCTCGGCGCGCAGGTAGGTGCGCAGCAGCGGCGTCACGCGGTGCTGCGGCGGCGTGCCGGTGGAGTCGACGACGTGGGTGGCGGGCTCGCCGAGCTCGCGAAGCATCGCTTCGGCGTCCGCGCGGCCGCACAGCACCGGCGCGAGCCCGGCCGGGAGCTCGTCGCAGATGCTGATCATCCGCAGCACGTCCCGCTGCGGCGCGGTCAGCGAAGCGAGGACTTCGTCGGTCAGGTAGGCGAGCACGGCGGGCTCGCGTCCGGTGTCGAACTCGCGCAGGCTGCCGTGGCGGGCCGCGGACGACGCGGCGAGGCGCAGCCCGGCCGGCCAGCCGCCGGTCCGGGCGACGAGCGGGCCGGCCTGGTCCGGCGGGATCGCCGCGTCGGCGCCGGCGAACAAGGCTTCCGCCTCGGCGGCGGTGAACCGCAGCCGGGGGGCGCCGATTTCGACGAGCCGGTCCGCGAGCCGCGCCCGTCCCAGCGGCAGGGGTGGCTCCCGGCGGCTCGAGATCGCCAGGCACAGCCCCGCCGGCTGGTGGCGGACCAGCGCCTGCAGCCCGTGCCACGGACCGGGCGAGGTGATTTCCTGGGCGCTGTCGATGACGAGCACGACGGGGCCCGGCACCGCGTCGAGCGCGTCGGCCACCTGGGCCAGGAAGCCGAGGTCCGTGCTCGGGGACTCGGGGACCGCCAGCAGCCGCAGCGGGTTGCCCTCCGGGATCCGGCCGCAGCTGCCGAAGGCTTCGAGAACCGCCGACCAGAAGAGCCGGTCATCGTTGTCGTCGGCGTCGGCGGACAGCCAGGCGACCGCCTCGCGGTCCCGGCGCCGCGCCCACTCGGCGAGGAGCACGGTCTTGCCGAAGCCGGCCGGAGCACCGACGAACACCATGGCCGCATCGCTCGCCCCGTCGAGGACGCCGAGCAGCCGCGGCCGTGACACGAGGTCCGCCGGCGGGGCGGGGACGGTGATCTTCGTTCTCGGAACCCGTCTCCGGGACGCGGCACCGCGGCACTGGCGCATGCGCAATTCTCCTTTGTGATCGGTTTCGGGCAACCGGCGGATCTTGCCACGCCATTGGCGCGGCTCACCCCCTGTGGGCGAGGAAAACGAGGGCCGTGCGCAGAATCGTGTGCCGGGTGAAAAGCCGAGAGGATTTCCCCGAAAAGCGGCGCCGCCGATTCGCCGCGTCGCAGTTCTTCTGGCTCGGACCGGGTGAAGTCGTGGTGCTCGACGTGCTGCGGACGGGCCGGATCAGTGCCGGGTCGGTGCTGCTGTGGCTCGCCGTCCTGCTCAGCGCGCTGTCGCCGGTGACCGAGGTGCGGGTCGGCGTCCGCGCCGGTGCGGACCTCGTGGCACGCGTGATCTTCCTGCCGGTGCGCGGCTGGTCCGCGCTCGTGGTGGTGCTCGACGCGGTGGTGCTGGCTCGCGCGTGGTATTCCGCCGGACGGCCCCGGCGGGACGGCGGCGCCCGGTGACCCGGGCGGGTCTGCTCGGTCTCCGGGCCGGTGTGAATTACGTCTTCCGGGGCTGGGGCGCCATTCCGGATCGGGCCACCGAAGACGTCGATGATTTCCGGAACGTGCTCGTCGTACCCGTTCCGCCCGAAACAGTGGTTTTCGGGACCGTGGCCGACCCCGCGAGCCTGCCGCGAATCCTGGGCACGCTGGAGACGCTCGGGCTGCGCGTGGCGTCCGTCCACCGGGTCCGCGAGCTCCGCGGGGAGGGGCACCGCGCGACCCGGTGACGGGCCCGCGCGGTGCCTCCCGCGGCCGGAACGGCGTCACGACGCCGGCGCGGCCGCGATGTGGCCGCGCCGGATCGCCTGGCGCAGCGCGGCGTGGTCGCGTTCGTTCTGGTCGGCGCAGGCCACCGCGAACTCCCGGACGGCTTCGGCGAAAACCGGTCCGGAGCCGAGGTAGGCGGCGATCGCGAGCGCGTCCCCGGTGCGGGCGTGCGCCCTGGCCAGGGTCCACCCGCACAGCCGGGCGTTGGCGCGCAGGACGTCCGGTGTCATCGTCCCGGCGTCCGCCGCGTCCCGGCTGTCGCGCAGCCGGCGGACGTGGAACTCGCCGGCGTGCCCGTCGAACCCGGTGGCACGGGCCCAGCCGAGGAAGACGTCCCCGGTGGCCTGGATCCGCCGCTGCCCGGCGACCACCCGGCGGCCGGGGCCGCCCGGCACGGCGGCCCCGGTGTACTCCTCCAGCACCGACGGCCGGGCTTCCTTCACCTGCAGGAAGAGCGGATCCCCGGTGCCCGTCCGGACGAGCAGCACCACCCAGGACCGCGTCCCGGCGCCACCCGGCCCGGCGACCGTCCGAGCCGCGTCGGCGAGCCGGTAGCGGTCCAGCAGCGCCTGCCGCGCGGGGCCGAGCGTGCGCCGGTACCGCGAAAGCACGGCACCGAGGCGGTCGACGAGCGTCGCCGGGTCGCCGTCGCCGGCGAGGTGGCCGGCCGGGACGGCGAAGGGCGACCCGGCGGCCAGGCGCAGCTTGCCGTCCCGGATCTCGGTGAAGCGGTGCACGCCGGCGACGCGCCGCCCGGCCGGCCCGAGCCGGTGGGCCGCGACCACGCGCAGCGTCCGGGAATCGGCGGGGGTGAAGAAGATCTCGACCGGCGTCCGGCGCGCGAAGCCGTGCATCGCCAGCCGGTACGACTCGACCGCGGCCAGCACCGTGCGCCGGCGTTGCCCGGCCGGGTGCTCGTGGTGCCGCCCGGTGACCTCGAAGCTCGCGGCCAGCCGCTTGACGTCCCATTCCCAGGGCGCGGGCAGGGTTTCGTCGAAGTCCGCGAAGTCGAACACCAGCCGGCGGCCCTGGGCGGCGAAGATGCCGAAGTTGGCCAGCTGGGCGTCTCCGCAGGCCTGGACCGAAAACCCGGTCCGCGGGGTCGCGGCGAGGTCGGCCGCCGCCGGCAGCACGGCACCGTGGAAGTACGTCAGCGGGGAGGCGGCCAGCCTGCCGTAGCGCACCGGCAGCAGACCGGGCACCCGGTCGGCGTCCTGGCGGGCCAGCAGGGTGAGGGGATCGGTGCGCCGGAGCGTGGCGGGGAACTCCGCGTGGCCGGCCGCCGGCACGGCGAGGCGAGCGGCACGGGCCCGGGCGATCCGCCGGTCCGGTGCCGCGGTCTGCTTGGCAGTGAGAGGCATGGGACGGATCGTCGGACGTGGCACCCTCCGGGGGCGTCGCCCGCCGGGGGTGAAGCGGGGAGTCATCCACCGCGGGTGACGACCGGACGCCGCGTGGGCCCCAGGGTGGGCGGTGGAGGTGCGGTGATGGCGGAGCGGACGACGAGCGGTCGCAGGCGGCCCGGCGGGTGCGTCGAGGGGATCTCCCCGGCGGTGTCCGCCGCCTGCTCGGCGCGTGGCTTCGCTGTCCCGCCCAGCCGGCCCGGGCACTCTCGGGGGAGTGCCCGGGCCGGCTGAGCCTCTCGCCGGTGGCCGCGGCGGCGCGCGGGGGCGTCGCCGCGGCCCGGCCCCTGCGCGTACGGCTTTGCGGTCGAGCGCGCTGGACCGATCGGTTCAGCTACAACGCTTCCCGGTGCGGGGCTTCGCCGAAGGCGTCGCGCAGCCGGGCTTCCTCCTCGTCGGACAGGTTGGTGCTCAGCAAGGTCGCGCCGGTTTCCTTGAACGGTTCGACCACCCGGTCCAGCACGGTGCCCTCCGACATGACGAACAGCGCGGACGTCCCGGGCGTGACCTGGGTCCGGACCACGTCGATGAACTCTTCGTCGATCCCGACGTGGCTCAGCGATCCGGTCAGCGCCCCGATCGCCGCGCCGACCGCCACCCCCAGCAGCGGGACCAGGAAGATGAGGCCGAACAGCAGACCCCAGAAGGCCCCGCCCAGCGCGCCGGCGCCGGTCAGGGAGCCGAGATCCTTGGTCTTCGGCTTCTTCCGCCCCTCCGGCCAGGTCACGTAAGCCGCGTCCGCGATCGAGATCAACTGCTGCTTCTGCAGCTGCCGCAGCAGATCCAGTGCGGTTTCGGCACCTTCGACGGTCGGGAACCGCCACACGGTCAAGGTGGCCATGATGTCCTCTCAGTCCGGGATCGGTGGTCGTACCGCACTGTTTCCCCGGCGCCGTCGCCCGGCATCGCCCACGCCGTGTGAGCCGCGGACCAGCCTCGATCGGGCCGGCTGATCTCACCTGGGGCGGGCGAGGACCGCCGCCCGGGCGACCCTCCATGATCGCCCGGGTCCACAGCCCGTCGACGTACGAGGAAGAGGGATCATGACCGAACCCATGCCGCCCCGGACCGGACCCGCCGGTGCCCGGGCGCCCCTCCCGCCGGACCGGGCCGTCGCCCGGTCCCGGCGGGTCGGCTGGATCTGGTTCGCCGGGGCGATCACCGTCCTGGCCGGACTGTTCAACGTGGTCGA
Organism: Amycolatopsis solani; assembly: GCF_033441515.1. Taxonomy (NCBI): domain Bacteria; kingdom Bacillati; phylum Actinomycetota; class Actinomycetes; order Pseudonocardiales; family Pseudonocardiaceae; genus Amycolatopsis; species Amycolatopsis solani. Next base: position 123,040 of record NZ_JAWQJT010000002.1, read on the forward strand.
GGGCGTGGTCGCGCTGTTCGACCGGGACTACTACGTCATCGGCCCGTCCGGGTTGCTCGTCTTCTCCCTGGCCGGCTGGGGCTGGCTGCACCTGATCGTCGGCGCGCTCGTCGTGCTGACGGGCATCGCGTTGTTCACCGGCGCGCAGTGGGCGCGGGTCGTCACGGTCGCCCTCGCCGGCTTCAACGCGCTGGCGCAGCTGGCTTTCCTGTCCGCCTACCCGTTCTGGGGCGTCATCGTGATCGCCCTCGACGTCCTCGTCATCTGGGCCGTCATCGTGCACGGCGACGAAGCCACCTACGAAATCTGGTGAACCACCTCGGTCGCCCGCCGCGGGTGATCAGTACAGTCGTGGCCTCCGCCCGGCGTCGACCGCGGAGCCGGGGCGAATTCTCCCGACCGCCGAGAGGTTGACGTGCCCGATCCGAGAACGACTTCGTTCCGGCCGGTTCCCCACGGCAAAGTCGTGGTACCGCGCCTCCCGGGAACCTTCGTTCCCCGCGCGCGGCTGGCGGCCGTGTTCGACCGCGCCGTCGCCCGGCCCGTCACGGTGGTCCGCGCACCGGCCGGGGCGGGCAAGACCACCGCGCTGGCCGGCTGGGCGGGCGACCGTGGCGATGTCGCGTGGGTGTCGCTCGACGAGGACGACAACGACGAGTCGCGGCTGTGGGTGGCGATCCTCAGCGCGTTGCGCCGCTGTCCCGCGGTGTCCGGCGACCCGGCGCTGCACCGGCTCGGCCCGCCGTCGCCCGGGCGGCGGCGGGCTTTCCTGGCCGACCTGGACGACGCGCTCCCCGGGCCGGACCACCCGGTGCCGCTGGTACTGGACGACCTGCAGGAGATCTCCCGCCCGGAGCCGCTGGCGGCGCTGACCGCGCTCGCCCGCCACCTGCCGCCCGGGGTGCGGCTGGTGCTGGCCACCCGCGTCGAACCGCGGCTGCGGCTGGCCCGGCTGCACGTCGAAGGCGCCCTTTCCCGCGTGGAAGCCGCCGAACTCCGGTTCACCGCCAAGGAAACGGCGAGCCTGCTGCGGGCCACCGGTGGCGAGGTGGGCGACGACCGCGTCCGGGAGCTCACCGACCGGACGGCGGGCTGGGCCGCGGCACTCGGCTGGGCCGCGGTGTCGTTGCGCGAAGCGGAAGACGCGGACGCCCTCGTCTCTTCCGTCACCGGCGACGAGCGGGCCGTGGCGCGGTTCTTCGCCGACGAAGTGCTCTCGCGACTGCCTTCGGAGACGGCGGATCTCCTGCTGTGCACCAGTGTCTGCGACGCGGTCGGAGCGACCCTCGCGGTCCGCCTGTCGGGCCGGGCGGACGCCGGGGCGAGGCTCGACGAGCTCGAACGCACGATGGCCCTCGTCGTGCGCACGCCGGCCGACACCTACCGGCTCCCGCCGTTGCTGCGCGGTTTCCTGCGGGCCGAGCTGGCCCGGCGGGACCCGCGGCGGGTGCCGCGGCTGCACGGGATCGCCGCGCAGTGGTACGCCGGGGAAGGACGGTTCGGGGAGGCGCTCCGGCACGCCGTCGCGGGCCGCAGCCGGCCGCGGGTCCTGGCGCTGGCGCAGGACCACGCCGTGCGCCAGGCGCTGGCCGGCGACGGGGATCCGGTGCGGGGCGCGCTCACCTACCTCGGCACCGAGACCGTCGCGGCGAACCCCTCGCTGCGGCTGGCGTCGGCGGTGGAACACATCCAGCGCGGAAAGCTCGCGGAAGCGACGGCCGACCTCCAGGAGGCGGAGGCGGACGACCTGTGGCCGCTCGCCGCCCGCCACTTGGCGTCGGTGACGGGAAAGCACTTGCCGGGCGCCGGGCGGCCGGCGGCGCGGTGCCCGGAGTTCGAAGCCTGGGTCACCCTCGATCGCGCGTGGCGGTCGCTGCACCGCGGCGCCCGCCGGTACGCCGTCACCCAGGCCCAGGAAGCACTGCGCCTGGCCCACGACGGGCGGCTGGACCACCTCGTGCTCCACAGCAGACTCGCCGTGGCCCTCGCCACCGCGCTCGGCGGGCAGTACCCGGCGATGCGCCGGGCGTGCACGGGAGCCCTCGCGGTCGCGCGCCGGCACGGCTGGCGCCGGTCCCCGGGCGTGGCCGAGTGCCACCTGCTGCTGGCCTACGACGACCTGGTGCGCGCCGAACCGGTCGCCGCGGCCCGGGAACTGGCCCAGGCGGCCGCGGCGGAGGTGCCCGGCGGCCTGCCGCTGCTGGTACCGCTGCGCGAGTTCTTCGCCGGCATGGTGCGCTTCGACGACGGTGACGCGGCGGCGGGCTCGCAGGCCATGCGCGTGGCGCGGCTGCGGCTCGGCGACCTCGTGCTCCCGCGCGAGGTCGCCGGCGTGTTCGCGGTCGCGGAGTACCACGCGGCCCTCGGGCTCGGTGAAACGTTGCACGCGGCGGAAGTGCTCGCCTGGGCGCACGAGCGGCTGTCCGGCAGCGGCGAACTCGCCGTCCTGCGCGTCCGCGCCCACCTCGCCGCGGACGAAACCGACGCCGCCGAAGCGGTGCTGCGCGAAACCGCGTCGGCGAGTGCGGTGCTGCCCTCGACCCCGGTCGACCGGTGCCTGGCCGAAACCGCGCTCGCGCTGCGCTCGCACCGGCGGACCAAGGCGTTGAACGCCCTCGACCGCGCGCTCGCCCTGGCCCGGCCGAACGGGCTGGTGCGGCCGTTCGCCCTCGCCGAGCCGCGCGTCGGGGACCTGCTGATCGACCACTCCGGCGGGTTCGGTTCGCTGGACCGGTTCGCGCAGACGGTCCGCGGCCGGCTCGTCCCGCACGCCTCGCCCGGCCGGCTGACCGACCGCGAGCAGGTGGTGCTGCAACGCCTGCCCTCGCAGCGTTCCCTGGACGAAATCGCGTCCGACCTCACCGTCTCGGTCAACACGGTGAAGACCCACGTGCGGGCCATCTACGGCAAGCTCGGCGTGAACAACCGGCGCTCCGCCGTCGTGGTGGCCCGCCAGCACGGCCTGACCTGAGCTCTCAGCCTTCGTCGCGGCGGGGCGCGGAAAGCAGCGCCTCGGCCCAGCGGGCCCGCGGGTCGACGTCCACCAGCAGCGCCTTGGCCAGCAGGGTCGCCGGCACGGCGAGGACCGCGCCGAGCGGCCCCAGCAGCCAGGTCCAGAACACCAGCGCCAGCACGGTGACCAAAGTGGACAGACCGACCGAACCGGCGACGAACCGCGGCTGGATCAGCGACTGCACCACGAAGTTCAGCCCCGCGTACACGACGAGCACCACGAGCAGGCTCGACCAGCCGCCGTCGAGGAGCGCGATGAGCGCGGGCGGGGCGACCCCGATGATGAACCCGACGTTGGGGATGTAGTTGGTGACGAAGGCGAGCAGCCCCCACAGCACGGCACCCGGGATGCCCAGCAGGGCGAGCGCGGTGGTGTCGAGCGCTGCCACGAGCCCGCCGAACACGGTCGTCACGAGCAGGTACCGCCGGGTGCCCGACGCGAAGCCGCGCAGCGACGCGGAAATCCACGGGCGGTCCCGCGCGATCCGGCCGAGACGCTGTCCCGCCCAGGCCGTTTCGGCGCTGAGGAACAGCAGGAGGGCCAACAGGAACGCCAGGTTCGTGACCAGCCCGCCGACGCCGGCGAGCAGGGAACCGGCGAAGCCGACCAGCTTCCCGGCGTCAACGGACGACAGCATGGCGCGCAGCTGCGGTTCGCCGACGCCGAACCGGCCGAGCACGGTCAGCCCGTCGTGCAGCAGTTCGTTGGCCCGCCCGGTGTAGTGGGGGAGCAGGGCCGACAGCTGCGCGACGGACACGACGACGACCAGGAAGAAGCTGAGCAGGACCGCGTAGACGGTGATCACGAGGACGGTGACGGTCAGCCAGCGCGGCCATCCCTTGTCCCGCAACCACTTCCGCACCGGATCGAGCGTGATCACGACGACGAAGGCGAGGAAGACCGGGCCGGCCAGCCAGGCGACGGCCTGCACACCGGCCAGCACGATCACCGCGGCGGCGGCCCCCAGCAGCACGACGAGCGCGCGTGGCAAGGGGGTGCCGCCGGTCCCGAGGTCGCTCGCGGGCGGCCAGGGAACCGGCGGCGGGTGCGCGCCGGCGCCGAACCGGTCGGCGAGCCTCCGGAAGGAGCCCCGCGCGGCGCGGCGCTCCGTCCGCCCACCGGCCGCGGTCCGGTCCCGCCGGGGCTTGCGGGACCGGCGGGCCGGGATGTCGGTGAGCGTCGTTCGCACCATGCGGATCCTCCGGAGACGGGGCGGCGAACTCCACGGTGGCGGCTCCGGACCGCAGCTGCGTCACCCGGAGCGGGCGAAAGCCCAGCGCCCCAATGTGGCGTTGGTTGCGTCCAGCGCACCCAATGTGGCGTTCGGTGCGTCTGACGCACCCAATGCCACATTGGGGCGCTTTCCCGGCTGTGCACGTCGGCCGGGCCGTGGCGGGTGGGGTGGTAACGTCCGTCACCTGTTCGGACGGTCTTGGCGTTGCGCCCATCCGGCGGCACTGTGGCCCCGAACGAGGGGTATGGCCGCAACCAAGGTGACGTCCCCGCCCGACAGCCCCAGCCCGCCGCAGCGGACGCGGCTGCGGTTCTTCGCCGCCGCGTTCAGCGGGGTGCTGGCGCTGGTCGCCGCGTTGGCGGCCGGGCACCTCGTGGCCGGGTTCATCAGCGTCAACGCCTCCCCCTACCTCGCCGTGGGCAACGGCGCCATCGACCTCACCCCCGTCGAACTCAAGGACTTCGCCGTCCGCACGTTCGGGACTTACGACAAGCTGGTGCTGCTGGGCAGCATGGCCGTGGTCATGGTGGGCGTCGCCGCGCTCGCGGGAGTCCTTTCGCGACGGTCACCGGTCCCGGGGACCGTGGTCATCGCGCTGTTCGGTCTCGTGGGCGCGGTCGCGGTGTTCGAGCGGCCCGATCTGAGTGCGGTGGCGCTGCTCGCGCCGGCCGCCAGCTTGGTCGTCGGCATCACGGTGTTCCTGCTCCTGCACCGGATCGCGCCGCGGGTGTGGCGGGACACCGGCGGGGAGAAGACCGGCACCTCGAGGCGGGTGTTCCTGCTCGGCGGCGCCGGAGTCGTCGTCGGCGCGGGCGCGGCGGGGCTGGGCGGCCAGCTGATCAGCTCCGCCCGCGACGCGACGGCGTCGCGGGAGGCGGTCGGCAAGTTGATCCCGGCGCGCACCGCGCCGACGATCCCCGCCGACGCGGACTTCTCGAAGCTGGGCACCCCGCCGTTCCTCACCCCGAACGACAAGTTCTACCGCGTCGACACCGCGTTGTCGGTGCCGCAGGTCCGCACCGAAGACTGGAGCCTGCGCCTGCACGGCATGGTCGACCGCGAAATCCGCTACAGCTACGGCGACATCCGCAATCGGCCGCTGGTCGAACGGACCGTCACCATGACGTGCGTGTCGAACGAGGTCGGCGGCGACTACGTCTCGACGGCCAACTTCATCGGCGTGGACCTGGCCGACCTGCTCGCCGAAGCCGGGGTGCGCTCCGGTGCCGAGCAGCTGTTCTGCACCAGCGTCGACGGCTGGACCTCCGGCACACCGGTCGCGGCGGCCACCGACCGTGGTCGGGGGGCGATGCTGGCGATCGGGATGAACGGTGAGCCGTTGCCGCTGGAACACGGTTTCCCCGCCCGGCTGGTCACCCCCGGACTGTATGGGTATGTGTCGGCGACGAAATGGGTCGTGGACATCGAGGTCACCACCTGGGCCGCGCGCCAAGCGTACTGGCTCAAACGCAGCTGGGCCCGCGAGGCCCCGATCAAAACCGAATCACGCATCGATTCCCACCGCGGCTTCGCCAACGTCCAGAAAGGGAAGGTGCGCGTCGCCGGGGTCGCGTGGGCGCAGCACACCGGGATCGAGAAGGTCGAGGTCCGCATCGACCAGGGCCCGTGGCAGGCCACCACACTCTCCCAAGAGGTCAACCTGAACACGTGGCGGATGTGGTGGACCGAAGTGGACCTCCCCGCGGGGGTGCATCAGGTGTTCTGCCGGGCCACCGACAAGTCCGGCTACACCCAGACCGACCAGCGGGCGGGCACCGTCCCCGACGGGGCGACCGGCTGGCACAACGTCACCTTCACCGCCGCCTAGAAAATCTTTTTCCGCGATCGACCAATCCGGTCCGTCCGGGGGCCCGAATGACGGGTAACAGAGGCGGTCATCGGAACAGTTCGCCTTCAGCCGCGTCATCAATGGGAGTGAATTCTCGTGCGTAACCTTCGTATTGCCGGTATCGGCCTGGCCGCGGCCGCCGCGCTGACCCTGACCGCGTGCAGCGGCAGCGACACCGCGTCCTCGGGCAGCTCCAGCGCCCCCGCCCCGTCCTCGTCGATGGCCGCCCCGTCCTCCAGCGCCGCCGCGGCCGGGGACGGGATGACCACCAACGCCGACGTGTTCGGCCCGGCGTGTTCGCAGCTGCCGCAGGGGTCCGCGCCGGGTTCGCTGGACTCGATGGGCCCGCAGCCGGTCGCCTCGGCCGCGTCGACGAACCCGCTGCTGACCAAGCTGGTGGCGGCGGTCAAGGCCACCAACCTGGTGGACACGCTCAACAGCGCGCCGTCGATCACGGTGTTCGCCCCGGCCGACCCGGCCTTCGCCGCCCTCGGTGACGCGAAGTTCAACGAGCTGGCGGGCAAGCCGGCCGAGCTGTCGCCGATCCTGCAGTACCACGTCGTCGGCAAGCGCTACGACGCCAAGGGCCTCGCGGCCGCCGGCTCGCTCGACACCCTCAACGCGGCCGGTGGGCAGCTGAAGATCGAGGGTTCCGGGGAGAACATGACGGTCAACGGCGCGAAGATCCTGTGCGGGAACATCCCCACGAAGAACGCCACCGTCTTCGTGATCGACAAGGTCCTCACCCCCGGCACCAACAAGTAAGGCGACGTCCGGGCCGCCGACGGGCGGCCCGGCACCGATCGGCCGCCCCGGCTCCGGGAGATCGTCGAGCCGGGGCGGCCGCTCGCGGTCTGCCGGCGGGGTGCAGGGTCCGCCGGCGGGGGACACCCGCGCGGCGGTGTCCCGCCGGTCGCCGCCGTCGCCGAGGCACTCCACGGCCGTGGCGGCGACCGGCCCCTGGGTCGGCTGCGTCCGTTCGGGGGACAGCACCCTGGGCCTCGCGTGATGGTGGTACTTTCTTCCACTCGACCGCTGAGCCCGACCGAAGGGATGGACCGTGCCGGCGCCGGATGCGGAGGTCCCCGAAGGTCCGCTGGCCGCCGACGAGCGGTTCGCCGTGCTCTACCGGCACTGCCCGGCCGGAGTCGTCCTCGCCGACCCCGACGGCGTCATCGGCGCGGCCAACCCGGCTTTCCTCCGGCTGGCCAAGGCCGGCAGCGAGGACGACCTCGTCGGTACGCGCGTGAGCGACCTGGGCGCGGGCGACCGTGACCGGTCCACGCTGGTGCGGGCCATCCTGTCCGGCGACGACGTGCAGGACCAGATCGAGATCCGGTCCCGGCCGGACGGTGCCCGGTCCGTCCGGCTGACCGTCACGACCGTGCCCGGCGACCACGGCCGGTACCCGATCCTCCTCTTCGAGGACGTCCACGAGCTGCGGCAGCTGCAGGAGACGTTCCACCACCAGGCGTTGCACGACCCGCTGACCGGGTTGCCGAACGCCGCCCACTTCCGGTCGCGGCTGGAAGCGCTGTGCGCCGAGGACAGCCCGATTTCCCTGCTGTACGTGGACGTCGACGGCTTCAAGGTCGTCAACGACGGCCTCGGCGCCGACGTCGCCGACCTCGTGCTCCGCGGCGTCGCGGGCACCCTGCGCTCGGTCTTCGCGCACCACGAAGCGTTCATCGCCCGGTTGTTCGGCGACGGCTTCGCGATCGCGGTGTCCGGCGACCTGGACCGGAAAACGGTCGTCGAGCTGTCCGAACAGGCCATCCGCGAAGTCGCCAAACCGGTGTACGCGGCGGGAATCGGCATCGGGGTGAGCGCCAGCATCGGCATCGCCACGGCCGGCGCCCGCAGCGGCGACCACGAGAACCTGATGCGCTCGGCCCAAGTCGCGCTGCACCGCGCGAAAGCGCTCGGCAAGGCGCAGTGGGTGGTGTTCGACCCGGAGTCCGGCGAAGCGGATCGCGACCGCTACCGGCTCGCGGCCGCCATCGCCGGGGCGATCGAGCTCGGCGAGATCACCGTGACCTACCAGCCGCACGTCGTGCTGCCGGACGCGCGGATCGTGACGTCCCTCAACGCCGCGCTGGTGTGGAACCACCCGGCGCGCGGGCAGTTGCGGTCGGCGGAGTTCTTCCCCCTCGCGGAAATGACCGGGATGACGGTGCCGCTGGGCAGGCACCTGCTGGCGCAGGCGTTGCGGACGAAGGCGGAGTGGCAGATGCGCTTCGGCGACGGAGCGCCGATGGTGTGCTTGACGCTGCCCCGGCGCATGGCGATCGACGCCGATCTGGTCGGCATCGTCCGCGCGGAACTGGCGGAGAACGGGCTGGAACCACGCCACCTGATGCTGTGCGTGGACGTGGCGTCCCTGGTGGACGAGCGCGGCGACCTGCTCGAGTCGATGAGCAGGCTGGCCCACCTCGGCCTCGTTTTCGTCGTCACCATCACGGGCCTGCCGGACCTGGAACTGATCGCGGCTCGCGAAGTTCCGGCGCCGGCGGTGATGCTGACCGGTCCGATCGTCGAGAGCGTCACGGCGGTCGACGCGCCGGAGTGGGCCTGCCGCACCGTGAGTCAGCTGGTCGCGCGGGCGGACGAGCTGGGTATCAAGGTCGGGGCGTACGGCGTGGCGTCGCAGGAGCAGGCGGAACTGCTCCACAGCTTGGGAGTCGTGGTCGCGTCAGGGGGTTACCAGCCCGAATACCTGAGCCGCACGGAGGCGGAAGTCTGGGCGGGCCGGACCTTCCCGATGGGGTGACGGCCGGCCGCGTCAGCCGGAAAACTTCTCCAGTTCGCCCGGCGGGAAGTAGTTCTGGGTGGTCGCGTCGATGCGCACCAGGTACTTGTCCCGCTTGTCGTCGAAGTGCACGACCGTGCCGACGTTGCCCGTCATCGTCTTGCCGGTGATCCGTACCGTCTCGCCCACCTCGAACGCAGCCATGGTGGGCACGCTACCGGGCTCGCGGGTGATCAGCATCCGGGCGGCCAGCTCCGCGTAGGACTCGCCGAGGGCTTCGGGGGAGTCCGTGCCGTCGAGGCGGTACCAGCGCACCAGGTCGACGCCGAGCGACAGGATCGCGCGCACCGCCCGGCCGACGTCGGGCACGTCGAAAACGCCTTCACCGGCGCCGCGTTCCACCGCGGTCCGGACCACCGCGGAGAACCGGCGGCGGAGGTCGAGGACCTCGGCCAGGTGCGCCGGGGCGAGCGCCGCCAGTTCGTACTGGCAGACCCGCGCCACGGTGTGGTGGCGCGCGTGCCACGCCACGTGCGCGGCCACCAGGCGCCGGAGGTGCCGCGCGGGGTCGCCGTCGTCGTGCTGCGCCTCCAGTGCCGCGAGGGCGCGCTCGTGGCCGGTCCGTGCGATGTGGAACAGCACGGCCTCCTTCGAGGCGAAGTGGACGTACAGCGAGCCGGGGCTGAGGCCGATGACGGACGTGATGTCGCGGGTGGTCGTGGCGTGGAAACCCTGGCGGGCGAAGCACTGCACGGCCGCGGACAGCAGCGCGCGGGGCACCGGCGGCGTCTGCTCTCCCCAGAACTCGCCGGACACCGTTTCCGGGCCGAGGGCGGTCGTCAGCTCCGTCGCGGCCGCCGCCGGGTACCGCCCGCCGCCGCGACGGCGCTCCTTCGCTGGCATCTTCTCCTCCTCGGTGACCGGGCTTGACACCTGCCCGGTCCCGCGGTCATGGTAACTGGGCGCTCAGTTACTCGACGTCGACGAAGACACGAGGAGAGGTCGCGATGGGACGAACCGCTGCCAGGCAGCCGGCCGTGGTGCTCGACGGCTTCTCCTACCTGGAGTGTCCGCGGTGGCACGACGGCCGGTTGTGGGTGTCGGACTTCTACACCGAGAAGGTCGTGGCGATCGACGGCCGCGGCGGTGCCGAGGTCGTCGCCGAAGTGCCCGGGCAGCCCTCGGGCCTCGGGTTCCTGCCCGACGGGCGCCTGCTCATCGTGTCCATGCGGGACCACCGCGTCCTGGTGCGCGACGAGTCCGGCAAGCTTTCGGAGCACGCCGATCTGTCCGGTGTGGTGTCCGGGGTGCTCAACGACATGGTCGTCGACGACCGCGGCCGGGCCTGGGTGGGCAACTTCGGCTTCGACCTCATGGGCGGCGCGCCCTTGCGCTACACCACGCTGACCCGCGTCGACCCCGACGGGAGCGTCTCCGTCGCCGCCGAAGACCTCGGGTTCCCCAACGGCATGGTGGTCCTGCCCGGCGGCGTGCTGGTCGTCGCCGAGACCTTCGCCGGGCGGCTGACAGCCTTCGACATCGGCGACGACGGGGAACTGAGCGGACGGCGCGTGTGGGCGCAGTTCGGGGAAACCCCGCGGACCGAAGACGTCGGAGAAGCGGTGCAGGCCCTCGAAGTGGCCCCGGACGGCATCTGCGCCGACGCCGAGGGCGCGATCTGGGTGGCGGACGCCGTCCACAACCGCGTGCTGCGGGTGGCCGAGGGCGGCGAGGTCCTCGACGAGATCGACGCCGGCACCGGGGTTTTCGCCTGCATGCTCGGCGGTGACGACGGGCGCACGCTGTTCCTCTGCGCGGCGCCGTCCTTCGCCGAGCACGAACGCCGTCCGGTCCGCGAGGCCCAGCTGCTCGCGGTCGACGTCGAGGTCCCGCACGCCGGCCTGCCCTGATCCCGACGAGTGAACGGAAGGGCCGTCATGGACGTCTCGTGCGCTTTCCCGACCGCGCTGGATTCGCCGGACCACATCGCCGTCGCCGAAGAACTGGGCTACGCGCGGGCGTGGGTCTACGACACCCCGCAGCAGAGCCCCGACGTGTGGATGACCCTCGCGCTGGCCGCCGAGCGGACCAGCCGGATCGGGCTCGGCCCCGGCGTGCTGGTGCCCAGCCTGCGCCACCCGATGGTCAACGCGGCGGCGACCGCCACCCTCGCCGCGCTGGCGCCCGGCCGCGTCGCGGTCTCCTTCGGCACCGGGTTCACCGGCCGCCGCGCCATGGGCTACCGCGCGATCACCTGGTCGTTCATGGAGTCCTACATCCGGGCCTACCGCGGTCTCCTCCAAGGCGACGTCGTCGAGTGGGAAGGGGCGCGGATGCGGATGCTGCACCCCGCCGGGCACGCCCCCGCCCGGCCCGTCGACGTCCCCGTCCTGATCGGCGCGCTGGGGCCGAAGGGGCACCAGGTGGCCAAAGCACTCGGCGACGGGCTGTACGTGACGTTGCAGCTGCCCAAGTTCGCGACCGAGTACTCGTGGGTGCCGTACCTGGTGTGGGGCACGGTGCTCGACGAAGACGAGGGCACGGACACCGAGCACGCGCGCCAGGCGGCCGGGCCCGGGTGGGCGCTGGCCTACCACGGCGCCTACGAGTTCGGCGGGCCCGAGGCCGTGCGCGAACTCCCGGGCGGCGCGGAGTGGCTGGCGGTGGTGGAGCGGACCCCGCCGGAGCGGCGGCACCTCACTGTCCACACCGGACACTGCGTGGAACTGGGCGAGGCCGACGAGGCGGCGTGGCGGGCCGGCGGCCACACGATGCTGCGGGACGTGACCATGACCGGCACCCGCGAGCAGCTCCGGCAGCGGCTGGCCGAAGTGGCCGGCAAGGGCGTCACCGAGATCGTGTTCCAGCCGACCGGGCCCGACGTCCGGGGCGAGCTCGAGCGGTTCCTCGAAGCCGCGAAGCGCTGAGCGACCCCGGGGAACGGACGTTGTTCCGGCCGGGCCGCAGGTGCTATACCGGCAGCTGCCCGGTGTCGCGACGACGCGACGCCACGAGCGAGCGGAGTGGCTGGGTGGCAAACCGTACTGTGCGCTCATCCGTCGTGGTGGCGGTCCTGACCACGCCCGTCCTCCTGCTGGGGACCGCGACCGCGGTGGCCGCCACCGGCACCCCGCCCGGGCGGCAGCTGACGATCGAGACGGTGTCGAACCCGCGGCCCGCGCTCGTCAGCGGGGGACAGGTCCTGGTCAAGGTCGTGGCGCCGGCAGGGAAGGTCGCCGTCAGCGAAAACGGCCACGACGTCACTTCGGGTTTCCGGGCGCAGCCGGACGGCAGCCTGCTGGGCCTGGTGACCGGCCTGCGCGACGGCGTCAACACCCTGAGCGCCAGGACGAGCGGACCCGGCCCGGACCGGCGGGCGGACCTGCGCGTCACCAACCACCCGAGCACCGGGCCGGTCTTCTCCGGCGCGCAGCAGCAGCCGTTCTACTGCGAAACCCAGGCGTTCGGCCTGCCGACGGCCACCCAGCCGCTCTGCAGCGCGCCGACCCAGGTCAGCTACCAGTACCGGACCACCGCCGGGGCGTTCGCGCCGCTGGCGGACCCGGCGACTCGGCCCGCGGACCTCGCGACGGCGACGGTCGGCGGGCGCGCGGTGCCGTACGTGGTCCGCGTCGAGCGCGGCACGATCGACCGCGCCGTCTACGAGCTGGCCGCGCTCTACGACGGCGCACCCTCGCCCGTCGCGCCGGAGCCAGGCTGGAACGGGAAGCTGGTCTACACGTTCGGCGGCGGCTGCAACGCGGGCTACCACCAGGGCGCGTCGACGGGCGGGGTGGTGAACGACCTGTTCCTGGCCCAGGGGTACGCGGTCGCGTCGTCCACCCTGAACGTGCTCGACAACAACTGCAGCCCGATCATCTCGGCCGAAGCGGCGATGATGGTCAAGGAGCACTTCATCGAGACCTACGGCCCGGTCGCCCACACCATCGGCTGGGGCGGCTCGGGCGGAGCGATCCAGCAGTACGACATCGCCGAGAACTACCCCGGCATCGTGGACGGCATCATCCCCGGCGTCTCGTTCCCGGACCCGCTGACCGTGGGCGGCCCGGTGTCGGACTGCCGGTTGCTGAACCGGTACTTCGCCGGGCCGGGCGCGTCGTTCACCGCGGCGCAGAAGCAGGCCGTCGCGGGCTTCGCGAGCTACGACACCTGCGTCTCGTGGGACCAGACGTTCGCCAGCCGCGCCACCGCGACCGGCAGCTGCAACGCGGCCATCCCGGTCGCGGCCCGGTGGGACCCGGTCACCAACCCGGGCGGGGTGAAGTGCAACTCCAATGAGCAGCTGGTCAACCAGATCGGGCGGGACCCGAAGACCGGGTTCGTGCGCAGCCCGCTGGACACCACCGGCGTGCAGTACGGCTTGGCCGCGCTGAAGTCCGGCACGATCACGCCGGCACAGTTCGCCGACCTGAACGCGTCGATCGGCGGCCTCGACTACACCGGAAAGCCCGTGACGCAGCGAACGGCGGCCGATCCGAAGGCGCTCGCCGCGGCGTACGCCGACGGCATCGTGAACTCCGCGTCGCAGGGCCTGCGGGAGACGCCGATCATCGACCAGCGGACCGACCTCGACTTCGCCGGGTTCGGCAACGACATCCACACCACCGAGTGGTCGTACGTGCTGCGGCAACGGCTGCTGCGGGCCAACGGCACGGCAGCGAACCAGGTCATCATCGAAAACCACCCCACCGCGGCCGAAGCGGCGGCCGCCAGCGCGTACGAACTCGGCGCGATGGACCGCTGGCTGACCGCGATCGACGCGGACCGCTCGCACCGGAGCCGCCAGCAGAAGGTGCTGGCGAACCGGCCGGCCGACCTGGGCGACGGGTGTTACCTGTCCGCCGCGTCGCGGATCACCGAGAAGCTGACGTACCCGGCGAGCGGCCAGTGCGGTGCGCAGTACCCGGTGGCGGCCAACACCCGGATGGTGGCGGGGGAAAGCCTGGCCATGGACGTGCTGAAGTGCCGGCTGAAGCCGCTGGACTTCCGCGACTACCCGGCCGCCTTCACCGCCGAGGACCGGACGCGCCTGCGGGCGGCGTTCCCCGGCGGGGTGTGCGACTACAGCCGTCCGGGCGTCGGGCAGCGCGCCCCGATCGGGACCTGGCTCAGCTACGGCGACGAACGGACGGGCACCACCCCGCCGCGCTGACCGGGTGGTGCCCGTTTACCGCGACGCGAGCTGGGTACCCTCCCAGCGGATTTTGTGTGCCAGGCACGACTTCGATCACGAGCGGAGAGGTGGCAGCGTCATGAGCATTCCGTTGCAGCCGGAGCGCCTCAGGATCGTGCGCCCGGAAAAGACCAAGGACGGCGTCGTGGTGCTCGCCTTGTCGGGCGAGCTGGACGCCGGGACGACCCCGAAGCTCAGCAGCGCGCTCGTGCAGATGCTCGATTCCGGTCCCGAGACGCTGGTCCTCGACCTGTCGGGCCTGTCGTTCATGTCGGTGGCGGGCGGCCGCTCGATCCGCCTGACCCACGACGCGGCCGGCGCGACGCGCCTGCGGGTGGTGACGGGCAGCTGCCGCACGGTGGACCTCGTGCTCCACGCGACCGGCCTCGCCGCGGTCCTGGACTGCTACCCGACCCGTTCGGAGGCGCTCACGGCGGGCAGCCGCAAGCAGTTCCTCAGCGACGCGGAGGCCTGCTGGAACCTCGACCGCTGACGCCCCCGGTGATGTCTTGAATGAGTCATTCAGGACCTCCGGCGACAGGGTCCCGGCAAAGTCGCGTGTGCGCGGTCCGCCGCGATGTCCTGAACGACCCCTTCACGACGCTCGGGCCACCGATCCCCGGGCGCCTCCTCCCGCGCACCGAGCGGCGGCTTGCCGAAGGCGGTGTCGCGAATGACTCATTCGGGACCTCCGAAGCCGCCAATGACTCATTCGCGACCTCGCCCGAGCTGCCCACTCCGCCTGCCGGCGGTGAAGCGAGCCGGGGCAGGCGACTTTGCCGGAGCCCTGCCCGGGATGTCTTGAATGAGTCATTCAGGACCTCCGGCGACCTGAATGACTCATTCAAGACATCCGGCGAGCCCGCTGCTGCCCGCCGGCCGAGATGCGGGCTGTGCTCAGCCGACCGGGAACGTGGTGCCGATGCCCATGCCGGTGATCCACTCCGGCACCGGCTCGTAGCTGGTCCACGTCAGCGGGGTGCCCGCCGCGGCCTGGCCGATCAGCCAGCAGCGGACCTCGTGGCCGCCGCTGCCCGCCAGTGCTTCCAGCTTCTCGTGGCCCAGTGCGGCCACCGACTCCGGGTCGCCCGCGCGAAGGCGGTCGAGGAACCACCGGTCCCACTCCGTGTTCACCCGGGCGGCCGGGTCGCCGCCCATCGCGCGGACGCGGGGTTCGCGGGCCGCCGCGAAGGCGTGGACGTTCGCGCGGCCGTGGATCAGGGACTCGCGGCGCTCGCCCGCCACCTCGCGCGGGTCGTTGGACGGGAGCCAGTGGGACAGGCCGCCGCTCGCCGCCAGCAGGACGCGGCCCGGGAAGTCGGCCGCGGCCACGGCCGCGCCCAGTGCCCGGCCCAGTGCGACGCAGCGCCGCGGCGACGGGAGCGGCGGGGCCGCGGTGTTGACCACCAGCGGGACCATCGGCAGCGTGGTGCCGCCGGTGAGCATCTCGTAGGTCTGGACGATGCCGTGGTCCACCGTGAGCGAGTACGACAGCGAAACGTCGAAGCCGGCGTCGGTCAGTCCGTTGTGGACGGACCAGGCGAGCTCGCCCGCCACCGGCAGCGGGCCCTCGGTGCTGCCGAAGTCCCCGAACCCGGCCGCGTGCTCGACGCCGAGGACGAACGGCGGCATCACGTCGTAGAAGTTGCCGTGGAAGTGGTCCGGGCCGAGCACGACGATCGCGTCCGGCGCCAGCGCTTGCACCGCGCGGCGCACGACGGCGGCGTCGGCGAGGAACTTCGCGCCGGGGCCGCCCTCGGCAGGGGGTGGCAGCAGCGTCGCGAACGGGCTGTGCGACATGCCGGCGAACCCGATGAGCTCGGCCATCAGGACGGGTCCTTCCCGCTCAGCAGCCAGGTGCGGTGGACGTCGAGGAATTCGCCGACCTTTTCCCACTGCGGCCAGTGGCCGGCGTCGTCGATGACGTGCAGCCGCGCGTCCGGCAGCCAGTCCAGCAGCAGTTCGGCCTCGTCGAGCCCGCCGGTGGGGTCGTGGCTGGTCCACAGCAGCAACGTCGGCGCGGTCACGCGCGACACCCACTCCGGGTCCCACGCGAAGTCCTTGCGCACCGCGGGGTCCTGCAGCACCAGCGTGTTGCCGATGGCCTGGACGAACCCGGGCCGGGAGTACACCCGGCGGCGCAGGTTCACCAGCTCGTCGGTGACCATTTCCTTGTGGTGGAAAAGGAACTCGACCCGGCGGCGGACGGTCTCGTCGCTGGGGTCGAGCACCGCGGCCATCGTGCTGTCCCGCATCCGGGCCATCACCTCGGGCTTGTTCGCGATGTTGCCGGGGGTGTTGAGCACCAGCCGGTCGACGCGGTCCGGGTGGTGCGCGGCGGTCCACGCGACCACCCAGCCGCCGAGCGACTCACCGGACAGGTGCGCCCGCCCGATGCCAAGAGTGTCCAAAAGAGACACCAGGTGCGCCGACAGGACGTCGATCGTGTACGGCCGGTCCGGCGGGTCCGACCAGCCGTGGCCGACCATGTCGTAGACCGTGACGCGGAAGTCCCGCGCCAGCCCGGCCAGGTCCCGCGCGTACGCCTCGAGGTGCCCGCCGGTGCCGTGCAGCAGGACCAGGTCCGGTCCGGCGCCCGCCTGAAGGACGCGCGTGCGCACCGGCTCCCCGTCCAGCGGCACGTCGACGTAGCGCAAGGTGTGCTCGAGTTCGCCCAGCTCGCCCCAGATCCCGACGTGGTCGGGGATCGGCGGGGCGGCGCGTTCGGTGGTGGTCACTGGTCCTCCCGGTGGCGGGCTTCGGCGATGGTCGCCAGGCCCGCGCTCTGGCGGCGGCCGAGCCCGAACAGGCCGAGCAGCCGCGAGTTTTCGATGGTCAGGAACTCGACCGGGTGCGATGCCGAGTCGTTGTAGTGCCGGTGCCACGTCCACGGCGGGGTGTAGACGAAGGAGCCCGTCGTCCACTCGACGGTTTCGTCTTCGATCTCGCTGTGCCCGTCACCGGACAGGACGAAGTGGACGGTCTCGTGGTGGTGGCGCTGCATGTCCGAGCTCTCGCCGGCCGGGATGACCTGCCGGAAGAGCTCGAACGTCGTGGTCGGCAGCTTCCCGGCGATCCGCAGCGACGTCGGGTTCGGGACGGCGCCGGGCGGGATCTCCTCGAGCTCGCCGTCGTGCACGACGAGCGGGCGCTGCCCGCCGGGGCGGACGGCGTGGCCGATGGTCGCGAGGAAGTCGGGCATCGCGAAGCCGGGTCCGGACGTGGTCATGGCGCCCCTTTCAGGCTGGGCATTCGGTACGGCCGCCGTCGACGGTCAGCACCGTCCCGTTGACGTACCCCGCTTCGGGGGACGCGAGGAACGCCACCGCGGCCGCGACCTCGCGGGGTGCCGCGGCTCGTCCGGCGGGGATGGCGGCGAGGTCCTCGGCCATCGCCGTCGCGACGTCGATGCCGGCCGAGCCGGCCCGGCCGCGCACCACTTCGAGGCGCCGCGCGGTGAGGGTCGCACCGGCGGCGACGCAGTTGACGGTGACACCCCGGTCCGCGTACTCGAGCGCGGCCAGCTTCGCCGCCGACGTCGTCGCCGAGCGCAGCACGGTCGACGCGGCGAGGCCGGGTTGCGGCTGGCGCACCGCCGTCGAGGTGAGCACGACGACGCGGCCGAACCCGCGCTCGGCCATCGCGGGCAGCGCGGCGCGCAGCAGCGCCAGCGGGCCGAGGACCAGCAGGTCGAGGTCGTGGTGCCACTGCTCGGCGGGCACGTCGAACACCGTGCCCGGCGCGGGGCCGCCGGCGTTGGCGATCACGACGTCGAGCGAACCGTGCCGCTCGCGCACGTGGTCGGCGGCACCCGCGGCCGCGGCCGGGTCCGCGAGGTCGCAGACGACGTAGTCGGCGCCCGGACCGAGTTCGAGCGCGGTATCGGCGAGGGTGGTTTCGGTGCGCCCGGCGAGGACCACGCGGTGGCCGCTCGCGTGCAGCGCGGCCGCGCAGGCCGAGCCGATGCCGCCGGCGCCGCCGCCGACGAGGGCGACGCGGCACCGCTTCGGAGGGGACTGGTTGCTCTCCATGATGTGCCCTACATTCGGCCCATGACCCCCGGTGACCAAGGATGAGTCCCACCGCCCGGGACTCCGGCGCGCTCGAACGGGCGGCCGCGCTGCTGGACGCCTTCGACATGACCCACCGCGAGCTCACCCTCGCCCGGCTCGTCGAACGCTCGGGCCTGCCGCGCTCGACCGTGCACCGCACCGCGGCCCGGATGATCGAGCTCGGCTGGCTGGACAAGCCGGGGGAGAAGTACCGGATCGGCACCCGCCTGTTCGAGCTGTCCGGCCTGGTGCCGGTGCGCCACGAGCTGCGCGAGGCCGTCCTGCCCTACCTGCAGGACCTCTACGCCGCGGCCAAGACGACCGTGCAGCTCGGCGTGCTCGAAGGGACCCGGATCCTGGTCGTCGAGAAGATCAGCGGGCACCGGCCGCTGCCGATGCTCGACCAGGTCGGCGGCTTCATCCCGGCGCACTGCTCGGGCATCGGCCGGGCGATCCTCGCCTGGGCGGACGCGGACACGGTCGCGGCGGTGGTCGTGGCCGGGCTCACCCGCCGCACCCCGCGCACGATCACCACCGCGGACGCGCTGGCCCGCGAGCTCGCCGTCGTCCACGAGCAGGGCTGGGCCTACGACCGCGAAGAGGGCAACGCCGGCATCAGCTGCGTCGCGGCGCCGATCTTCGACTTCACCGGCGGCGTCACGGCCGCGCTGTCGGTCACCGGGCCGAGCGCCGCGGTGCAGCCCGACCGGATCGGGCCGGCCGTGCGGATGGCGGCCGCGGCGGCCAGCCGCGCCTACGCCGCGCGGCGCTGGGCGGTGCCCCGCCCGGAGCTGCCGTCCCAGTGACCAGGACTCGCGGTTGGCCGTGGCGGCGCCCTGGCGAAAGCTGGGCGCACGCCGAGCCGGCCACCCGCGCCGGAGGCCTCGACGAGGAGGAGCAGGCATGCGCGTCGCGATCATCGGGGCCGGGCTCGCCGGGCTGACCACGGCCAAGGTGCTGCTCCAGGCCGGCCACGACGTCGAGGTCTTCGACAAGGCACCGGACGTCGGCGGGGTGTGGAGCCGGACCCGGCGCTACCCGGGACTGACGACGCAGAGCCCGAAGGCGCAATACTCCTTCTCGGACTTCCCGATGCCGCGGGAGTTCCCGGAATGGCCGTCGGGCGCGCAGATCCAGGCGTACCTGGCCGCCTACGCCGCCGAGTTCGGCGTCACGCCGCACCTGCGCCTCGGCACCGAGGTGACGTCGGTGGTGCCCGAGGGCGGCCGCTGGGTGGTGACCACCGCGGCGCAGGGGGCCGCGGGGTTCGACCGGGTGGTCGTCGCGAACGGCGTGTTCTGCGAGCCCGCGCTCCCGGACTACCCCGGCCGGGCGGAGTTCGAGGCGGCCGGCGGGCGGCTGCTGGCCGGCTCGGACTTCCACGACGTCGAGGACGCGCGCGGCGAACACGTGCTGGTCGTCGGCTACGGCAAGTCCGCCTGCGACGTGACCGTCGCGATCAGCGGCGTGGCCGCGAGCACCGACGTCATCGCGCGGCAGCTGCTGTGGAAGGTCCCGCGCAAGATCGCCGGCGTGCTCAACTTCAAGATGCTGCTGCTGACCCGGATGGGCGAGGCGCTGTTCCGCTACCGGTGGCTGCGCGGCTTCGAGAAGTTCCTGCACGGCCCGGGAAACCGGCTGCGGCGGGCGATGCTGAACTCGATCGGGTCGGTGTCGGTGCGCCAGTTCGGCCTCGCCCGGCAGGACCTGGTGCCGCGCGGGCGGATGGAGGACATCGTCAAGAACGCCATCGGGCTGGCCACCGAAGGCTTCTTCGAAGGCGTGGCCGACGGCTCGATCCGCGTCCGCCGCGACCAGGTGATCAAGCGGCTGTTCGCCTTCCACGGCCGTCCGCACGCCGAACTGGCCGACGGCACGGAACTGCCCGCCGGCCTGGTCGTCTGCGCCACCGGCTTCACCCAGGGCGTGCCGTTCCTGCCCGCCGCCGTCCAGGAGCGGCTGTTCGACGAGCGCCGGAACTTCCTGCTGTACCGGCAGATCCAGCCGATCGGCGTGCCGGGGCTGTACTTCAACGGCTACAACTCGTCGTTCTTCAGCCCGCTCAACGCGGAAATGGCGGCGCTGTGGATCGCGGCCGACCTCGCCGGCGCGCTGAGCCTGCCGGACGAGACCGCGCGCCGCGAAGACGTCGTCGCCCAGCTCGCCTTCCTGGACGTCGCGACCGGGGCGCACCACTGCCGCGGCACGAAGATCATCCCGTTCTCCATCCACAACGTCGACGAGGTGCTCGGCGACCTCGGCGTCCAGCTGGGCCGGTTCACCCGCTTCACGCACTGGCTGAACCCGGTCGCGCCGTCGGCGTACCGCGCGCTGACGCCGAAGCTGCTGGCCCGCCTGGAAAGCACCCCCGAACCCGCCAAAGCCCCGCTGTAGGAAGGAGTCCGAAATGGACACCGCGACCGGCGTCATCCGCCCCGGCGACGGGACGAACCTCGGTGCGATCGGGCTGGGCATCCACGCCCGGCTCACCGGCGCCGACACGAACGGCGCGTACTCGTTGTTCGAATACGTCGTGCCGCCGGGCCTCGGCGGCCCGCCGACCCACGTCCACAGCCGCGAGGACGAGCTGTTCACGTGCGTGCAGGGCCGCGTCGAGGTCGAGCTCGACGGCGTCCGGCACGTGCTCGGCCAAGGCGACTCGCTGCTCATGCCGCGCGGGGTGCCGCACGTGTTCCGCAACCCGTTCGACGAGGAGACCCGCATCGTCGCGGTCGTTTCCCCGCCGGGGCTGGAGAACTACTACCGGGAGCTGTCCGAGCTGCCGCCCGGGCGCGACATGGCGCTCGTGGCGGAAGTGATGACCCGCTACGGCTTGAGCCTGCGGAAGTGAACCCCGAGCGGATGGTCCGCGAGATGTGCGCGGCGGTCGACGCGGGGGACGCGGAGGCGTTCGCGGCGTGGTTCGCCGACGACGCCACCTACGTCTTCGCGAACGACGAGCCGCTGACCGGCCGGGCCGCGATCGCCGCGGCGACAGCCGGCGCGGCCGGCGCCCTGCCGTGGGTGCGGCACGTCGTCGACCAGGTCGCGGTCGTGGGCGAGCGCCAGCTGTTCTGCCGCTTCACGATCGAGACGGAGTCACCGGCCGGGAAGCCGCTGGCGCTGCCGTGCGTGACGGTGATGTGGCTCGAGGGGGAGCGGGTCGTCGACTACCGCGTCCACCTGGACCTCACACCGGCGCTGTGAGCGCCGGCTCGCGGGCCCCGCTGCGTTCGGCGCCGACGCCGGCCGCCACGACGAACAGGACCCCGGCCACCGCGCCGGCGTTCGGGACCTGGTGCAGCACGACCAGCCCGATCGCCAGCGCGATGGCCGGCTCCAGGCTCATCAGCGTGCCGAACGCCGACGCGTTCAGCCGGCGCAGGGCGAGCATCTCCAGGCTGAACGGGATCACCGGCAGCAGCACCGCGAGCCCGAGGCCGGCGAGCAGCAGCTCCCAGCTCAGGTGCCCGAACGCGGCCGGCCCGGCGACGAGCGTCGCCACGATGCCCGCCACCGGCATCGACACGGCGAGCCCGCGCACGCCCGCCACCTCGTCGCCGACCCGCTGCGTCAGCAGGATGTAGGCCGCCCAGCACACCGCGGACGCGAGCGCGTAGCCGACGCCGAGCAGGTCGGCGCCGCCCCGCCACGGCTCGGTCAGCAGCAGCACGCCGACCGCGGCGAGGACGGGCCACAGCTTCTTGCCGCCGCGCCCGCGCGTGACGGCGACGGTGAGCGGCCCGAGGAACTCCAGCGCGCTCGCCGTGCCCAGCGGCAGCCGGGCGACCGCCTGCATGAACAGCATCGTCATCCCCGCGGTGACCACGCCGAGGCCGCAGCAGGCGAGGAAGGTGCTCCGCCGGAACGACGACGGCCGCGGCCGGACCAGCACCAGCAGCAGCACCCCGGCCCACGCGAGGCGGAGCCACGCGGCCCCCTCGGGGCCGACGCGGTCGAACAGGCCGACGGACACGGCGAGGCCGAGCTGGACGCAGAGCATGGCGGCGACCGCGAAGACCGCGCCGGTACGGGTCGAGGAGAGCACGTGCCGAGCAAAGCCGACGGGGACCGTCCGTGTCCACGTGCCGTTCGTGGACGCATCGTTCGTGAATCATGGACAATCGCGGCATGGACACCCGCAGGCTGCAGTTCCTCCTCGAGCTGTCCCGCCACGGCTCGATGCGCGCGGTGGCGGATGTGCTCGGCACCACGACGTCGACGGTGTCGCAGCAGATCGCGACGCTGGCGAAGGAGACCGGCGCACCCCTGCTCGAACCGGATGGCCGCCGCGTGCGGCTCACCCCGGCGGGACGGCGGCTGGCCGAGCACGCCGTGACGATCCTGGCCGCGGTGGAGGCCGCGCGTGCCGCCTTGGACCCCGGCGCCGAACCGGCCGGCACCGTGCGCGTCGCCGGGTTCGCGACGGCGGTGCGACGTTCCGTGCTGCCGGCCGCGGCCGCCCTCGCCGCGCACCACCCGCGGGTCGAGCTGCGGATCAGCGAGTACGAACCGCACGAGGCCTTCGCGGCGCTGCTGGCCGACGACATCGACCTCGCCCTCACCTACGACTACGACCTCGCCCCGGCGAGCGTCGACCCCGCGATCACCGTGAGTCCACTGTGGACCGCACAGTGGAGCCTCGCGGTCCCGGCAGCCGACGCGGCCGGTGTCGGTGAGGGCGGCACGGTGGCGGTGTTCGAGGCGTTCCGCGACCACGGCTGGATCGTCAACTCCCGCAACACCGCCGACGAGGACGTGGTCCGCAGGCTCGCCTCGATGGCGCGGTTCACCCCGCGCGTGACGCACCGGGCGGACAGCCTGGAACTGGTGGAGGACCTGATCACGACGGGCCCTTCCCCGGCGGTCGGGTTGCTGCCGTCGGGCCGGGCGGTGAAGCCCGGGGTCGCGTTGCTTCCGCTGGCGGGTCCGGAGGTGCGGCAGCGGGCCTTCGCGTGCACCCGTCGCGGGCGGGAGGTGTGGCCCCCGCTGGCGTTGGTACTGGGGCTGCTGGCGAGATGAAGGGGGGACGCGGCGATCACGCGAGCGCCTCGTCAGCCAGCCGTTGCAAGCGGTGATAACCGTGCCGAACCGCGATTTCCGCGGCGTCGGTCAGCAGTGACCTGGCCCGATCGGAGCGGGAGCCGGAGAACAAGCGACCCAGGGCGAGTTTCGTCTCGGCGACGAAGAACGGCGCTCGCAGGTGCTCGTGTATGCGCAGGGCTTCGCCGAAGTGCGCTTCGGCTTCGCGGGTACGACCCATGACCGCGGCCAGCTCCCCGAGGCTGTGCGCGACGCAGTGGTAAACCGCCAGGCCCGGAGTCGGAACCTGGGCGTGCCACGGCGCGAGCTGCTGGTAGAGCGTCCGGGCCGCGGGGACGTCGGCCAGTTCGGCCGCCGCGGCGGCCCAGGCGCAGGTGCCGGTCAGGCGGTTGTGGTCGTTGGGCAGCTCGAACCCCTGGACGCGGGCGGCGGTGAGCAACTTACGCGCGCGGTCGCGGTCTCCCTCCAGCGCCTCGGCCGATGCCAGCAACGCCAGCCACGCGGGAATGCCGGGGTTGGTGGCGACGTGGTCGCTGACCGCGGGAATCATCTCGCTGAGCCGGCCCTGGTGCCAGCGGGTGTAGAAGAGCTGAACCCCGAACAGCATGGGTGCGTCGGGCTGCCCGGTCTCGGTGCCGATCCGGAACGCCTCGGTCGCCGTGCGTTCGGCCCGGTCCACCTCGCCCGCGAGCAGAGCTCGCCACGACGAGGTCCAGGTGCTGATCCAGCGCAAACTCGGCTCGCCCACCTCGGCCGCGATGCGGTCGATCTCCGAGTGCGCCCGGTGGACCCCGTCGATGTCGCCGCGCTCGACCATCACGAGCCCCAGGCAGATGAACGCCCAGAAGCTCGCCACCGGATCCCCGACGACGTCGGCGAGCTGGACCGCCTCGGTGATGCGGTCGAAGCGCTGACCGGCGAGCTCGGGCACCATCAGGACGGTGTAGGGCCGGATCAGCGCGCCCAAGAGCGCGGCTTTGTCGTCGGCCCGCCGGGCCACGGCGACCGCTTCGTCGGCGAGGAAGCGGGTTCGTTTCGAGTCCGGGTGGTAGACGAGTTCGACGGCCAGGGTGGCCAGCAGCTGCGCTCGCTCCCCGGTGTCGTCCTCGACGGCCGCGAGCGCGGCATCGAGGACTTCGACGCGCTCGGAGTCGACGGCACCGGACGCGCTCTCGAAGCCGCGGTTGTTCGCCAGGGCCGCTCGCACGAGCAGGCAGGTATCGCCCACCCGACGTGCCTGCCGAGCCGCCGCCAGCAGCGTTTCCCGGAAGACGGGGGCGCCGACCTGGCGCTGGGCTTCACCGAGGCCCATCAGGCAGCGGGCCTGCTCGGCTTCGTCGTGTCCTCGGCGCGAAAGCACCAGAGCCTCCGAGTACCACCCCAAGGCGTCGTCCGGGGCGAGGGCGAGTAGCGCGTTGTCGCCGGCCCTGCGGGTGTGCAAGAGAGCTCGGGGGAGCATTCCGGGCGCCGCCGCGGCGGCGAGGAACTGGCGTGCCAGTTCCCCGACGCGTTCGCCCGGGTCGTCGCCGCAGAGCACCTCGAGCGCCTCCGCCACCCGGGCGTGGCCGAAGGTGCGGCGGGTCGGACCCAGGTTCTCGTACAGCGTGCGCTGGATCAGTGCGTGCGCGAAGCGGAACCTCCCCGCCGCCGGGGGTACCTCGGTCACGAGTGCGGCCCGCTCGACGACGTCCAGCCGGTCGAGCAGCCGATCCTGCGTGGTGCCGGTCGTCATCGAAAGGAGAGCGAGGTCGAATTCCTGGCCGATCACCGCCGCCGCCGACAGCATTCGTGTCACCTCGTCGCCCAGCCGGCCCACCCGGGCGCTGATGACCTCCCGGATGCTGTCGGGCAGGCCCGCGTCGCCGAAGCCGGCGGCCGCGGTGATCCGCCCCGTCTCGGCCAGGTGCCGCAGCAGTTCGGCCACGAAGAACGGATTGCCGTCGGTCTCGCGGTGGATGGCCCGGGCCAGCGTGCCGGCCTGGCCCGCGTCGTGCCCCGCGGCGCCGACGTACGCGGCGACTTCGGAACTGCTGAGACCGCCGAGAGGCAGGCGTTCGACAGCCAGTTCCCGGCGCAACGAGCCGAGCGCTTCGGTGAGGGGGTGGACGGCGGTCAACTCGGTGTCACGGCAGGTACCGACGATCAGTACCCGGCCCAGCGGCCGTGCGGCCAGGTGGCAGAGGAGTCTGAGGCTGGGCCGATCCGCCCAGTGCAGGTCGTCGAGGACCACCAGCACCGGCGTCCTCGTGGCGGCCCGCGCCAAGAGGTCGGCCACCGCCTCGAACAACAGGAAGCGCTCGGTGTCGGCGTCGGTCGCGGTCGGGGCCGGGACGGCGGGGAGTCGTCCGGCCAACCCGGGCACGAGCCGGCACAGTTCTCCGACCCGCTGGGGATCGTGCTCCGCGAGCCGGCTCGCCGGCGCGTGGTCGAGGTAGTGCGACACGATTTCGACGAAGGGCCCGTACGGGATGGCCAGGTTCTCATCACACCGTCCGTACAGGACAGTGGTGCCCTGGGCGTGCGCGGT
The DNA here is from genome assembly GCF_033441515.1 of Amycolatopsis solani. Lineage (NCBI taxonomy): Bacteria > Bacillati > Actinomycetota > Actinomycetes > Pseudonocardiales > Pseudonocardiaceae > Amycolatopsis > Amycolatopsis solani. The sequence continues at coordinate 148,701 of NZ_JAWQJT010000002.1, forward strand.
CTGGCTGACGTTCGCCACCAACGTCGTCTTGCCCACGCCTGCCTCGCCGCCGACCATGACGACCCGGCGCGCACCGCCTTCGACGAGATCGTCGAGCGCAGCTGTCAGCGCTTTCCGCTCCGGCGCGCGTCCCACGAAGCCCGCCGCGGGTGCGACGGCCAGGCGCGGTGGCAGGACGACTCCACCGGCGACCACGGCTCCGTCGACGGCGGGAGCGTGCGGCCTCGGGGTTCGCGAGCCCGGGAAGTCGAGCCCGGATTCCTGGCGCAAAACGGACTGCTCCAGCGCGGCCAATTCGGCGCTGGGCTCGATACCGAGCTGCTCCGACAGCAACGTCCGCAATCGCCGATAGGCGCGAAGGGCATCGGCCTGACGGCCGGAGCGGTACAAAGCCAGCATCAATTGACCCCACCGGCGCTCGCGAAGCGGTTCTTCGCTGACCAGTGCGTCGAGTTCCGCCACCACTTCGATGTGGTGCCCCGACCCCAGTTCCGCGTCGATCCGGTCTTCGAGGACGCGGTGGCGGACCTCGTGCAGGCGCGCCGCTTCGATCCGGGCGAAGGCCGCGTCCGGGAACTCCGCCAGAGCCGGTCCTCGCCACAACGCCAGCGCCCGGTCCAACGTGGCCACGGCTTGTTCGAACCGCCCGGCGGCCAGCTCCGCCCGTCCCCGGTCGGCCCAGCTCCCGAACTGGGCCAGGTCCAGTGCGTCGGTGGCCACTTCGAGCAAGTATCCGGGTTTCCGCGTGATCAGCCGGCTTCCGTTGCCCGTCGGACGGTCCAGGATGTGGCGCAGCCGGGACACCGACGTCCACAGCGCGGCCGCGGCGTGGGAATGTCCGTCCGGCCACAGCTCGCCGATCAGCGTTCCCGCTTCGACGACCTGGTTGCCGTGAACCAGCAGGCAAGCCAGCAGCAGGCGTTCCTTCGTTCCCGGCACCGGGAGCACGACCCCGTCCCGGACCACGGTCAACCCACCGAACAGCCGGAACTCCGTCTCGTGCCGCACCGAAGCGGTTCCCGGCGACGGTCGGTCTGCTCTCGCCCGATCACTTCGTTCCATGCCGCCCGGCTCTGCCGTCGAGGATCGCGCTCGCCATGCGGTCCGAGAACGCGGCGATGGTCAGGGACGGGTTGACGCCGACCGGGCCCGGCATGGCCGCGCCGTCCGCGACGAACAAGCCGGGGTGGCCGAAGACCTCACCGAAGCCGTCGCAAACCCCCGCCATCGGGTTGGCGCCCATCGGGGCGCCCCCGAGCGGGTGAACGGTGATGGTGCGGTCGAGGAACGACCAGAACGTGTCCTTCAGCTTCTCGGCGCCGAGCTGGTTCGCGACGCCTTCCATCGTCGAACGGACCGCGCTGAAGTATTTCCTCGACGTCTTCGTCGTCCAATCCACGGACAGGTACGCCCGATCGCGCCCGCCGAGGGTCATCACGCCGTCCGGAACGTCTCGTCCCATGCCCAGCAAGGGCATCGAACTCTCCGCGCCGTTCCCGTCGCCGAGGATCCGGCCGATGCTGCCGCCCAGCCGGGTGTTCGGGTCGCCGGTCAGCCTGCCCCACACCCGGTCGAAGGCCGCGGTGGCGAGCCGCCAGTACAGCCCGGGGCGGCTCAGCTCGAAAAGCCAGTCGAACGCCGCGGGGTATCCGGCGTCCTCGACGAGGAACCCCCTGAGCCGCTCTCCGTCGCGCCCTTGCTCCGGACCCGAGATCGCAGTGGTGATCGCGGGGCCCGTCGAGGCGTGCAGATCCCGGGGCCGTCCGTCCGGGCCCCGAGTGCGCAGCATGATCGCGAAGTAGTCGCCGTTGCCTGAATAGCGCTTGCCGAGTGCCGGGCTCATCCCGGGCAGGTCGCCGCTCTGGCGCATGCGCAGAAGCAGGTAACTCGTGCCCAGGCTGCCGGCCGCCAGGATGAGCCGGCGGCAGCGGATCGTGCGCGGTTTCAGCCGGGCGGTGTCGTGGCGGCGGCCGTCGTCGTCCTCGGGGAGGTGCTCGACGTAGTCCACTTCGTAGCCTTCGCCGCGGTGGCGGAAAGATCGAACTTCACAACGCTCCCTGAGCACCGCGCCGAAGCCGGCCGCGGCGGAAAGGTAGGTGTGGTCGAGTGTGTTCTTGCTCCCTTCATTGCAGCCGATATTGCATTCCCCGCACAACGTGCAGGTGCTGCGTGGTTTCCCGTGGAGATTGCGGTAGTCCTGCTCGGACAACGGCCGTCCGACCGCCGGATCGGCCCCCGCGGCACTCCGAAAGCTCACGGCCAACTTGGGGAAACCGCACTTCAGGTCGAGGCCCTGTGCGGCCTCTCGCATCGCCTCTGCCCGGGTCACGTTTTCGAAACCCGGTCGGCCGACGGGAAACGGCTGGGCGTCCAGCATGGCCTCGACCGCGTCGTAGTGGGTTTCCAGGTCGCTTCGCGTGACGGGCCACGTTTCGGACTCGCGACCGAACGGTTCTTCGGTCACGAACCAGGCTTCCGGTTTGCGGATGAGGACGTTCGAATAGATCAGTGACCCACCGCCGAGGCCCGCGGCCACGACCGCGTCGAAACCCCGGAAGGACCACACGTCGAAGAGACCCTGCCTTCCCTCGCTGGGATCCCAGAAGTTCGTCGCCATCCCGCGGGGAGTCCGGGGGAACATCCCCGGCGCATAGGACTTTCCCCGTTCCAGAACAAGGGTGCCGTGCCCTTCGGACGCCAGCCGGTAAGCGGCGACGGCACCGCCGAACCCGCTGCCGACGACGACATTCTCTACGTAATCGTCCATTGCGACTTCCTTGGTGGGTCGCCAAGGCCCTCGGATCGAGCGAATCCTAGCCCTTCTGGTCGATCGGCATAATCCACTGTTCGGGCGATTCGCCGCCAGGTCGGCGGTACGATTTCCGGAACGTGGTGATCATTTGTTTCGCGACCCGGTCCGGTTCGGGAATTGCCGGACACGGGCCGCGCTTCAAGCGGCGGCCAGCGTCCGTCGGGCCTTGGCCAAGCAGCGGGCCCTGGTCGGCCCGATCGAGCCGATCGGGATGTCCAGGATCGCGCTGATTTCCCGGTAGCTCTTCGCCGGCGTGCCGAACAGCAGCGACAGCAGCCGCCGATCGCGGCCGGGCAGCGTGGCGACGACGTCCCGGACCGCATCGCGCAACTCGCGGCCGATCAGGCCGGCGTCGAACTCGGACTCGGCCACGACGTCGTGGAACAGCGCGGGATCGGTCGGGATCTCTCGCTGCCTGCTCCGCAGCAACCTCAGGCACTCGCGCTGGGTGACAGTGCGCAGCCAGCCGGGCAGCGCCTCCGGTTCCCGGATGCGATCCAGGTTCGTCATCAGCCTCAACCACACCGAACTGCTGACGTCCTCGGCGTCCGCGTCCCGGACACCGATGCGGCGGCAGACCGCGAAGACGAGTGGTGCGTAGCGATCGACGATCTCCAGCCACGCGGAATCGAGGCCGAGCGCGGCGTCACGGAGCAATGGTGCGGGCGATTTTCGATGCATGATTCCTCCTCCGCCCCCAGGGTCTCGCCGGTGCTGTCCGTTCACCTGGCGGAGAACTTGCGAAAACCTTGAGGTCCGGTCACCGAGGAGGCGGCCTGTGGTGCGAACGTCCCACAGTGCGGTGCCCGCTACCGCATTACCTTGCAGGGCAGTGAATCGCAGACCAGCTGGACCCGGCCCGAAAGGTGTTCCCGTCATGCGCGTTCGTCGTGTCCTGCCCCTCCTCGCCCTGATCGCCGCCGTCGGTTCGGCGGTGGCCGCTCCGGTTGCGGCCGCCGCTCCTGATCCCGTGGCGGTCATGGCCGTCACCGATGGGTGCTACACGTGGGGGCGCACGCTGGCGCAAGGGGCGTCCGGTACCGACGTGCGGAACCTGCAGATCCGGGTCGCCGGGTACCCGGGGTACGGGGGCGTGCTCGCCATCGACGGCCAGTTCGGGGCCGGGACCAAGGCCGCGGTCACCCGGTTCCAGCAGGCGTACGGGCTCGCCGCGGACGGGATCGCCGGGCCGGCCACCTTCGCGAAGATCTACCAGCTGCAGGACGACGACTGCACGCCGGTCAACTTCACCTACGCCGAGCTGAACCGGTGCAACTCGGACTGGTCGGGCGGCAACGTGCCGGCCGCGACGGCGAAGGCCAACGCGCTGGTGTCGATGTGGAAGCTGCAGGCGATGCGGCACGCCATGGGTGACCGCCCGATCGTGGTCAACGGCGGTTTCCGCAGCGTCGCCTGCAACAACGCGGTCGGCGGGGCGGCCGCCAGCCGGCACCTCTACGGGGACGCGGTGGACCTCGGCGCGGGGGCGCAGGGCTTCTGCGGACTGGCGCAGCAGGCCCGCAACCACGGCTTCAGCGAGATCCTCGGGCCGGGCTACCCGGGCCACAGCGACCACACGCACGTGGCGCACCGGTCGAGCCGGTTCTGGTCGGCGTCGTCCTGCGGGATCTGACGCCGCTGCCGCGGCGGCGGCCCGGTGGGTGCGGGAGCACCGCGCCCGCCGGGCCGTGCGCGGCTTGCGTCAGCGCCGCACCAGCTCGACCACCGGGATGAGCCGGCTGACGTTGGCCTGGTACTCGCCGAACTGGGGACGCTGCTCGACGTTCTTGGCGTAGATCTCGTCGCGCTCGGGACCGGTGATCTCGGTGGCCCGCACGGGGAACGTCTCGTCGCCGAACTCGACGGTCACGTCGGGGTGGGCCATCAAGTTGTGGTACCAGCCCGGGTTCTCCGGCAGGCCGGCCTTGCTGGCGAAGACGAACAGGCGCTCGCCCTCGGCGTAGCAGGCCAGCGGGGAGACGCGTTCGATGCCCGACCGGGCACCGATGTGGTGCACCAGGATGAGGGTCTCGCCGGCGAATCCGCCGCTGAGTTCGCCGCCGTTCGCGCGGTACTCGTCGATGACTTTGGCGTTGATCTCGTCAAAATCGGGCATGGCTCCCTTTCTCCGTCGCCGCACGACTGCGCCGTCGAATCGACCCTACCGCGATGTCGCGGTCGGAGGCCCGGTCCGCCGGCCGCCGGGCGGGACACCGTCGGCGAACTCCGCAGTCTCGAAGAAGTGGCGGCGCCGGAAGCGAATTCCGCGCGCGGGGCGCGGCGTCAGCCGACGAGGTCGATGACCGGGGCCAGCTTGCGGAGCAGGGCGATGAGCTGCGCGCGCTCCTCGGGGGAGAACACGCCGAACGCGGCCGCCTGACGCTCGCGACGGCTGGCCCGCAGCCGCGCCAGCCGCTCGCTGCCTTCCGGCGTCAGCGCCACCAGGACCTTGCGCTCGTCTTCGGGGGAGCGGCGGCGCACCACGACTCCGGCGCCTTCCAGCTGCTGGAGCATCCGGGTGGCCGTCGGGATGGACACGTCGGCGGCGGCGGCGAGCCTGCCGACCGGCAGTTCGGGCTTGGCCGCCAGCGGTTCGAGCATCGTGACCTGGGGCAACGACAGCCCGCCGTCCCGGTCCGCGCCCGCCGAGCGGGCCTTCCGCATGGCGAAGAACACCGCGTCGGCCGCCTGCGCGAGTTCGTCGATCTCCGTCACCGTGGGTGGCTCATTGCCGTTCTTCGCCATGCGCGCTAGTCTAGCAAAGCAATAGTTAGCAAGCTAGCTATTAGGGGGCTAGGCATCATGAGCGACCGGATCGACGTCCACCAGCACCTGCTCCCGGCCCGCTACCGGGAAGCCCTCGAAGACAGCGGCGAGACCGCGGGCGGGTGGCCGACGCCCTCGTGGAGCCCGGAAGCCGCGACCGCGATGATGGACGAGGCGGGCATCGCGACCGGGGTGCTGTCCCTCAGCGCGCCGGGTGTCCACTTCGGTGACGACGCCGCGGCTCGCGACCTGGCGCGCGAGATCAACGACTTCCAGGCCGAGCTGGTCAAGGACGCTCCCAGCCGGTTCGGGCACTTCGCCGTGCTCCCGCTGCCGGACTTCGACGGCGCGGTCGCCGAGGCGGTGCGTGCCTTGGACGAACTGCACGCCGACGGCGTCGTCCTGCTGTCCAACGCCCGCGGCCGCTACCTGGGCGACCCGGCCTACGAACCACTGTGGACGGAACTGGCCGCGCGCGACGCCGTGGTGTTCGTGCACCCGGCCGAGCCGCCGATCCCGCGGCTGGCCGGGCTGCCGAGCCCGCTGCTGGACTTCCCGTTCGACACCACGCGCACCGCGCTCGACCTGGTGGCGCACGGGGTGTTCGACCGGCACCCGGCCCTGCGGATCATCCTTTCGCACGCCGGCGGCTTCCTGCCGTTCGCGGCGCACCGGTTCGCCGGAGCGGCGATGTTCAACCCCGGCACCACCCCGGACGGCATCCTGGCCGGGCTGCGGAAGTTCTACTTCGACACCGCGCTGTCCGCCACCCCGACCGCGCTGCCGTCGCTGTTCGCCTTCGCCGAGCCCGGGCACGTCCTCTACGGCAGCGATTTCCCCTTCGCGCCCAAGGAATGGCGCGGGGAGTTCGACCGGTACCTCGGCGCCTACGACGGTCCCGGCGCGGAGCGGTTCCCCGACATCGACCGCACGGCCGCGGAAGCGTTGTTCCCCCGGCTCGCCACCCCGAAGCCGTGAACCGGGGGCAGGCGGCGCGCGCCTGCCCCCGGTTCCTTCAGCGCGTCAGCGCCGGCAGGGGTTGCCCGCCGGGTGCGCGGCGGTGCCGTGCACGTCGGCCTGGGACTCCGCCAGCACGATCTTCGCCAGCGCGGTGTCCAGCGCCACCGCTTGCTGCTTCACGACGCCACCGGACACGGTCTGGCCGTTCAGCTTCAGCGAGCCGATGACCAGCGGGATGGTCAGCGGCGCCGACCCGACCGTGACCGAAACGCCGTTGATCTTCAGCGAAGCGACGTTCGAGCTGCCGGTCAGCGCCGGGGCGAGCCCGCCGGTGACCGGCTGGCAGGTCGCCGCCGCCTGGGACTGGATCACGCCCAGCTCGATCGTCAGCCCGACGGTGCTGATCACCGTCTTGTCGATCTTGGCCGACGCCTGCGCGTGGTCACCGGCCGCCGGGGCCGCGGACTGGTTGTCCGGGGTCAGGTCGGTCGAGGCGGTCAGCGCGTGGGTCTGCACCTTGATCAGGCCGGCGTTGAGCGTCGCGTCGAGGACGGTCTTGCTGTCGTCGGCGCAGGGCAGGTTCGCCGGGTTCGCCACGGCCGCGGTGATGCCGATGACGTTCGCGGCGGTGCCGGTGCAGGAGAAGGCGCCGTCGCGGTCGTCGTCGACGATCGTGCCGACGCCGGTCGGGTCCACCAGGCCGGCGCCGGCCGGTGCGGAGAGGTTCACGGTGAACGTCTCGTCCGGCTCGTCGACGGTGTCCGGGTTGACCAGGACCGTCACCGGCTTGGCCGTCTCACCCGGCGCGAAGGTGACGTCCCCGCTCGCGGCGGCGTAGTCGGCCGGCGCGACGGCGGTGCCGTTCGCGGTGGCGTAGTGGACGGTCACCGGGTTCGGGCTCGCCCCGCCGAGCAGCGACACGGTGAAGGTGGCCGGCACCGGCGCGCCGCCGGAGCCTTCGTTCACCGTGACGTCGTTGATCGCCAGGCCGAGCACGCGCACGGTCGTCGTCTCGACGAAGCCGCGTGAGACGCCGTCGACCAGGTAGTCGACCGAGCAGTGGTAGGTGCCCGGCGCGGCGTCGCCCGCGACGGCGATCGTCTCGGTGAACGTCGCGACGTCCCCGCTGGCCACCTTGGCGCTCGCCGGCGCGTTGGTGAGCGTCAGCTGCGGGTCGCAGCTGGTGACGTGCGGGGTCACCGTGACCTCGATGGACTTGATGCCGTTCAGGATGGCCTGCGACACCTGGTTCGAGGGCACGTTGTTGAGCAGCACGCCACCGGTGGCTTCGGTGATGGCCGTGGCCTGGCCCTCGAAGTCGAGGGCGCCGACGTTGACCGCGACGACGCGGATGTTCGCCGCCTTCAGCGCGGCGATCGTGTCGGCCAGCGAGTGCCCGCCGCTGGGGTCGTGCGACGGCGCGTCGCCGAACCAGGCGACGATGCGGGTGCCGTCCGGGCGGAAGGTGACCGCGCCGGTGGCCAGTTCGAAGAGGGCGTTGAGGTCGGCCTCGGGCGTGTCGCCGCCGCCACCCGCGACCCACTGGTTGATGCCCGCCTGGACCGCGCCGGTGTCCGCGGTGATGCCCTGGTTGACCTTGAACGGCACGGAGTCGGTGAAGTCCTTGTATTCGGCGACGCCGAATCGCGCGGTCGGCTGCGCGGCGAGCACGTCCCCGGTGATGGCGTTGGCGTTGGCCCGGACGTTCGAGATCGCGCCGCCCATGCTGCCGGTGGTGTCGGCGAGCAGGACGAGATCGGGGTTCGGGGGGACGGCGGAGGTGGTGACGTGCTTGGTGACGGTGGTGCTCTGCCCGGCGGCGAGCGTGAGGTCGACGGTGGCCGGATCGACCCCCGGTGGCGCGGCGGCCGCCACCGTGCCCGGGGCCAGCAGCGCGCCGACCGCGGTCAACGCGACGAAAACTGATCTTCGCGACATGGAACGTCCCTTTCGAGCACCCGGCGGAAAGCCGGATCCGGTGTGGGTTGCCTGTGAGAGACGGCAGGCGCGGCAATTCGTTAGCGGGCGGGGAAGACGTCACCCGGACCGCCCTGTGTCAAGTGTCCCAACGGGTCATGCCTGGTCAGGGGGACCCACGCAGATCAGGTCCGCACTGCGCCGAGACGTTGAAGAACCGCCGGCGATCGCCACACTCAAGAGCGACGAGACGCGCCTTTCGCGACACGGTGAGTGTGCGTGAAGGGGCTTGATCGTCGTCGGCAGGGGGTTCCGGCGTGCGAATTACCACCGGATGTCGTAACGACGGGGCCGCGGCGGTGTCCCTCTCGCGAGCTACCCGGGTGTCCGGCACGGAGTGACGCGGCGGCCCGGCTCCCGCTCCTAATCTCGCCGCACCACGGAAAAAGCCCGGCGAGAGGAACCCCGATGACCAGCCCCACCGAGCGGAAGCCGGCGCTGCGGCGCTTCCGGTTCCCCGTCCTGCTCCTGGCCACCGCCGCGCTGCTGGTCGCGGCCCGCGGGGTCGACGCGCTCGTGGCGGGGGTGCCGGTCCTGCGGTTCCTGGCCGGGCTCGGCGCGGCCGCCGGGGCCGTCTTCGCCTACCGGTGGGTGGTCCGGCGGGTCGAAAACCGCGACGACGTCGCGGAACTGGCCACCCCTGGACACTGGGGCGCGCTCGGCCGCGGCGCGCTGATCGGCGCCGGCGCCTTCCTCGCGACCATGCTGCTCGCGTTCGTCTTCACCGGCGCCGACGTCTCCGGCGGCTCGTTCTGGGCGTGCCTCGGCGCCGCCGGTGCGATGGCTTCGGTGGCGGTGACGGAGGAACTGCTGTTCCGCGGCGTGCTGCACCGCATCCTCGAACAACGCGCGGGCAGTGTCGTCGCGATCGTGGTGTCGTCGCTGCTGTTCGGCCTCACGCACCTGGTCAACGGCAATGCCACCCTGTGGGGCACGCTGGCGATCGCGGTCGAGGGCGGCGCCATGCTCGCCGTCGCCTACACCGCGACGCGGTCGCTGTGGCTGCCGATCGGCCTGCACTTCGCGTGGAACTTCCTGCAGGGCGGCGTGTTCGGCACCGCGGTCTCCGGCGCCGACACCGAACCCGGCCTGCTGCGGACCGTCCTTTCCGGACCGGAAGCGCTCACCGGCGGGTCGTTCGGCCCGGAAGCCGGCCTGTTCGCGTTGCTGTGCTGCGGCGTGGTGACGGCGCTGCTGCTGCGCCGCGCGAAGCTCATCCCGCGGCGCTGACCAGCCCGGTCCGGTAGGCCAGCACCACGGCCTGCACCCGGTCCCGCAGGTCCAGCTTGGTGAGGATCCGCGAGACGTACGTTTTCACCGTCTCCACGCTCAGCACCAGCTCGGCCGCGATCTCGGCGTTCGACAGGCCGCCGGCGATCAGCTTCAGCACCTCCCGCTCCCGCGGTGCGAGCCGGTCCAGCGGGCCGTCGGCGGGCGCCACCGGCTGGATCCGGTCGGCGTACCGGCCGATCAGCGTCCGGGTCACCGCGGGCGAGAGCAGCGATTCGCCCCTGGCGACCGTGCGCACCCCTTCGGCGAGCTCGTCCAGGGGCGCGTCCTTGAGCAGGAACCCGCTCGCCCCGGCCCGCAGCGCGTCGTAGACGTACTGGCCGATGTTGAACGTCGTGACGACGAGGACCTTCGCCGGGATCGCCGCGTCCGGGCCGGCGACGCGGCGGGTCACCTCGATCCCGTCCAGCAGCGGCATCTGGATGTCCATCACGACGACGTCCGGGCGCAGCCGGCCGATCTCGGTCAGCGCGGCGCGGCCGTTTTCGGCCTGTCCCACCACTTCCATGTCCGGCTGGGCGCCGAGCACGGCCACGTACCCCGCGCGGATGAGCTGCTGGTCCTCGCAGATCAGCACCCGGATCGGGCCGTCGGTCATCGGTCGCTCCTGACGGGGATTTCGGTCGTGGGGAACGCGGCGCGGACGCGGAACCCGTCGCCCGACGGTCCCGCGCTGAACCGGCCGCCGAGCGCGTCGACCCGGTCGCGCAACCCGGCCAGCCCGCGCCCGCCGGAGCCGAGCCCACCGGCCGCGGTCGCCGGACCCTCGGTGGTCACCTCGATTTCGAGGAGGTCCGCACCGTAGCCGACGCGTACGGTCGCGGGCCGCCCGGCGGCGTACTTGGCCGCGTTGGTCAGCGCTTCCTGCACGATCCGGTACGCGGTGAGCTCGGTTTCCGCCGGCAGCGCCGGACGTTCGCCCGCTTCGACCAGCTGGACCACCCGCCCCGGCTGCTCGACGAGGCCCCGCAGCGCGCTCAGCCCCGGCGTCCGCGCCCCGGTCGCTTCGAGGACCCCGAGCAGGAACCGCAGTTCGGTGAGGGCATCGCGCCCGGACCCGGTGATCGCCTTGAAAGCTTCGGGCGCGTTCTCGGGCGGCAGGAACCGGGCGGCGTCGGCCTGCACGACCATGGCGGTCACGTGGTGCGTGACGACGTCGTGCAGCTCGCGGGCGAGCCGCGCCCGTTCGTCCGCCGCCGCGGCCCGCGCGGTGAGCCGCCGCCGTTCGGCCTCCTGCCGTCGTCGTTGCCGCACCAGGACACCCAGCGACCAGAAGAGCACGAGGACCGCGTAGTAGACGACGAAGGGCACCAGGTCCGACGGCGACCCGCGCAAGGTGACCAGCACCGCGAAGGCGAGGTACTCCACCGAAAGCGCGACGGGCAGCGCGAGGCGGAACCGTTCCTCGCGCGCGCCGGCCGAGTAGAGCGCGAAGTACAACGCGAGGCTGGCGACCGTGGGGGTGTAGGCGAGCACTTCGTGGGCGGCGAAGGAGGTCGCGACGACCACGAGGGTCGCGGCGGGCCACCGGCTGCGCACCGCGAGGGGGAGTGTCTGCCCGAGCACGAGCAGGACGGCCGGGAGCCCGCCGTCGTGCCGGGGCAGATCCCCGAACTGAGCCCCGAGCATCGAAAGCCCCGGCACGAACGCGGCGGCGGTGAAGACCGCGGCGAGTGCCGCGTCCCGGGCGTCCGGAGTCACGCGCGCCCAGCGGTTCCGGAGACGTCCCAGCGTCGGCATGGCGGCGAGCCTAGCGAGGCAGGGCGCGGGACGTCAGTGGCGTGCGACGTCGGTGCAGTCGAGGTCCTGCTCCGGCAGCCGTCCGGTGTCCAGGAACGCCACCGTCGCGCTGTCGGCGCACGCCGAACCCTCGTGGTAGACGTAGTGGCCGCCGTTGTCGACGCCGACCAGCACCGCGCTGTCACCCAGCGCCCGGCGCAACCCGAGAGCGGAATCCCACGGGGTCGCGTGGTCGCGCCGGTTCTGCAGGATCAACGTCGTGCGCGCGCCGCCGCCGCGGGCCGTGATCGGTTTCTCGATCGGCTGGGGCCAGAACGCGCACGGCCAGATGTTCGACGGCATGCCCGCGGTCAGGGGCCAGGTCTTCCGGTCGGCCGCGGTGCGGCGGGCGTAGCCGGCGACGTCGGGGGACCACTGCGCGTCGCCGCAGGTGAGGGCCAGGAACATGGTCGCCTGGTTGTCCGCGGGCACGCCCGGGGCGGGTGGGGTTTCGGCGAACACCTGCTGGAGCACCTGGCCGTCGGCCTCGGTGACGTGGCCGTCGGCCAGGTCCGCGGCGGCCTTCCAGACCTGGGCCAGCACCGGCAGCGTGTCGTTGTGGATCAGCAGCGCGTAGGTGATGCCGCGCAGCAGTGCGCCGTTCACCGCCTGCGGGGTGCCGGGGACCGGCGCCGGGGTGCGGTCGAGGCGGTCGGCCAGCGCGAGGTAGGTCCGCGTGACCTCGGCCGGGGTGGCACCGAGCCCGAGGACGCCGTTCTGGGCGGCGGCGACGGCGGCCGCGTCGGGGAAGCGTTCGGCCATTCCCTTGCCCCAGCTCTCCGCTTCGCCGGCCCAGACGTGCGCGGGATCGACGTTGCCTTCCAGGACCACGCGATCGGTGCGGTCCGGGAACAGCGAGCGGTAGACGGTCCCGACGTAGGTGCCGTAGGACTGGCCCCAGTACGAGATCTTGGCTTCCCCGAGCGCTTCCCGGACGCGGTCGAGGTCGCGCGCGGTGTTGGCGGTGGTGAAGTACCGCAGGTCGGGTCGGGCAGCGCACTTGGCGGCCGTCGCGCGGGCCGCCTGGACGTTCGCGTCGATCGAGCCGTCGGCGGCGGGGTAGGGGAACAGCGCCGCCACGCTGGGGTTGTCGAGTCCGCAGCTCTGCGGGGTGCTGGTCCCGACGCCGCGCGGGTCGAAGCCGATCAGGTCGTAGCCGTCCAGGACGGACTTCGGCAGCGTCGGCGCCATCGCGCCGGGCGTGTCGAGGCCGGGCAGCGCCGGGCCGCCGGGGTTCAGCAGCAGGACGCCGTGGCGCTTCGCGGGATCGGTGGCGCCCAGCCGGGAGACCGCGACGTCGATCGACGGGCCGTCCGGGTGGCCGTAGTCGAGCGGGACCTTCAGTTTTGCGCAGGTGAGCCGGGGATCCCGGGTCGTGCCGGGCGCCGCCGCCGGGCACGGTCCCCACGCGAGCGCCGCGGCCGCCGGAGCGTCTTCGTCGTCCGCGCTGTCGCAAGCGGCCACGGTCAGCGTGATGACCGCCAGCGCCGCGGCGACCCTCGTGCCGCGTGTCTTCCTCATGGTGCCCGCCCTCCGGTTTTCCGCGGCGGCGCACCCTTCCGGTCCGCCGCCCGCGTTGACGGCGACGAAATTAGCGAGCAGCGGCCCGGGAAAACGTCACCCCGGAGCGAGCAGGTCCGGTAGCTCGCCCGGGGGACAACGGCGGCTCAGTTGAGCTTGCGGGTGTCGGCGGGCAGCCCGCCGCCGGCGTAGACGTCCTCGGCCAGCTTCGCGAGCGCGGTGAGCGCGACGTTCTGGCTCCACGGCCCGTAGGACACCCGGGAGACGCCGAGTTCCTGCGCGCGGGCCAGGGGGATCGAGCCCGGGATGCCGATGAGGTTGACCTTGCGCTCGCCGAGTTCGCCGACGAGCCGCGCCACCTGGTCCTCGTCGAGCTTGCCGGGCACGAAGAAGTTGGACGCGCCCGCGTCGAGGTAGGCGCGGCCGCGGGTGATCGCCTCGGCCAGCGCGGTCTCCGGGTCGGTCTTGAGGAAGGCGTCGGTGCGGGCGTTGAGCACGAAGTCGATGCCCGCCGCCTCTGCGGCCGCGACGGCGGCTTCGACGGCCTTCACGGCTTCCGCGAGCGGTTTCATCTGGTCTTCGAGGTTGGCGCCGACCGCGCCGGCCTCGATCGCCTTGGCCACGGTGCCGCCGGGGTCGCCGTAGCCCGCTTCGAGGTCGGCGGTGACCGGGAGGTCGCCCGCCGTCCGCACGATCAGGGCGATCTCGGAGATCATTTCGTCCCGCGGGATCTTCTCGCCGTCCGGGTACCCGCGCGAGGCGGCGATGCCGTGGCTGGGGGTCGCGAGGGCCTGGGTGCCGGGCGTCTCGGCGACGACCTTGGCGGTGATCGCGTCCCAGACGTTGACGACGAGGAGCAGTTCGGGTGCGGCGTGCAGCGCTTGGAGACGGGTGGCCTTCTCGGCGATCGAGGTCATGCCACCCAATCTAGGCGGGCGGCGGTTGCCCCGCCTGAGCAGGCCGAGCTCGGCCGATGACCGGACGCGGGCGTTTCATCGGAATTTCATGATCGGGCCCTAGTGTCCCCGGTCCGGGTGTGCGGGCGGGTTCGACAAGTCGACATCGGGCGTGGGGAACGAGGGGATGGCGCGATGGAGCAGGGGAGCGGGCTCAGGCTCGTCGAGGGGGCGGTGCCGGACACGGCGGTCAGCGAGGTCCTGCTCATGAGTGCCGGCACCGGTGCGGCTTCCGTGGGCGAGTTCCGCCGGATCGCCCACGCGAACCTGCGTGCGGGGGTGCCCTGCCGGGCGCTGTTCCCCGACTCGGCGCGGCTGTCGGGCACCGCGCGGGCGCTGGCACTCGCCGGCGCGCGGGTGCGCACCGACACGGAGGTGCCGATGGAGGCGTTGGTGCTCGACCGCGAGTCCGTCGTGCTGCCCGCCGAGCGGTCAGGCCGGGGATGTCACTGTGTTGCGGCCTTCCGGCTGGCCGGGATGGTCACCGCGACGGCCGGGCTGTTCGAACGGGCGTGGCGGACCGCGGTGCCGCTCGGGCCGTCGGAGGCCACCGAGGACGAGATGCTCACCGCGCGCGAACGCGACCTGCTCATGCTGCTCTGCTCCGGCAGCACCGACGAATCGGCCGCGGCGCAGCTGGGCATTTCGGTCCGCACGGTCGGGCGGATGGTCGCCGACATCATGAACCGGCTCGGTGCGCGCAGCCGGTTCCAGGCCGGGGCCAAGGCCGTCGACCGCGGGTGGGTGCCGGCCGGGTACCGCATGACCGGGTGAACCGGTTTCATCGGAATTTCATGATCGCTCGGCAGCATTCCCCGTGTCGCGGTCATTCGGGCCGCGACAACGCAAGGGGGTTGGAATGAAGAAGGTTTCGCTTTTCCTGACGGGCGTTCTCGCTTCGGCGGGGCTGGGCCTGCTTTCCCCGACGGCGCAGGCCGCGTCGTGCGACGGGACTTACACGATCGTGGTCGGCGGAACGGGGGACAACGATTCCAACGCCCCTTATTGGCAGGGCAACATCAGCCAGCGCGTCGGTTACCCGGCCCAGCCGATCGGCTACAACGCCCGCCAGGGCGTCAACGAGCTGAACCGGCTGATCCGCGACCAGCGCAACGCCTGCGGTGGCCAGCACGTCAAGGCGGTCGGGTTCTCGCTCGGCGCCGCGGTCGTGCACACCTGGGTCACCGAGAACTGGCCGACCATCGACAACGTGAACGCCGTGCTCATCGCGGATCCGAAGCGCGCGCCGGGGCCGGGCAACGCGGGCGCGGCGGGACACCCGCTGATCGCGCCCGTCGCCGGTGCCCCGCTCGCCGGGGTGGACGACTTCTTCGGGAACATCCCGACGCTGACGTTGTGCACCGATGACGTCATCTGCGACATCGACGCGGCTTCGGGCCTGCCCGGATACCTCTGGGAAGGCAAGCACGGGAACTACAACTTCAACGTCGACGTCTATTCCGACGACGCCGGCGGCCAGTGGTACAACGGCGTTTACTACCCCTGATCCCGAACCGACCCCTAGGGTGAAGCTGTGAAGATGCGGGATCGGCTGGAAGCGAGCCTCGCCGAGTCCCGCATCGCATTGCCGTGGTGGGTGGCGGTCTGCACGAACGCGTTCACCGCGTTGCTGGCCGCCACCGCCGTCGCCCAGCGGGCGGGCGTGCTGCCGGTCCCGGTGCTCGCGCTCGCCGCGCTGCTCACCGTGGCGACCAGCCTGGTCTGGCTGGGCACCGGCCGCATCCTCCCGGTCTGGATCAAGTGCGTCACGGTGGCCGGCGCGGTCGCGATCCTGCTGACCGAGCCGCGCCTGCCGGACTTCGCGCCGATCGTGCTGGTGGTGCTGGCCGCCGAGGTGGCCTCGATCGCCCGGCCCGCGGTCGCGTTCCTGTTCCTCGGGCTCGACCTCGCGGTGCTCGGCTGGGCGGCGGCCGGCCCCGGCCTGACCGGGGCGGCCGTGTACCTGGCGGCGGTGCTGCTCGGGCACTCCGGCGGGTTCATGCTCCGCTGGTACGTCCGCGCGCTGGCCGCCGAGCGCGCCGGGCGGGAGGCCGAGCGGGAGCACACGATCCTCACCGAACGCCAGCGCATCGCCCGCGAGGTGCACGACGTCGTGGCGCACTCGCTCAGCATCACGCTGCTGCACCTCACCGGCGCCCGTCGCGCGCTGCAGCAGGACCGGGACGTCGACGAAGCGATCGAAGGGCTCACCGAGGCCGAGCGGGTGGGCCGGGCGGCGATGACCGACATCCGCCGCACGGTCCGGCTGCTCTCGCACGCCCCGGCCGAACGGCACACGCTGCCGGGGGCCGGTGACATCGCCGGGCTCGTCGCCCACACCCGCGGGGCCGGCCTGGACATCCACTTCGAGCAGGAAGGCGACGCCGCCGACGTGACCGACCTGGCCGGGCTCACGCTCTACCGCATCACGCAGGAATCGCTCGCGAACATCGCCAAGCACGCCCCGCGCAGCACCGCCCGGGTCCGGCTGCGCGTCGGCCGGAACGAGGTCCGCCTGAGCGTCCGCAACACCCTGCCCGACCGGCCCGCCGAGTTCTCCGCCGACGGCTCGGGGCTGACCGGGATGGCGGCCAGGGCCGAACAGATCGGCGCCCGCCTGCGCGCCGGGCCCGACGGCGGCGACTGGCTCGTCGACCTCGCCGTTCCGCCGGCGGCGTCCGGAGCGGCACCGTGATCCGGGTCCTGCTGGTGGACGATCAGGAGCTGGTGCGGTCCGGCCTGCGCCGCATCCTGCGGCAGCGCGACGGTTTCACCATCGTCGGCGAGTGCGGCGACGGGGGCGAAGTGCCCGCGGCTCTCGCCGCGGCCGAAGCCGACGTCGTCGTCATGGACCTGCGGATGAAGCACGTCGACGGGATCGAAGCGACCCGGCGGCTGCGTGGGGCCGGTCCCCGGCCGCCGGTGCTGGCCCTGACGACGTTCGACGACGACGAGCTGCTCGCCGGCGTGCTGCGGGCGGGCGCGGTCGGGTACGTCCTGAAGGACTCGCCCGCCGAGGACCTGATCCGGGCGGTCCGGGCGGTGGCCGCGGGCGACGCGTGGCTCGACGTCGCCGTCACCGCCCGCGTGCTCACCACCTTCCGGCACTCGGCCGAGCCGGCGGCACCCGCGCCGGGATCGCTGACCACGGACGCGCTCGAGCTGCTGCGCGCGGTCGGCCGGGGCCGCACCGACGCCGAAATCGCCGCCTCGCTCGGCATTTCCGAAGCGGCGGTGAAAACCCGCTTCGGCCGCCTGATGGGGGAACTCGGCCTGCGCGACCGGGCCGCGGCCGTCGTGTACGCCTTCGACCACGGCATCGTGACGACCGCGCGGGCCACCGCCGAACCCCCGCCACCCCCGCCGCGGCCTTCGGTGGCACGGCTGCGGTTCTCGGTGCTCGGCCCGCTGCGCGCGTGGCGGGGCACGGCCGCGCTCGACCTCGGCCCGGTGCGGCAGCAGGCGTTGCTGGCCGCCCTGCTGCTGCGCCCGGACGTCGTGGTCACCGACCACGGGCTCCTCGACGACGTCTGGGGACTCGAGCCACCGGGCACCGGCACCGGCGTGCTGCCGACGTACGTGCTGCGGTTGCGGTCCTGCCTGCGCGCGGCCCACGAAACCAGCAAGGAGTCGGTGATCCGCCGCGGCCGCGCGGGCTACCTGTTCGCGAGCAACGGCGTCCGGACCGATCTCACGCGGCTGCGAGAGCTCGACCTCGAGGCGAAGGCGGCCGCGGACACCGGGGACCTGACCACCGCGGCCGAGCGGTGCGCGGACGCCATCGGGCTCTTCCAGGGCGAACCGCTGGCCGGTCTGCCCGGCCCCTTCGCCGAAGGCGAGCGGCTGCGGCTGCGGGAGTACCGGCTTTCCCTCGCGCAGCGGAAAGCGGACGCGCAGCTGCGGCTGGGCCGGTACGCCTCGGCCGCCGACGAGCTCTCCACCGTGCTCGCCGCCCACCCGCACCGCGAGCCCGTCGCGGCGCTGCTGATGCGTGCCCTCTACGCCCGCGGCCTGCGGACCGACGCCTTGGCGGTGTACCAGCGGGTCCACGACCGGCTGCGGTGCGATTTCGCGGTCGAGCCCGGCGCGGAGCTGATCCGCACCCGCGCCGCGGTGCTGGCGGGCGACGATCGTTCACTCGGCTTCGCCTGACGGCATCACCCGCCGCCGACCCGGCGGTGCTGCCGCGCCATCCACTGCCACAGGTGGGTGCCGTGAGCGCTCGGGTCGTTGCGGGCGGCGTAGATCCACGACCAGTGCCCGGGGAACTGGTGTCCGTTCCAGACGACGTGGTCGTACAGCGTCAGTTCGGCCCGCGGGATGAGGTCGTGCGCGTGGACGGAGTTGGCCAGCGGGTCGACCGTGTCGTCGTCGCGGGAGGCGATCAGCCAGGTCGGGGTGCCGATCGCGGTCAGCTCGCCGTCCGGGATCAGCGGCGGATCACCCGCCTTCCGACCGGCCACGACACCGCAGATCGGCACCGACGAAGCGAACGTGCCGGGGTAGACGGTGGTCATCTTCAGGCTCATGTAGCCGCCGTTGCTGCAGCCGGCGACGTGCACGCGAGCGGGGTCGACCGGGTGGGCGCGGACGACGTCCCGGACGATTTCGCGGATGAGCGGGGCGAAGCGGGGACCGTCGTCCATCCAGGCGGCGGTGCTTTGCGGAGCCACTACGTAAGCGCTTTCCCAGATCGCCTGCGCTTCCCGGGTGGCGAAGCCGAGGGCGCCGCGGTTGGCACGCAACGTCGTCTCGTTGTCGTAGTAGCCGTCCGGCAGGGAAGCGCCTTCTCCACCGCCGTGCAGCCAGACGACCAGCGGTCTCCGGCCTCGTCGTGGCGCGGGGGAGTAGAGCCGGTACTTCATCCCGGAACCCGAGACGTGGTAGGTGAAAGCGTCGACTTCGGGGTTGGCCAGGCGGCCTTGGCTGAACCCGGTGAAGGTGACGGGACGGCCGTGCCGCCGGACGGGAGCGTTCTGCGTGATGGTGTAGACCAGGTCGAGCCGGACGTTGCGGCCTTTGCTGTTGACGTAGCCGAGGGTGCCGCCGCCGGTCCGGCCTTCGGCGTAGCTGAGGTCGAGCACGATGTTCCCGCGGTCGAGCCGCGCGGCCGTGACGGGCCGGTCGAGGTCGTAGCCGATGTCCTGGCCGCCGGTGTCGATCGGGCTGGTGGCCTTGACGTGCACGCTGAACGTGGTGGGGGTGAGGCTCGCCGGGTCGATCGGCCCGAACCGGGCGGTGCTGAGCGTGAGCGAGGTGATCTGTTCGCCGCCGTCGAGGGTTTCGGCGCCGAGGGTGAACCGGACGTCGTCGGCGGGGGTGGCGGTAGCGAGGCCGGGCAGCGCGAGACCGGCGGTGATCCCGGTGCCGGTGATCAGGGCGGTGCGACGGCTGAACGCTTTGACCATGCGAACTCCTTTGTCCGATGCCAGCGTTCCCATCGTCACGCAGATGCCCGGCCGCCGCTACCTCCGGAACGCATACGGCGTAGGGGTACCGCGTGGTTTCACCGCCGCGGACCGCCGGTGGCCAGTGGCGTGTGCCGCAACAGCGTCAGTGCCTGTTTCGCGGCGAGCGTGAACAACCCCATCGTGATGTCCGGTTCGCCGAACACCACGAGCAGCAGGGTGGCTTCGACGGGGAAGACGCACACGTAGCCGGAACTGCCTTCGAACATGGCGCACCGCGACTCGCCGATCTTGGCCTGCGCGGTGAACTGCGCCGCGAGGCCGATGGCCGCCGCCGACATGGCGGCGACGCTGTCGGCCTCGATCGTCTCGGTGTCGTTGGCCAGCACCAGCCCGTCGTGGGTGGCCACCAGCAGCCCGGCGACCTGGTCGACCTTGTCCCGGATCCCGCGCAGGGCTTCGAGCGTCCGGGCCGGATCGGGCGACGGCGCGGTGACCGCCGGACCCGGCGGCGGTGCGGTGTTCGCGGACGAGGGCTTGCGTATCGGCAGCGGCGCACGGAGGTACGCGCTGTCGGTGTCGGCACCGCTCATACGGACAGGCTGGTCTCGATGCGCTTCAGGCTGTGCCGCGCGAGCGCCAGGTTCGCTCGTTCGCGGTCCAGCACGAGGTAGAGGAACAGGGTGGAGTTGCCCCGGGCCGACAGCGGGCGGATCACGTGGTACTGGCGGTGCAGGGTGATGAGGATGTCCTCGATCGAGTCTTCGAGACCCAGTGAAGCCATCACACGCAGTTTCGCGCGCACGACCTCGGTGTTGCCCGCCGCCGCGATGTCGAGGTCGAGCCAGTCGCCGCCACCCAGTGAACCGAGGGACATTCCGCTGTCGTAGTCGACGAGGGTGGCGCCGACGGCGCCGGGAATGTTCATCGCTTCTTTCAACGCCAGGTCGATCGTCATCGAAGGTGCTCTCCTGCCAGGTGGTCACGTGCGATTTCCCCCGGCTGTCAAGGTATGTGCCGACGGCACGTCTGAGTACGTCCGTTCGGAGCAACTTGATTTTCGCAATTCCGGTGAGTCATTCGCGTGGCCGATGATCTTGTCCGGAATTCATTTTCCGATTAACGGCGGCGGCGGGGTGTTCCGGTTGGATCTGCAATTTGCAGGTGGCAAATGGCACTCATGGCGGGCGGGCCCGCCGGCGTGCTCTCGGTGGCTGGCTCCGGCGCGTTCTCCGGCGATCGGCCGCATCCGAAGCCGCAGGTCGCCGGTGTGCTCGGCGGTGTGCTCGGCGGTGGCGAACCCGCCCGCGCCGGCGCTGCTCACGCCGCGTGGGCCACCTCGTCGCCGGGGTACGGGCCGGGCTTGGCGCGCGCTCCGCCGATCCATCGCGCGTGATGCGGCAGGCAGCCGTCGACCTTTCGGCCGGGGAGCGGCCGGCGTCGGCCAGCTCCGGCGCGTTCTCCGCCGATCCGCCGCATCCGAAGCCGCAGGTCGCCGGTGTGCTCGGCGGTGGCGAACCCGCCCGCGCGCCAAGGTCCGCCGGCGCTGCTCACGCCGCGCGGGCCACCTCGTCGCCGGGGTACGGGCCGGGCTTGGCGCGCGGCTTGCCGCCCGGGAAGGCCAGGCGCAGGATCGTGCGGTGCACCGTGCCGAGCTGGCGGGACAGCGGGCCGGTGTTGTACGGCAGGCCGTACCGGTGGCAGATGTCCCGGACCCGCGGGGCGATCTCGGCGTAGCGGCTGCTGGGCATGTCCGGGAACAGGTGGTGCTCGACCTGGTAGCCGAGGTTGCCGCTGAGCAGGTGGAACAGCGGGGAGCCGGTGATGTTGGCCGCGCCGACGAGCTGCCGGACGTACCAGCCGCCGCGGGTTTCGTCGCGGACCTCTTCCTGGCTGAACGTGTAGGTCTGGTCGGGGAAGTGGCCGCAGAAGATGATCGAGTGCGCCCACAGGTTGCGGATGATGTTGGCGGTGAAGTCCGCCCAGAACGTCGCGGCGAACGTGCCGCCGCCTTCCCGGCGCACCGCGGCGAGCTGGGCGCGCAGGGCACCCTTCCGGCGCCGGCCACGCGCCCGGTCCGCCAGCACCCGGGCCCGGGAACGGGGTTCCGGGCGCACGAGCCGTCCGGCGGCGGTCGCGGCGAGCGCGCTCACCAGCGGCCAGCCGACGTAATCTTTCAGGATCTGGTCGCGGGCCTTGCCCGAGATGCCCTTGATGTCGTGCCACACGTCCTTCAGCGGCTTCTCGCCGGCGCGGATAGCTTCGACGTCGAGGTCGTGGACCGCGACACCCCACTCGAAGAAGGCCATCAGCAGCAGGTTGTACAGCGGCTGTGCCAGGTACGCGGGATGCCACTTCTGGTGCGGGTCGATGCGCATGATCTCGTAGCCGAGATCTTTGTCCTTGCCGCGGATGTTGGTGTAGGTGTGGTGGATGAAGTTGTGCGAGTGCTTCCACGCCGCGGCGGTCGAGGCGGTGTCCCAGTCCCAAGTGGACGAATGGATGTAGGGGTCGTTCATCCAGTCCCACTGGCCGTGCAGGACGTTGTGCCCGATCTCCATGTTCTCCAGGATCTTCGCGACGGCGAGGCAACCGGTGCCCGCCGCCCAGGCCGCTTTGGACCGCGAGCCGAGCAGCAGGGCGCGGCCGGCGACCGCGATCTGCCGGTGCAGCCGGATGACGCCGGTGATGTACCGGCGATCGCGCTCGCCGAGGTCGGCGCGCACCTCGTCGTGGATGGCGTCGAACTCGCGGGCGAGTTCGTCGAGCCGCTCCGCGCTCAGGTGGGCGAACGGGTGCGTTGTCGGGGACATGGGGTTCCTTCCTCGCTCAGAGTTCGACCGTGACCCGGCCTTCGGCGCCGTGCACGCAGGTGCGCACGATCTCGTTGTGCTTCTCGCTGACGACGTTCGTGCGCAGGTCGCGGATCCGGCCTTCCCGGATCGGCAGCACGCACGTGTGGCACACCCCGACCCGGCAGCCGAACGGCATTTCGACGCCGGCGTTCTCCCCGGCGACGAGGATCGGGGTGCCGGGCGGGCAGTCGGCGTCGAGGTTGCGGTGGGCGAAGCGCACCGTGCCGCCGGAACCTTCGGCGCCTTCACCGCCGACGACCGGCTGGAACCGCTCGTGGTGCAGCCGCCCGGTGTCGCCGTGGCGTTTCCAATGCGCTTGCAGCGCGTCGAGCAGTTCGCCGGGGCCGCACGCGTAGGTTTCCCGCTCCGGCCAGTCCGGGCACAGCGTGTCGAGCTCGTCCGGCGTGAGCCGCCCGTCCCGGCCGGTGATGCGCAGTTCCAGGCGGAAACCCGCGTGCCGGCGCTCGAGTTCGGCGAGCTCTTCGCCGAAGATGACGCCGTCCGCCTCCCGGGCCGAGTGGACGTGCACGACGTCGTCGAGCGACGCGCTCGGCGCGAGGTGCCGCAGCATGCTCATGACCGGCGTGATGCCGCTCCCGGCCGTGACGAACAGCAGGCCGCGGCCGGGCCGGTCCGGCAGGGTGAACGACCCCTCGACCTCGCCCAGCCGCACGAGCTCGCCGGGCCGGGCCCGCTCGACCAGGTACGGCGAAACGACGCCGCCGTCGACCTTCTTGGGTGTGATGGAAATGAGCCCGTCCGCGCGGTCCGGGCTCGACGTCAGCGAGTACGCGCGCCAGTGGTGGACGCCGTCGATGACCACGCCCAGCCGCACGTACTGGCCGGGCCGGTGCCCGACCCAGTCGTAACCCGGCCGGATCAGCACGGTGGCCGCCCCGCCCCGCTCGGGTTCGACCCGCTCGACGAGCCCGCGCAGCTCGCGGGTCGACCACAGGGGGTTGATCAGTTCGAGGTAGTCGTCCGGCCGCAACGGGGTGAACAACCACCGCAGCGCGCGCAGCGCCCGCCGCCGCAGCGGTGACGCCGGCGGCCGCATCCCCACTTCGGCCATCACGCACCACCCCGCACACGGCAGGCGGCGGCTTCGAAGGTGACCATGCCCATTGAGTGTACAGGCGTGCACTCAACTTGCAGGCTGAGTGCGTCCCGGGTCTGGGCCGGTGGTGATCGGTGACCAGGTCAAGTGGTCACGAAAAGGTCAATTTGCCCGATCGGGTGCAACCGACGTCCCCGTTCGGGCGATAGACGACCGCTGGGAAGGGGATCGATATGGTTTCGCGAAAGTTTCGAGCGCTCCGCCACCTCCTCGTGGCCGTGGTGCTGACCGGGGCGCTGCTGCCCGTCGTGTCCACGGGGGCGGAAGCGGCCGCCCTGCCGGCGGGGTTCGTGCTGCAGGACACCGACACCGGGCTCGGGCAGTACCAGCTGACCGACTTCACCTCCCTGCCCGACGGGTCGGTCCTTGTCACCGCCAAGGACGGCCGGGTGCGCTGGCTGCCCGTGGCCGGGGCGGGCCGGACCATCGCGACGCTGCCGACCCGGTCCGCCGGCGACCTCGGGCTGGTCGGCGTCGCCGTCGCGCCCGACTACGCGGTGTCGCACGCCATTTACCTGACGCGGTCGGTCAACCAGACCAGCGGTTTCGTCATGCGGCTGGCTCGGTTCACGGTCACCGTCGACGCCGTGGGCGCGCCCACCGGGCTGACCGGCGAGCAGCCGCTGTTCGACATTCCCGGCATCTTCGACGTCCACGGCATCAACGGCGTCATCGCCGCCGCGGACGGCACCCTCTGGCTGTCCATCGGCGACAACGGCGACTTCTCGAAGGTGGACCCGGGGTCACTGCGCGCCCAGGACGTCAACCAGCCCTACGGCAAGATCTTCCACCTGACCGCCGACGGCAAGGGCGTGCCGGGGAACCCCTACTACGACCCGGCCAACCCGGGCTCGACGGCGAGCAAGGTGTTCGCGCGCGGCTTCCGCAACCCGTTCCGCTTCAGCATCGACCCGAACCTCGGCCTCCCGGTCGCCGGTGACGTCGGCTGGAACGTCTGGGAGGAGGTCGACGTCGTCCAGCGCGGCTCGAACCAGGGGTGGCCGTGCTGGGAGGGCAACCACCCGACGCCGGGCTACAGCGGTCTCGCCGAGTGCGCCGGGGTCGCCAACCAGGCACCGATCTTCGAGTACCAGCACGGCAACGGCGCCATGCAGGGCAACAGCGTCACGGGCGGGACCGTCTACAACGGATCCAGCTACCCGGCGGCCTACCGCGGCTCGTACTTCTTCGGCGACTACGTGACGCAGAAGATCTGGACGATGAAGTACGACGACCAGGGCAAGCTGACCCAGGCGCCGCAGAACCCGCCGGTCTTCACCGACATCGGCGGCCCGACGAAGTTCGGGGCCGCGGTCAACGGCGACATCGTCTACGCCGACATCCGGTCCGGGAAGCTGCGCCGGCTGACCTACACGGCGGGCAACACCGCGCCGGTGGCGAACGCGTCCTCCACCACCGATCCGGACACCCGGACGGTCTCCTTCGACGGTTCGGCTTCCGTCGACTACGACAACGACCTGCTGAAGTACGACTGGGACTTCGGCGACGGGACCACCGCCGTCGACGCCGGTCCCCAGGTGTCGCACGCGTATGCGGCGGGCATCGAGGCGTTCACCGCGAAGCTGACCGTCCGCGATCCGCTGGGCGCGTCGGGCTCGACCAGCGTCGCGGTCGCACCCGGCAACCACACCCCGCAGCTCACGGTGACCACGCCCGGCGACGCCGCGACGTTCGCGGTGGGCCAGCAGGTTTCCTTGAGCGCGAACGCGAACGACGCCGAGGACGGTGTCTTGCCGATCACGTGGACCTCCGCGGTGCGGCACTGCCCGAGTGAAGCGACGTGCCACTCGCACCCGGGTGTCGGCGGTACGGGGGAGAGTTTCGCGGCCGCGTTCACCGAGCACCCGGACTCGCGGATGGAGTTCACCGCGACGGTGACCGACAGCGCCGGGGTGACCGCGGCGAAGACCTACGTGGCCCGGCCGCGCGAGCACCGGATCACGTTGCTCAGCACGCAGCCCGCGGCGCTGAGCATCCCGGTCGAGGGCGGCGTCAGCACGGCCGTGGTCGCCGAGGGCGCCACCTTCGACGTCGAGGCGGCACCGCTGGGCATCGACGGCGTGTCGACGTTCACCGGCTGGCAGGGCGGTCCGGCGGGCACGACGTGGATCGTCACCGTCGGCACGACCGACCTGACGCTGACGGCGAACTACGCCACCCCGATCGACCAGCGGTACAACGCCGACTCCGCGCTGCGGACGAAGCTCGGGGCGGCGACGGCGGCCGAGGTCACCGACGGCCCGGTCCACTACCGGACCTTCGCGAACGGGCGGCTGTACTGGAGTGCCGTGGGCGGCACCAGGTTCGTGACCGGCCAGGTGCTGACCAAGTACCTCGCCTTCGGCGGGCACGCCAAGCTCGGCTCGCCGACGACCGACACGGTGTCCACTCCGGATGGTGCCGCGCAGTACAACCACTTCGTCAACAACGGCAACGTCGGCTCGATCTACTACACGGCCGCGACGGGTGCGCACGCGCTCTACGGGGAGATCCGGAAGAAGTGGGCGGCGCTGGACTACGAGCGTGGTCTCGGCTACCCGACGACCGACGAGACCGGTACGCCGGACGGGGCCGGCCGGTACAACCACTTCGTCAAGGGCGGCAACGTCGGCTCGATCTACTACACGAACGCCACCGGCGCGCACGCGATCTTCGGGGAGATCCGGAAGAAGTGGGCCGCCCTCGGCTACGAGCGCGGACTCGGCTACCCGACGACCGACGAGAGCGTGACGCCGGACGGAGCCGGGCGCTACAACCACTTCAGCCTCGGCCATTCGATCTACTACACGGTGCCGACGGGGGCGCACGCGATCAAGGGCGAGATCCGCAAGCGCTGGGCGGCGCTCGGGTGGGAGCGGTCGTACTTGAGGTACCCGACGACGGACGAGTACGTGACGAACGGGGTGTACCGCAGCGACTTCCAGGGCGGCTACATCACGTACACGCTCGCCCGCGGGGCCGTCGACCGCCCCTGGTGACCGGGCGGCGCCGCGAACACCGCGGTGCTGCCCCACCCACCGTCACCACGCACAAGACCGGCGCGCTCGCCGGCGTCGTCTCGGAAGCCGGCCTCCTCCCGCACCGGGGGCCGGCCCCGAAGCCCCGCCGGTCAGTCCCGGCGGGTCAGCGTCACCAGCCCCGGCCGGTGGCCGTTGCGGCGCGGCGTCACCGGCCGCTTGGCCGGCCCGGCCGCGGCCACCCCGGCCGGGTGCTGGCGGTCGATCGGCAGCACGCCCGGCGTGCTCGTCCGCCCGGCGACCCGCAGCGACTGCGCGGACGTGATCCACTCTTCGGCGGGCTCGGCGATCTCCAGCAGCAGCGCCTCGAACTCCGAACGGGTCGTCTCCAGGATGTGCGGGGCGGCCAGCCAGCGCAGCACCTGCCGCCCGGTGACGGCCATCCGCTGCCGCGGCGAGGAGACGAGCCGCTCGTCGAAGTAGCGGATGAGGACTTCGTCGATGGTGTCCCACGCGTTCGCCGCGCCGAACAGGTCGAGGACGTCCTCCGCGCCCAGGATCCGGAACGCCTCGGTCAGCAGCTGCATCACCTCGACGCGTAGCACGTTCAGGTGTCCGTAGGAGGTGAACTTCAGGTTGTTGCGCAGATCCAGCCCGCTGCGCCGCACGACGGCGATGCTGCCGAAGCTCGGGTCGTAGGCCCGTTCACGGAGGACGTCGGAGATCCGCTTGTCCCGCCAGAACAACGCGACCTGGTTGCCGAACTGCGTGAACAGCTGGTGGAAGTCGGTGTTCGGCCGGGCGTTCGCCGACCCGAGGCCCCGGCCGTAGCCGAGCACCCGCCGGTACGCGCTGATCCGGTCCTGCTTGGTGTAGCGCAGCACGTCACGCCGGTCGAACCGGTACAGCCCGAACGCGCCGGGCCCGTCCGAGAGCCGGATCGCGCCCCGCTGGAACAGCTCCTGCAGCTTCTGCACGACGCGGAACACCCCGATCCGCTCGTGCTGGTACAGGTAGTAGAGGTCGCCGACGGCGATGACACGCTCGGACGCGACGGTCTCGTCGTAGGCGTCGACGCCGGGCGGCATGCTGGTCTGGCCGAGGTCGGGCGCGCTCGTGTCGCCGAGGCCGACCAGTGCCGCGATCCCGCCGTCGGCCGGCCCGGGCTTGGTGCGCTGCTCGGTCTCGACCGCGGTGAGCATGTCGTCGAGCTGCTTGAGGACGGCGTCGCCGAGCTTCGGGTCGCTGCCCAGCTCGTTCGCCAGCTTGCCTGCCACCTGCCCGCGCAGCGCCGCGACGCGGTCGAACAGTTCCCGGTATTCCTTTTCGGTGCCCATGGTGTCCCTCCCGTGCGGGTTCGGTTACTGCTCGCGGAGCCCGGTGGCGGACGACGGCCCCGGGGTCCCGATCGGCGTGGCGATCCGCACGACCTCCTGCAGGTGGTCGTCGAGCTCGTCGACGGCGCGCTGCACCCGCGTGCTGAAGAAGCCGGGCGGGAGCGTCGCGCGGAAGTTGCCGGGCACGTCGCGGGCGTCGCCGTTCGGGCTCGACCGCGGCAGGCCCGCGACGATCCGCTGCAACCGCGTCGCGACCTGCAGGAACGCCGATCCGACGCCCTCCTTGCCCGCGGACTCGATGAGCTGGCCCCCTTCCACGGCGGCGAAGTCGTGGATCCAGCGCAGCAGGCCGCCCAGCGACATCGTGCCGCCGTCGGCGTCGGGGATCCGCAGCACTTCGAGGTCTTCCTGCTGGACGAACACCGACTGCAGCATCGTGATCACTTCGTCGACCTGCGCCGCGGTGGCCGCCAGCAGCTGCGACAGCGCGACCACGGCCGGGCCGAAGTACGGCTGGCCGTTCGCCGGCTGCGAGAACGGGTCGATCCGGTCGCGGGAGTCCAGCCAGCCGCGGAACAACGACACCACCCAGTCCACCAGCGTGATGAAGGAGGTCTGGATGCGCTCCTCCTCGATCGTGTTGACCTGGCACGAGGTCAGGCCGAATTCGTCGCGCAGCCGGCCGATGTGGCCGCGCACGGTGTCCGCGTCCGGCCCGCCCGGCGCGCCCGACGCGGTGCTCGGCCCGAGCAGCAGCAGGAAGAGCTGGTCGACGCGCGGCACGCGGATGAGCGGGCTTTCCAGTTCCTGGCGGATCTGCTCGAGGTCGTGGCGGACCAGCGCCCGGAACCCCTCGGCGTTCTCGGGGTCCGCGTCGGTCCGAAGTGGACGGAGTGCGTCGAGCAGCGCGAGCGCGTCCTTCGCCGCGCTGCGGGCGCGGGCCGCCAGTGACGCCTGACCGCCGGTGACCGCGCCCAGGTCGGCCTGGATGGCGTACCCGCGCGGGGTCCAGGTGGCCTCGGTGCGCCCCTGGACCTCCGACAGCCCGAAGCTGCCGGTCAGCGCGGCGACGAAGCCCTTCGCATCGCCCTCGCGCCACTTCCAGCCGAGGACGTCGCTGATCGCCTGCTCGGCCAGCTTGCCCGCCGGGAGCGCCGAGGAATGCGGCCGGACCGACGCCGGGTACGCCGTGTCGACCTCCTGCGCGGGCGGCAGCAGAACGCCGCGGTCATCGTTGCTGGTCATCGGTCTGCCCTTCGTCGAGTTCGGCCAGTTCCACTGCTTCGCGCCAGCACCGCAGCATCGCGTCCTCCGCGGCCCGCAACGTGTCGGCGCAGCGGTCGGCGCCACGCCGGACGCCGGTGACCCACCCGCGCCATTCGGCCTCCCGTTCCCGGGCGCCGCGCAGCAGGGCGGTCACCGTGGCGGGGGACCGGTACTCGTCGTCGATCCGGCGCCGGATCCCCAACAGCGCGGCCGCCGTGGTGTGCAGGCCCTCGGCGGTGGCGGGGGCCCGCGTCGCCGCCAGGAGCTCGGCGGTGCCGTCGGTGGCGACGTCGCCGAGGTGGTCGGCCACCGCGAGCCCTTCGCCCGGCGGGCGGTCTTCGCACACCGACAGCTCGAGCCCGTGCCAGGCGTCGGCCAGCAGGCTGACGTGGGCCCGCAGGGCGGAGAATTCGGCGCGGAACGTCATCGCGACTTCCTCCCCAGTTCCTCCATGAAGAACCCGACCAGCCGCCGGGGCGGCGCCATCCGCCGGTCGAGCGCGAACCGGACCGCGCCGACGAGGAACCGTTCGGGCACCACGCCGGGGGAGACCCCGTCGGCGAGCCGCTCGGCGGCTTCCTCGATCATCACCTGCTCCTTGGGCTCGAACCGCAGCACCGCGGCCAGCGGCCGGTGCCCGAGCGCGGGGTACGACGTGAAGCACATCGCGTCCACCACCGCCGGGATCGCCGTGGCGGCCGTCGCCTGCAGCGCTTCGGGCGCGCCGAGCAGCTTCGCGTCCGGGTAGAGTCGCCGCCAGAGCTCGGCGTAGGAGTCCGCGTGCCGCCGGAAACCCAGGCGCCGCAACAGTTCGACCGACAGCTTCGCCCGCAGGTACGGCACGGGGTGCACGGCGCGCGGCGAGAACCCGAGCGTCTCCGGCCCGGTCCGGCCGATGACGTCGAAGAGCGAGCCGACCACCGCCGGACCCCCCAGCAGCACGGCGGCCAGGTCGGCGAACGTCTCCCGGTTCCACCGCACCCAGGTCGCGACCGTGGCCGGCGGCAGGTCCGCTTCGGTGAGCCGGGCGGCCACCTGCAGCGGGATCGCCTTGGCCAGCCCGAGGTCGTTCTGCAGGTTGTGGCTGACCTCGTGGAGCACCGCGCCGAGCGTCCACGGGTTCACCAGCCGGTGGTACGGCAGCTGGATCAGCGGGAACGGGTTCAGCCGGTTTCCCAGCCGCCGCAACGGAATCCCCCGTCTGGAGGTCGCCGGCCCACTCCCGTGCCGCAGGTAGCAGAACGGCGGCGGCGTCGGGATCGGCCGCCACCGCCCCAGCCCGAGGTAGGCGTACTGGTAGCAGTCCAGCGCAATCCGATCCCCGGCGACCAGCCACGGCGCGAACGCGGTCTGCCGCTGGTTGAACAGGTCGAGGTAGAAGTCCCAGACCTGTTCGGTGGCCCGCACCCACCGGTGCGCCCGCGACTTCGCGCGCAGCAGCTCGTCGGGGTCGACGGGCTCCACGGCAGCCCGGCGCACGGCCCGCACCGAGTCGCGCAGCGGTTCCCGAAGTGAGGCCATCATGCGGTTGACGGCGACGAGGTGCGCCCGGCTCGGCCCGGTCGCGGGATCGCCGAACTCGGCCCATCGGAAGGGCCGCAGCGCATCGAGGTGCCGCCCGGCGTTGGTGGCTTGGGTCCGCGCCCAGGCGGCTGTGCTTTCCCCGGTTGGGGGCGGTGCGTGCCGGAACGTTGGCTCGGGGGTGCGCTTGGCTTGGGTCCGGGTGGGTCGGATCGCGGTGGACCCGGCCACGGTGCCGGCCCGGCTGGGTCGTGCGTGCCGCATCGCGGTGGGCGCGCCGTCGGTCCGCGCGGTGCCTGGCTCAGCGGTGGCCCGCGTGGCCTCGGCCCTGGTGGGCCGTGCGTGCCGCATCGCGGTGGTCACGGCCACGGCGCCGGCCCGGCCGGGGCGTCCGCGCCGGACCGCGGTGGGCGCGGCCTCGCGGCTGGCCCGGGCGGTGCCTGGCTCAGTGGTGGCGCGCTTGGCGTCGGTCCGGGCGGGTCGTGCTCGCCGGATCGCGATGGATCCGACCTCGCGGTCGGCCCCAGCGGTGCCTGGCTCAGCGGTGGCCCGCCTGACCTCTGCCCGGGTGGGCCGTGCGCGCCGGAACGCGGTGGCCACCGTGCCAGCCCGGCCAGGGCGTGCCCGCCGGACCGCGGTGGGCGCGGCCTCGCGGCTGACCCGGGCGGTGCCCGGCTCAGTGGTGGCCCACCTGCCGTCGGCCCGGCTGGGGCGTGCCCGCCGGATACCGGTGGCGCCGGACTTGCGGTCGGCCCGCGCGGTGCTCGACTCAGTGGTGGCCAGCCTGCCGTCGCCCCGGTCGGGGCGTGCCCGCCGGACCGCGGTGGACCCGGCCCGCGCGGTGCCCGGCTCAACGGTGCCCCGCCCGGCGTCGGCCCGGGTGCGCCGTGCGTCCGAAGCCGCGGTCCGGGCGGCGCGTGGCTCAGCGGCGGCGCGCACGGCCACGCGCCTGGCGCCGTCCCGTCGCGGTGCCGGAACGCGGCTGGGTGTGCCGGACCGTGTGCTGCTGGCGGCGGCGGTGCTGCGGTGGTCGGCGGTGGGCGCCGCGGCCGCTTCGGTGTCCGGTCGCCGCCTGGACTCCGTGGCCGACCAGGCGGCGCGTCACGTAGCTCGCGTCGATCGGGCGGCCGTCGGCGTAGCGGCGGCCGATGTCGCGGGCGGTGCGGCCGAGGACGCGCGGGATGTGGCGGACCGCGTGCCGGGTGGCCGGGTTGCGCCACAGGCGGCGGCCGAGGCCGATCGCGCCGCGGATGAGTTGCGGTCCGTGCTGGATGATCTTCGGCACGGCCCATTTCGCGGCCTGGAGCGCGAGTGGCGCGAGCGCGCCGAGAAACGCTTCGGCTTCCTGCTCGCTCTGCGCGTTTTCGGCCTGGAACGCCAGTTGTGCCAGCATTTCCGCATCGGAGTAGACGCGCCGCGCGGGATTGCTGAAACTTTCGTCCTGGAGTTCGAACTCCGCCTCCAGTTCGCGGACGACCGCTTCGAACTCGGCTTCCGCCTCGTCCTCGTCTTCGTAGTCGCTCTCGTACTCGAGCTCGAGCTCGTCTTCCAGCTCCGCGGACAGTTCGCCGTACTCGTCTTCGTCTTCGTAGTCGCTCTCCAGCTCGCCGAGCCCGGCCTCCAGCTCGTCTTCGAGCTCCGCCTGCACCTCCCGGTTCAGCTCGTCTTCCAGCTCGCCTTCCAATGCCGGGTAACGACGGCTCATTGCGTTCCCCTCTCGTCGAGCACCCAGTGCACCGCCACCCGACCGGGCCGGGTAGTCGCACGTCCGCGCCGGGACCGATTCGACTAGTCCGTCCTTGTCACACGAATTGACGATGCGCCGCCGCCGTTTCCCGGGTTTGCTTGAAGGGGAGGAATGGCGGGGGAATGTGGGGGGAACGTCGATGACGACGACTTTGTCGACCGTGGAAGCCAGGTACGGGCCGAAACGGTGCCCGGCGGTGCGCGACGACGAAACCGTCCGGGGCCTGGCGAGAGCGCTGGTCAGGCGGGCGGCCGAGCTGGCGGACCCGGACGCGGCCCGGCGCGAACCACTGCTGGACGTGACGGAGCTGGGCGTCCGCTGCCTGCTCGTCCCGGTCGTCCCGGCGGCGCACGACCTGCTGAGCCCGCGCGAGCACGAGATCGCCCGGATGGTGGCCCAGGGCTACACCAACCGCGCGATCGCCCGGGTGCTCGACATCAGCCTGTACACGGTGTCGGCCCACATGCGGCGCATCTTCACGAAACTCGGCGTGGGATCCCGCGCGGCGATGGTCGCCGCACTCTCGAACCAGGACCCGACCGGACTCGACACGATCTAGGCACCGGCCAAAGTGGACAGACGGCTAGCCGGCCGGGTGGTCGCGCGCAGACGTCGTCCGGGTCAGTGCGTCAAAGCCGCCGAGACGGTCCACAGGCGCTCGGCCGCGGCGGGGTCGAGCGCCCACCGCTTCACCCCGTGCGGGTGGTCGGCGAGCTGGGCGTCGTCGGGCACCGTGGCGGCCTCCTGCCCGTCGTCGAGGTACCGGCCGCCGATCCGGGCGAACTGCGGTGCGACGGCGGCCACGACCGTCGTCGCCGCGCCCTGCTCGACGGTCTTGTAGGTGAAGATTCCCGCGGCTTCGGCCGCGGCGAGGGAATCCCGTTGCGCCTGCGTGAAGTTGCGCTGCAGGCCGGTCGCGACGCCGCCGGGGTTCACCGCGTTGGTGAAGACGCCGTCGCCCGCCCAGCGGCGGGTCGCCTCGACCGCGAACAGCGCGTTCGCCGTTTTCGATTGCGCGTACGCGATTTGGGGGTCGTAGTCCCGGCGGGCGAAGTGCAGATCGTCGAAGTCCACGCCGGCGCGCATGTGCGCGGTGGAGCTGACCGAGACGATCCGCGCTTCGCCGCGCTCGGCCCCGCGGGCGAGGGAGGTGTGCAGCCCGGTGGCCAGCGCGAAGTGGCCGAGGTGGTTCGTCGCGAACTGCAGCTCCCACCCCTCGAGCGTGTGTGCCCGCCCGCCGGTGACGAGGCCGGCGTTGTTGATCAGCAGGTGCAGCGGACCTTCCCAGTTCCCGGTGAACCGCCGGACGGACGCCGGGTCGGCGAGGTCGAGCGGCGCAACGCGGGAGCGGTGCGGCGCGCCTGCTTGCACGATGGCGGCGGCGGCGACCTCGCCCGCGGCGGTGTTCCGGACCGCGAGGGTCACTTCGGCCCCGGCGGCGGCCAGCGCGCGGGCGGTTTCGGCGCCGAGGCCGGAGGACGCCCCGGTCACGATCGCCCGCACGCCGGTGAGGTCGACGCCGGCCAGCACGTCGTCCGCGGTCGAGGAGGCGGAGAAGGGAGTGGTGATGAGTGGGCCTGTGGTCATGCCTCCACTATACAGACTGAACAGAAGTTGTTTAGTCCGTCGCCGACGCGTACGGTGGCGCCATGGCCGGAACACCGAACACCGCCGAGGTCAGCCGTCGTGACGCGGTGCTCGAATCGGCGCTGCTCACCTTCGCCCGGCACGGCTACCGGAAGACCTCCATGGAGGAGGTGGCGCGCACGGCCCGCATTTCCCGGCCGGGCCTCTACTTCCTGTTCGACTCCAAGGAAGTGCTGTTCCGCGCCGCCGTCACGCGGGCGCTGGAGCACGACCTCGCCACGGTCGAACGGCTCCTCGCCGACACCGGCAGGCCGTTGCCCGAACGCATCGTCGACGCGTTCGACCAGTGGGCGGGCCGCTACGTCGGACCGCTGGGCCGGGACGTCCCCGGCGTCATCGAGGAGAACCCGGACCTGCTCGGCGAGATCGTCCGTACCGCACCGAAACGCTTCGAAGAGCTCGTCACCAACGCGATCGCGGTCGTGTCGGGCGACTCCGCGAGCGCCATCGCGCAGACCCTGATCAGCGCGTCGATCGGGCTCAAGCACCAGGTGGAGACGCGGGAGGCATACGTCGCGCGCTTCGCCACCGCGGTCGGCCTCCTGGTCGCTTGACCGGCCGGGGCTACTCCGTGACGTCTTCGAGTGCCCGCCGCGGCGTCCACGGCGTCGGGGTGCCCCGGCCCAGGCGCAGCACGATCTGCGGCCACAGGCCGCCACCGAGCAGCCGGCGGAGTTCGGCGCGGATCGACGGCACCTCGACGGGCTGGGAGATGAACGACGCGTCGAGCCCGGCCGCCGTCGCCGTCAGCAGGACGCGCTGCATCGCCTGCCCGGCCCGGATCCGGTCCACCCGCGTGTCGTCGAACGAGCCGAGCACCACCACCAGCGGCTCGGCGTGGTCGGCCCGGTTCCGGTGGCGGGTCCCGAAATCACGCAGGACCCAGCCCCCGTCGGCCGAAGGCGGCCTGCCGGCCGCGTACTCGGGGACCCCGTCACGGCTGTCCGGGCCGCGCGCGGTCCAGTGCCGCCACTCGGCGAGGAACGCCGGGTCGGCGAGCTGGGCGTGGTGGGCCTGGTGCACCAGGTGCCGCAGCCCTTCCCGCTGTTTCGCGCTCAGCCGCGGCAACCAGGCCTGCTCGACTTCCGCGGCGTGCCGCAGCTCGGCGACCACCGGCGCGGGGACCGGGCGGTCGTCGAACAGGGTCCGGTTCGTGTGACGGCGGGGGATCGCGTCCGCCAGGCCGACGAGCCGAGGATCGGGGCGGCGGGCCCCGAACGGCCGCACCAGGGCCAGCAACGTCGGGTCGTCGCGGCGGGGGAACAGCGTCGTGGCCGGGTGGGCGCCCAGCGCGTGGATGGCGGTGCGCAGGTTGAACAGCGCGGCACCGCAGGAAAGCAGCAGCTCGCGCCCGTCGGCGTCGGCGACCGGCAGGGCGCGTGCCGGGTCGGCGTGCAGCTCGATGCCGGTGGGCACGCAGCGGAACCGCCAGGGCTGGGTGTTGTGCGTCGACGGCGCGAGCACCGCGGCGCCGATGACGGACTTCACCTGATCGGGGTGCAGCAGGCCGATCGACGTGCTGGGTAGGGTCATTGTTCCCCCTCACTGTCGATCCGGAAGCGTCTTCGACGGTCTCTCGTGCCGCGACGCCGCGGGAAGGGGACAAAGTCACCGATGACCCGGAGGCCTTGGTGAGTGGAGCCGGTCAGGAGCCGCGGCGGATGGCGGGGACGCTGTCCGGGTTGCGGTTGCGTGAGGTGCTGCGGGATCTGCAGGACCGGATCGAGCTCCTGATCGGCACGCGCGACAAGATGGACGGCCTGCTCGACGCGGTGCTCGCGGTCGCGTCGGGCCTGGAGCTGGACACGACGCTGCGGCGGATCGTGCAGGCCGCGATGGAGCTCGGTGAGGCGGAGTACGGCGCGCTGGGCGTGCTCGCCGGCGACGGTTCGCTGTCCGAGTTCGTCTACCTCGGCATCGGCGACGAGACCCGCCACCTGATCGGGCACCTGCCGGAGGGGCACGGCGTGCTCGGCGTCGTCATCGAGGAAGCGAAACCCCTGCGGCTGGAAGAGATTTCCCAACACCCCGCGTCGGTCGGCTTCCCGGCCCACCACCCGCCGATGCACACGTTCCTCGGCGTGCCGGTGCGGGTGCGCGACGAGGTGTTCGGCCGGCTCTACCTCGCCGAGAAGAAGAACGGCGAACCGTTCACCGACGACGACGAAGTGGTCGTGCAGGCGCTGGCCGCGGCGGCCGGGATCGCGATCGAGAACGCGCACCTCTACGAGCAGGCGCGGGTGCGGCAGCAGTGGCTGGCCGCGACCAGCGAGGTGACCACCGAGCTGCTGGGCGGCACCGACCCGGTGGAGGCGCTGAACCTCATCGCCAGCCGGGTCCTGGAGCTGACCGGCTCGGACGTCACGATGCTCGCGCTGCCGAACTCGGGACGGCTCGACGTCGACGAGGACTGGGGCGACGACGTCGACGACCTGACGGTCACCGTCTGCGCCGGGATCCGGGCGGCGGAGCTGTCGGGTACCCACATCGACCTCGACGCCGGCATGCCGGGCGCGGTGTACCTGGACCGGACGCCGCGCAGCGTGCCCGAGCTCGCCCTGCGCGAGAACCGCTTCGGGCCCG
Source organism: Amycolatopsis solani (assembly GCF_033441515.1). Classification (NCBI taxonomy): domain Bacteria; kingdom Bacillati; phylum Actinomycetota; class Actinomycetes; order Pseudonocardiales; family Pseudonocardiaceae; genus Amycolatopsis; species Amycolatopsis solani. Next base: position 185,221 of record NZ_JAWQJT010000002.1, read on the forward strand.
CGATGGTGGTTCCGCTGCGGGCGGGGGAGCGGACGACGGGGGTGCTCATCGCGGCGCGGGAGGTGGGTGCGGGCGGGTTCGAGACGGCGCAGCTGCCGGTGGTGGCTTCGTTCGCCGACCAGGCGGCGCTGGCGCTGCAGCTGGCGGCGCAGCAGCGGACCGCGCGGGAGCTGGACGTGCTCGGCGACCGCGACCGGATCGCGCGTGACCTGCACGACCACGTGATTCAGCGGCTGTTCGCGGTGGGGCTGTCGATGCAGAGCACCCAGCGGCGGACGAAGTCACCGGAGCTGCAGAGACGGCTGGGCGACAGCATCGAGCAGCTGCACGAGATCGTCCAGGAGATCCGGACGGCCATCTTCGACCTGCACGGCGGCGCGGCGGGACAGGCGGGCCTGCGGCTGCGGCACCGGCTGCACGACGCGATCGCCGAGCTGACCGACGACGCGCGGCTGCAGCCGACGGTCAGCATGACCGGTCCGATCGACACCGTGCCGGCCCAGCTGGCCGAGCACGTCGAGGCGGTGGTGCGCGAGGCGGTCAGCAACGCGGTCCGGCACGCGGACGCGTCGACGGTGACGGTCTCGGTCGCGGTGAAGGACGAGCTGATCCGCATCGTCGTGCTGGACGACGGCAAGGGGCTGGCGGACGACATCTCGCCCAGCGGCCTGGGCAACCTCCGCGACCGGGCGGAAGCCGTGGGCGGTTCGTTCACTTACGGCAACGGCCAGGAGAGCGGCGTCCGGCTGGTGTGGTCGGCCCCCGTCAGCTGAGTGCGGGTGCCCGATCGGCGCGATCGGTGACGATCGGATAGCGTCCGTCACGCGGGTCGGCGCGCTCCTCCCCCCTCGGCGCGTCGGCCCGCGTCCCTCCGCCCGCGACCGGTGACGAAGGTCCCCGCGATTCGGGCAATCCGGCCGCGTCGCCGCATCCCGCACCCGAGGTCTCCTGGGGCGATGGACGGAGGAGGGGAGCCCCGGTGCGAGTGCTGACGGTGAACCCCGGCTCGTCGAGTGTGAAGGTGTCGCTGGTGGCCGACGGCGCGGCGGTCGGCTGGGCCGCCTGGGACCGGGCCGACCCCGCGGTGGTGGGGCACGCGGTCCGCCGGTGGTCCGAGGTGGACGCCGTCGCGGTCCGGTTCGTCCACGGCGGTTCGCAGACGGCGCCGGCCCGCGTCGACGACGCGCTGCTCGCCACCCTGGAACGGCTGACGTCCTTGGCGCCCAACCACCAGCCGCTGTCGCTGGACGTGACCCGCGAAGTCCGCCGCCTGCTCCCGGACGTGCCGGTGGTGGCTTGCTTCGACACCGCGTTCCACGCCCGGATGCCCGAAGCGGCCGCGCGCTATCCGCTGCCGCGGGAGTGGACCACGCAGAACCGCTTGCGCCGCTACGGTTTCCACGGTCTGTCGTGCCAGTACGCGCTGCGCCGGACCGGTGAACTGCTGAGCCGGGCGCCGGAATCTCTGCAGCTGGTGTGCGCGCACGTCGGGGCCGGGGTGTCGGTGACGGCGATCCGCGACGGCCACGGCGTCGACACCAGCATGGGCTTCACCCCGCTCGAAGGCGCGATGATGGCAACGCGCTCGGGTTCGATCGACCCCGGCTTGCTGCTCCACGTGCTGCGAACGGCACCGATGACGGCGGCGGAACTGTCCGACGCCCTGGTCCACCGCTCGGGCCTGGCGGGGATGACGGGCACGAACGGCGACCTGCGGCGCGTGCTGGCCGCGTCCCTGCGCGGCGAGCCGGACGCCACGACGGCCCTCGCCGTCTACCGCCACCGCCTCCGGCGGGAGATCGGGGCGGCGGCAATGAGCCTGTCCCGCCTCGACGCGGTGGTGTTCACCGGCGGGGTGGCCGAGCACCAGCCGGAGCTGATCACGTCCGTCATCGACGGGCTGGGGGTCTTGGGTTTGCGGGCCGGCCAGGTGCCGCACACGGAGGTGGACCGGATCGTCACCCGGGCGGATTCCCGGGTACCGGCACTGATCGTGCACCCCCGCGAGGACCTGGAACTGGCCCGCGGCGCCGAAGCGGCGCTCGCCCGAGTGCCGGTGAGGTGACCTCCGTGCGAGCCTTGCCCGCAGGTTTCCCGGCCGGCCGGGTGCTCGTGGTGGGCGCTTGCTGGCCTGGGCCGGCCGCGCGCGAGCCCGTTGCCGTTGGCCGCGCGTTCGCGGTGGGCGGCCGTTGCGCGTTCGCGCGGTCTGGTCTTGTGGCGGGTGCCCGCGTGCGGGGTGTGCGGGGGCCCGTCCTGGTTGGCCGGGTCGGGGCGTGTCGAGTGCTCGCGGTGGGCGGCCGTTGCGCGTTGGCGCGGTCTGGTCTTGTGGCGGGCGCCTGCGTGTGGGGTGTGCGGGGGCCGGTCGTGCGCGAGCCCGATCCGGTCGGCCGCGCGTTCGCGGTGAGCGGCCGCCGCGCGTTCGCGCAGTCCAGTCTCGTGGCGGGTGCCCGCGGGCGGGGTGCGCGGGGGCCGGTCCTGGTCGGCCGGCTCGGGGCGAGCCGGGTGCTCGCGGTGGGCGGCCATCGGTCGTTGGTCCGGTCCGGCTTCGTGGCGAGGGGCGTGCGCGTGCCCGTTGGCCGGGTCGGGCCGTGCCGCGTGCTCGTAGCCGGCGACTGCGGGCCCGCCGCTGTGGGGCCTCCCGGCGTTCCGCGGCGCGGATGACCCAGCCCGGTTTCCGCTGGGACCCGGCGGCCAGGGTCGCTCTCGGCGACGCGCTGGCGCGGCTGGGCCCGAACCGGTGCGCCGTGGAAGTCACCGCGGACGAGGTCGTGCTGGCCGAGCCACCCGCCCGGCGTGATCGGGCGGGCAACTCCGCGCTGCTCGAATGCGGTGCGGCGCTTTCGACCGTCTGGACGGTCCTGCGGGTGCTGGGCCGCGACCCGGTCCTGGTCTTCCCGCGGAATCCGGACCGGCCCGACGTCGCCGTCGTCGTCCGGGGTGGTGGGCCGCGCAGTCCGTCGAACGCGGAGTGGACGCGCTACCTCGCGCTACGCCGGCTGACCGAGCCCGCCCGCGGCACTGTGCTGCGGCCGGTCAGCCTCGCCGTCCTCACGGCGCTGGCGGGCGAGGACTTCTGGCCGGACACCGACGTCCGGATCGTCCGCCCCGCCTGGGCCTCGACGCTCAAGCGGCTCGGCGCCGACCTCGCCGGCCGGTCGTCCCTGCTCGTGACCACGCCGGGCGACACCCGCCGCCACCACGTCCTCGCCGGCGCCGCGCTCCACGCGACCCGCCTCGCCGCGGCCGCGCGTGGGCTCGGGTCCGAGCGGGTTCCGTTGATCTCGCTGGCAACCGTGGAGCGCGCCCGCCACACCCAGGTACTGCCCGGCGTCCCGCAAGGGCTGCTGCTGGTCGGCCTCGCCTCCCGGCGGCCAACCGGCCCGCCGGGCACCTGGCGTCACGCGTCGCAAGCCGGTTGACGTCCGGGCCGAGCGCCCCAATGTGGCGTTCGGTGCGTCCAGCGCACCCAATGTGGCGTTCGGTGCGTCTGACGCACCCAATGCCACATTGGGGCGCATTCCCGGCCGGCGACAACCCCGGGGAGTCCCTAATCCGGCTGGTCCGGCTTGACCCGGAGGACGGCCCAGACGACCTTGCCGCCGGACCACCGCCTGCTGCTGCCCCAGGCCTGCGCGGCGTAGGCGACGATGCGCAGGCCGAGTCCCGGGTCGCGGGGGCCGGGCCGGTCGAGGACGGTCGCGGGGCTCGGGTCGTCGTCGACGACCGACACCGACAGCATTTCGCGGCGCAGGTCCAGGTGGACCTCGGGCACCGACGCGGTGTGCTGGATCGCGTTGCGGACCAGTTCCGCGGCGATCATGGTGCCGTCGTAGATCAGCGCGGGGATCGCCCAATCGATGCAGTGCCGTCGCACGAACTCGCGGGCTCGGTCCTCCGCGTCGCCGGTGCGGGGGATGGTCCGGTGCGCCTGACGGCGGACCGGGTGGCGCAGGGCTTCTTCGGCCGCGTCGGCGTCCGGGCTCACCGAGACGTAGCGGTCGGTCGCGAACCGGCGGAAGAGCTGCCGGTGTTCCGGGCGGCGCGTCACCAGCCCGAACGGCACGCCGGGCCAGTCGCGGATGCGGGCGGCGACGAGCGGGAACACCGTCGCGGGCGAGGCCGCGCCGATCGCGAGGTCGTTGACGTCGGTGATCAACCCGCGCGGCGAGTCGGCGGCGATCTTGAGCAGCCCGTCGCGCAGGATCGCGTAGCCGGCGAGGTCGAGCTGCCCGCTGGCCGTGGCCAAGATGCTGCCGGAGTGGGGTTCCGCTGTCAGTTCGATGCAGAACACGTTAGTACGCGGCCCGGCATTGGCAATGGCCGAACGCGATCCGTGGCGTTTTCACCCGGCTGGCCGACCGTGGTGAACCTTTGACGAAAGTGTTACCCGGAAGGGGAATCCGCACGTGCGGAGTGCTCGTGCGGATGCAAACCGCCTGTGGCGAGGGCATTCCGGCGGGTACCGCACGCACTCCCCAGCGTGACGTCTTTCCCGTCCACTGTGGACGACGCGCGCAGCACGTCCACCGGGCCCAAAGTCCCCGGTCCGGGGTCCAAGGCCTCTTCGGCCGGGGCGTCAAGCCGATGATGCTGGAAGGAACGGATTCCTGCCCGGTGGCAAGCGAGCACGAGGAAAGGTGGCACGGCCATGACCACGGCAAAGCAGGGCGACATCGTCGTCGGTGTCGACCATTCGGCGGTCAGCGCGGCCGCCCTGCGCTGGGCGGTGTCGGAAGCCGCGAAGAGCGGCCGCCGAGTCGTCGCACTGCGGGCCTGGACGTTCGAGCCGGTCTACGACCTCGGCGCGGCGGTCGCCGGCACGCCGCAGACGGTCGCGGACCGCGAGCGCCAGCACCTCGACGACGTCGTCGCCCAGGTGCGCGACGAGCACCCGGGCGTCGCCGTCCGTGCCGAACTCGTCGAGCACTCGGCGACCGTGGCGCTGGAAGAGGCGTCGAAGACGGCGGCGATGCTGGTGCTCGGCAGCCACGGCCGCGGCCGGCTGCTGAAGCTGCTCGTCGGTTCGGTCGCCGAGCACTGCCTGCGCGAGGCGAGCTGCCCCGTGGTGGTCATCCCGGCGCGCACCGTGCGGGAGCCCGAGCCGGCGGAGGAGCCCGCGCCCGCGTATTTCCCGGGGCCGCTGCTGTGAAGCGGTTGACTTCAAGCACTTGAAGTTCGCTGCGGTACTCGGCCGCCGGAGAGCAGCGTGAGCTGTTCGACCAGCGCGCTGACCGGCTCGAAGCCGAAATCGAGTGGCTGCGGCTGGCGGCACGGCTGTGGGACGCCCGCGACCGGGGCGACACCAGCGCTTACGTCCGGTCGAAGGTCGTCGCCGAACGTGCCGCGTGGGAGCACGTGCGCTCGGCGGGTGGCCCGGAACTCGCGGTGCTCAACCCGGCCGGCATCTTCGGCCCGGTCCTCGGCGGCTCGCCCACCGCCGAACAGGTGCGGGCCGCCGCCGAGACCGACCCCGCCATGCGGGAGGCCGTGACCCGCCTCGGCCGCGTCCCGGTCATCCGCACCGGCAAGGCGCGCACCAGGCTCGGCTGGCGCCCGCGCCCGGTGGCGGCCCGGACCGGGCAGGGCGGGGTGTCACGAAGGGGGAGCGAGCCGGTCCGGCAGCTGGGCGGCCAGGTGGGCGATCAGCTCGGTGGTCCGGCGCGGTACGTGGACGTCGTCGGCCAGCAGGGCGTAGATGTCGGCGGGCGGGGTCGGCACGCCGGGCAGCACCCGCACCAGTGCGCCACTATCCAAATAGGACCGCACCTGCCACTCCGAGCGCATGACGATCCCGCGTCCCTGCAACGCCCACTCCGTCACGATGTCGCCGTCGTTGCTCGACAGGCTGCCGCGGACCCGCACCTGGCGGGGCTGGGCGGTGCCGCCGAAGCGCCACACGGCGAAGTCGCCTTCGTTCTCGCGCAAAACGATGCAGTCGTGGCCGGCCAGGTCCTCGATCCGCTCGGGGACGCCCTGACGCTCCAAATAGGACGGTGCTGCGCACGGCACGCGGCGGTTGCGCGCCAGCCGGCGCATCCGCAGCGTGGAGTCCGGCGGCGGGCCGACGTGCACGGCCACGTCGAACTCGCGCCGCTGCGGCCGCAGGGGCAGCGCCGACGTGTGGAGGCGGACCCGCACCCGGGGGTGCCGCGCGGTGAACTCGCCGACGAGCGGCGCGACGTGCGCCCGGCCCAGCCCGAGCGTCGCCTGGACCACGAGCGGGCCCCGCAGGTCGCCGGAGCGGTGGCTGACCAGGTCGTCGAGCTCGCGCACCTGGTCGAGGATCGCCTCGACGCGCGAGGCGTAGAGCTCGCCTTCGGCCGTCAGCGTGAGCCGCCGCGCGCCGCGGTGCACCAGGCGGACGTCGAGCCGGCGTTCCAGCGCCTTCAGGCGCTTGCTGACCACCGGCAGCGAGACGTCCAGCTCGCGCGCGGCGGCGGTGAGCGTCTCGCTGACGGCGACCACGTGGAAGAAGCCGAGATCGTCGAGTCTTTCCATGGGAGAAAGGATAGGTTGCCGCGCGCGATCTTGCCCGGGCCACGGCCACCGCCCACAGTGGAGGGACCCCACCCGAGGAGCAGCTCGTGAACCACCGCATCGCGGTCATCCCCGGCGACGGCATCGGGCGCGAAGTCGTCCCGGAAGGCTTGCGCTGCCTGCGTGCCGCCGCCGACGTCCACGGCTTCACGCTCGAAACCACCGAGTTCGGCTTCGCGTCCGCCGAATACTGGCTGGAGCACGGCGAAATGCTGCCGCCGGACTGGCAGGAGGTCCTCGCCGGCTTCGACGCGATCTTCTTCGGCGCCGTCGGGTGGCCGTCGGTGGTGCCCGACCACGTGTCGCTGTGGGGCAGCCTGCTGAAGTTCCGCCGCGGGTTCGACCAGTACGTCAACCTGCGGCCGGTCCGGCTGCTGCGCGGGGTGCCCGCCCCGCTGCGCGGCCACGGCCCGGGGGACATCGACTTCCTCGTCGTCCGCGAGAACACCGAGGGCGAGTACTCCAGCATCGGCGGCCGGATCTTCGAGGGCACCGACCGGGAGACCGTGCTGCAGGAGACGGTGATGACCCGCACCGGCGTCGACCGCGTGCTGCGCTACGCCTTCGACCTCGCCGCGGCCCGGCCGCGCAAGCGGCTGACGTGGGCGACCAAGAGCAACGGGATCGCCATCTCGATGCCGTACTGGGACGAGCGCGCGGCTGAGATGGCCGCCCGGTACCCGGAGGTGACCGCGGCCAAGGACCACATCGACATCCTGGCGGCCAAGTTCGTGCTGAGCCCGCGGACCTACGACGTCGTCGTGGCCAGCAACCTCTTCGGCGACATCCTGTCCGACCTCGGCCCGGCGTGCACCGGCACGATCGGCATCGCCCCGAGCGCCAACATCAACCCCGAGCGGACGTGGCCGAGCCTGTTCGAGCCGGTCCACGGCTCGGCCCCGGACATCGCCGGACGCGGGATCGCCAACCCGGTCGGCCAGATCTGGAGCGGCGCGATGCTGCTCGACCACCTCGGCGAACCGGCAGCCGCCGCCGGGGTGGTCGCGGCGATCGAAAGCGTGCTCGCCGAGCAGCCGGAAGTGCTCACCCCCGACCTCGGCGGCCCGGGCACGACCGAGAGCCTGGGCTCGGCGATCGCCGAGCGGATCACGGCCTGACCGCCCGGCCCCAAGCGCCCCAATGTGGCATTGGGTGCGCTGGACGCACCGAACGCCACATTGGGTGCGCTGGACGCACCGAACGCCACATTGGGGCGCTCTGGTCAGGACCCTGCGAGCAGGTCGCCGAGGCCGCCGCGGGCGTCTTCCAGCACCAGCGCTTCCGCCCGGACCGAGTCGCCGGCTCGCAGGGCGCGGACGAGCGCGCGGTGGGTCGCGTAGCGGTCCAACCCGAACGTCTCGTCCACGCTCACCCGTTCGAGTACCCGCGAACGCCGCTCCGGGCTGGAGAACACGCGGGTCTGGTCGAGCAGGCGGACGAGCACCGGGTTGCCGGCGCACGACTCGACGAGTCCGTTGAAGCGCTGCATGGCGTCGAAGAGCCGGCCCACGTGCTTGACGACGTCCTGCCCGGCCTCGTGGCGCTGCTTGATGAGGATGAGCAGGTCGTCGGCTTCGTCGAGGATCTCGTCGAGCCCGGCCAGCTGCTCGGGTGTCGCGTGCCGGGCGGCGAAGCGGGCGACCATGCCGCGCAGGCCGACCTCGACCTCCGCGAGGTCGGCGACGGCGACGCCGGCGAACATCGCCACCTTCACCGTGCGTGGGCCCGACCGCTCGAGGAGGCCGTCCTGTTCCAGGCGGCGGATGGCCTCGCGCACCGGTGTCGGGCTGACCGACAGCTGTTCGGCGAACCCGCGCTCGGTGACCTTCTGGCCCGGGCGCAGCTCGCCGGTGGTGATCGCGTCGCGCATCGCGCGGTACACGCGGTCGGCCAGCGTGTCGGTCTGCAGCGTCTCGCCCATCATGCGGCCAGCCTACGGCAAAACTCTTTTGCAACTATTGACCATCTTGCTATAGCAAAAGTACGGTGGCCGCCAAGCCCAAGGGAAGGTGCCGACGATGACGTTGACCACCCCGCGCGTCCGGACGGGACGCATCACGTTCTACGTGGCTCTGGCGGTCTTCGCGCAGGAGTCGACGTGGAACCTCTACGACTCGCAGGTCCCGCCGCTGCTGCGCGAGCACCTCGGCAGCGCCGCGCTCATCGGCGCGCTGATGGGCATGGACAACCTGCTCGGCATCTTCATCCAGCCGTGGATGGGCAACCGCTCCGACGGCACCCGGACGTCGTGGGGGCGGCGCATCCCGTACCTCGTCGCCGGCATGCCGGTGGCGGCCGTGCTGTTCGTGCTCATCCCGCACGCCGCGGTCTCGCTGCCGCTGCTGATCCTCGTCATGTTCGGCTACGCGCTCGTCGCGAACTCGTTCAAGCCGATCGCCGAGTCGCTGCTCCCGGACTTCATCGGCCCCGAGCGCCGCAGCCGGGCCAACGCGGCGGTCAAGATCGCCTCCAGCATCACGGTGATCGTCGCCGCGCTGATCAGCATCTTCCTCATCGACGACTTCCCGAAGCTGTCCTTCGCCATCCCGGCGGTCCTGATGCTGGTGTCGATGGGTGTGCTGGCGTGGCGGGTGCGCGACAGCAAGTCCCCGGCCTATCAGGCCGCGCTCGAAGAGGACCGCGCCGGGCAGGACACCGGGCCCCGCGTCCGGATGCGGGACGTCCTGCTCGACATCGGGCGCGACGCCGACCGCAGCCGGCTGCTGGTCATCGCGGCCGTCTTCGCCTTCGGCGGCGCGTGGTTCGCGTCGCGGTCGCTCGTCACCAACTACGGCATGGAGACGCTGGGCATGTCCCGCGGCGACGCCGGCGGGCTCACCCTGCCCAGCGGGCTGGCGTTCCTCGCGGCCGCCTACCCGGTGGCGCTGCTGGCCGAACGCTTCGGCAGGCTGCGGGTGATCCTGATCGGGATGGCCGTGTTCGCCGCGGCGATGGTGCTCGGCACGCTCGTGCGCACCCCGGCCGGCACGGTCGTCGCGATGTGCGTGGCGGCCGCGGGCGCGGCGGCGTTCATGGTCAACATGGCGGTCGTCCTGTGGAACCTCGCGCCGTCCGCGCGGGTGCTCGGTACCTACACCGGCCTCTACACCGTCGGCTGGTCGAGCGGCGGGTTCGCCGGCCCGGCACTGGTCGGCGGCATGGTCGACGTGACCGGGTGGCCGTTCCTGCTGCTCGACATCGCGCTCGTCACGGCGATCGCGGTGCTCCTGGTGGCGCGCGTGGCCCAGCTGCAGCGCCGGCGCACCGACGGGCGCGCACTGTGACCCGCGTGCTGATCACCGCCGACTTCCTGCGCCCCGGCGACGAGGCGGACGAGTACCTGCGCGCCGCCGGGTTCGAAACTACGCACTCGCCGATGGTGGGCAAGCGCGATCCCGAGCAGCTCGTCGCGGCGCTGGACGGGATCGACGCGGCACTGGTGGCCAACGAACCGCTGACCGCGGACGTCCTGGCCCGCGCGCCGCGGCTGCGGGCCGTCGTCCGGACCGGCGTGGGGTACGACTCCATCGACGTCGAAGCCGCCGCCCGGCAGGGGATCAGCGTCAGCAACCTGCCCGGGGTCAACGCGAACGCGGTGGCCGAGTACACCCTCGGCCTGCTGCTCGCCGGGGCCCGGCGGCTCGTGCAGTCGGCGTCCGGCGTGGCGCGGGGGGAGTGGCCGCGCGAGGACGGGCGCGAACTGCGCGGGTCGACGCTCGGGCTCATCGGGTACGGCGCCACCGCGCGGGCGGTGGTGCCGCTGGCGCGCGCGTTCGGGATGACCGTCGTCTGCACGTCCGGCCTGCGCGGCCCGGACGTCCGGTTCGTCGAGCTGCCCGAGCTGCTGTCCACTTCGGACTACGTGTCGGTGCACACGGCGCTGACCGGCCGGACCCGCGGGCTGCTGGACGCCTTGGCGTTCAAGCGGATGAAGCCGACGGCGTTCCTCGTCAACACGGCCCGGGGCGCGATCGTCGACGAAGCCGCGCTCGTCGAAGCGTTGCGGGCTGGGGAGATCGCCGGGGCGGCGCTCGACGTCGTCGGCGAAGAACCGTTGCCCGCCGACAGTCCGCTGCGCGGGGTGGCGGGGATCGTCGTCTACTCGCACCTGGCCGGGCAGACCGCCGAAGCGCGCCGGGCCGCGGGCCTGCGCGGAGCCGAGGAACTCGTGGCGGCACTGGCCGGCCGGGCCCGATTCGTTGTCAACGGAGGGAATTGAAGACCATGGACAAGGTGCGCGTGCTGGCCCCGAGCGGGATGCTCGGCGCCGGCTGGGACCACGCGACCGTCGAACGCGGCATCGCGCTAGGCGCCGATGTCATCAGCATCGACGGCGGGTCGACGGACTCCGGCCCGTACTACCTCGGCGCCGCGACGGCCAAGACGACCGCCAAAGCCGTCGCGCGCGACCTGCGCAGCCTGTTCACGGCGGCCGCGGGCGCCGGGATCCCGGTGATCGTGGGCTCGTGCGGGACGAGCGGCACCGACGCCGGCGTCGACTGGGTCGCCGGGATCGCCGCCGAAGTGCTGGCGGAGGAAGGCCTGGACCTGAAGGTCGCGAGAATCTACAGCGAGCAGGACGCGGCGGAGCTGAAGGAACACCTCGGCGCCGGCCGCGTGCACCCGTTGCCCCCGCTGGGAGAACTGGCCGCCGAGACCCTGGAGAGCTGCACGCACATCGTCGGCGCGATGGGCCACGAGCCGATCGTCGAGGCCCTGCGCGCGGGCGCGCAGGTCGTCCTCGCCGGCCGCGCGACCGACACGGCGGTCGCGGCGGCGTACCCGCTCATGAAGGGCCTGCCGGCCGGGCCGGTGTGGCACGCGGCCAAGATCGTCGAGTGCGGCGGCCAGTGCACGGACAACCCGCGCGCGGGCGGCGTCCTGGCGACGATCGACGCGGACGGCTTCACGATCGAGCCGCTCGACCCGGACGCGGCGTGCACCCCGATCCTCGTGGCGGCGCACATGCTCTACGAGACGGCGAACCCGTTCGAGATGCGCGAACCCGACGGTACCCTCGACGTCCGCGAGGCGGAATACACCGCCGTCGACGACCGGGTCGTCCGGGTGACCGGCTCGAAGTTCCACGTCGCCGACCAGCACACGATCAAGCTCGAAGGCGCGCGGGTCACCGGGTACGAGACGATGTCGTTCTCGGCGATCCGCGACCCGCTGGTGCTGGCCGACATCGACGAGTGGGCCGCGCTGATGCGCGCGCTGATCACCCAGCGCGTCAGCCAGACGCTGGGCCTGGCGGCCGGCGAGTACGCGTTCGACCTGCGGCTGTACGGCCACAACGCGGTCCTGGGCGAGCTCGAGCCGGAGACCGGACCGCCGCGCGAGGTGGGCGTGATGCTGCTGGTCAACGCCCCGGACCAGCCGACGGCGACGGCGGTGGCGAAGGTGGCCAACCCGCTGATGCTGCACCTGCCGACGCCGTCGATGGACTACCTGCCCAGCTTCGCGTTCCCGTCCTCCCCGGCGGAGGTCGAGCGCGGCGCGGCGTACGAATTCGTGCTGAACCACGTCGTCGATTGCGCGCCACTGGAGCTGTTCCGCATCGAGTTCGAGGGGAAGACCCATGCCTGAAACCACGCTGGCGGACCTGGCCCACGAGGTCCGGTCGAAGAACGCGGGCCCGTTCTGGGTGACCATGGAACTGTTCATGCGCGACGCCGACGGTTACCGGGTGGCGGCGGACGAGACGTTCCTGAATGAGCGCGTGATCGCTTCGCTTTACCACGTCGACGAACATTCGATCGGTATCTTCCGCATCCCGTCGCTGAACGTCGTGAAGATTTCTTTCCCGCGCCCGGTGAGCCAGGGCTCGCTGCGGGACCGCGACATGCACGCGGGGCAGCACCACGTGCCACTGGCACGCCTGGTGGTGCCGGCCTGAGCCGGGCCCGGTCAATCCCCGCCCGGGTTCGCGCCTTCCGCGTCCCGGGCGGGCGCCGTCGAGGATGGCCCGGCCTCCGGCCACACGCCGTGCCGGGAATGCCAGCGCATCGGATCGGCGCCCCGCTTCAATTCGATCAGGTTGAACGCCTCGAGCCCGGTGAGCGGACGCCCCCGGCGGCGCAGTAAATGCCGGATCCACCGGAGTTTCCGCCGTGGTCCATGATTCTCTTCCGCGGTGACTCGCGCCATGGCGACTCCCCTCCGCGGGGTACGATATCGGGATTCTTCGCCGTTCGAGGCGAATTCCCGAATCCGCCGGCGAGCGCGGAGCCGTTCATCCCCCTGGTGTGCTTCGGATCCGGCTGAGGACGCGGCCGAACCAGCGCCCGGAGTTTTCCCTCCGCTGGGCACCCAGCCACTCCGCGATGTCGGCGACCACGGCCGGGTCCACGTGCTGCGGTGACCCGTACCCGGCGGGTGAAGCGGGACCTTCGCCACGGAAGAACATGTGGTCGTCCGCGTCGTGGACGCGGATCGTGACGTCGGGGCGGTGGGACAGGCCCGCTCGCCAGCGCGCGAGGTCGCCGGCCACCGTCACCTGGTAGTCGCGGCCTCCCTGCAGGATGAGCATCGGCTTGGGCAGTGCGGCCGCCGTTGCGACCGGGTCGTACGTGCGCAGGTCCAGCCAGTACGACGCCGGCCAGCCGAAGAGCAGGTCCGACGGCGGGGTCGTGGGGGACAGGGTGGGGCTGTCGGCGAGCGCGGCCTGCCGGGTGACCGACTCGACGGCCGCCGTCGTGGCCGGGCCCGGGTCCAGCTCGGCCAGGTACCGGACGACCCGGACGGCGGCCGGGCCCAGCGGCAGCGTGTCGCCGGCGAGGCTCACCACGCCGGCGATCGACGCGTCGGCGGCCGCGACCCGCGGGGCCGCCTTGCCGCCGCCGCTGTGGCCGAGGACGAACACCCGCTCGGCGTCCACCGTCCGCCGCTGCCGCAGCAGGCGGGCGGCGGCGAGGGCGTGCGGCACGTACTCCCCGGTCATCGTGAACCCGGGCTCGGCACCGACGTGGGGGTGGGAGTGGGTCACCTTGTCGAACCGGGCCACCGCGACGCCGCGGCTCGCCAGGCCCCACGCCAGGTCCTTGAACGGCTTGTTCGGGCCGGTCGTCTGGTCGCGGTCGAACGGCCCCGAGCCGAGCAGCACCAGTCCCGGCCACGGGCCGCGCCCGGTGGGAACGGTCAGCGTGCCGGGCACCGCGAGCGGACCGGACCCGACGGTGACTTCGCGCTCGGTGAACCGGCGCGGGTCGGCGTAGTCCGGTGGCTCCCACGACGTGCCGGCCGGTGGCGCGAGCCGCAAGCCGTGCAGCAGGCCGGCGTCGTCGACCGACATGACCACCGTGAGCCCGCCGCGTTCACCCGTGACCGGGACGCTCACCCGCACCAGACCCGCCTCGCCCGGTTCGGTCACCGGGGCGCCGACCGCGGACACCGGCCCGATCTTGGCGAGCTCGCCTTCCCAGCCGACCCGCAGCGTCTCGGCGGACGCCACCGCCCGCAGCCTCGGTGCGAACAACTCCTCGACGTCGGCGAAACGCCGTTCGGCCGCCATCCCGACCACCGCCGCGGCGACGGCCGCCGGCCCCCGGTCCGTCATGATCCCCCCACCTTTCTCACTTTTTGCGAACGGTATCACCGTGTGAGATCGTTCGGTAGTGGACACCTTGGAACTGCTGGCGCACCCGGTCCGGCTGCGGATCGTGCACGCCATGCGCGGCGGGCGGACGCACACCACCGCCCAGCTCTGCGCGCTGCTGCCGGACGTCTCGAAAGCGATGGTCTACCGGCACGTCGACCTGCTCACCACCGGCGGAATCCTGCGCGTGGCCGAGGAACGGCGGGTGCGCGGCGCGGTCGAACGCCACTACGAGCTGCGTCCGGAGCGGGCCTCCATCGACCCGGACACGGCCGCGGCGCTGTCGCCGGAGGACCACCGGCGCGGGTTCGCGGTGGCGGTCGCCGCCCTGGTCGCCGAGTTCAACGCCTACCTCGACCGGGAGAACGCCGATCCGGCCACCGATCCCGTCGGCTACCGGCAGCACGCGATCTGGCTGAACCGGGACGAACTGGTCGCGATGAACGACGAACTGCGTGCCGCGATCCTGCCCCGGCTGGCCAATCGGCCCGCCCCCGGCCGCGCGCGGTACCTGCTCAGCCCCATCCTCTTCCCCAGCGAGCAGCCCGCCGCCGACTGAGGCCGCTGTACTATCCCGGCACCGATCCGGACTGGGGGAAGCGCATGAGCAGGGTTTTGGTGGCGGGGGCGAGCGTCGCGGGGCCCGCGCTGGCGCACTGGCTGCGCCGGCGGGGGGCCGAGGTGACCGTGGTCGAGCGGGCTCCCGGGCTGCGTCCCGGCGGGCAGGCGGTGGACGCGCGCGGGGTGACCAGGGAGGTCATCCGGCTGATGGGGCTGGACGACGCGGTGCGCGCCGCCCGCACCGAAACCGCCGGCGCGCACACCGTGGACGCGGACGGGTACGTGCTCGAGACGTTCAGCGCGGAAGACGACGGCGGCGACGGCTACATCTCGGAGATCGAGATCCTGCGCGGAGACCTGTCCCGGGTGCTGTACGACGACACCCGCGACGGCGTCGAGTACCGCTTCGGCGACCGGATCGCCGAGCTCACCCAGGACGCCGACGGCGTCGACGTGACCTTCGAGAGCGGTGACCGGCAGCGCTTCGACCTGGTGATCGGCGCCGACGGGCTGCACTCGTCGTTGCGGGCGATGGTCTTCGGGCCGCGCGAGCGGTTCGTCCGCCACCTGGGGCACGTGCTGGCGTTCTACAGCGTGCCCAACGAGTTCGGGCTGGACCGCTGGCTGCTCGAGTACCAGGAGCCCGGCCGCTCCGCCATGCTGCGGCCGATCGGGGACGCCACCCGCGCGATGGCCATGTTCTCCTTCACCGCGCCCGCTTTCGACGTCGACCACCGCGACGTCGAGGCCCAGAAGAGCCTGCTGCGCGCGCAGGTGGCCGACCTGGGCTGGCTGACCCCGCGCCTGCTCGCGCACCTCGACGACACCCCGGACTTCTACCTCGACCAGGTCGCCCAGGTGGTGATGGACCGCTGGTCGAGCGGACGGGTGGGGCTGCTCGGCGACGCGGCGTTCAGCTCGTCACCGCTGTCCGGGCAAGGCACCGGCCTGGCCCTGATCGGCGCCTACCTGCTGGCCGGCGACCTGGCCGCCGCCGACTGGAACCCGGCGGCCGGCTTCGCCCGCTACGAGGAGCGGATGCGCGCGTTCGTCGAAGCCAACCAGGAGATCGGCCGCCTGCACGCGAAGATGCGCGGAGCCGCTGACGCCGATGCCGAGCCGGCGGGGGAGCCCGACATGGAATGGCTCAGCGGGCTGGTCGAGCGGGCGGTCAACGGTGTCGAGTTGCCTGACTACGCGGGCGTGCCGGATTCGGGGCCGTCGGTCACGAGCCGGTAGGTCTCTGCCGGCCGCTTTCCGATGTGGACCACCCGCTCAACGGTCCACATCGGCCCGCCGCCGGTCGCCGAGTTCCTCGGTGAGCAGGGTGTCGAGCTTCGCGGCGGCTCGGCGCACCGCGAGCACGAGCCACACGATCACCGCGACCGCGATGATCACGAGGGCGGTCGGCCAGGTGGGTCCCTCGTCCGCGGGTACCACCGCGATCGCGGCCGCGGCCAGGAACGGCCAGCGGCCGGCCGGCGTCCGGAGGTGCCAGCGGGGGGATGCGGAGTCGTGGGCGGTCAGGAAGACGGGGCCATGAGAGCTCACGAGGGAACGACCTCTCCTTCGGGGTCCGGCGACGCAGGGGATGTCGACCGAAAGAGCGTCGGGGTTACTCAAAGCCACCGAATCGGTGGTGAATCGAAGGCAAATACACTCGAACGAGTGACAACCAGGGGTCGTTGTTTGGAATCATGCCAATTGATTGACGGGCAAACCGCGTAGCCCGAAAAGGTTACTTCGCGCGCTTCGGCCGCTCGGTGCGCCTAGGGTCGCTCTCAAGATCGACTAGGGGAGCCCGTCATGCGTATGCGTTCCATCGCCGCCGTGGTCCTGCTGGCTTGCGCGTCCGGGGTGGTGCCCGCCGCGACCGGGATCGGCGCGCAGGCCCTCGCGCTGTACCCGTGCCCCGAGGTGCGGGATCCGCCCGATTACACCTTCTCCAATTCCTCACGGTCCTGGCTCGCGACGAACCTCCGCAGCGATTACCTCCGCGGGCCGGGCACGATCACCTACAACAAGACGGCGACGTCGACGGTGAACGCGTCGATCACGGGGACGACCAGCGTGGAAGCGGGCGTGATCTTCGCCAAGGCCAGCGCCTCGCTCGCGGTGAGCGTGGGCGCCAGCTACGCGAAGTCCGACTCGTGGTCCTACGCGGCGACGGTGCCCGCCGGCAAGCTGCTGCGGTTGCAGCAGTACAAGGAGGCCCGCACGTTCACCGTGCGGAAGTACCACATCGTCCCGCCCTGCACGACGAAGACCATCTGGACGAAGAAGGTGTCCGCGCCGGTCAAGAACGCGAGCTACCTCTGGCAGCTCGTCAGCTGAGCAGGCGGATCCGCGCGAGCAGGTCCGCGGTCGTCGTTTCGCAGAGCTCCGCCAGGTGATCGAGGGCGGGCCGGTCCAGGTGCACCTCGTGCGGGGCGCCCGTCGTCCGGCACTCGGCCAGCCTGCCCTCGGCCCAGCGGCGGAACGGCGCCAGGTCTTCATGCCCGGCGCAGGCGACCCGGCGCAGGTCGATCCGGACGCCGCCGGACAGGGTGCCGAAAGTGCCGAAGTAACGCCGTCCGACGCGGGCCAGCAGGGCTTCGGGGGACTCCTCCAGCGCCACGCACAGCTCGACCAGGCGGACGACCGAGCACTGCCGCGTGCCGAGCTCGTAGGTGGCGAGCGTCTGCAGCGAGAGATCGCTGTGCAGCCGGTGGTTGAGGTCGCGGCGCGTCAGGCCGCGCTCCTCGCGCAGCCGGCGGAGCTCCTCGCCGAGCATGCGCTGGTAGGCACCGGCATCCAGCTGCACCATCGCTCCTCTCGGGCGCGCCTCCACAGCGGCGGGGCGCTCGGACACACTAGCCTTGCCCCTACCCTGGCCCGACGCCGAGCGGCGCCCGCCAGAGCCGGTGGCCCGCGCCGGCGGAAGCGCACTGGACGAGGAGGTGGCCGAGGGGTGCCCGACAGCTCCGCCGCCCTCGACCCGGTGACCGGGTGGCCCGGCCGCGCTCGGCTGGAAGCCGGGCTGGCGCCGCTGCTGGCGGCGGAGGCCGGGAACCAGGTCGCTCTGCTCCTGATCGGCCTCGACGGGTTCGCCGTGGTCCGCGACGGCCTCGGGTTCGACGCGGCCGACGAGCTGCTCGCAGGCGTGGCGCGGACGCTCGAGGCGATCTTCCGCGACCGCCGTCCGCTGCTCGCGGTGCTCCCCGGTGACGTGTTCGCGGTCGCGCTGCCGGGCGAGCACGACGAGACGTCGGCCGGGGAACTGGCGGAGTCGGTGATCGCCGCGCTCGGCCGGCCGTCCTATGTGGACGGATTGGGCGTGGGGATCAGCGCGAGCGTCGGCGTTTTCCTCGTCGGCACGCAGAAGGCGCTCCCGGCGGAAGCGATCCGGTCGGCGCAGGTCGCGCTGCGCCGGGCGAAGGAACTCGGGCAGACGCGGTGGGTGCGGTTCGACCCGGTGGCCGGGCACGCGGACGCCGGGCGGTACCGCCTCGCGTGCGGCATCGCGGGGGCGCTGGCCTCCGGGGAGATGGCGGTCGCGTACCGTCCGCACGTCGTGCTGCCGGACGGCGCGATCATCACCTCGCTGAACGCCGTGCTGCGCTGGCGCCACCCCGAGCTGGGCGAACTGCGGCCCGAGGAGTTCTACCCGCTCGCCGAGACGACCGGCATGACGGTCGCGCTCGGCCGGCACCTGCTGACCGAGGCGCTGCGCACCGCCGGGGAGTGGCGGGCCCGGTTCGGCGACGCCGCGCCGATGGTCTGCCTGACCCTGCCGCGCCGGATGGCGATCGACGGCGATCTCGTGCGCTTCGTCGGCCAGGAGCTCGACCGCAACGGACTGACGCACCGGCACCTCATGCTCTGCACGGACGGCCCTTCGCTGCTGGACGACCGGGGCGACCTGCTCGGCTCCCTCGGCGAGCTGGCCCGGGCCGGCGTGGTGTTCGTCGTCCACGTCACCGGGCTGCCCGAACTGGAGCTGCTGCCCGCCCTCGACGTGCCCGCGCCCGCCGTGCTGCTCACCGGCGCCGTCATCGACGCGCTGGAGGTCGACGACCCGCCGGCGCAGGCCGTGCGCACCATCCGGCAGCTGGTCGAGCGCGCCGGAGAACTCGGGATCAAGGTCGGCGCGCTCGGGGTGCCCTCCCAGGAGCACGCGGAACTGCTGTTCGGCCTCGGGGTGGTCGTCGCGTCCGGGCCGTACCTGCCGACGTACGCGACCGGCGCGGAAGCCGAGACGTGGGTCGGCCGCACCTTCCCGATGGGGTGATGCGGGGAGCCGGCGGCCCGAGACCGAGATCCCGGGCCGCACTCACGACAGCCACGCGGGACTGCTCACCCGGGTGCTGGACCGAGCTGCAGGACCACCGCCGTCCACGTCATGCCCACGCCGATGCCCAGCAGTAGCACGTGGTCGCCCGGGCCGGCTTCGCCCGTGCGTAGCAGGTGCTCGAGCGCCACGATCTGGTCGCTGGCGCCCAGGTGGCCGACCCGCAGGCCGAGCTCGGTCATCGTGCGCTGCTCGGGAATGCCGAGCGGGCGCAGGATCTGCGTGTGCACCAGGCGGCGGCCGTAGTGCGGGGCGCAGATCCGGGCGATGTCGGGCAGGTCGATGCCCGCGTCGGCCAGCGCGGTCTTCACCACGGTCGTGACGCCGTCGGCGTTGCGGCTGTCGACGTGCGCCGGGCCGCCGTGCCGGCCGAGCCACTGGCGCTTGCGGCTGCGGATGTCGAGCGACTGGTGCGCGGTGATGCTGGCCGGGCGGAACGGCTCGTTGCCGCGCTGCAGGCCTTCCAGTGACGGGTCGGTGTAGGAGGCGATCGCGCGGATCCGCGCCAGGCCCGGCCGCCGGGAGAGCACGACCGCGCTGCCGGCGTCGCCGTAGACGATGCCCGTGTCGGTGGTCCAGTGCGGGAAGCCGGGCGCGCCGAAGCGGTCGCCTGCGGTGATCAGCGCGGCGTCGTGGTCGGGGCGGCCGCGCAGCACGCTCACCGCGACGTCCAGCCCGGCCACCACGCTGTTGCTCATCGCGCCGAGTTCGAGCGTGAGCCCCGGGCCGGCGCCGACGCCGAGCTGGTCGCGCACGTAGGACGCGGCGTGCCAGAAGTCGATGCCGGAGTGGTAGATCCCGGCGTGCAGGCACAGCGTCGGCCAGATCGGCATGCCGCCCGTGGTTTCCGCCTGGCGCAGGGCTTCGCGCCCCGCGCGCACGGCCAGTTCGGGGCCGGGCAGCCCGGCGACGGCGGTGGAAAGCTGGCCGGTCCGGCCGGCGTCGTCGGCGGTGAACTCGCCGGCCGCCAGCGAGACGGCGACCGGGGTCAGCGCCCCGACGTCGGTGCCGATCCCGTTGAGGTGCAGGTCATCCACGCGCATCGGAGGCCACCTCCGGCAGCACGGCTTCGATCTCCGACAGCGTGTCGTCGAGGTGGAGCGGGGGAGCGGACGCGCACCCGGCGGCGGCGAGCTCGGCGGCGACGGCTCCGGCGCTTCCCCCGGCGAACCGGTGGAAACCCGCGAAGCAGGCCGGGCCGGCGCCCGGAACGGCGATGGCCAGGTGCGCCCAGCCGGTCTCGCGGTCCCACCGCACGATCAGCCGGGTGGGCCCGGTGACGGTGTGGGTCTCGCGCAGCACCTGTGTCAACGTCGTGGCGGTCAAGCAACTTCCTTTCGGCACGGCAAAACAGCGCGCACCACGGGGCACGCGCCGGCTCGAGGATGGGTGGGGACGCGTCGTCGGGCCCCTGGGAACGCCGGAAAACCTACCGTGATGATCACGCGCGGTCAGCCCCACCCCGATACACAGAGTGATCAGCTCGACTGCTACGGGAAGCGTTTTGTTCGAAACAGCCGGGTTTTCGCGGAAGCGGATCATGAGGATCCTTCGGGTGTTGCTCACTCTGGGTAGCGGCAGCGCTGGAAGCGTTTCGAGTCCGCGGGTGCGTCGGTTCCCGGCGGGTTTTCCACGGTGTACCGGTCCGAGGGCCTGCATGTGCAGGCGCAGGTGCTGGGTACCCAGTGTGTTTTCGATTGCTGCGTTGTGGTGAACGCTCGCGGGTGTGGCGCGGACCGGATGCCCCGGACGAGTGGAAGTCCGGGCACGGAACGGAAATTGCGCGTTTGATCACCGCGATGCTTTGCCGGGCGGTCGTTTTCGCTCACCGGTGCGCTGGGTCAGGATGGCGTGGTCCGTTCCACCGAGATCGAGGAGTGATGACGATGAACGTCCGCACCCGGCTGGCGGCCGCGGCGATGGTGGCCGTGGCCCTTTCCGTCACCGGCACCGCGGCCGCGGCCGCCGCACCGGCGAGTTCGGCCGCGCACACGAAGGCGGCCGTGCAGCAGATCCGCGAGAACCTCGCCCGCGCCGCCCGCACCGGCGACGTGCGGCTCGCCCACCGCCAGCTCGCGCGGCTGAGCGCCGAACTGACGTCCCTCGAGTCCACCCGGCCGGCGGCACCGGCACTGCGGGACGCCCAGCGGAAGACCCGCGACGCCCTTTCGGCCTTCCCGCCGGGCCTGCCGACCCCGGACGCGCTCACCGCGGCCCTGCAGGGTCTGCTGGCGAGCCTGGCCGCGTTGATCAGTGGCCTGCTCGGTGGGCCGGGCGTGCCCACGGTGCCGACCTTGCCGACGCTGCCGACCTTGCCCACGCTGCCGGCGGTCGGCTGACGACGATGGCCACGCCGCCGCGGCCGGGGCGCCCCACCGGCCGCGGCGGCGCCTTGCGCGAGGAGATCCCGCATGACTTCGAGACTATCGGCGGTGCTGTTGTGCGCGGTGTTCGCAGCACCCGCCCCGGCAGCCGCAGCGCAGCCGCCGCTCGTCGCGGCCCCGGAACGGTTGCTGGCTCAAGACTTCCCCGACCCCTCCGTCGTCCGCGTGGCCGAGGGCTACCTCGCCTTCGCGACCACCGGACCGGCCGGTTCCGTCCCGATGGCCGCCGCCGGGGACGCCACCGGTCCGTGGCGGGTCGTCGGCGACCCCCTGAGCTCCCCGCCTTCCTGGGCGGTGCCCGGGACCCAGTACTGGGCGCCCGACGTTTCTCCCCGCGCCGACGGCAGCTGGCTGATGTACTTCTCGGCGACCGACGCCGGGCGCGCCGTGATGTGCGTGGGCGCGGCCGTCGCCGCGGACGTGCGGGGCCCCTACCGGCCCGTCGGCGACCGGCCGCTGGTCTGCCCGCCTCAGGACGGAAGTGACATCGACCCGCAGGGCTTCACCGACGCCGACGGCACCCGGTACCTGCTCTACAAGAGCCTGCACGGCAACGGACCCCCTTCGACGCTGTGGCTGCAGCAGGTCGATCCGACCGGCCTCACCGCCGTCGGCGGCCGGAAACCCCTGCTGCGCGTCGACTCGCCGGCGGAGAAGGGCGTCATCGAAGCTCCCTGCCTCGTCAAGACCGGCGGCGGGTACACGCTGCTCTACTCGGCCGGGACTTTCACCGACGAGACCTACCACACGGCGTACGCGACCGCGTCGGCACTGACCGGGCCCTACCGCAAGGCGGGCGACCTGCTCACCACGGCCGGCCTCGGCGGGACGGTCGACGGGCCGGGCGGTGCGGCCGTCGCCGACGGGCGGATCTACTTCCACGGCTGGCTCGGCGGCCGGAAAGCACGTGCGCTCTACTCGCTGCCGATCCGGTTCGACGGGACGGAACCCGTCCTCGGCTGAGGCCGCGCGCCGGTCGCGACGAGGCCGAACGTCGTGGGCGGCCCGAACCGCTCGCCCAGCCACTGCAGCGGGCCCGCCTGGGTGGACCAGTACCGGTCGACGCGGACGGCGGAAAAGCGTTCCCGCAGCAGCTTTTCGAGCGCGTCTTCGTCGACGCCCAGCCGCACGACGTGGTATTCGACGCTGTCGCCGGGGAAGCTGTCGTCGTAGGCGCCCCGCAGGCGCCGGGACAGGGACGCGAGCCCGCGGGCGCGGTCCGGCCGGCCCAGCCGCCACGTCAGGTACGCGCCGCGGTCGACCAGGCGGGACACCCGGCTGCGGCGCGGGTACCACAGCGGGTCCTGGTAGCTCACGAACGCGCCACCGGGCGCGAGCTGCGCGGTGTACTGGCCTACCGCGGCCAGGTAGTCCGGGATGTGGTGCAGCACGGACAGGCAGAGCACGACGTCGAACGTGCCGAGCGCGGCCGCCGCGGTGCCGTCCGGGTCGGGGCGCACGTGCACGTTCGCGTTGTACCGGAACCGGTCCGCGAGCCGGGTCGCGCTGTCCTGGCTCAGCTCCGTCACCCAGACCTCGGCGCCGAGCGCCGCGATGTGGTCGGTGAAGGTGCCGTGCCCGGCGCCGACTTCGAGGACGCGGCAGTGGCCCCAGCGGGCCAGCACCTCGCGCACGACGTCCCGGCACGCCTCGACGACCCGCCCGTGCAGGCCGCGGTGACGCAGGTGCGGCGAGCCCGCGGTGTAGTCGAACCCGGCGTGGTGGGCCACACTTTGGTGGCGCGCCACGGGTTCCGGGATGCTCGTCACGAGTCTGCTCCTTACTCTCGGGTGCGAGGAGGTCGGATGCGCGCTTTCCGTGCGGTGTGGGCCGCGGACCTCGCGGCGGCCGCCGGCCGTCCCGTGCGGTCGCCGGTGCGGGTGCTGTGGCTGCTGCTGTCCAGACCCGGTGTGCTGGCCGTGTTGCTCCTGCGCGTGCAGGAAACGCTGTACGCGCACCGGGTCCTGCGGCCGGGCGCGTACCTCGTGCGCGGGTTCACGCACGCGCTGACCGGCGCCGACTTCGTACCCGGTTGCCGGATCGGGCCCGGGCTGCGGCTCGAGCACCCCGGCGGGGTCGTGTTCGGCGCGGGCGCGGTGCTCGGCCCGGACGGGTTCGTGTGCCAGCGCGTGACGCTCGGCGAGCGCCTCGGCGACCGCGAAGGGCACGCCTACCCCGTCGTCGGCTCGGGCGTGTTCCTCGGGGCCGGCGCGACGCTCCTGGGCGGCGTGCGCGTCGGCGACGGGGCCAGCGTCGGGGCCGGTGCCGTGGTGCTGACCGACGTCCCGCCCGGCGCGCTCGCCGTCGGCGTCCCCGCTCACGCCGTCCCCGCGAAGCCGAACAGCGAGTTGTAGGGGAGCAGGCTCGCGCGGGGCCGCCGCCGGTAACCCCACGGCGCCAGAACAGCTTCGACGGCCGAGACCGCGGCCGCGCCCGGGGTTTCCACCAGCAGGACCGGGTGGTCGCGCCGCAGCACGCGTTCCGCGCCGCGCAGCACGTCCGGCTCGGCGCCTTCGACGTCGACCTTGACCGCGTCCACCCGCGGCTGCCCGGCGCGGTCCCACTCATCGTCCACTGTGGTCACCGGGCAGACGACGGACGGGCCCGCTCCCTCGGCCCGGTGCGCGAACGCGCTGTCCACTGTGGACGTGAACGGGACGGTCCCGGTGGCGCGCCCGGCCGCGGCGCGCACGACGCGGACGTTGTCCCGGCCCGCCCGGCGGACGTTCGCGGCCAGCCGGTCCGCCGTCGCGGGCAGGGGTTCGAACGCCCACACGCGGGCCGACGGCCGGTGAGCCGCCAGCATCAGCGTGAACCAGCCGATGTTCGCACCGACGTCGAGGAACAGCCCGCCCGGCCGGAGCGCCTCGGCCAGCGCCTCGACCTCGCCGTGCTCGTACCCCGCGGCGATCACCGAGGCGCGGGCCAGCGCGCCCGCCGGGTCCAGGTCGACGTCGACACCGGGCGCGAGCCTCGCGCGCACCCGCGGCAGGGGACCGCCGGGCAGCAGGCGGTCCAGGACCTTGAGCACCGGCACGTGCACCCGGCCGCCGGTGAGCCGGGCGTGGCAGCCGGCCAGGCCCAGTGCCGCCCGGGTGCGCAGGCTCCCGCTGCCCGGCCCGACCTCCAGCCGCGGCCGCGGGAGCGTCACACCAGGTCCCGCCGGACGAAGACGCCATCGCACTGCAGCATCCGGCCGGTGCGGGCGTCGCGGAACCCGGGCTCGAGCGACCACACGGCGAACCCGTGGTCGTCGAGGCGGCGCACGACCTCCTCCATCAGCGGCTGCGCCCCGTAGAGCGGGACCAGCGACAGCTCGGCCTGCACCACGGAGATCGACGGCAGCGTGCGTTCCGCTCCCGCCAGCACTTCCGCCTCGTAACCCTGGACGTCCATCTTCAGCAGCACCGGTTCGGTGACCTCGCCGCCGAGCAGTTCGTCCACCGTGGTCATCGGGACGTCTTCGTGGCCGACGCACGCCGACTCCGGCGCCGCGTCGACGTGGGCGGGCAGCATGTCGAGCACCGACGACGAGTAGGAGTTGCCCGCCACGTGGATCGTCACCCGGCCGGTTTCGCGGCCGAGCGCGGTCCGGACCGCTCGCCAGTCCGCGTCCTCGGTGGTGGCCGCGTGCAGCTTGCCGAACGGCACGGCCAGCGGCTCGCACGAGAGGATCCGCCCGCGGTACCCGGCGCTGCGCAACAGGCGCGCGTACTGGCCGCTGTTGGCGCCGACGTCCACTACGGACCGGACGCCGAGCGAGTCGCACAGGCGCACCAGGCGGTGGGCGAACGGGTCACGGGAAACCTCGAAGCCGAACCGGTTGACGGCACGCTTGATGAGCGCGCGCATCGGCGGCGGCACGAGCCGGGCGAGGTCCTGCGACATCCTGCTCCACGTCCTTCGATCCGGCGAAAACCAGCGGCCCGTATCGAAACCTCCTTCGATTCTCGGCAGACTCGGCTGTGTGTCGCAGTCCCGGACGGCCAGGACAACCCCTTCGGGTAATGGTTTCCGGGGTGTGCTCGGTGCCGCGCTCCGCCTCGGCGGCGGGCAGCTGGCCGCGCAAGCGCTGACCGGGATCCAGCTCCTGCTGCTGGCCCGGCACACCGGCGCGGCCGCCTTCGGCGCGGCGACCGCGTGGTACGGCGTGGCCTCGGCGCTGGTTCCCTTGTGCGACTTCGGCGCGTCCGCCCGGCTGCTGCGTGACGGCGGCCGCCTGGGCGCCGTCCCGGCCGGCGTGGAACGGCTTCTCGTCGTGCGCAAGAGCGCGCTGCTGGCGGTGGTGGCCGTGCTCGCGGTGTTCGGGCTGCCGGTGGTGCTCGCCGCCGCGTACGGCGTCGTGCGGGCGGCGCTGCTGGTCGTCCAGGCGGGCCGGCAGCTGCGCGGCCGCGCCGGGGCGGCGGCCGGCCTGGTCATCGGCGAGCGGCTGGTGGCGCTCGGGGTGGGGGTGCCGCTGGTGGCGGCGGGCGTGCCCGCGGCGATCGCGCTGCTCGGCGGGCTCCTGACCGGGACGGTGGCGATGCTCGCGTGGTCGCTGTTCCGGGCACCGCCGAGCCGCGGCCCGGCGACCGGCCCGCTGAGGTACGGCCTGCGGTTCGCGGGCGCCGGGGTGGCCGGGAACCTGGCGCTGCTGGACACGGTCGTCGTGTCCGCGGTGGCCGGGCCGGTCCAGGCGGGGTTCTACGCGCTGGGCGCGCGACTGCTGGGCCCGCTGCTGGTGCTGGTGACGGCGGCCGGCACGGCGGTGCTGCCCGCGCTGGCCGCGGGCGCCCCGGCGGCGTCGCGGGTGGTGCGGCTGGTCGGCGCGGCGTCGGTGGCGGCGTCGGCGGTGGTCTTCGTCGCGGCGGGGTGGCTCGTGCCGCTGGTGGCCGGGCCGGCGTTCACGGACGCGGTGCCCGCGGTGCGGTGGTACCTCGCGGCCCTGGTGGTCGTGGTCGTCGCGCAGCTGCTCGTGCTGGTCCGGCAGGCTCGCGGCGACGAAGTGGCGATGAGCGTGCTGCTGCCGGTGGGCGTGGCGTCCGGCCTGGCGGGGCTCGCGCTGGGCGCGCACGTCGGTGGCGCGGCGGGCGGGGCGGCCGGGTACGCGGCCGCCTGCGTGGTGGTGCTCGGCGCGCTGGTGTGGCGCCATCACCGCGCTCCCGCCGTGAGCACCTCCCCGGGCTGAACCGGCTCTTCCCGGTGCGCCACCGACGTCAGGGCCAACGCCAGCGCCAGCGCGAGGTGCCCCCGGGTCGTGTCGCCGAGCGGGGAGAACCACACGTGCCAGAACGCCACCAGCAGCACGTACACCTCCGCCACGCCGCCGCGGCGCAACGCCCGCGTGATGCCCCGCGCCAGCAGCACCAGCGCCAGCACCCAGAACGGCACAGCGAGCACCCCCGCGGTCGCCCACGCGCCCAGCAGGATCGAGTGCAGGTACAGCTGTGGTGGCTGGACCAGCGTCAAGCGGTCGTAGCCGTGGACCGGGTAGCGGTTCGCCGCCAGCCAGTCCAGCGCCGACGCCTTGACCTCCGGCGGCACCACCGCGCCCGGGCCCCAGCCGGTCACCGGGCTCGCCGCGATGCCGGCGAGCAGGAACACCGCGTCCTTGCGACCGCCCACCAGCAGCCCGAAGTCGCCCTCCTGGAAGCGGACCTTCTGCTGCTGCGCGGCACCCAGCTCGCCCTCGTTCGCCAGCGTCACGTACACCTGCTGCAGCACCAGCGCCCCGATGCCGACCGCGACGACCAGCGCGACGACCCGCGCGCGGCCCTTCCGGCGCCCGCCGACCGGGGCGAGCACCGCCGCCAGCCCGGCCGCCACGGTCAGCACCGCCAGGCTGCGCGACCCGGTGCCCAGGTGCCCCGCGGCCAGCAGGACGAGCAGGACCGGGACCGCGTAACGGCGGGTGCGCGGCCGAAGCCGTTCCGCGGCCAGGAGCACGAGCAGCGTCACGGCCTGGCCGGCGCCGAACTTCCACGGGTCGAGCGCCGCCACTTCCGGCGGTGTCACCAGCAGCCCGGCCAGCTGTCCCCACGCGAACCCCAGCAGCACCCGCCGTCGCAGCGCAGCGGGGTCGCCGTCGGACCGCAGCACCAGGCACAGCAGGCCGATCGTGACGACCAGCGTGCCCAGCGACGCGAACGCCCGCAGCACTTCACCGCCCGGCGCCGGGTGCAGCACGGTGCTCACCGTGAGCCCGGCCAGCCACAGCAGGCCGGTGCCCAGCACCGCCGGCCCGCGCCGCGCCTTCAGCAGCGCGAACACGCACGGCGGCGTCAGCAGGAGTGCGACGAGCTCCGTCACCGACAACCGGCCGCCCAGCGGCAGGTAGAGCCACAGCCCGAGGCCGGCGACCAGGGCCGGCAGGAGCCCGGTGCGGGTCAGCGGCCGATCCACGCGCGCGTCCGGTGGAAGTACGCGCCGTCGATCTCGCGGATGGCCTTCGCCGGCACCCCGCCGAACAACGTGTTCGGCTCGTATTCGCGGTTCAGCGCGGTGACGCTGCCGGCCGCGAGCACCGCCCGCTCGGTCAGCCTGGTCCCGGCCATCACCACGCAGTTGGTGCTGACGAAGGCGTCTTCGGCGAGGCGGACCGCGACGGTGGTCTGCCGTCCCGTCTCGAGGTCGACGCTGTGGGACAGCACGGTGCTGCGGACGCCGCCGATCGTCGCGAACGGCGCGAGCACGACCCCGCCGGAGACGTCGACGTAGTGGCGGTTGGTCAGCACGGCGTGCTCGCCCAGCCGCAGGGCGCCGTGGTCGCCGTCGCTGACGTCCCGCAGCGACGGCGCGGTCGAGATCCAGTTGAACTGCCCGACGATGACGCCCTCGCCGAGGTCGAGCACGCGCAGCCCGCGGAAGGTGTTGCCCGAGCCGATCACGGTCCCGGCGCCGACCCGCACGGCCGTCGCGCCGCGGAACAGGCAGATCCCGATCCGGGCGGCGGGGTCGACGTCGTGGCCGAGCAGCCGCAACACCCGGTTCTTGCCGCGTCCGGGCGGCAGCAGCCACGCGGCCGTGCGGGCCAGGCTCGTCAACTGGTCGAACACCGGGAAACCACCTTCTGTCGCAGGGACGTGTAGCGGGCGCCGAACCGCAGCTTCGCGGTCGCGACGCCCGCCGCGTGCCAGGCCGTGCCGGCCAGTGCGCGGACGGCGTCGGGCGCGGTGCGGCAGCCGCGCCACCGCACCCGGGCGCCCTCGGTGAAGAAGCGGCGGCCGAGCCCGCCGGACTTGCTGGCGTCGTGGTAGCGCAGCGCGGCGAGCGGCGCCGGCACGACGACCTGGTCGGCGTCGGCCAGCCGCAGCATCAGGTCGAAGTCCATGACGTAGTGCAGGTCGGCTGCGAACCCGCCGCGGGAGTGCAGGAACTGGCGGTCGACGGCCAGCGCGCCCGAGAACGCGTAGCAGCCGCGTAGGAGCAGTTGTCCGCGGTCGAGCCGTTCGGCCGGGCTCTCGCGCAGCAGGCCGCCGTCGCCGTCGACGAGCTGCCAGCCGCCGACGGCCACCTCGGTCCGCGGCTCGACGGCGGCGCGCACCGCGTCCAGGGCACCGGGCAGCAGCAGGTCGTCGGCGTTGGCCCACAGGATGAAGTCGCCGCGGGCCCGGTCCAGCGCGCGGTTCAGCGCGTCGGACTGGCCCTCGTCACGCTCGTGGACCACGCGCAGCCGCGGGTCTCCGGCGGCCAGCCGGTCCAGGAGCTCGGCCGAGCCGTCGGCCGACCGGGCGTCCTGCACGACCAGCTCGTCGTCGCGGCCGAGCTGGCCCAGCACCGAGTCCAGGGCCGGGGCGAGGTGGTGCCCGGCGTCGAGGCAGGGCATGAGGACGCTCAGGCGGACCATCGTGCGAGCACCTCTTTCACCAGTTGCTGGTAGCGGCCGGACGCGCCGATGGCCCGGCGTCTGCGGTCGTCGGCGAGTTGGCCTGGCAATGCGTCGAGGGCCGGGGCGAGGTGGTGTCCGGGGTCGAGGCAGGGCATGAGGACGCTCAGGCGGACCATCGTGCGAGTACCTCTTTCACCAGTTGCTGGTAGCGGTCGCCGATCCGGGTGTCGTCGAGTTCGCGGCGGGCCCACGCGCGGCCGGCCGCGCCGATGGTCTGGCGTCTGCGGTCGTCGGCGAGCAGGTCGCGCAGGGCTTTCCCGGCCGCCGCCGGGTCGCGCCTGGTCACCACCGCGGCGCCTTCCGGTGCCAGGTCGTCGCCGAGGTAGACCTCGTCGCTGACCAGGACCGCGACTCCGGCCGCGAGCGCTTCGGCGACCGCGACGCCGAAGTTCTCGTTGTCGCTCAGCAGCGCGAAGACGTCGGCGGCGGCGAGCAGGTCGCGACGGCGGGCCGCGTCGGCCCAGCCGGTGAACACGACCCGGCCGGGCCCGGTCCGGCGGGCCGCGGCGAGCCGCAGCTCCTGGTCGAGGCGGTCGTCGCCGGCGCCGGCGACGACCAGCACGTCCCCGGGACCCGCCGCCCGCCCGAAGGCGTCGAGCAGCAGGGGCAGGCCCTTCTTCTCGTCGATCCGGCCGAGGAACAGCACGATCCGCCCGCCGTCGGGCAGCCCGCAGGCGCGGCGCGCGACCGAGCGCGGATCGGGGGCCGCCGCGGGGACGGGCAGCGGCAGCACGGTGCGGCGCGGGTCGGCACCGAAGCCGACCAGCCGGTCGGCTTCGCGCGCGGTGGTGCAGACGACCGCGGCCGCCCCGGCGAGGGTCTCGCGCCACAACGGCGCGAGCCGCCGTTTCGCCCAGGCGTGCTTGCGCAGGTCGTAGGGATCGAGACTGCCGTGCGGCCACAGCAGGTACGGCACGGCGTACTGGCGCGCGGTCCGGCCGCACAGCTGCGCGGTGAGGTCGAACACCCCGTGCACGGCGACGAGGTCGTGCTGCGGCACCAGCCGGTCCAAGGTGGACTTGAGCCGGACCGAACCGTGGAAGCGGCCGGCGAACCGGCCGGGCGGCACGAGTTCGAGGTCGAACCAGAGCGGCAGGTCCCGCAGGATCCGGCCACCCTCTTCCGGGCGGTGCACGGTGACGAGCGTGGCGTCGTGCCGCAACCGGGCCTCGAGCTCGCCCAGGGCGGCGACGGCGGCCGCGACCCCACCGTAGCTGTCCCCGACACTCGCGACGGCGTGCAGCACGCGCAGCGTCATCGAGCGCCCTGCCACGCGCTGTCCGGCGGTTTCGCTTGGGGTGACGCGCTTCGGGACGACGGCGCGGCGTGCGCCGGGCCGTCGACAGGCTGGGCCTGCCGCGCGGTGTCGTGCACGGCCGTCCGTGGGCGGGGCGCTCCGGGCTCCAGCACTTCGGCGAGGTCGGCGTCGACCATCAGCCGGGCCAGTTCGGGGGCGTGGACGCGGGCTCGCCAGCCGAGTTCGCGCTCGGCCTTCGCCGGGTCGCCGATCAGCGCGGGGACCTCGACCGGGCGCAGGTAGCGGTCGTCGAAGCGGACGTGGTCGTGCCAGTCGAGGCCCGCGTGCGTGAACGCGTGCTCGAGGAACTCCCGGACCGTGCAAGGTTTCCCGGTCGCGACGACGTAGTCGTCCGGCCGGTCCTGCTGCAGCATCAGCCACATCGCCTCGACGTACTCGGGAGCGTACCCCCAGTCCCTTGTGGCGTCGAGGTTCCCCAGGTGCAGGACGTCCTGCTTGCCTGCGCGGATCAGCGCCGCGGCGCGGGTGATCTTGCGCGTCACGAACGTTTCGCCGCGGCGCGGGCTCTCGTGGTTGAAGAGGATCCCGTTCACGGCGAACATGCCATAACCTTCGCGATAGTTGCGGGTCACCCAATAGGCGTAGGTTTTGGCCGCCGCATAAGGCGACTGCGGGCGCAACGGCGATTCCTCGTTCTGCGGCGGTGGTGTTTCGCCGAACATTTCCGAACTGGACGCCTGGTAGAACCGGCACGGAAGATCCACCATTCGGATGGTTTCGAGAAGCCTCGTCGTGCCGAGGCCGGTCGTGTCGCCGGTGAACACCGGTTCGTCGAAACTCACCCGCACGTGGCTCTGCGCGGCGAGGTGGTAGACCTCGTCCGGAGCAATGCCGGCCAGCAGATTGGCCAGGCGGCAACCGTCCGTGAGGTCGCCGTAGTGCAGGATCAACCGGCCGGGGTCACGCACCGGGTCCCGGTAGAGGTGGTCGATGCGGGTCGTCGTGAATGTGCTCGCGCGGCGGATGATTCCGTGGACTTCGTACCCTTTGGCGAGCAGGAGCTCGGTGAGGTAACTTCCGTCCTGTCCGGTTATCCCGGTGATCAGAGCGGTTTGCATCGCGGTACTCCCGGAAAGTGCGATCCGTCGGCGTCCGATGGGCTCGTTCCATCATTGGCCCGCACGACAGCACCGGCGACTCGTGCACGGAAACGTTCACACCAAAGCGTTGTTCTGCCCGACCGAGGAGTGAGGCCGATGCGCCGAGTGTTGACCAGGACCACACCGGTTTACGTGGCGGGCCACACCGGGCTGGCCGGCTCCGCGTGCCTGCGGCTGCTGCGGCGCCGGGGGTTCTCGCGGCTGATCACGGCCACGTCGGCCGAGCTCGACCTCCGGGACCGCGCCGCCACAAAGGAATTCCTGGGCCGCCACCGGCCGGAGGTCGTGGTCGCCGCCGCCGCGCGGGTCGGCGGGATCGCCGCGAACGCCGCCGCGCCCGCCGAATTCCTCAGCGACAACCTGCGCATCCAGCTGTCCCTTTTGGACGCCGCGCGCGAACTGCGGTTGCCGCGGCTGCTGTTCCTCGGGTCGTCGTGCGTCTACCCGCGCGACTGCCCGCAGCCGATCCGCGAGTCGGCGCTGCTCAGCGGGCCGCTCGAGCCGACCAACGAGGCGTACGCGATCGCCAAGATCGCCGGTCTGGTCCACGTGCGGTCGGTGCGCCGCGAGGACGGCCTGCCGTGGATCTCGGCCATGCCGACCAACCTCTACGGACCCGGCGACCGCTTCGACGCCGAACGCGCGCACGTCCTGCCCGCCCTGCTGCGCAAGTTCCACGAAGCCGTCCGCACCGGCGCGGACACCGTCGAAGTGTGGGGGACCGGGCGCCCCCGGCGGGAGTTCCTGCACGCCGACGACCTCGCGGCGGCCTGCCTGGCTCTGCTGCAGCACTACGACGACGACGAACCGGTCAACGTCGGCACGGGCGAGGACATCGCCATCGCCGGCTTGGCGCGGCTGATCGCCGAGACGACCGGGTTCACCGGCGAAGTCCGGTTCGACCCGTCCCGGCCGGACGGGACGCCCCGCAAGCTGCTCGACGTCGGCCGGGTGAGAGCGCTCGGCTGGCGGCCCGCGATCGGGCTGCGGGAAGGCCTGGCCAGTACCTACGACTGGTTCGTGCGGCACCAGGAGGTGGTGGTCTGATGCGGATCCTCGTCGTCGGTCTCAACTACGCACCCGAACACGCCGGGATCGCGCCCTACACGACCGGCGCGGCGCGGGCCCTCGCCGGCGCCGGGCACGACGTCCGCGTGTTCGCCGGGTTCCCGTACTACCCGCAGTGGCGCACCGCCGCCGGTTACCGCGGGCTGGTCCGCCACGAGGCCGACGGGCCGGTCCGGCTGACCCGGCTGCGCCACTACGTCCCCGGCGACTCGACCGGCGTCGGCCGGATCGTCCACGAAGGATCGTTCGCCGCGCACGCGTGGCTGCGGGCGCGGGGGCTGCGCGACGTCGACGTGGTGCTCGGGATCAGTCCCTCGCTGCTGTCCCTGGTGACCGCGCGGCGCCTGGCCGCGGCCGCGGGAGCCGCGTTCGGTGTCGTCGTGCAGGACCTCTACACGTCGGCGCCGGCGGAGCTGGGCACGCCCGGCGGCACGCACGTGGGCCGGCTGGAAGGTGCGCTGCTGCGCGCCGCCGACGGGGTCGTCGCGGTGCACGAGAGCTTCGCCGGCGTGCTCCGGAGCCGGCACGGCGTGGCGGCCGACCGGATCACCGTCATCCGCAACTGGACGCACACCGGGGACCCGGTCGACGAGCCGTGGCCGGAGGAGCACCCGTGGCCCACCGGGCGCGGCCCGGTGGTGCTGCACGCCGGCAACATGGGCGCCAAGCAGGGGCTGGAGAACGTCGTCGCGGCCGCGCGGCTGGCCGACGAGCGCGGCGAGGACGTGCGGTTCATGCTCGTCGGCGACGGCTCCCAGCGCGGTGAGCTGTGCCGGCTGGCGACCGGGGTGCGGCGCGCGTCCGTGCTGCCGCCGGTGCCCGAGCGGTACTTCCCCGGCATGCTCGCCGCGGCGGACGTGCTGGTGGTCAACGAACGTCCCGGTCTGCGCTCGATGTGCGTCCCGAGCAAGCTGACGTCGTACTTCGCCGCCGGGCGGCCGGTGCTGGCCGCGACCGAACCGGACAGCCCCGCCGGCGTCGAACTCGCGGCGGCGGGCGCCGGCGTCCGCGTCGCGCCGGGCGATCCCGAAGCCCTCCTGGCGGGTGCGCTGTCGCTGGGCCGCGACCGCGACCGGGCGGACCGGCTCGGCGAGAACGGCCGCAGGTACGCGAAGGCGGTGCTCGGCGCGGACGAGGCCGCCCGCCGCTACCGGGACTGGGTAGCGGGTCTCGGCGCGCGGAGCGCGGCGTGAGCGCCGTGCTGGTCGTGTGCACGGCCAACGTCTTCCGGTCGCCGCTCGTCGCCGGCCTGCTGACCGCCCGGATCTCGGGCAGCACGTTCACGAGCGCGGGCCTGCGCGCCCGTCCCGGCGAACCGATGGCGGCCCCGGCCCGCACCGCACTCGGCCTCGACGGCTTCCGCTCCCGGCAGCTCACCGCGGACCTGGTCGACGCGGCCGACGCCGTGATCACGATGACCTGGGCCGAACTGTCCGAAACGGCACGGCTTTCCCCGCGCGCGCTGCCGAAGGCTGTGACACTCGGCGAGCTCGCCCGGGCCGCGGCAGCCCGCGCGTCGGGCGGGTTCGCCACACTGGTCGCGGACGCGGTGCGCGATCGGGGCTTGGCCCACGTCGAGGAGGTACCGGACCCCCGCGACGCGAACGCCCGCCGGCTCGAGGACACGACGGCCCGGATCACGCGCTTGGTCGACGTCGTCGCGGAGACGGTGACGGCGGACGCCGCGGGTGCCCGGTGACGCGCCGCGCGGCTCGTGACGGGGCGTGGCCGGGCGGCGGGGCACGGCGGTTCCGCGGCGGGGACCACCGGTCGGGGCCTCGCGGCAGGGAGGGGCCGGCTGGTGCGGTGCGGCCGACCGGAGTCCGTCCGCGGGCCGGAGGGCCGACGCGGCTGGCCGGGTTTCCCCGGCTTGGTGGCGGGTGGGTGCGGCGGTTCTCCGTGGTGCCGGCCCGGCCCGGAGAACGGCTTGGCCGCGAGGATCGCCGGTCGGGGCCTCGCGGCCGGGAGGGGCCGGTTGGTGCGGTGCGGCTGACCGGAGTCCGTCCGCGGACCGGCGCGCCGACGCGGCCGGCCGGGTTTCCCCGGCTTGGTGGCGGGTGGGTGCGGCGGTTCTCCGTGGTGCCGGCCCGGCCCGGAGAACGGCCTGGCCGCGAGGATCGCCGGAGAGCCGCTCGCGGCCGGGAGGGGCCGGGCGATGCGGTGCGGTCGGCCGGGGGCGGCGCGTGGGCGCGGCCGACCGATGCACTGCTCGGCGTCGAGGACCACCGGTGAAAGCCGTCGGGCCCGTGCTGGCCGCTCTCTTCGCCGCCGGTTTGCTCTGGCTGCTCACCGCGCCCCTGCACGGCGGATCGCGCCACGGCATGGCTCTCTGGCTCGGCATCGGGGGCACGGCGCTCGTGGCCGCGGCCTGCGCCGTAGTCCGTGCCCGGCGTCGCGCGGCTTGGCGGCGGAACGCGACCATCGCCGTCGTCCCGTTGCCTCGGGCCGGCCGCCGGGTGGCCGACAGCGAGCTCAGGAAGGGCTGAGGGTGGCCGGCAGCGGGACGGGGCGGCCGGCGCGCAGGGCGTCGGCCGCCGCGGCCAGGCGGGGGCGGTCGAGGGTCAGGTAGGCCTGGCCGTCGGGGGCGCGTCCGGAACCGGAGACCGGCGCGGTGTGGAAGCTGACAGCGTTCGGGGGCAAGGTGGCGACGTCGAGGAACAGCTCGCGGAACCGGTCCGGCGTCAAGCCGGCGTCGGCCGAAACCGTGTCGTGCACGACGCCGAACACCCGGCTCAGCAGGTCGGGGTCGGTGAGGCCCTTCGCCGCGACATCGCGGCCCAGCGCGGAAAGCAGCAGGTGCTGGCGGCCGATGCGGTCGAGGTCGCCGTGGGGCAGCCCGTACCGCTGCCGCACGAAGGTGAGCGCCCGGTCGCCTTCGAGCACGATCGGCCCGGCGTCGAAGTGGGTCCGCGTCTGGGGATCGGTCGAGGCCACCGGGTTGTCGACCGGCACCCCGCCCAGCTCGGTGGTCAGCCGCCGCACGCCGGCGAAGTCGGCGACCACGACGTGGTCGATCCGGACTCCCGTGAGGTCCTCCACCGTGCGGACCACCAGCCCGACCCCGCCGAGAGACAGCGACGCGTTGATCTTCGCGCTGCCGTGCCCGGGGATCGGCACCCAGGCGTCCCGGGGCACGGACAGCACTTCCAGCTTCCGGTGCCCGGCGGCGAAGTGGGCGAGCAGGATGCTGTCGGCCCGCTCGCCGGTGACCCCGCCGCCGACGTCGGGCCCCTCGCGCCGGTCGCTGCCCAACAGCATGACCGTGACCGGCGGCTTGGCCTCGCCAGGTGCCGGGGCGGCCGGGGCCGGGCGGGACGGCAGGCCCGCGAAGACGTCGCCCGGCAGGCGGCCGAGGCCGTCGGTCACCACGCGCTGCAGGTGCCACCCGTACGCCGTCACGCCGATGGTCAGCACGGCCAGCGCGACGAGCGCGACCCGTCCGGCCACGCGGTACCACCGGCGGCGCGCGATCCGGCTCATGCCCCGACACTGGCTCCCGGCCGGGACGCTGTCAACGCGGGGACAACGATCAGGTGACCCGGCGAGGCCGGCGGAAGGTCCGATGTAGATGGTCGGGAAGCCTTGGTGGCGAAGGTATCGGACGTTCCTCGCCGGATCCGACACGCTCGTGGTCGGCTGGGCGGTGACCCTCGTCCCGGTGATCGCGCCGGGTCAGCCGCCGTGGCGCGACGTCACCGCGCCGGTGGTTTTCGCGGTGCTGTGGTCGCTCGCGCTGGTCGTTTCGGGCACCCGGGACGCGAACGTGCTCG
The DNA here is from genome assembly GCF_033441515.1 of Amycolatopsis solani. Lineage (NCBI taxonomy): Bacteria > Bacillati > Actinomycetota > Actinomycetes > Pseudonocardiales > Pseudonocardiaceae > Amycolatopsis > Amycolatopsis solani. The sequence continues at coordinate 221,753 of NZ_JAWQJT010000002.1, forward strand.
GGATCGGGCACGAGGAGTACAAGCGCGTGGTGTCCGCGTCCGTGACGCTGTTCGGTCTCGCCGCGATCGCCGCGTACCTGCTCGGCGACCCCCTCGTCCGCAGCTACCTGGTCGCCGCGTTCCCGGTCGGCGCCTCCGGCCTGGTGTGCTCGCGGTGGCTGTGGCGGCAGTGGCTGCACGCGCGGCGCTGCGCCGGCGCCTGGTCGGCCCGGGTGTTCCTGGTCGGCGACACCGCGCGGGTGGCGGACGCGTTCGCCGCGGCGCCCTACACCGGGTACGCCGTGATCGGCAGCTGGCACGGGACGGCGGACGACAGCCCGGACGACACCGCGCGCGCCATCGTCCGCGCCGCGCGCCGCCTGGACGCGGACACCATCGCCGTCACCGGGGGACCCGACGCCGGCCCGGACCTGCTGCGCCGGCTCGGCTGGCTGCTCGAACGCACGCCCACCCAGCTCGTGGTCGTGCCCGGCGTGATGGCGGTGGCGGGGCCGCGGGTGCGCACCCGGCCGGTGGCGGGCCTGCCGCTGCTGTGCATCGAAGCCCCGCGGTTCACCGGCTCGGCGAGGCTGGTGAAACGCCTCTTCGACGTCGTGGTCTCCGCGCTCGCCCTGTTCGCGCTGAGCCCGGCCTTGGCCGTCATCGCGGCGGCGATCAAGCTGGACAGCCGTGGCCCGGTCTTCTACCGGCAGCCGCGCTGCGGGCGGCACGGCAAGGTGTTCCGGGTGTGGAAGTTCCGCACGATGCACCCGGGCGCCGACCGGCGGCGCGCGGAGCTGGTCACGGCCAACGAAGCCGACGGGCCGCTGTTCAAGATCCGGTGCGACCCGCGCGTCACCCGGCTCGGCCGTCACCTGCGCCGGTGGTCGGCCGACGAGCTGCCCCAGCTGATCAACGTGCTCACCGGGCGGATGAGCCTGGTCGGCCCGCGCCCGCCGCTGCCGGAGGAGCTGCGCCGCTACGAGCGGGACGTCCGGCGTCGCCTGCTGGTGACCCCCGGCATGACCGGACTCTGGCAGATCAGCGGGCGCTCGGACCTCGGCTGGGCCGACGGGGTCGAGCTGGACCTGTACTACGTCGAGAACTGGTCGTTCACCCTCGACCTGATCGTGCTGTGGAAGACCGCGCGCGTGGTCGGCAGCGGCCGCGGCGCCTACTGACCGACGGGTTCGGTGCGCCGCGGCAGGTTCCGCCGCTGTTCCGGCAGCCACCGGATCAGCCGGTTCCGCCGCGGCGGCGTCAGGTAGGCGTAGTAGTGCCCGGCGGCGCCGCTCGAACCGGCGGGCACGCGGTTCAGCACGATCCCGATCAGGCGCGCGCCGATCGTGCCCAGCGCCCGCACCGCGCGGTCGGCCTGGTCGCGCCGGGTGCGGCCGACCGCCGTCACGAGCAGGGCACCGGTGGCGCGCTTGGCCAGCAGTGCGGCGTCGGTGACGGGCAGCAGCGGTGGCGAGTCGATGACGACGAGGTCGAACCGGGCTTCGAGGTCCTTCAGCACCTGGTCCATCGCCGGGGAACCGAGCAGCTCGCTCGGGTTGGGCGGCAGTTCACCGGCCGTGAGGACGTGCAGGTCGCCGCCCCAGCGCTGCAGGGCCTCGTCGACGCCGACGCGGTCGAGCAACACGGTGGTGAGCCCGACGGTGTCGACCAGGCCGAGGTAGTGCGCGATCCGCGACTGCCGCAGGTCGGCGTCGACCACGACCACCCGCAGCCCGCTGTCGACCAGCGTGAGCGCCAGGTTGACCGCGGTGGTGCTCTTGCCTTCGGCGGGCACGGCCGAGGTGACGACGATCGAGCGCAGCTCGCCGACCGCGGAGACGAACTGCAGGTTCGTGCGCAGTTTCCGGAACGCTTCGGCACGGGCGCTCTGCCGGCTGCGCAGCAGGGTCGGGCTCTGGTCGGCCTGGCGGTCGAAGGGGATCTCGCCGAGCACCGCGCCACCGGCGTCCTTCGGCAGGTCGGCCTCGCCGCGCACGCGGGTGTCGACGGCCTGGCGCACCAGCGCGCCGGCGACCCCGGCGAGCAGCCCGGCCAGCAGGCCCGCGCCCAGGCTCAGCGGCAGCGAGGGGAACACCGGGTCCGCCGGGACGCTGGCGCGGCGCACGAAGCTGACGGTGACGGGGGACCGTTGCCCGACGGTGCTTTCCAGCTGCGTCACGACGCGGATGAGCGAGTCGCCGATCGCGTCGGCGGTGGCGGCGGCCCGCGCGGGGTCCGAGTCGCGCACGGCGATGTCGACGAGCACGGTGTCCAGCGGCGCGCCGACGGTGACCCGCTCGGCGAGCTGATCGGCGGTCCCGGGCAGGCGGAGCTGGGCGATGACCGGGTCGAGCACGCGCGGGGTGGTGACGACCTGCGCGTACGACTTGACCCGCTGCTGGCCGAAGCTGCCGCCGGAGTAGAGCTCGGTGCCGTCGTCGCCCTGGCGGGTGGAGACGAACAGCTGGCTGTTGGCGGCGTACTGCGGGGTGGTGAAGAGCAGGAAACCGACGGCCGCGAGCAGGCCGAGCAGCACCCCGGCCGCCATGACCCGCCAGCGGATCTTCAGGGCGTGCAGGTATTCGGCGAGCTCCACGTGACTCCTCTGGTCGGGGTGCCGCCTCAGGCCGGCGTGCCGGGGCGTCCGGTGGGCGCACGACGGCGGGTCACGCGACGGGCGGGTTTCGGGGAGCGGCCGTTCGCCGCGTCGGCGGGTTCGACAGCGTCGGCGGGCGGTTCGTCCGGCGAGGTGCCGGGGGTATCGGCTGCGGGCTGGGCGCCGGGTGCTGGGTCGTGCCGTTCGGCGGGCGTGGCGGCGGTCGGTTGGGGGTTGGGTGTGTCGTCGGGGGTCTGCTCGCCGCCGGGTGTCGGGTTGTGCCGGGGGGCGGGTGTGTCGGCTGGGCGGGTGGCGTCGGCGCTGTCCGCGGCCGGCGGTGGCGCGATGTCGGCTGCGGGCTGGGCGCGGGGTGCTGGGTCGTGCCGTCCGGCGGGCGTGGCGGCGGTCGGTTGGGGGCTGGGTGTGTTGTCCGCGGTCGGCTCGCCGCCGGGTGTCGGGTCGTGCCGGGCGGCGGGTGTGTCGGCTGGGCGCGCAGCGTCGGCCCCACCCACGGCTGACGATGGCGCCATGTCGGCTCGGTCCGGCGCCGGCGTCGAGGGTTCGCGCAGCCGGGCCAGCCTGGCGGCGATCCGGTCGAGGTCGCCGGTCAGTTCGCGGTGCGCCGCGCGGATGCCGGCCGCTTCCTCCTCGGCGCGGGCGATGATCAGGCCGGCCTCGCGTTTCGCGTCGGCTTCCGCGGCTCCGCGCAGCGCCTCGGCCTCCTCGGCGGCGCCGCGCACCCCCGCGCGGATCTCCGCGGCCTCGCGTTCGGCGGCCGCGCGGATCGCGGTGGCCTCCGCTTCGGCGACGCCGAGGAGCTTGTCGATGCTCGCGCCGATGCCGGGCGCCGCCGGTTCGGGGGACGGGCGCGGGTGCGGCACCCCGCCGTCCGCGAGCCGCGCCTCGGCGTCCGCCAGCGCCTGCCCTTGCCGGGCGACGCGCTCCTGCAGCGCCTGTACGTACTCGTCGACCTGGCGGCGGTCGTAGCCGCGCAGGACGACCGAGAACCTGACCGGGCTGTCCGTGACCGGTCCGGACACGGAAATCGGGTCTTCCGCCATGTCCCGAGTGTTGTTAATGGCGCTCCCGCCAGCAAACCGGAACGCGCCAATGGCACCTTCGGATGAATTTCACGTGCCGCGGGCGGTGCCGAAATCCTGGGTCCAATACGCGCGGGCGCCGCTGGTGTACCAGATCCCGATTTCCCGGAACGCGCAGTTGAGGATGTTCGCGCGGTGCGGCGGGCTGTTCATCCACCAGGTGACGACCTGCTGCGGCGTGCGTTGCCCCGCGGCGATGTTCTCGCCCCACCGCGACCACTTGTACCCGGCGCCGGTGATCCGGTCGTCCGGGTTGTCCCCGGCGACGCCCGTGTGGCTCATGTAGCGGTACTTCGCCATCTCGTCGGTGTGCACCTGCGCGGCGACGGTCAGCTGCCCGTTCCCGATGAGCGCGGGGCACCCGCCCTGCTGCCGGTACTTGTTGGTTTCCTGCAGGACCTGCACCGGGTACGACGTCGCGGCTTGGGCCGCGGCCGGGAGGCACAGCGAACTCCCGAACAGCAGGGAAACGACGACGGCGGTTTTCCGGATGCGCATGATTCCTCCCCGGTGGAAACGGAATGTCCGTCCATGATGCGCGAAGCGCGAGGGTGATCGGGCTCGCCGGATCCGGCAAACCCGATTCACCGAACGTGGCGTGAACGCGATGCGATCAGCGGAACAGGGGAGGTTCGCCCGGCCGGTCGGGGGAACCGGCCGGAATCACCCGGACGTCCCGTGCACACCGGCTCGTTCGGGGGCAGCCAGGCGAACCTCCTCGATTGCCGGGTGAACGTGCCCCGGTGCCGGCGCGGAAGGACTGCAGCACGCCCGCTCGCGCGGTTGATGCGTCCCAGCGGTGTCCCACCGGGGTGGCGTTCCCGCTGGTCCGGCGGGGTGGGACCGTCCCACCGTCCCGAGTCGGGCGGCGACCGGCGACCGGCGGGGGCGGGCACTGCCAGCCTGCTGGCCATGCAAAGACTCGCTCTGGCCGTCGCGGTGCTGCTGGTGGTCCCCGCCGCGGCCGCAACCGCGGTCGCGGCCGAACCCGTCGCGGTGTGCGGGCACACCAGCACCCAGCCCACCCTCGCGCAAGGGGCGACCGGCGCCGCGGTCACCGAAGCCCAGTGCGAACTGAACCTCGCGACCAAGGCGAGCCGGTACACGCCCATCGGCGCGGACGGCTCCTTCGGCCCGGCGACCGACGCCCGCGTGCGCGTGTTCCAGAAGTGCGCGGCCTTGAGCGTCGACGGGCAGATCGGCCCGAACACGTGGGCCGCGCTGAACTCGTGGTCCGCGCGGCCGCGCAAGTGCGCCACCCAGGGCACGGCAGAAGCCGCGCAAAGCGTGGTGTGCGGCCATTCCACCGCGCGCCCGACGCTGCAGAGCGGGGCGACCGGCACCGACGTCAAGGAACTCCAGTGCCGGCTGAACCTCGCCATGGAGCCGGGCCACTACCCGCCGCTGACGATCGACGGCCAGTTCGGTGACGGCACCCGGAATCGCGTGATCCAGTTCCAGCACTGCGTCAACGCCAGCGCCGACGGCGTCGCCGGGCCCACCACCTGGAGCAAGGTCACCGACTGGTCCGGCCGCAACGCCTACTGCACGCCGCCGAAGCCCGCCGGGCACCCGATCGACGGCGTCGACACCGCGAAGTACCAGCACCCCGGGGGCGCGGCGATCAACTGGGGCGCGGTGAAGGCGTCCGGCGTCGAGTTCGCGACCGTCAAGGCGACCCGCGGCCTCAACGTCACCGACGAGTACCTGGCCACCGACTTGCCCGCGGCCCGCAACGCCGGCTTGGCCGTGGGGCCGTACCACTTCTACACGGGCACCGCGGCGAACACCGGCGGGGCGCAGGCCGACCGGTTCATCGCCGCGGTGAAGGCCACCGGGTACACCGGCAAGCGCGCCGGTGACCTGCCGCCCGTGTTCGACCTGGAGTGGAAGGACGACGGCTCCGGCGGCTGCCCGCCGTACGTCACCGTCGCCGACGCCAAGGCGTGGCTGGACAAGGTGCAAGCGGCGTTCGGCCGGACCCCGATCATCTACACCCAGAAGTCGTTCCTGGACGCGTGTCTCGGCGGCACCACGGCGTTGTCCGGCTACCCGATGCAGCTCGCGGACTACCGCCAGTCCGTCACGCAGCCCGCGCTGCCCGCCGGGACGAAGACGTGGCTGATGTGGCAGTACACCGACGCGGCCATCCCCGACGGCATCCCCGCACCGGCGACCGGCGACGTCTTCAACGGCACCCAGGCCGACCTCGACCAGCTCGCCAACCGCTGATTCCCCGCTAGGAAAGGACGAGAATGACCTTCCCCATGAGCCGCCGCACGGTGCTGCGCGGCGCGGTGGTGCTCGGCGCCGCCGCGGCGGTCAGCCCGCTGCTGCTGACCGGCACCGCCCAGGCGTACCCGTGGTCGCGCACCCTGACCCAGGGCGCCACGGGCGCCGACGTCACCGAACTCCAGATCCGGGTGGCGGGCTGGGCGGCCGACTCGCCCAGCCACAGCCGCGTCTCGATCGACGGCGAATTCGGCCCCGGCACGGCCGCGGCGGTCCGCCGGTTCCAGGCGGCGTACGGCCTGGGCGCGGACGGCCAGGTCGGCCCGGCGACGCAGTCGGCGTTGAACGCGCTGGAGCAGAGCGACGGCTCGACCGCGCACTTCGACTTCAGCGAGTTCACCGACCGGGTGAGCGGAACGTTCAACGGCGGCAAGGTCAGCGCGGCCACCGCCAAGGAGAACGCGCGCCGCTGCATGTACAAGCTGGAGGCGGTGCGCAAGAAGCTCGGGAACAAGCCGATCACGGTCAACTCGGGGTTCCGCAGCATCGCGCACAACGAGGACATCGGCGGCGCCAGCGACAGCATGCACCTCTACGGCACCGCGGCTGACCTGAACGTGCCGGGGGTGGCGAACAAGACGGTCTACCAGAAGGCCGAGACCAGCGGGTTTTCCGGGCTGGAGACGTACAACACCGACCACCAGCACGTCGACAGCCGGGCCGACCTCGGCCGCGCGTGGTGGTGGGAGAACGGGACCGTCTGACGCCTCCGGCCGGGAGCTGCCGCCGGGAACCTGGGGGTTCCGGCGTCGGCGATCCCGTGCCGCGAAGCCCGCGCCCCCTGGGCCCGCACCGCGGGCCGCCCCTCGCGGGGGGCGCGGGCTTCGCCCTTTCCTCTGCTCAGTGCGCCGGGGGGTTTTGGAGGGCGGCCGAGCAGGACGGCCAGTCGTGGAAGTCGTGGTGGGCGCTCCACAAGCGGTGGGCCGCCTCGATGTTCCAGACCGGGTCGAACGCCTGACGCGGCGTGCCGCCCAGGTCCAGCAGGCGGGCGTCGGAAATCTGGAAGACGCCCCAGTTGCGGCTGCCGTTCGTGTTGGGCAGCACCCACAGCGGGTCGAGGAACGAGGCGCAGCGGGCGATCGCGACCGCGGTGTCCGGTGCCTCGGTGAACACGGCGCGGATCCGCTGCTCCACCATCGTGGCCGACCAGCCCGCGAGGCTGGTGCGGTGGTCGTACAGCGCGTTCTTGGTGGCCTCGTCGACGATGCCGCGGGCGGGCAGGCCGGCCAGCACCTGGAACGCGGTGACCCGCCGCAGCGTCTCCGGGCCGAACGAGCCGTCGACCGAGAGGCGTCCCTGGGCCGCGACCAGCAGGTTCTGCACCTCGGTCACGCACTCGTCGTGCTGGCCCATGCTCACCGTCGGCTGGCAGCCCGTGGAGAACAGCACCCGGTCCGCGTACCGGCCGCTCGCCGCCGGGCCGGACGTGTCCCCGCCGACGGTCGCCCACGCGAGGCCGCCCGCCAGCAGGGCCGCGATCGCGATGGCCACCGCCACGTACACCCGTCTTCGCGGCCGTGGCGAGGGTGGCTCCGGCGGCACCCGGCCCGCGTCGGCCAGTGCCCACAGCTGGTGCAGCTCACGCAGTTCCTCGGTGGACGCGCCGCAGACCTTCGCGAACGAGTGGACCACGCGGTAGTCGGCGGGAACGCTCTTGCCCGAGCAGTACCGGTGCAGGCTCGAGCCGCTGGCCCCGGCGAGCCGGCCGAGCCGCTCGTAGCCCTGCCCGCTGCGGTCCTTCAACATGCGCAGGTACGCGGCGAACTTGTCCGTGTGCGGTGTCAACGGCGACTGGACCACCTCGCTCGGGCAGCGGACGACGGACGGAAGTTAACACCGTCCCGACGATTGCCGGGCGAAAACCGACGGATTGGGCCACACGGCGGGTCACCGCCCGCCAAGTGGGGGCGCACGGCGCTTCAGATCTTGCGGTACCGGCTCTCGAACAGCGCGAACACACCGAAAACCGCGATGCCGGCGGCCAGCGCCAGCAGCATCGCCTGCCCGTACGGCTGGACCGCGAGCGTCTTGAGCGCGGGGTCCAGGCCACCGGCCTTCGCGGGGTCGTACTCGACGGCGGCGACCACGAACATCGCGCCGACGGTGCCGTAGGCGAGGGCCATCGCGCACCAGCCGACCTGGCCGAGCCGGATCGTCGAGCGCCGCAGGGCGGGGGACGCCCCGCCGAAATCCAGGTCGTGGACGAACTTCTTCGCGATCCCGCGGTAGCCGAGGAACGCGGCGACCGCGATCACGGCGCCGCCCGCCGTGATCACCGCCGCGGCTCCCCACGACTGGGCCAAAGCCGTGGCGACGATCGAGCCCGCCTTGCCGGAGCCGCCGGTCGCGATCTTGCCCGCGCTGTAGGCGACGAGCGCGTACAAGACGACTTCGACGCCACTGGTCGCCCGCCGCACCCAGCGTCGTCGCGGTGCGGCGTGCCGGTGTCCCGCGATCGCTTCGGTGAGCTGCCACAACGCGAGCAGCCCGGTGCCGGCGGCGATCAGCCAGAGCAGCCACGCGCCGCCGCCCGTGGCCACGATCTGCAGCGCGCCCGCCTTGTCGGCCTTCTCGTTGTCCCCGAGGGCCACCTGGGCCGCCAGCCACGCGACGACCAGGTGCACGAAGGCGTAGCAAACCAGGCCGATCCGGGCGAACAGGGTGAATCCTCTGATGTCGGGCACCGGGGGATCCTCGCCCATCCTGCCCCGCTTGAAAAGGCAGTCCCGCCGGACCGAGGGATCAGTCCAGCGCGGCCGCCTTGCGCAGCAGCACCGAGCGTTCACGCTCGTTGGCGCACAACCGGGCCGCCAGTTCCAGCTCGCCACGCGCCTCACCGAAGCGGCCGAGCCGGGTCAGCAGCTCGCCGCGGACGGTCGGGACCAGGTGCGAACCCGGCAGCCGGTCCGTGGCGACCAGCTCGTCCACGATCGCCAGCGCCGGCTCCGGACCCGTGGCCATCGCGACGGCGACGGCCCGGTTGAGCTCGGCCACCGGCGAGGGCGCAACCCGCCCGAGTGCCTCGTAGAGCAGCACGATCCGGTCCCAGTCGGTCTCCGCGACCGAGGGCGCCGACGCGTGCGTGGCGGCGATCGCGGCTTGCAGGCCGTACGGACCGAGGCCGTGCGGCGCCGCCTTGGCCAGCGCGGCCAGCCCGCGGTGGATCGCCGCGTGGTCCCACCGGCGCCGGTCCTGGTCTTCGAGCAGGACCGGCTCGCCGTCCGGCCCGGTCCGCGCCGGGAAGCGCGCGGCCGTCAGCTCGCACAACGCGAGCAGGCCGTGCACCTCGGGCTCGGCCGGCAGCAACGCGGCCAGCGTGCGGGCCAGCCGGATCGCCTCGTACGCGACGTCGGGGCGGATCAGCCGGTCGCCCGACGTGGCGGTCGAGCCCTCGGTGAAGATCACGTAGAGGACGCTGAGCACGCCGCCGAGCCGCTCGCGGCGCTCGCCGGCCGCCGGCAGCTCGAACGGCACCCCGGCGGCCGCGATGGTCTTCTTGCCCCGGGTGATCCGGGCCTGCACGGTCGGCACCGGCACGAAGAACGCGCGGGCGATCGCCTCGCTGGACAGGCCGCCGACCACGCGCAGGGTCAGCGCCACCCGGGCCTCGGGGGAGAGCACCGGGTGGCAGCTGATGAACATCAGCGCGAGGACGTCGTCGTCGATGCGGTCCGGGTCGAGGTCGTCCTCGCCGGCCACCGCATCGGTCGCCAGCTGCGCGTAGCGGTCCTGGAGGGCGGCCCGGCGGCGGATCGCGTCGATGGCGCGCCGCCGGGCCGCCGCCCGCAGCCAACCCGCCGGGTTGGCCGGGGAATCCAGTGGCCACGACACCAGTGCCTCGGCCACCGCCTCCTGCGCGGCGTCCTCGGCGAGCCCGAAATCGCCGGTGAACCGGGTCAGCGCGGACACGATCCGCGCCGACTCGATCCGCCAGACGGCCTCGACGGCGGCCGCGTCCATCAGGAACCGGGGGTCTCGTCGTCGCCGGCCACCCGGCGGACTTCGATCTTGGACCCGCGGGCCGCCGGGACCCGCTTGGCCCACTCGACCGCTTCCTCCTTCGTGGCGACCTCGAGCAGGAAGTAGCCGCCGAACAGCTCCTTCGTCTCCCCGTACGGCCCGTCGGTGACCACCGGGGTGTCCCCGCCGAAGTCGACCACGACGCCCCGGCTCGGCAGGTCGAGCCCCTCGGCGGCGAGGAGGACACCGGCCTTGAGCATCTCCTCGATGAACTCGCGGCTCGCGGCCATCATCGCGTCGATGTCGGCCATCATGGCCGCGTTCGACTCGTCGGTGCCCCGCATGATCAGCATGTACTTCGACATCGTGCGCTCCTCGTCCCGCGTGGCCGCCTCTCGGCCTCGCCCCCCTTTGTCGAACGGGCGGCGCGCGGATCAACACGACTGTCGAAAAACTTTCGCCCGGCCGCGCCGAGGATCGCACACCCCGGGTCATCTGCCCGCTTGCGGTCCGATCATCGAGTTCACGTCGATCGGGGACGGGATGGCGCCGAGCTGCAGCAGCAGGTCCGGCACCCGCTGCAGGCGCCGCGCGTCCAGGATCGAGCCGTAGCCGGGCAAGGTGAGGAGCTTGGCGGTGTCCTCGTCGATCTTGGCGAACCGCACCAGCAGCGGCTCGACCTTCGCGCGGTCGTTCAGGGTCTCGTGGGTGGCCTTCTGCATCGCGCGCTGGAACGCGGCCAGCGTCTTCGGGTTCTCCCGCACCCACTTCCGCGTCGCGCCGTACCCGGTCAGCGGGAAGTCCTGGGTCGCGCCGCTGTTGATGTCGATCACCGGGATCGCGCCGACCGTCTTGGCGGCCTGCGTGATGTAGGGCTCCGGCAGGTACGCGGCGTCGGCCTGCCCCTGCTGCAGCGCGGCGGCGACGTTCGGCAGCGCGACCAGCACCCATTTCACCTTGCCGAAATCGACGTTGTGGTCCTGCATCACCGAGCGGGTGAGCAGATCCGCCGCGGTGTTCTTGGCCGTGATGGCGATCTTCCGGCCCGCCAGGTCGAAGATGTTTTTCACCGGGGAATTGGGCACCGTGACGATCGCATTGGACTTCGGGTTGACCGACGTCGCGTCGGCCACCAGCTGCATGTCGGCGGAGCCGGAGCTCCTCGCGATGAAGAACGGCGGGTAGGTGGAGAACGCGATGTCGGCCTCGCCGGAGATCGCTTTCGTCAGCGAAGCCTGGCCGCTGGCGGCGATCACCGACTCGACGGTCAGGCCCTCGGCCTGGAAGAACCCGCCGTCCTGGGCCAGCCAGAACGGCCCGAGATCCGTAGTGGGGAGGATGGAAACCTTCAGCGTGTGCTTTTCCAGGCCGCTGCCGCTCGACGACGAGTTCGACACCTCCGAACCGAGCGCGCCGCACCCGGTCGCGACGGCCAGGACGGCCGCGACGGCGAGTGCGGCGGGGCGAGTGCGAAACCGGTTACTGCTCCTGCCTATTCCGAACAAGACCTGCTCCTCGAAGGGAGATCACGATTGATGTACCGAGTCCAAGGTGTGTCCGTGAATCATTCCCCGGAGTCAGGCAGGTCACTGTAGGGACCCCGTCACCACTTGACAACGCGTGCGTACATCGAAAACCGGATTTCACCACAATGGCGGCACGAATACTTGATCGACGATCTTGTTTTTTGCCAGCCAGGTGTCGTCTCCGGCTGCGGAAATCTTCGGTCGAAACGGGGTGGACCCGCTGATTCCGCCGGGGGAGCGCCGGGGACGCTGATTTGATCCGGTCCCGTTCCGGCCGCCGGTGTTCGCCGGGGCGATCACTGTCCGTGGTCGCCCCGGCAATCGCTTGCCCGGTGGGGCGAGATTGCCGGGAGCGTCGGCCGGCGGTCGCCCGCCGGATGCGGAAAACGTGGCACCTCGGCGCGGGTCGAGGCGGAAAACAACGGATCGGTGCGGCTTCGCGACGATGAATCCGGCCGGTGCGACCTGCGGAAACCGCCGGTGCGGGGCGTCACTGCGCGGTCCACGGACCGGATCTCCGGGCCGCTGGGGTGTCGTCGAAATGTTCGAACGCCTCATCCGGTGATCGCGGGATGATCATCGGAAAGGCATCGGCCTACGGGGTGGTTTCCCGGAACGCGGCCTGTTTCGTCGGCCGTAACGCCGTTTCTCCGAATTATTTCCGGATTGGCCGCAGTGTCGTTCTTCGGCGCCGTGTGCGGTGTGTAGTCGCATTCTTCCGCGCAGCGGAATCACGCTCGGATCACAAAACGGGATTAATATCGAAATGGATGTTTGCCCGGAGGGGAAGCCTTGGTTAACGGCCGAAGATCCGGATTTGTCCCACGATACCTCTTGTTGGGCAACAAGTTTTACTCCTATTATCAGCGTGTGCGACCGCTCACCGACGGTACCGAGCTGCTGGTCGGTCGGGACAGTGAGCTGTCCTGGCTGGTCGCCTGGATCCGTGATGTGGGCACCGGTCGCGGCCACGCCGTCCTGGTGGACGGCGAGCCCGGCATCGGCAAGTCCGCGCTCGTGCGGACGGCCTGCGCGGCCGCGACCGACGCGGGCTGCCAGGTTTACTGGGGTGCCGGCGACGAGCTCGGGCAGGCGCTGCCGCTGCTGCCGCTCCTGGACGCGCTGCGGATCACGCCGGCCGCGCGGGATCCCCGCCGGGTCGCCATTTCCAAGCTGCTGCGGGGCGGCGCCGTCGCGGGCAAGGTGGCCGACCTCGCCGCCCGGGCCGCCGAGCAGCTGATCGCGCTGGTGGACGAGCTGAGCCAGGACGGCCCGGCGGTGCTGGTCGTCGACGAGCTGCAGTGGGCCGATCGCACGACGGTGGCGGTGTGGAGCCGGCTGGCGCGCGCGGTCCGGCAGCTCCCGCTGCTCCTGATCGGCGTGCTGCGCCCGATCCCGCGCCGCGACGACCTGCGGTCGCTCTTCCGGATCGTCGGGCCGGGCGAGCGGTTGCGGCTGGGCCGGCTGCCGGAACCGGCGGTGCTGGAGCTGGTCGCCGAGCTGGCCGGCGGCAAACCGGGTGCCGAGCTGGCGCGGCTGGCCGCCGGCGCGGCCGGGAATCCGTTGTACCTCACGGAACTCCTCGACGCGCTGACCAGGAGCTCGTGCCTGGAGGTCGACACCGCGGGCATCGCGGAGCTGACCGGCGCGGCCACGCCGGACTCGCTGCCGGAGGCGATCGCGGACCGGCTCGGCTTCCTCCCCGAACCCGCGCGGGGCGTGCTGCGCGCGGCGGCGCTGCTCGGCGTCGGCTTCTCGGTCGCGGACCTGGTGACCGTGACGAACACCCCGCTCGCCGACCTGCTGCCCGCCCTCGACGAAGCCCGCGCCGCCGGGGTCCTCGTGGCGGCCGGGGACGACCTGGAGTTCCGGCACCCTCTGATCCGCACGGCGCTGTACGACGACATGCCGACGGCGGTGCGGATCGCCTGGCACCAGGGCGCCGCGTGGGCACTGGCCGAGGCGAACGCCCCGGTCGAGCGGGTCGCGCGGCAGCTGCTGCCCATGGTGTCCACAACGGACAGCCGGGTGCCGGTGCCCGCGTGGGCCGTGCGGTGGCTGCTCGACGTGGCCACGCCGCTGATCGGCCAGGCGCCGGGGGTCGCCGTCGCGCTCCTGCGGCGGGCGGTCCGGGACGCGCCGCTCGACGACGTCGTGACGGGTGCGCTGGCCGGCCGGCTGGCCGACGCGTACTACGGGGTGGGCAACATCGCCCAGGCCGAGCGGATCGCCGAGCGCGCGCTGGACCGCGTGCGCGACCCCGACGTGCGCGTCGACCTGTACACGACGGTCGTCCAGTGCCGCGCGATGACCGGCCGTTCCGCCGAGTTCCTCCCGGAGCTGAACGACGCCTTGACCCGGCCGGGGCTGCACCCCCGGCACCGGGCCCGGCTGCTGGTGCTCATCGCGCGCACGCACCGCTACATCGGGGAGGTCGACACCGCGGGCGAGGTCGCCACCACGGCGCTGGCCGAGCTGGCCCCGGACGAGGACCGCTGGGCGACCGGGTGGGCGTTGCACGTGCTGAGCCTGGTCGCGATGGTGCGGGGCGAATGGGCCGGCGCGCTGCCGCTGTTCGAGCGCGCGATGGCGATCGTGCGGGGTGATCCGGCGCTGATCGACCTGACCCTGCAGCTGCGCATCAACCAGTCGGTCACCTACGGCGCGCTCGATCGCTACACCGAAGCGCACGCCGCCGCCGCGCAGGCGCGGGAACTGGCCGACCGCACCGGCAGCGTCGTCCGGCTGAGCGAAGCGCAGAGCGCGCTCGGGCAGCTGCTGCTGGGCGCCGGCCGGTGGGACGACGCGCTGGCCGAGGTCGACGTCGTCGCGGACGACCGCAAGGACCCGAGCGTGGTGTGCTGCGACCACGGCGTCGCCGCGATCATCCACTTCCACCGCGGCGAGACGGCCGCGGCCCGCCAGCACCTCGACGTCGCGGCGGAGTACTGGGAACGCATCGGCGACCGGGTGGTGGAATCCCTGGTGCGCGCCCGAAGCCTCGCCTTCGAGTACGCCGGTGCGCCGGAGCGCGCGCTCGCCGTGCTGACGGCGGTGCTGGCCGGCGTGGACGCGGGGGAGGACCTGCTGGGCGACGCCGTCCGGCTGGCCACGACGATCGGCGACGTGCGGACCGCGACGGAGATCGAAGCCCGGGTCCGCGCGCTCGCGGCGGATTCGGCGGTCCCGCACCTCGGCGCGCTGGCCCTGTACTGCCGCGGCTTGCTCGACGGCGACGGGACGACGTTGCTGCGAGCCGCCGACGGCTACCGCGACGCGGGCCGGCCGCTGTCCCGCGCCAAGGCGTTGGAGGCAGCGGCGATCGCCTTCGCCAAGGCACGGGAGGAAGACCGCGGTTCGGCACGGGCGGCGTTCACCCACGCGGTCGACCTGTACGCGGAGCTGGACGCGCAATGGGACGTGGCCCGCCTGCGCGCCCTGTTCCGCGCGTTCGGCATCCGCCGCGGCCCGACGGTGAAGCACCGCCAGACCACCCACGGCTGGGACAGCCTCACCCCGACCGAAGGGAGGATCGCCGCCCTCGTGGTCGAGGGCCTTTCGAACCCGCAGATCGCGGCCCGCTTGTATTTGTCGCCGCGCACGGTCGGCACACACGTGTCGCACATCCTGAACAAGCTGGGCGTGCACTCGCGCATCGACATCGCTCGGGAAGCCGCCCGCCACCAGTCGGCTTCGGGCTGAGCGACGGGCCCTGGCTTCTCAGCGGCGGGGTGCGCGGCCGGCACTCCGCGGTTTGGTCCGGCGCGGCGCGGTGTGCCTCCGACCGCGCCGCGCCGGCTGCCCCTCCAGCGATGCCTTTTCGTCGAGCCGGCCTGGGTGAGCCGCGTTGTTTGGTCCGGCGCGGCGCGGTGCCTCCCACCGCGCCGCGCCGGCAGCCCCCTCCTGCAATGCTTTCCGGCCAAGCGGTCCGGGCGCCCAGTCCTGGCCGCCGCGGTTTGGTCCGGCGCGGCGCGGTGTGCCTCCAACCGCGCCGCGCCGGCTGCCCCTCCAGCGATGCCTTTCCTCCGAACGGTTCCGATACCTCACACCCCGACCTCCGGTGCGTCGTCCGGGCGGCGGACGAACAGCGGACGCCGCGCTACCCGCTGACGGGGGATCAGCGCCGCCAGGTTCCGGCGCGTCACGGCCGCGTGGCCGCTGACCACCTGGCCGACCAGGACCGCCAGCACCAGCAGCAGCGGGGTCCGCCACGCGCCGGTGTACGTGTGCAGCCAGCCGCAGGCCAGTACGCCGAAGCCGGCGATCACGTAGCCCACGCCCTGCACCACCGCCGACAGCGCGAGTGAGCTGTTCCTGCTGCGCAACGAGATCGTCGTCAGCGCGAACGCGAGCGAGCCCATGCCCGTGCCGGTGGCCGCGGCCCAGAGCCAGGGTGCGGCCGCGGGGGCCAGGAGCAGGCCGGTCACCCCGATGGCGTTGGGGACCGCCAGCGCGACGACGAGCAGGGTCTGGTTGTGCCACCGGCGGGTCCAGCCCGGGACCAGCAACATCATCGGCAGCCCCATCGCCATCGACAGCGCCAGGCACCCGCCCGCGGTCGTCGCCGGGACGCCCGCGTCGCGCAGGATGCCCGGGAGCCAGCCCATGACCAGGAACGTCACCGTCGAAATCAGTCCGAAGTGGATGGTGAGGGCGAACGCGGGTGTTGCCCCCGAAGCCCGCTGCGGGGTCGCGAACTCGCCGGGGACGCGCTGCCACACCTGCAACGCCACCAGTGCCACGCCCGCCCACAAGCCGAGGGCGACCTGCCACGACGACGAGAGCACCACCGCGGGCGTGACCAGCGCGCCGACCGTGCTGCCGAGCCCGAGCCCGAAGGTGAAGGCGGCGGAACCCCCGGCCAGCAGGGGCAGGATGGTGCCGAGGACCGCGATCGACAGGCACGCCAGCGCCGTCCCGGTCAGCAGCTGCGCCGAGCCGGCGAGGACCCGGCCACCCAGCGAAAGCACCAGCGCGGCCAGCGCCACGGCGACGGTCCGGTAGGTCCCGAGCCGGTTGGCCAGCCACGGCGTCGCCCAGCCGCCGAGACCGATCGCCCACAGGGGTAACGCGACGAGCACCGCGGCGACGAGATCACCGGCGACCGAGATGTCCGGCAGAGCCGCACCCAGGCTGGTCACGGCCGGGCGCAGGTTGAGGGCCAAGAGGAAGATCACAACGGTGGAGACGGTGGTGGTGGCACGCGACATCGCTCCTCCTCGGGTCTCGAGGGTCGGAGCGTCGGGGCCCCGTAAAGCAATGTTTCGCGGTGCGCGTGGATCAGACATCCGTCAGGTGACGGATGTGCGAGTTTTCCTGTCCCTCAAGGGATTCGGTGTGCGAATGGCCGTGCATCGGCACGGCCGGACGGCACCCCCGTCGGCGCTTGCAGGCCGTGGCGGGTCAGCTCGTCGTAGCCGCCTTCGGCCATCGGGCCGAGCGGCGGCCGGGTCGGGCGAGCGCTGCGGCGTCCCAGTCGCGGGCTTCGAGCTGCTGCTCACGCTGCTGCGGCGGCGGCTCGCTCGCCCGCCGGACCGGCGGCTGACCCCGGTGGGGCAGCGCGGCGCGGTGGCACGGCAGGCAGGCTGGGACCCGGGTGCCCGGGCTGCCCGGCAGCGGAACCGACCTCCCGGGTTCCGCGGTGCCGGTGCAGATCTGGTGCTCGTGGCCGACCGGGGCGCACAGGCAGCGGCACTCCGTCATGGCCGCTCGTAGGTGTAGAAGCCG
This sequence comes from Amycolatopsis solani, assembly GCF_033441515.1. Taxonomy (NCBI): domain Bacteria; kingdom Bacillati; phylum Actinomycetota; class Actinomycetes; order Pseudonocardiales; family Pseudonocardiaceae; genus Amycolatopsis; species Amycolatopsis solani. Next base: position 238,933 of record NZ_JAWQJT010000002.1, read on the forward strand.
CGGCCGGTCTTGCGGCCGAGCAGGCCGGCGTCGACCATCCGCGCCAGCAGCGGCGGCGGTGCGTAGAGCGGTTCCTTGAACTCTTCGTAGAGCGATTCGGCGACGGCCTTGGTGGTGTCGAGGCCGATCAGGTCGGCCAGCGCCAGGGGACCCTGCGGGTGGGCGGCGCCGCGGACCAGGCCTTCGTCGATGGCTTCGCGCGTCGCGAAGCCCGATTCGAACATGCGGATCGCGGCGAGGATGAACGGGATCAGCAGCGCGTTGACCACGAACCCCGCGCGGTCCTGGCAGAGGATCGCCTGCTTGCCGAGCGCGTCCTGGGCGAAGGTCCGGGCCCGGTCGACGGTGGCTTCGGTGGTGAGCAGGCTGGGCACGAGCTCGACCAGCGGGAGCACCGGCACCGGGTTGAAGAAGTGCACGCCGACGACCTGCGCCGGGCGTTCGGTGGCGGTGCCCAGCTTCATGATCGGGATGGACGAGGTGTTGGACGCGAGGATCGCGTCCGGCGCGGCCACGACCTTGTCGAGCCGGCGGAACAGCTCCGTCTTGACGGCTTCGTCTTCGACGATCGCTTCCACGACGAACGTGCGGTCGGCGAGGTCGTCGAGGGATTCGGTGACCCGGATCCGGTCGAGGACGGCGGCGGCGCTCGGGATCTTGCCCTTCTTCTCCGCGCGGGTCAGGGACGCTTCGAGCCGTCGCCGCCCGGCCTCGGCACCGGCCGGATCGGACTCGACCGCCACCACGTCGAGGCCGGCCCGGGCGCACACCTCGGCGATCCCGGCCCCCATCTGCCCGCACCCGACCACGCCTACGCGTTCCATCGCCGCCACCTCTCTGGGACTCGATACCATTCGGACGGTACTCAGTACCGCCCAGTAGCTGAAGGCGTGGGTCCCGGATATGACGACCGCCACGCCCTAGGCTGGGCCGCGGCAGGGAGGATGACGCGGATGACGGCCAAGGAACGCCTGGTCGAGGCGGCGTTCGCGCTGTTCGCCGAGCGCGGCTACGACCAGACGACGATCGACGACATCACCGAGCGCGCCGGCGTCGGCCGCACGACGTTCTTCCGCACCTTCCGGGCGAAGGAAGACGTGATCTTCCCCGACCACGAAGTGCTGCTCCAGGCCATCGAAGCCCGGCTGGCCGGCTCGACCGGGACGACCGCGCTGCTCGCGGTCACCGAAGGCACCCGGGTGGTCCTCCGGCACTACCTCGCCGAGGGGGAGCTGGCGCGGACCCGGTACCGCCTGACGCGCAGCGTGCCCGCGCTGCGGGACCGGGAGATCTCGGGGTTGCAGCAGTACCAGCGGCTGTTCCGGGGGTTCCTGCACCGCTGGATGGGTGGCGGCGACGACACGGCGCTGCGGGCCGAGCTGATGGCGGGCGCGGTCGTGACCGCGCACAACCACGTGCTGCGCCAGTGGCTGCGTGGCCGGTCGGCCGACCCGGAGCGGGAGTTCGACGCGGCGATGGCGGAGACGGTGGCCCTGTTCACCCGGCCGGACGACGACGGCGAAGCGTCCATTGTGGTCTTCCGGACGACGAAGGACCTGGCCACCGTGCTGCCCGAGCTCGACCGGGTGCTGGGCACCCGCCGCCCCTGAGCTCAGGCCTCGTCGTACCGCGGGACGACGGCGAACACTTCGAGGTCGCTGGGCGCGCCCTTCGCGCGGAACCGGCGCCGCCGCCGGACGGTGAACCGCCCGGGGTCGAGGTTCGCCAGGACGTCCCCGGTGATGAGGACCTCGCCGCCGGCGGCCGCGTCGGCGATCCGGGCCGCGATGTTGACGTCGACGCCGAAGTAGTCGCGGCCGACCTTGCGCGGCCGTCCGGTGTGCAGGCCCGCGCGCAGCTGCGGCCGGTAGCCGCCGAGGTCGATGGCGCTGACCGCGCCGCACGTCTCGTACGCCGCCTCGACCGCGGCCGCCGGATCGCCGAAGACGGCCATCAAGCCGTCGCCGAGACCCTTGACGACCCGGCCTCGGTGGCGGGAGATGGTGGCTTCGCTCGCGGTGGAGACGGCGCGCAGCAGCTCGAGCGCCCGCGCGTCGCCGACGTCGAGGGCCCAGCTGGAGAAGCCGACCAGGTCGGTGAACACGATCGTCGACTCGCCGGTTTCGCCGTGGCGGCCCTGGGCGACGGCCTGCCAGACCTGGACGGCCGCGAGCCCGAGTTCCCGCACCGCGCTCGGCTGCTCGGCCTTCGCCTCGGCGAGCAGCCGGGCGACCCGGTCCGACGGGTGGCCCGCCGTCGTCGACAGCGCGTCACCGAGGTCGCGGTCGCCGGGGACCAGGCGGCGCACGGCGCGGGCGGACCGGATCAGGCCCGGCCGCCGGTCCGCGGCGCGCAGCAGGTCGACGAAGCGGGAGAGTGGCCGGTCCGGCCGGTCGCCGTGGCTGTCGGTCACCAGCCGCATGCTACCGGGGCAGCCCGCTCAGAGCGTGCCGGTGAGGGACTGCAGGCCCAGGCTCGTCGCGGTGACGGCGAGCCAGAGCAGCCCGCCGAGCAGCAGCGGCCGGGCACCCGCGCGGCGCATGTCCGCCAGGCGCAGGGAAAGCCCGATCCCGGCCAGCGCCGTCGTGATCATGAACGTGCCCAGCGCCGAAAGGGCGGGGTGCCACGAACCGGGGATGACGCCGAGGCTGTTCAGCGTGGCCGCGGCGACGAAGCCCAGCAGGAACAGCGGCACGATCCGCCGCCACGGCATCGCGGCGACCGTGGCGCCGGGACCGGCCTGCCGGGCTTCGCGGCGGGACTTGAGGACGGCCAGCACGATGACGATCGGGATCAGGGTGAGCGTGCGGGTGAGCTTGACGACGAGCCCGTACGACCCGGCGTCCTCGCCGTAGGCGAAGGAGGCGGCGACGACCGAGGAGGTGTCGTTGATCGCGGTGCCCGCCCACAGGCCGAACGCGTGCGGACTCAGGCCGAGCAGGTGCCCGAGGGGCGGGAACAGCAGCACGGCGGCGATGTTGAAGGTGAAGATCGTGCCGAGGGCGTAGGCGACGTCGGCCTGCTTCGGCTTGAGGACGGCGGTGGTCGCGGCGATCGCGGACGCGCCGCAGATCCCGGTGCCGACCCCGATCAGCGTCTGCGTGTCGCCGCGGACGCCGAGCCACCGGCCGAGCAGCCACGCGCCGCCGAGCGCGACCGCCAGGGTGCCGAGCATGACCGGCAGCGAGCCGCCGCCGACCTCGAGCACCTGGCGCAGCGACAAGCCGGTGCCCAGCACCACGATCGACGCTTGCAGCACGGACTTCGACGCGACGCCGTAGCCCGGGGCCCAGCGCCCGGCCCGCAGTCCCGGCACGACGGCGGCGGCGAGCGCGCCGAGCAGGATGCCGAAGACGGGGCCGCCGACGAGCGGGACCAGCGACCCCAGCCCGGTCGCGACCGCGGCGACCGCGGCCGCCACCAGCAGCCCGGGTGCCACCCCGTGGTGGGGGCGGACGGGCGCCGGGGGCGCGACGGGTGCGTTCCGGATCGTGGTCACCAAGGCCTCCGTGCCAAAATGTACGTACATTCAACTTAGATGATGTACGGACATTTGGCCACGAGTAGGGTCGGCCGCGACGAGCCGGGAGGAAGCCATGCCACCTCGGACGCTCAGCCGGGCCGGCTCCGAGCCGCTCTGGCGCCAGCTCCAGCGCGAGCTGCTGGCCAGGCTCGACGCGGGGGAGTTCACCGATCAGTTCCCGGGTGAGCTCGCGCTCGTCGAGGAGTACGAAGTGAGCCGCAGCACGGTGCGCCAGGCGCTGCGCCAGCTGCGCGCCGACGGGGTGATCGTCGCCGAGCGGGGCCGCCAGCCACGGGTCGCCCCGCCCGCGGAGATCGCCCAGCCGCTGGGTGCGCTCTACAGCTTGTTCGCCTCGGTGGAGGCGGCCGGGCTCTCGCAGCACAGCGTCGTGCGCACCTTCGACGTCCGGGCGGACGCGCTCGTCGCCGAACGGCTCGAACTCGAGGCGTCGACCCCGCTGGTCTACCTCGAGCGGGTGCGGCTCGCCGGGGACGAACCACTGGCGCTCGACCGCGTCTGGCTCCCGGCCGCGGTGGCGGAACCGTTGCTGGCGGCCGATTTCACGCACACGGGCCTGTACGCCGAACTCGCGCGGCGCACCGGCGTGCGGCTCGACCACGGCCGCGAGGAGGTCCGCGCGGTGATCCCGACCGCGGCCGAGCGGGCCCAGCTCGCGTGCGCGCACGACGTCGCGGCGTTCGCGATCAACCGGCTCAGCCACGCCCGCGGCCGCCCGGTGGAGTGGCGCCACACGCTGGTCCGCGGCGACCGCTACGCGCTGACCGCGGAGTTCTCGGCCGCCGGCTACCGGCTCGTGTGATGCGTCGCGACGCATGGGTCGGCGGCGTCGCGCTCGTCGTGTGGGTGGTCAGCTGGCGCATCGTGTGGCTGGAGATCTTCCGGTGGCACCACATGACCAAGACGTTGCGGTTCCGGGCGCCCGATCCGCCGGCCGGGATCGTCGTCGTCCCCCGGCCGGGGTGGCCGGTGCGCTGCCTGCGGGTCGCGGCCGTCGTGTCGCCCGTCGTGTGCCTGGCCGGGTTCGCACGGCGGTGCCGTCAGGCCGGGGAGTAGGCGATGTCCCGCCCCGCGCGGACCCAGAGCACGTCGTCGCAGTTGAGGCCCTCGGCGGACAGCTGCCGCTTGACGACCTTGAACGTCGACGTCCGCGGGAGTTCCGCGACCACGCGCACGTAGTCGGGCACCTGCTTGGGCCCGAGATCGGGCTGGCCGGCCAGGAAGCGGCCGAACTCGGCGGGGTCGAGGGGAGTGCCGTCGGTGACGACGGCGGCCATCACCCGGTCGCCGGTCACCGGGTCGGGCACGGCGTAGACCGCGGCGTCGGTGACCGCGTCGTGGCGCAGGAGAATCCGCTCGATCGGCGCGGTGCCGAGGTTCTCGCCGTCGACGCGCAGCCAGTCGCCGAGCCGTCCGGCGAAGTAGCAGAACCCTTCGGCGTCGGCGTAGGCGAGATCGCCGGTGTGGAACCGGCCGCCGCGCAGTCGTTCCGCGTCGGCGCCGGGGTCGCGGTAGTACCCGGCGAACCAGCCGGCGCCAGTGGTGTTGACCAGCTCGCCGACGGCTTCCCCGGCGTTGACCAGGTGCCCGGCGGCGTCGAACTCGGCGGGCGGGCACGGCAGGCCGGTGTGCGGGTGCAGGATGGCCACGTCGCCGGCCGGTTTGCCGAGCGAGCCGGGCGGGGTGTCGTCGGTGCGGGCGAAGCCCACGCCGCCCTCGGTGGAGCCGAACGCGTCGACGACCTTGCAGCCGAAGCGTTTCTCGAACGCGGCCAGGTCGGCGCTCGCGCCTTCGTTGCCGTAGACGAGCCGCAGGGGGTTGTCCGCGTCGTCCGGCCGTGGTGGGGTGGCGACCACATAGGACAGTGGCTTGCCGACGTAGTTGGCGTAGGTCGCGCCGAACTTCCGCACGTCGGGGAGGAACCCGGAGGCGGAGAACCGGCGGCGCAGCGCGATGCCCGCGCCCGCCGCGAGCCCGACCGCCCAGCCCGCCATGATCGCGTTGGAGTGGAACATCGGCATCGTGACGTAGACGGTGTCCGATGTGGACAGCCGGAAGCGGTCGGCGAGCATCGCGCCGGGGAAGGCGATCTTGCCGTGCGTGCAGCGCACGGCCTTCGGATCGCCGCTGGTGCCGGAGGTGAAGATCAGCATCAGCAGATCGTCGGGCGCGGCGGGAACGGGTTCGATGGGGGAGTCCCCGGTGGGCCAGGAATCCAGGTCCAGCACGCGGATCCCGCCGAGGTCCAGCCCGGCCAGGAGGGGCTGGTACTTCCGCTCGGCGAGCACGAACTGGCAGTCGGCGAGCCGGACGTCCCGAGCGAGCGCTTCGCCGCGCCGGGTCGGGTTGAGGCCGACCAAAACCGCCCCGGCGAACGCGCAAGCGCCCAGGAGGACGGAGAACGCCGGCACGTTGTCGGCCAGGATGCCGACGTGGGGTGGCGCGGCCCGGTCGAGCGCTTCCCGGAGGTCGCCCGCGCGGCGCGCCGAAGCCCGTACGTGCTCGGCCCACGACCACGTCTCGTCCTCGAACCGCAGGCCCGGACGGTCGTCTCCGGCGCGGGCCAGCAGCAGCTCGGTCACCGTCGGGACGCTCATCCACGCACCTCCCGGCAAAAGTGGAACACGTTCTATTTCTAGCACGGGCGCCGTCGCGTGGTCCAGGCACGGTGACGCTCACCGGCCGAGGCGGTGGGCGCTTTCCTCCGCTCGCCGCAGTGCCGTCAACAGGGCCGCGCGGCCCGTGTGGTCGATGTCCTCGGTCAGGGCGTCCGTCGCGGCCGTGCCGCCGAGGCTCAGCTTGACCAGCAGGCGGCGGTGGATCGCCGCCATGGTCGTGGCGTCGAAGTCGGGGCGGACGAAGGCCAGGAGGAGGCGGATCTCGTCCTGGCAGCGGTGGTAGCTGTCCAGCACGTGCTCGTTGCCGGCGGCCGCGACGATCGCGCGGTGGATCGCGCCGTGGACCTCGGTCAGCTTTCGCCACGACGGTCTCGGTGTCCGCTCGGCCAGCGCCTCCAGGCGTTCGACCTCGGTGCGCACCGGGGTCAGGTCCGCGCCGCGGGCCAGTGCCATGCGCAACGCGCCGAGTTCGAGGACCTTGCGGTAGTCGAAGATCTCGTCGATGCGGGCCCGGCTCAGTGGTGCGACGACCGCCCCGCGGTGGCGTTCGTGGTGCAGCAGGCCGCGGTCGGCCAGCAGCCGCAGGGCCGACCGGACGGTGTGCCTGCCCACGTCGAAGCGCTCCGCCAGGTCCTCCTCGCGGAAGCGGGTGCCGACGGGGTGCACGCCGTCCAGCAGCTCGCCGCGCACCACCGCGGCGATGCGCTCCGGTGCGGCGGGCGCGGCCATGGCCATCCTCCTTGTCACACACGATCGCATTGGATTGTGTCACAATGTGGCATGGAGATCGACGGAGTCCAGGTCCACGGCGAGTCCGGGCCACCGGTGCTGCTCCTCCCCGGCGGCGCCGAAGCCTGCGACGGCTTCTTCCCCGGCCTCGTGGAGGGGCTGGTGGCCGAGCCCGGCGCGCGCGTCGTCGTGCACGACCGGCCGGGCACCGGGACGTCCACTGTGGACGGCTCACTGGCCGGCGCCGCGGCGCACCTCGCCTCGCTCGTCGAGCGGCTCGGCCTCGGCCCGGTCGTGGTGGTCGGCCAGAGCCTCGGCGGCGCCGTCGGCGTCCTGCTCGCCCGCCACCGCCCCGACCTGGTCGCGGGCCTGGTCCTGCTCGACCCGACTCCGGTCAACGACGCGCGGGCCTGCGCGAGCCTGGAACGCATGACGACCGTGCTCGGCAGGCTCTCGGCCGTGCCCGGACTGCGCGTGGTGCTCGCCAAAGCCCTCCGCGCGGCGGCCCTGCGCACCGCACGCGGCCGCGACCTGCGCCCGGACTGCGCGGCCGCCCTCGAGCGCACCGCGGACCTCGACATCCCGACGCTGGCCCGCGCGGTCCACGGCCTCACCGCCCTCGCCCTGCGGGAGTCCGACCTGCCCCGCTTCCCGGCCGTCGTGGTGACGGCGGACCGCAAGCCGGACCACGCCGTCCGCCGCGCCCACGAACGCCTGGCCACCGCCTTCGGCGCCCGACTGGTGAGCTGGCCGGGCGCGACGCACAGCGTCCACCTCGACCGCCCGGACGAAGTCCTGGCGACGGTGCGGGAACTCGTCGCTGGCTGAACGTTCCTCCGGCTGCGAGGATGGCGAGGTGGACGAACCGGTGGAGGAGTCCCTCGACCGCATCGTCGCCGTCGCGCTCGGCGACCACGTGGCCAAGGTGCTCAGCCTGCTCGACCGCGGCCGCGCCATGGCCGCACGTGGCCAACGCGCCGGAGCCGAGGCAGCCTTCGCCGAAGCGGCGGCGCGTGCTCGACGGGCGGCGACGGCGAAACGCTCCGAATGGGGTCGCGAGCGGCTTCCGGTGTCGGACATGGTTGCGGCACTGCGTGAGGCAGGGCTGCACGACGTCGCCGAGGAGGTCGAAGGTCGGGCAACCGCGGCCATCGCCAACCAGGCTGACCACGTGCGCGCCGACAACATCGTGCAGGCCGGCATCGTCCACGGCGGCATCCACATCGACGGCGGACAGGTCGGCCGCGACGGGAAATTCCTGAAGCTGTCGGTGACCACCGTCCAGTTCGAGTCCACGACTTTCGAATACGAAGGTCTCCACGTGAACCCCGACGAGGAGATCCGCGTCTTCGTCGAGGCGTACACCGCGCAGGCTGTCCTGCTGCACCGGATGCGCCCGGTGTTCATTCGCGAGCTCGGGGTGAGAGGGGCACAAGCGAGGCTGATCGGGCCGAGGGAGTTCGAAGCCCACTTGACAGCGCCCGCCTGGCCGCCCGCCCACCGCTACGACGCCGATATGCCGGGTGAGGTCCTGACTTCGGCCGAGCGCGGCGTGGACTTCCCCTTCTCCGTGACCGCGAGCGATCCCGAGTACTTCGTCATCCGGCCCAACCTCCACGGCATGCGCGGTCCTGTCGAATGGCGGCTGGAGCTGGACTGGTCCTGCCTGGGGCAGCACGGAACCGAAGTCATCGCCCACGCCTACCGCCCGTTCGTATCCGGCGGTTGAGCACAGCCGGACGTCAGTAGGCCACCCCGGCGCGTTCAGTCCGAACCACGGCGGTGCCGGTACAGCAGCCACACGAAGTACGGCGCGCCGATGATCGCGGTCATCAGCCCGGCCGGGAGCTGGCCGGGGGCGATGACCGTGCGGCCGAGGGTGTCCGCCGCGCACACCAGGAGCGCGCCCAGCAGAGCCGCGGTGGGTAGCAGGCGCGAGTGCCTGCTGCCCACGATCGCGCGGGCCGCGTGCGGGGCGACCAGTCCGACGAACGTGAGCACGCCGATGCCGGCGACCGCCGCGCCGGTCAGCAGCACGGCGCACGAGAGCAGCAGCAGGCGCGTCCGGCCGACGGGCACGCCCAGCACCCGTGGTGTCTCGTCGTCCAGCGCCAGCAGGTCGAGCTCACGCCGCATGCGGATCAGCACGGGCACCGCCAGCAGCAGCGCCAGCGCCATCGGCACCAGGTGCGTCAGGGTCCGGCCGTAGGTCGAGCCGCCCAGCCAGGTCAGCGACTTGGTCTCGTTCCACGGATCCGACAGCGTGATCAGCAACGTCACCAGCGCCTGCGTCGCCGCGTGCACGCCGAAGCCGATCAGCACCAGGCGTTCGCTCGCGAAGCCGCCCCGCGCCGCCACGGCGAAGACCACCGCCATCGCCAGCGCGGCACCCAGGCCCGCGGCGCCGGTCAGGGTCCAGAACCCGACGCCGGACACCAGGGTGATCACGGTGACCGCGCCCAGCCCGGCCCCGCCGACGACGCCGATCATGCCCGGCTCGGCCAGCGGGTTGCGGGCGACCGCCTGGGTCAGCGCACCGCCCAGCGCCAGCGCCGCGCCCGCCAGCAACGCGGCCACTACGCGCGGCACGCGGGTGTCCAGCACGCCGGTGACGATCGGGCCCGCCTGGCCGGACAGCCAGGTGACGACGTCGCCGAGCAGCAGCTTCGCGTCCCCGAGCAGGACCGCGCCCACGGCGGCGCCGGCCACCGCGAGCGCGAGCCCGGCCAGCACCACGCGGTACCGGAGCGCACTGACCCCGCCGCGTGCGCCGGCCGACGGGGGTTCGGCGGTCGCGGAGGTGATCCGGGCGGTGCGCGCCAGCACGATCAGGAAGAGCGCGCCGAGGATCGTCGTCACGACGCCGGTCGGTACTTCGAGGGCGCGCTGCGGGCTGATGATCGCGCGGAGCAGCACGTCGGCGCCCAGCAGGAGCGCCGCGCCCAGCGCCGCGGAGAACGGCAGCAGCGCGGCGTGCCGGTGCAGGCCCGGCACCACCGGCGCGAGCAGCCGCGCCAGTGCCGGGGCGGCGAGGCCGACGAACCCGATGGGGCCGGCCAGCGTCACCGCGGCCGCGGCCAGCAGGACCGCCAGCGCGATCGCGGCCACGCGGACCCGTCCCACGTGGACACCCAGCGTCCTGGCGTGGTCGTCACCGACGTGGACGAGGTCGAGCCGCCGGGACAGGCCGAGCAGCGCGGCCACCGCCACGCCGATCAGGGGGCCGAGGGTGCGGACGCCGCCGAGCCCGTTCTGCTCCAGCGATCCCTCGCCCCACGCGAACAGGCCGCGGGTTTCCTGGGCGTAGAGCAGCAGCAGGACCTGGGTCACCGAAATGAGGGCCAGCGAGATGGCGGTACCCGCCAGCACCAGCCGGATGATCCCGGTGCCGCCGGTGCCGGACAGCGCGAGCACGAACACGGCCGCGGCCAGCCCGCCCGCGAACGCCACGCCGGTCGCGCCGAGCAGCGGCAGCGAGACGCCGAACGCCGCGACGGCGACGACGGCGAGGTGCGCGCCGGAGTTGACGGCCAGCGTGTCGGGCGAGGCCAAGGTGTTGCGGGACACCGACTGCAGCACCGCGCCGGCCACGCCGAGCGCGGCCCCGACGAGCAGTGCCGCGAGCAACCGCGGCAACCGCGACTCGAGGACCACGGCGGTGGTGTCGCCGGTCGCGCCGCCGAACACCAGCCGCAGCACGTCGAACGCGGCCACGCTCGCGGTGCCCTGCGTGAGGTGCACGGCCGAACCCAGCAGGACCAGCGCGGCGAGCGCGATCCCCAGCAGGGCGAGCCGCCCGCGGCGCCGGACGGCGGCCACGGGCGGCTCGGACAGGGTGACCACAGCGGCGCTATCCCTTGAGCGCGGCGACGGCGGCGTCGACGAACTGCTCCATCGACTTCGGCCCGCCGAACATCCACAGCGAGTCCGGGAAGCGGTGCACCTTGCCGCTCTTGACGAACGGGAGGTTCCGCCAGATCGCGTTGTTCGCCAGCTCCTGCTGGTACGGGTCGCCGTCGGCGTTGTTGGCCATGTACCAGAACCGCACGTCGGGCAGCTTGGTCAGGCCTTCGACGTCGGCCTGCGCGAGCCCGTAGGCCGGGTCGCCGTCCATCGGCCACGCGGTCTCGAGGCCGAGCCTGCCGAACACCGCGGACACCAGCGCGCCCTTGGTGTAGGGCCGGATGCTGACCGACCCGGAAGTGACGTAGGCGTCGGAGAAGGCGACCTTCTCGCCCGCCGCGCCCAGCTTCGCGACCTCGGCCTTGCCCGTGGTGAGCTTCTGCTCGAACTCGGACTTCAGCTGCGCGGCCTCGGCTTCGGTGCCGGTGGCCTTCGCGATGGTGTCCAGGTTGGCGTACATCCCGGCGATCGGGTCCTTCGCGCTGCCGCCGTTGATGACGATGACCGGGACCTTCGCCTCGATCTGCTCGAGCGCCCCTTCGGTGACGCTGTCGGTGACGATCACGAGGTCCAGCCCCAGCGAGCCGAGCGTGTCGAGGCTCGGCTCGCCGCGCGTGCCGATGTCCTTCGGCGTGCCGTCGAGCTTCTCGGCGCTCACCCACTGGCCGTAGCCCTTGATGTCGGACACGCCGACCGGCATGACGCCGAGCGAAACCAGGTGCTCGACACCGTTCCACTCGGTCGCCGCGACGCGCCGGGCCGGGTGAGGCAGCTTGACCTCCTTGCCGCGCGAGTCGACGACCGTGACCGGGCCGGCGGCGCTCGCGGTGGCGGCGCTGTTCGTGGGCTCCTCGGTCGTGCCGCAGGCGGCCACGAAGAACGTGGCGGCCGCGGTCAGGCCGAGGATCATCCGGGTGGTGCGCATGGTTCTCCTGTTTCGAGGGGTCAGACCGACGCGGTACGCGGTGCGGTGTCGTTGAAGCGGCCCACCGCGCGGGCGTGGATCCGCCCGTCGGCCGGGTCGAGCACGACGTCGACGCGGATGCCGTAGGCCCGGCTGAGGTTCGCCGAGGTCAGGACTTCGGCCGGCGGACCGTCGGCGGTGACCCGGCCGTCCTCCAGCAGCAGCACGCGGTCGGCGACGGCCGCGGCCTGGTCGAGGTCGTGCAGGACCACGCCCACCCCGACGCCGTGCCGGTCGGCGAGGTCGCGGACGACGTCGAGGATCTCGACCTGGTAGCGCAGGTCGAGGAAGGTCGTGGGTTCGTCGAGCAGCAGCAGCGCGGTGTCCTGGGCCAGGCAGCTCGCGAGCCACACCCGCTGCGCCTGCCCGCCGGAGAGCGCTTGCACCGGCCGGTCGGCGAGCGCGGTCAGGCCGGTCAGCGCCAGCGCGCGCTCGACGGCGGCGGGACCTTCGGGGTCGCGGCCGCCCCAGCGGGACCGGTGCGGGTGCCTGCCGAACTCGACCAGCTCGCGGACGCACACGCCACCGGGTGCGGTGCGGTGCTGCGACAGCAGGGTGATCCGCTTGGCGATGTCCTTTCCGGACAGTGCACGCAGGTCCGCGCCGTCGGCGAAGGTGACCGAGCCGGCGACGGGCGGGTGCAGCCGCGCCAGCGCGCGCAGCAGCGTCGACTTCCCGCTGCCGTTGGGGCCGATCAGCGCCGTCACGCGGCCCGCGTGGAGGGAGATGGACGCGGCGCGCACGACGACGTCGCTGCCGTAGGCGATGTCGATCTCGCGCGCTTGCACACCGCTGGGGTGGGGGACGGGGGACACGCGAGAACAATAAGGTCAGGCTTACCTAACTGCAAAGGTGGCGGTCGGCACATCGCGGGCAGTGATCAAGGGAACACCCGCACCGGCCGGGGAGTTGAGCTGGGCATGGACCAACTCGTGGATCGCACGATCGCCGCCCTCCGCGCCGAGCACGACGTGCTCGCCGGCCTCGTCCGCACCCTCACCGACGAGCAGCTGGCCGGCCCCAGCGGCGCCGCGGAATGGACGGTCGCGCAGGCTCTTTCCCACCTCGGCAGCGGTGCCGAGATCGGCCGCGCGCCGATCCTGCGCGCCGCCGGGGAAGCCGTCGAGGCCGAAGAAAACCCGACGATCTGGGCCCGCTGGGACGCGTCCGCGCCGCGCGCGCAGGCCGAGGGCTTCGTGGCGCACAACGGCCGCTGGCTCGAGACGGTCGAGGCGCTCACGCCGGAGCAGCGCGCGTCGCTGACCGTCGACCTCGGCTTCCTGCCGGAGCCGGTGCCGCTGGTGACGGCGCTGGGCATGCGGCTCAGCGAGGTCGCCAACCACTCGTGGGACGTGCGGGTGGGGCTGGACCCGGACGCCGGGGTCGACGCCGGCTCGGCCGCGGTGCTCGTCGACCTCCTGGCCGGGCCCGTCGGGTTCATGCTGAGCTTCCTGGCGAAGCCCGCCGAGCTGGCGAACCCGGTGTCCCTCGCCGTTCCCGGCGGGGGCCTGGTGATCGAGGACGCGGTCACCGTGGTGACCCACCTGGACGCGCCGACCGCGACGTTCGACGGGCCTCCGGAAGCGTTCGTCCGGCTGCTCAGCGGCCGGCTCAAGGCGCCGTACGACAAGGGCGTGACGGTCGAGGGCGACGTCACGCTCGACGAGCTGCGCCGCGTGTTCCCCGGGTTCTGACGGATCCGGGGCCGCCGGGCCGGTCGCGGCCGGCCCGGCGGCCCGGGCTCACTTCAGGTGCCGGGCGAAGAACCGGTTCCCGTCGTCGCCCTCGAAGGCCGGGACGCCGGTGTGCCCGCCCAGGTTGGCGTGCAACGTCTTTTCCTTGCTGCCGAAGGCGTCGAACAGGTCGAGAGCCTGCTGCCGGTCGTTGCCTTCGTCGTCCCACTGCAGCAGGACCAGCAGCGGCGCGGTGACCTGCCGGGCCTCCTCGAAGGTGGTCCTGGGCACGAAACTCCCGGCGAACAGGACGGCGGCCGCGATGCGCGGCTCGACCACCGCGAGCCGGACGGCGATGGCGATCACGCCGCCCGCGAACCCGACCGGGCCGCCGATCCCGGGCACGGCGAGCAGGGCGTCCAGGGCCGCCCGCCACTCCGGGACCGCCTGGTCGACCAGCGGGAGGACGAGCCGGTCGACGACGTCGTCGGAGACCGGTTCGCCGGCCGCCAGTGCGCGGCGCAGGTCGGCGCGGGCGTCGTCGACGTCCGCGAGCCGGGGCCGGTCGCCGCCGCCGGGCAGCTCGATGGTGGCCGCGGCGTAGCCCGCCGCCACGGAGTGCCGGGCTCGCGCCGCCAGCCGGGGGTACATCTTCGGCAGGCCGCCGGGGTGGCCGAGCAGGATCAGCGGGACCGGTGCGGTCGCGGATCCGGGCGTCCACAGGATGCCGGGGACGTCGCCGAGGGTGAATGCGCGCTCGAGGACACCGTCGCCGAGGCGTTGTTCAGAAGTGAAGTGCATGGTCGTGCCTTCCGGGAGTGCTGCGAACGGCGCTCCCGGGCGACCTATCGCCCGACCGTGACCCCGGAGGAGAGCACCCACGTCGTCTGGTTCACGGGTACCACCTCCTCGGTCTCTCGCACGGCCTCCGGCAAGTTAGCAGTGGCCGCCGTTGCGCCGCCAGCGCTTTTGCCGTCTCGTAAGGTGAGCGGCGGACGAGGGGGTGGCGGTGAGCGGATCGGGGCGGGCTCGGTTGCGCTCCGCCGTGCTCGCCGCCGCGTGGGCGCGGATCCCCGGGGTCGAGGTCCTGTCCGCCGGGGACGGCGGGCCGCTGACGCGCACCGTCAAGAAGATCATCGACCCGCTGGTCGTCCGCACCGCCGCGCGGCCACGGCTGGGGCGGCCGCTGCTCGAACCCGCCGAGGCCGCGGAACTGACCGCGCTGCTGCTCGCCGACGCCGCGCGGCTGCGGGCGACCGCCGCGTGGTTCACCCACCTCAAGCGGCAGCGCCGGGCCCTGCGCATCACCGCCGGCGACGTCCAGGACGTCTGCTTCCCCTTGGCCTACGAGCTGGCGACGGGTTCCGGCGCGCCGGGCCCGGACGCGCCGGAGGCCGCCGCGGCCGCGCTGCGCGAGCTGCACGGCGACGGCGAGGAAGCCGGGGTCGCGCGGCTGGCCGCGTACCTGGCCGATCCGCTGGTGGCCGCCGAGCTCACCGCGGAACTGCGCCGGCTCTGGCCGGCCGAGCCCGTGCTCCCGCACGGGGACGCCGTGGCGCTGCTCGGCGCCTTCGCGGACGACCTCGGCGAGGACGCCTGGCGCGCGCTCGCCGGCTCCGCCGCCGGACACGCGCTGGGGCTCGCCCTGCGCCACCCCGGCGGCACCGCGGCCGTCCCCGGTTCGGCGGAACTCGGGCTGCAGCGCGGGGAGCGCACCGCCGTGCCCCCGCTGCGGCGTCACGACGAAACCGGGCCCGAGCTGCTCGAGCGCAGTGTCGAACGGCGGGTGCGCGCCACCTTGCGCCGGCTGCCCGCCGACGAACGGGGTGCCGTGGAGGCCCTCGTCGACGACGAGCTCGCTCGGGCCGCTGCCGGGTTCGGGCTCGGCCTGCCCGCGCTGGCCACCTGCTTCGCGCTCGGCGTCGTCGTCGCCCCCGCCCTCCGGCCGCTCGACGGCGCTGCGCCCGGCGAGGCGCCCGGACTCGCGCGGGAGCTCAACGCCCGGGTCGCGCGCGAGGGGTACGTGCTGCACGCGCGCCGGGCGCTGGCCGGCACCACACCGCTCACCGCGCGGCCCGACCCCGAGCTCGTGCGCGACCTGCGGGAGTTCGCCAAGCAGTTCCTCGGCCGGCTGTGGATCCGGCTGCACGGCTTCGACGTCCGCGGCGACCGACCGGCCGACGCCGCCGACGTGCGTGACCTGCTCACCGGCGTCGTCCGCTCCACTTCGCTGGACTTGCGGACGAAGGTGCGTCGTGCGCTGGTGGCCCGCCTGCCGGATCTGGAGGCCGTGTCGTGACACACCCGGTGCACACCCCCGTCATCGCGGCGGACGGCGGGCTCGTCCGGTTCGCGCTCGCCGAGCTGCTCGCGGGCGGGCCGCGGACGATGCGCGTCGAACTGAGCGACGCCGCGGCCGCGGAACCGTGGCTGACGCGGCTCGTCGGCGAAGAAGCCGCGCTGGCCGCTCTCACGACCGGGGCCGCCGAGGTGCCCGCCCGGCCGGAACTGGCGGACCTCGCGCTGCTGCTGTGGGCTCGCCGGTGGTGGCCCGCGAGTCCCGGCCTCGGCGTTGCGCCGCTGGATCCCGCGCTGCTGGACCTGGAAGCCGCGGTCGCGACGGCGGCCGTGGCCGAAGGCGTGCTGGACGGCTTCGAAGCCACGCCGGGCGAACTGTTCGACGCCGCCGCCGAAGGGATCGCCGCGACCTCGGTCGCCGAAGAGGTCCGCGAGCTGTGCCTCCGGTTGGCGGCCTGGTTCGACGAGCGGGACGACGTCGTGCGTGCCGAAGCGGCGGCCGCGCTGGCGGCGGCCGTCTCGCCGGGACAGCGGGCGTACGCGCTGGCCGCGGGCGCCGGGGGGATGGCGGCCGGGGACGGGATCGTGGCCGAGGGCCGGGCGAGCGTCGACTGGGCGCGGGTGCCGCCGGGGATCCTCGACGCCGCGGACGACACCGTGACCTGGCGGATCGTCGCCGCGCCGACCGGCACCCGGCTCGAGGTCGAGGTCGCCGGGGCCTTCGCCGACGCGGCTCTCACGGCGTTCGCCACCCGCGACGGCGAGGTCGTCGCGGAAGTTCCGCTGCACCTGGGGGCCGCGCGGTTCGCCGGCGCGGCGGACTTCGCCGGATCCGTCCCCATCGGACTCGTCGTCGGCGTGACGGCGGAAAGCATCACCGGGACGACGCCGGAAGACCGCGCCGAGGTGGTCGCGCTCGTGCGGGCGCGCGAGGCGCTGCCGCCGACGGCCCGGACGCTGGCCGAGCGCGCGGTGGCCGCGGCCGCCGGCGAGGAGTTCTGACGTGCTCGCCGGTCTGCCGCCGCCGCTCACCCCGCCGGACCGGCCGCTGCCCGCCGAACTGGCCGGGGCGAGTTCGCACGGCTACAACTGCCGTTGCGTGGCAAGGCACTTCGGCCTCGACCCGGAGCCGTACGGCGAACTGCCGGCGTGTTCGCTCACCGAAGCCGAGTACCGGCGGCTGCTGGGAGACGCCGTCGAGACCCAGCAGAAGGCCAAGCGGCTCGCCGCGGCGCGAGATTTCGCCGGCGCGCAACGGGAATACGGCCGGCTGCGGCAGTTCGCGCAGCGGCTCGACCGGACCGACCTGGAACTCGCCGCCGTCAGCGATCTGGCCACCCTCCGCTACGCCGCCGGTGACCTGCGCACCGCGCGGCAGTGCGCCGAGGCCGTGCTGGCCGCCTTCCCGGTGAGCGCCGCCGCGGCCGTCCACTTCGGACAGTACGCCGAGCTGCGGATGATCGAAGGATCCCGCGAAGTCGCCGACCGCGTGCTGATCTCGCTGTCCACGGAGGAGGGCGACGTCGG
This sequence comes from Amycolatopsis solani, assembly GCF_033441515.1. NCBI lineage: Bacteria > Bacillati > Actinomycetota > Actinomycetes > Pseudonocardiales > Pseudonocardiaceae > Amycolatopsis > Amycolatopsis solani. Next base: position 256,186 of record NZ_JAWQJT010000002.1, read on the forward strand.
CCGGGCCCGCGAGCTGATCGCGGGACAGCGGCACCGGGCGGCGCAGCGGAAGGCGGCCGGGCCGGCGCAGTACCCGCCCGAGCTGCTCGACCCGCACGGCGCCGACGAACTGGAGCTGCGCATCCTCGAGGTGCGCGTCGAGGCGGCGGCCGGTGACCCGGCCGGCGCGCTGGCCGCGCTCGACGGGATCCTCGCCGAGCTCGACGGGATCCTCGCCGACGAAGCTCAAGTCGAATCGCTGCGGGTGATGGCACGCGCCGAACGCGCCCGCCTCCGCCAAGCCGGTGGCGAGAACGCGGACGCGCGGGCCGACCTGGTCCGGCTCGACGCCCAGCACGAAGGCGCGAAGTTCGCCATCGACCTCGCCGCGGACCGCGCGCTGGGCGGCGATTTCCCGGGCGCGGTCGCGGCGATCGCCGCCGCCCGTGACGAGCTCGCGGCCACCGGCGCGACCGGTGACGTGGCGGAGGCGAGCCACGCGCTGGGCACGCTCCTGCTGCTCGCGGGTGACCCCCGCCAGGCTCGTGCTCAGTTCGAGCACGCCGGCCGGCTCTGGACGGCCAACGGCGACACGCCGGGTCTGCGCCGGCTCGACGTGGCGCTGGCCCGGTGTGCGGCGGCCGAGGGGGATTGGGCGACGGCGGAGGAGCACGTGACGCGCGCGCGGGCGGCCGGGGAGTGGCTCCAGCGCCTGCACACGGACTTCGTGGCGGCCACGATCGGCTTCGCCCGCGGCGAAGACCTCCCTGCCGTGCTTGACCTGCTGCTCCCGGTGGCGCTGGCGGCGGCGGACTACCGGTTCGAGTTCGCGTCGCCGCGGGCGCGCACGGCCTGGGCGCGCGACGTCGCCGGCCCGGCGACCGAACTGCTGATGACGGTGCTCGCCCGGCTGAAGGCGCCGCGGCTGGCCGCCGAACTGATCGAGCGCACCTGCGCGGTCGGCGCGTACACCGGGGCCGGGGCGCCCGCGCTCGACCTGACCGGCACGCTGCCCGGCCTCGAACCCGCACCGCCCGGCGCCGGGCTTCCGTTGGCCGCACTGGGTTCCGTCACGGCGTCGCTCCCGCTGCGGCTCGCCCCGCCGCCGGCCCTGCGCTGGTCGCCGGACGCGCCGATGGAGCTCGACCGCTGGCTCGGCGTCGCCGCCGACCGGTACGGCTCGCCCCGGCCGGACCCAGTTCCCGTCACGACGTGGCCCGCCGCCGCACCCGGGCGCGAGACGTTCCTCCTGCGCTACGCCGACGCCGGCCACACGTATCTGAGCTGGCGCAGCACCGAGGACCTCGACGCGGTCCACGTCCACTCGATCGGCGCCGAGTTGGTCGCGACGGCCCGCGAGGTCCTGGCCGAGGCGTCGCCGACACCGCGTGAAGGGGAGAGTGCCGCCGACGCCGTCCGGCGCTCCCTCGGCGAGGACGCCTTCGGCAGCCTCGCCGGCGAACAGCGCGTGGCCCGGGTGCTCGCCCTCAACCTGCTGCCCGCGGACCTCGTCACGCGGCTGCGCGACGCCGCGGCCGGTGGCCGGCGCCCGCTTCTGCGCGTGCAGCCTTCGCCCAGCCTCGCCGCGGTGCCGTGGGGCCTGCTCGCGCTGCCCGACCGGCGGCCGGACCAAGCGCTCGAACCCGGCGAGGAGGGCAGCTGCTTCGACGGCGACGAGCGCGTTCTCGACGTCGCCGACGTCTCCCTGCTCGCGCCCGCCGGGATCCCGCGCCGCCCGCCGCGGGCCGCCGAAGGGCCGCCGGTGTACCTGCTCGACCCGCGGATTCCCGGCCAGAGCGCGTTCGGCGAGCTGGGCTCGGTGCTCGGCAAGCAGGAGCCGGCGTCGCCGCTGATCCGGTACCTGGACGCGCGGCTCGCCGCCGGCCCGGTCCGGCCGGCCGCCGCGCGCGGGCTCGACCTGGTCCGCCGCACCGACACCGACCGGCGGCTGCTCACCCGGCTGCTGGCCGAGCCGTGTTCGCGGCTGGTGTTCGCCGGGCACGTCAGCCAGGTCCGCGACGAGCACGGCGCGCAGACCGCGCTGCACCTGTCGTGCCCGGCCGACGTGCCCGGCACCGCCGAGCCGATCGGAGCGCACCGGCCATACACCGCCGCCGACCTCGCACTGTCCGATGTGGACACCATGCCGGCGCGGGTGGCGCTGATCGGCTGCGCGAGCGCGAGCGACTTCGGCCTGCCCGAGCCGTTCGGCGTGCTGCTCGCCGCGGTCGCGGCCGGCGCCCGCCTGGTGGCCGCGACGGTGTGGGCGCTGCCGACGTCGGCGGCGGTGCCCGGCGCGGACCCGATGGCCGAGCTGGTGATCGCCGTCGACACCGCCCTCGACGGCGACGACCCCGTGACCGAGCTGTGCGCGTGGCAGCGCACCCGGCTCGCACGCTGGCGCGAACAGCCCGAGCCGGCCCGCTCGCCCGCCTTCTGGGCGGCGCTGACCTGCCTCGACGCCTCGGACGACGGGCAAACCTGGGTTCGGTAGCACCGCGGCCCGCCGAAGCTGTGCACACCGCACAGAGAGGCAGGACCGATGTTCAAGAAGATCCGCCGTCAGCTCGACGAAGCCACCCAGCAGGGCGCGGCCCGCGGCGCGCAGCAGTTCCAGCAGCACGCGGAGCAGTTCCGCCGGGCGGCCGCGGCCCAGGGGTACGACATCACCCCGCAGCTGCCCACGCCGCAGCTCGCCGCACAGGCGTTCCGGGCGATGAACGCCGACCCCGAGACGGCGGCGTTCCTGGCGCTGCCCGCCGAGGAGCAACTGCGCCAGCAGCGGGAACTGCAGGCCTACGGCACGGAACTGCGCCGCCTGTACGACACCGGCGAGCGGGCCACCCTGGTCGTCCGCGCACTGGAGCCGACTGACCGGCCGCTCGCCGGGCAGGCCCGCTACACCGCGACGCTGGAGGTCACCCGCGCCGACGGCACCACGTACCGGACGGTGACGCCGCTGATCACGCCGATGGCGACGGTTCAGCAGTACGCCCCCGGCACCCGCCACGAGGCCCGCGTCGACCCAGCCGATCCGGCGAAGGTCGCCGTGTTCGGCCCGCTCGATTAACGCCGCGGTGTCGGGGGCTGGTCGGGGGTTGGAGGGGTCGCGAATGAGTCATTGGCGGCGTTGGGGGTCCCGAATGAGTCATTGGCGACCTTGGCCCGCTCGCCTGGCGCTGTGGTGTCAGGGCGTTGCTCGGCGGCTGGAGGGGTCGCGAATGGGTCATTGGCGGCCTCGGAGGTCCCGAATGAGTCATTCGCGACCTCGGCCCACCTGCCCGACCCGCAGGACCGGCCCGCAAGACCGGCGCGCCACGGCGACTCGGCCGTGAACCTGAACCGAACCGAAAGGAGGCGCGGTGTTCGCCTACGGATTACCGGGGGACCCACGGCTGAGCAACCACCGTCGACGCGGGCGGTTGTGGCTGCTCGGCGTGCCCACCACACTCGCCTGGGCCGCGGCCGGCTGGTCCGGCTCGCTCGGGCTGCTGGACGGCTTCCGGCTGATGTCGCTGAACCGCGTCGACGCGTGGGGGGCCGACGCGGGCCCGGTGGCTTCGCTCGTGTTGTTCTTCAGCCTCTCGATCACGGTGGCGTCGTCGCTCGGCTTCGCGATGCTGTGGGCCGCGGGCCCGTCCCTGGACCGGCTGTCCACCGGCTTCCGGGCGGGCTCGCTCACCGCCGCACTGGGCGTGGCGCTCGGCAGCGGTGTGGCGATCCCGTCGTGGACGCCACCGGAAGCGGTCGGGCGGCGGCTGCCGTTCCTCGACGGCGACGGCGAGCCGTGGTCCGATGTGGACTGGGTCGTCTACTACGAGCCCTACCTGGTGCCCGCGGTGTCCGCGCTGGTGGCGCTGGTGCTGATCGTGGTGCTGCTGCGGGCGTTCCTCACCGAGGCGGAGGCCGACGACCGCACCGAAGCCCTGCGCCGGTACGGCCGCGAGGTGACCGGGACCGTCACGCACGTCGAGTTCACCAACGTCTGGGTGCTGGGCAACCCGCGGTTCGTGGTCCACGTCCGGTTCACGGCGGAAACCGGGGAGCGCTCGGTGGTGACGACCATGATCACGCCCTTCCTCCAGGCCCCGTCCCGCGGTTCGGCCGTGCGCGTCCGCTACGACCCCCAGAACCCGGAAGCCGTGCTGGTGGAACCGGATCCGGCCGAGTCGCCGTTCTGCTGAGGAGTTCCGATGTCCCTTGCCGCACTGGTGCGCGGTTTCCTCGGCGGCGGCGTCGCCGGGGTGGCGCTGAACGCCTTCGTCACCGGGACCGTGCTCGAACGGGTCCCGCTCGTCCTGACCGGCCTCGGCCTTCCCGTCGCGTACGGCGTGCTGCTGTTCCTCGCCGGGCTGCCTCGCCGCGCTCGCGAGGCGGCGGTCGTTCCCCGCGTCGCGCTCGCGAGGATCGAAAGCCGGCGTGCCGGCGGCACCGAAACGGGGGACGTCCCGCTCACCTGCGTCCTCACCGTCGCGCCCGGCGGCGAGCCGTCGTTCCGCGTCGAGATCACCCACCACGTCAACCTGGCCGACCTGCCCGGCGTCCGGACGGGTGACGTCGTGGTGGTCGAGTACCCACCGGACCGGCCGTGGCGGGCCCGGGTCGTGCCCAATCCGACGGCGGAGTGGCGGCGCCGGGCCGAGGGGGCGGTGGTCGAGCCGGCGCCCGAGTCCGCGACGGTCGCGCCGCCGCCGGAGGGGTGCGGGTTGGCGGTGGCCGCTTTCGCGGGCTTGCTGATCGGCGCCGCGGTCGTCGTGGGGGTCTTCCGGGTGGAACTGTTCAGCCCCGGGGCGGAACCGACCACGACGAGCACCGTGGCCGCCCTCCCGGACGCCGAAGAACTGCGCGAGGCGGGGCTGCCGGCGGACCTGATCCCCGAAGTGGTCGGGCAAGCGGCGAAGGCCCTCGACGTGGGGTCGCCGCGGACCTGGCAGTTCACGATCGTGCGGAGCGACGGCGACGTCACCGTCCGGGTCACCGTGAGCGGGCCCGGGGGCACTGCCTCGTTCGCCGTGCCGCCGCGGTGAGGCTCAGCGCCGGCTCGTCGACGCCGCGCAGAGCGCCAGCCGCTCGCGGGCGTCGGTGAGGGTGGGGTAGACCGGGAGCAAGTGCTCGAGGTGCAGCGCGGCGATCGGCCGCCGCACCGCGTGCTGGTCACTGGCGATGACGCAGGGGATGCCGGCGGCGTGCGCTTCGGCGGTGGTCAGCAGCAGCACCCGCAGGGCGGCGGCCGAGCAGAAGCCGACCCGGGTGAGGTCCACGAGCAGCGCGGGCGGGCGTTGGGCCAGCTCGGCGCTCAGGCGTTCGAACAGGCGTTCGGCGAGGTGCTGGTCGAGGTCCCCGACGGCCGTCAGCACGGTGGACTCGCCGCTCGCGGTGACCGTGACGGTCGTGGTCCGCCGGTGGAACCGGGCTACCGGATCTTCAGTGCGCATGGGTCCTGCCACCTCCGATGTGGACGGCGGCTCCACGGAGCCGAGCCGACGCGAACTGCGTCACGGCTGCTGGGCTGAACCGCGGATACTGGTGGTCTTACCCAGAACCCGCGCGGTTGAAGCACCGTGCTCGTCACCCGGCCGGGTACTGCGTTTTCTCGAGCAGCCGGGCCAGGTGGACGGCGTTGCGCACCAGCGTGGCGTTGGTCGACGCGACGGCTTCGGGTGTCTCTTCGAGGTCGTTGTAGTCGCCACCCTGCATGGCTTCGCCGTTCCAATAGGTCCCGCCCTGAGCGGGGATCGAAAACCCGATGTCGTTGAGCGCCTGGAAGAGGTCGGCGATGATCTTGTGGGCGCCGTCCTCGTTGCCGACCGCCGCGGCCACGGCCACCTTGCCGAACATCGCCGGGCGGCCTTCGTCGTCCGTTTCGGACAGCTCGGCGTCGAGCCGTTCCAGCACGCGCTGCGCGACGCTGGACATGTGCCCGACCCAGGTCGGCGTCGCGACGAGCAGGATGTCGGCGTCGCGGATCTTGGCGCGGATCGACGGCCACTCGTCGCCGTCCCCCATGTCCGCCTCCACCCCGGGCCGCACGTCGTGGTCGACGACGCGCACGGTCTCGCCGGTGACGCCCTGTCCGGCGAAGAGTTCGAGGAGTTGCGACGTGATGAGGTCACTGCTCGACTTCGCGGGCGAGGGCTTGAGGGTGCAGACGAGAGCCAGGACGCGCATGGAGTACCTCCGTGTCGGTGTGGGGTCGCCGAGCCCGGATTCCCCGCGGGACGACTGCCCAACCGGGGCATTCACCTGCGCCGGCAGCTCCGTGCCGGTTTCCCTCAGCCGGGCACGTCGTGGGTCGAGCAGTGGATTCCGCCGCCGCCGGCGGCGATGGCGTCGATCGGGACGAGGACCACCTCGCGGCCCGGGAAGTGCTCGGCGAGGGTTCCGCGGGCCTGGTCGTCGGCTGCCGCGTCGCCGAACTGCGGGAGGAACACCGCGCCGTTGGCCACGTAAAAGTTCGCGTACGACGAGACGAACGCGTCGCCGCGGCCAGTGATGCGATCCGGGTCGGGCTGGGGTAGGTCGACGACCTCGAGGCGCCGCCCGGCGGCGTCGGTGGCCTCGCCGAGGACACCGCGGGCCTGGTCGCCGGAGCGGGACCAGACGTCCGGGGGAGTGCCGGGGAACGCCTTGTCCAGCAGCACCACCCCGGGCGCGACGTAGCGGACCAGGCAGTCGACGTGGGCGTCGGTGATGTCCTCCCCGCGCACGCCCGCGAGCCAGATCACCGTACCGACCCCGAGCGTGCTCTTGAGGTCGTCTTCCACCCGCTGCCGGTTCTTGCCGGGGTTGCGGTTGTCGTTGACCAGCGAACTTTCGGTGACCAGCAGGGTCCCCTGGCCGTCGGTCTCCAGTGCACCGCCCTCGGCCACCAGCGGGGTCACCACCCGGGGCAGCCCGTACTTCTCCAGCACCGCGCGGGCCACGCCGGAGTCGGCGGCGTGGCGCTGCTTGCCGCCCCAGCCGTTGAAGGCGAAGTCGACGCCGACCGTCTTCCCGCCCTCCCGGACGAAGACCGGCGCCGTGTCGCGGGCCCACAGGTCGTCGGTGGGGATGGGGACGACCTCGACGCCGTCGCCCACGGCGTTCTGGGCATCGCCGAGGTTCGCGGGCTTCGCGAGCAGGACCACCTCCTCGAAGCCGGCGACGGCGCGGGCGAGCCGCGCGATGTCCGCCTGGACCGCGGGCAGGTCCTCGCCCCAGATGCCCGTCGACGACGGCCACGACATGATCGTGCGGACGTGGTGGTCCCATTCGGCGCCGAAGGTCCGGCCGGCCGGACCGCTCCCGCCCGCGGCGGCCGGTGCGCCCTTCGGCGCCGGGGAGGTGCACGCGGCGAGCGCGGCGGCACCGAGCCCGGCCGCGGCGGTGAGGGCACTGCGACGGGACAGGAGTTCGGAAGGCATGTCCCCAGCCTGACACTGACTGAAAATTCAGTCAAATCGAAACTGACGAGATCTTCAGTGATGTCAGCGACACGGGTTCAGGGGCCGAGTTCGGCGATGATCGCGCCGAGCAGCAGGTCACGCGCCCGGGCGAGGGGGAGCGTCCCGGACAGCCACCGCTCGGACAGGCCTTCGACCAGCGCGGTCAGCCGCTCGGCGACGTCCTCCGCCGCGGCGGCCGGTGCCGCGGCCGTGACCAGTTCGGCGATCTCGGCCACCCACGTCCCGGTGGCGCCGGCCAGGCGGTCGCGCAGCTCGGGCTCGAACACCGCGCTCGCGCGCAGCTCACCCCACGCGAGGCTGTTTTCGCGGACCTCGTCGACGTCCTGCAGCTCCAGCAGCAGGCTCTGCTCCAGCCGGGTCCGCGCGTCCCCGGAGTCCGGCACGGCCCGGGAGGTGTAGCGCTCGGCGCGGTCGTTGACGTGGTCGAGCGTGGCGCTCAGCAGCCCGGCGCGGTCCTTGAAGTGGTAGTAGATGAGACCCGTCGACGCGCCGGCCTCGGCCGCGACCTCCTCGACCCGCAAGCCGCGGACCCCGCTCCGGGCGATCATGGCGACCGCCGCCCGCAGGATGAGGTCGCGTTTGCCCGCCACGCCGCCGCCTTTCGTTGACTGAAGCTTCAGTCAACACCGTAGGGGCCGTCGAAGGCAGGGGGCACCGCTGGGCATGGCTGACTCCCGGTGAGCCGGCCCCTGTGCGGGTGGCGGCGCCACGCAGAGGATCGAGGTGGAACCGGTTCCGAGGATCGCCCGGCGGCGCCGAACTGTCAAGGCTTGACAGGCCGGTGCCGGTGGTATGAACCTTTCTACCGATCGTCCCCGCCGGCCCTCGTGGGCATCCGCCCGGCGCTCAGGGGCGAGCCGGACGACGCCGTCCCCTGACCGGCGGCGGGTCCGACCACTTCCCCGGCCAGGGAGGAACCATGCCCACGATCGCCCCGCCGCGGCTGCGCCGCCGCGGACCCACCACCCGACTGACGACCTTGGCGGCGGCTCTCGCGGTCGCCGCGCTCGGCCTCGTCGCCCCCGCCGCGAGCGCGGCGGATCCCCTTATCTCCCAAGGCAAAGCCGTGACGGCGTCTTCGGTGGAGAACGCCGGAACGCCCGCCACCGCCGCCGTGGACGGCAACACCGCCACCCGCTGGTCGTCGCAGTTCAGCGATCCACAGTGGATCCAGGTCGACCTCGGCGGGGCCGCGACGGTGAGCCAGGTCGTGCTGCGCTGGGAGGCCGCTTACGCGACGGCGTACCAGATCCTGGTGTCCGACAACGGATCCACCTGGTCCACTGTGTACCAGACGACCACCGGAACCGGCGGCACGCAGACGCTGAACGTGACCGGCTCCGGGCGGTACGTGCGCCTGAACACCACCGCGCGGGCCACGCCCTACGGCGTCTCGCTCTGGGAGTTCCAGGTCTACGGCACCGGCGGCGGCACCGTCCCGACGCAGCCCGGCACGCCGCCGGACTCGTTCTGGGGCGACACCGGCAGCATCCCCGCCGCGCGGAACGTGCTCACCGTGAAGGTGCTCAACCGCACCAACGGCAAGTACCCGGACAGCCAGGTGTACTGGAACTTCGGCGGCCAGACCCACTCGATCGCCGAACAGCCCTACCTCGACATGCCCGCGAACTCCGCCGGGCGGATGTACTTCTACCTCGGAACCCCGAACGGCCAGTACGCCGACTTCATCGAGTTCACCGTCGGGCCGGACGTCTTCAACGGCAACACCACCCGGGTCGACGCCTTCGCGCTGAAGCTGGCCATGCGGCTGCACGCCCACGACGGCTACGACGTCCAGGTGGGCGACGACTACGGGCTGTTCCAGGAGGACCGTTCGGCCACCTTCGCCCGGTTCCAGGCCGAGGTCCCGACGGAGTTCAAGGGCCTGGCGACGGTGAACGCGCCGTACCGGATCCCGGCGCCGGGCAGCGCGCCGGACTTCCGCGCGGGCGGCAAGTACGCGAACTACTTCACTTCCTACGCGCAGTCGGTGGGCGTCAACGAACCGACGTCGAACATCACCGGTTGCGCCGGTTCGCTGGCCGGCAACCCCGACATGTGCGCGGCGCTCAACCGGCACACGGCGCACCTCCCGCAGTCCCAGTGGCAGGACCCGGCGCGGTACTACCAGGCGGCGCCGGCGAACTACTACGCGAAGTTCTGGCACGACCACGGCATCAACCGCCTGGCGTACGGCTTCCCGTACGACGACGTGGCGGCCCAGTCCTCGTTCGTCTCCCACGGCGACCCGCAGTGGCTGGTGGTCGCGGTCGGCTGGTGACCCCGGTGGCCGGCGGCGTGGCGGCTCCCGCCACGCCGCCGGTCGCTGTCCGGGTTCAGTTCGAGGCGGCCGCGGCGCGGCGGGCGCGGTAGGCGCGCATCTTGTGGCGGGCGCCGCAGACCGAGGTCTCGCACCAGCGGCTCACCGCGTTGGGGGAGCGGTCGTAGTAGGCCCACAGGCAGTCCTCGGCGCCGCAGATCTTCAAGCGGGACAAGGAGCCGTCGAGGCGGGCGGTGACCACGGTGGCGAGCACCCGGGTGATCGCCGCGTCCAGCGAAGTGGCGGCGTCGCCCACGAACTCGGCGCCGGGCGGCTCGGCCCGCAGGAGCGGGCGGGTGCCGGTGCGTGCCAGTTCGCCGTTGAGCACGGCCGCCGCGGCCGGTGCGCCTTCGCCGCCGTGCAGCAGCTGCCGCAGCGCCTCCCGGACCTGGCTCATCCGCGTCAGGTCCGCCTGCGCCGGCCGGGCCGGGCACGGCAGGCCCTGGGCTTCCGCCCACGCCACCAGGCCGGCCGCCGTGGTCAGGTCGTCCCGGTTCTCCAGCAGCTCCCGCGTGTTCACCAGGCTCTGGACCACGGTGAGCGGAGGGGGAGCGGCCGGACGCGGAGTCATGCCCGGCACGTTACCAGTAAGTTCGCCTGCTGGTTACCACCGATGGAGCAACTACGCCTGTTCTGGTGTTTAGGAAAGTAGTTGCCGGGTAGAGCCACCCAGTCGGGTTACCAACAATCGGCTTTGTTGGTAACGTCGACCGGGTCGAGCCGAGGAGGTGAACACCGTGACCGAAACCACCGCTGAACGTCGTTCACCGGCGGGAGTCGTGCGCCCGGTGCTGCCGGTGGCCGCGGCCGACCTGGCGGACGGCATGGCGTTCGGCGCGCTCGCGGCCTCGGTCGGGATGGGCGTGCTGGCCCCGGTGGCCATGTCGCTGCTGGTCTTCTCCGGCAGCGCCCAGTACGGCGCCGTCGCTGTCATCGGGCAGCACGGCTCGGTCTGGGCCGTGGTCGGCGCCGCGGCCGCACTCAACGCGCGGTACCTGCTGATGGGCACCACGATCGCCCCCGCACTGACCGGGTCCGCCTGGTCGCGCGCGGGAACGGCCCTGCTGATCACCGACGGGTCCTGGGCGATCGCGCACCGCGGTGACGGCCGCTACGACCTGCGCACGCTGCGGGTGGCCGGAGCGCTCTGCCTGTGCGGCTGGACCGCCGGGACGGCGCTGGGTGCCATCCTCGGCGACGCGATCGGCGACCCGGGCCGGCTCGGGCTGGACGCCGCTTACCCGGTGTTCTTCCTGGGGCTGCTGCGCGCGCACCTGAAAACCACGCGCGCGTGGATCCTGGCCGTGCTGGGCGTCGTCGCGGCGGGTGCGCTGGTTTCCTGGGCGCCCCCGGGCGTCCCGGTGCTGGTCGCCGGCGCCGCGGGGGCCGTGGCCGGTGCGGCGCTGGGGGTGCGGCGATGACGTACCAGTGGCTGATCGTGCTGGCGCTCGGCGCCACGGCGCTCACGTTGCGGGTGGTCGTGCCGCTGGCGGCCGGCGGGCGGGAACTGCCCACCTGGCTGCGCAACGCGCTGACCTGCGCGACCCCGGCGCTCATCGCCGGTCTGGTGGTCACCTTGCTGTGGCCGACGTCGGGCGACGTGTCGTCGCTGCGGACGCTGACCGCGTTGGCGGGTGTGGGTGCCGGGGTCGTGCTGCTGGCCGCCAAGCGGTCCATCCTGACCGCGATGATCGGCGCCGCCGTCGTGAGCGCGGTGCTGCGCGTGGTGCTCGGCTGATTCCTCCGTCTTGGAGAAAACCGGGGCGGAAAACGCAGGAATCGATTTCGCAAACTCGAAAAGTGTGCTCATCCCACGGAGAGGGTGAATGGGATGACGGGGCGAAGCTGCTCTCTTGGAGTGAAGGACGTTGCCGTACCGGCCACGGCGGGTGAAAGCGCTGCCTGCCCCTGCCCGCCTGATGGGAGCAGTTTGCCGGTCATGTCCGGGTGGTATTCGCAGAGCAGGAAACCAGTGGTCGTTCGTGGTCGAGAAGGTGCTTCGGACGCCGATGGGGGAAACGTCGTAAAGGGTTCGGTGCCGGCCGGGAACAGCCGGCCGCTGGGAGGTTTCGTGTTCGGGACCGAGTTGCTCCACCACCACGAGGAAGCGGCCGCCATGGCCGATCGGAGAGCCGGACGGCGGTACCGCGACCACGGCGTGCGCGCGGCGACCGTGCCGCGAAAATCCACCCCGTCCAGTGAAGGGAACATTCGCCCGGGTACGGGGTCCGAACCCCGTACCGCTCGCGCGGACCGGTGGTGAACCGAGCTGTGGACACCGCATCTTTGACCACTTTCCTCAGCGTGGCCGAAAAGTCGAGCTTCACCAAGGCGGCCGGCGACCTGAGCGTCGCCCAGCCGACGGTGACCGCCCGGATCAAGAAGCTGGAGCGCGACCTCGCCTGCGACCTGTTCCACCGCACCGGCGCCCTCATCCGGCTCACCACGGCCGGCGAGCGGTTCCGGCGCTACGCTCACAAGATCGTGAAGCTGAGCCGCATGGCCGAAGAGATCGTGCTGGCGGGCACCGCGGTCGGCGACGCGCTGACCGTCGGCGCCGACAGCGGCCTCACGTCCTACCGGCTGGTGCCGATCGTCGAGTACCTGTACCGGCGGCACCCCGAACTGGCGCTGGAAATCCGGCCACTGGAAGAAGACCCGTGGAGCCGGATCGGCGATTCCGATGTGGACTGCGCGTTCTTCATCGACGTCTGCGAGTCTTCGTCGAAGGCCGATTCGACGCTGCTGTGCCCGGAGCCGCTCGTGGTGGTCACCGGCCAGGACGGCCCACTGGGCCCCGGCCCGGTGCCGACCGCCCGGCTGGCGCGGCAACCCCTGCTGTGCGCCCACCGCGGGAGCGGCTACCAGCGCCTGTTCGAGCGGACCCTGGGCGACGCCGCGGACACGCACGTCCGGGCGTTGACGTTCGGTTCGATCGACGCGGTGAAGCACGCGCTGACCGCGGGCCTGGGCATTTCGCTGCTGCCCCGGCTGAGCGTCGCTTCCGAGCTGGCGGAGGGCCGCCTGGTCGAGCTCCCGTGGACGGCGCCGTTCCAGGTCTTCACGCAGCTCGCCTGGCACCGCGAGATCCGCACGGACCCGCGCTTTTCGGTACTGCTCGACGCGGCGGCGCGGGCCACCGCCGAGCAGGTCGCGGACGCCACCCCGGCTCGCCGCTCCGCGCAGTAATCCTTTCCCGCAAACCCGTGAAGGCCTCCTCACCAGCCGGTAAGGAGGCCTTCATGGATTTCGGAGCGGCGCGGGCTCAGGCCCCGAGCGGGTACTGCTCCCGCCCGTACAGCACCGTCGGCGCCGCGTTCGTGTCGCGCAGCCAGACCACCTGGCCCACGACCACCGTGTGGTCCAGCAGGTTCGCCGTGTCGCCCACCTCGCAGACCAGTGCCATCACCGCCGCGGAGAGCACCGGGATGCGGCGCTGCGGGGACCACGGGACGCCGGCGAAGCGCTCGGCCGGGCTGCCGGTCGCGAACTTGCGGGTCAGGGCCCGCTGTGACCAGGACAGCGTGTTGACGGCGAAGGAGCCGGTGTCGAGGATCGCCGCCAGGGTGCGGCTCTGGCTGCCCAGCGACACCAGGACGCTCGGGGTGTCGGCCGACAGCGACATCACCGCGTTGGCTGTGCAGCCGACGGGGGCGTCCTCGGAGCCGGTGGTCAGCACCGTGACGCCGGTCGGCAGCTTCGCGATCGCCTGGCAGAACCCTTCCGTGGGCACCAGGTTCGGTGGGAGCGTGGCGGTGGGTGCGGTTTCCATGGTCGTTCCTTCCCGGGCGCCGGCGGTCATCCGCGCTGCCCGATCGCGTGCGCGGTGAGCGCCGAACGGTCGATCTTGCCGTTGACGTTGAGCGGCAGCGTGTCCAGCACGCTGAGCCGCCGGGGGACCATGTAGCCGGGCAGCCGGTCGGCCGCCGCGGCGAGCAGCCGGTCGGGGTCCAGGCCCGAGCCCGTGCACACCGCTTCGAGCTCGGTGGTGCCGCCGCTGCCCGGCAGGGCCAGCACGATCGCGTCGCGCACCGCATCCTGGTCCCGCAGCACGGCCTCGATCTCGCCGAGTTCCACCCGGTAGCCCTGCACCTTCACCTGCTGGTCCGACCGTCCCAAGTGGACGAGCGCACCGTCCTGCCAGGACACCCGGTCGCCGGTGCGGTACCACGCGGTGTCGTCGAGTTCGTCGTCCGGGCCGTGCACCCGGGCCGTCCGGTCGCCCGGGCCGAAGTGGTAGAAACGGCCCTCGTTGGCCGCCGGGTCGAGGTAGCCGGGGAACCGCTGGGGCCCGCGCGCGCAGAGTTCGCCCTCCACGGCGGGGCGGCCCTGGTCGTCCAGCACGACGTGGGTGACGCTGGGGTGGGGCCGCCCGATCGGCACGGTCCCGTTAGGGGTGCGCGGCCAGTCCGCCGGATCGGCGGGCAGCCGGAATTCCGCGCAGCTGATGGTCAGTTCCGTGGGGCCGTAGAGGTTTTCCACGATCCCGCCGGGTGCGGCGCGCTGCCAGGCTTCGGCCTGGTGCGTGGTCAGCGGCTCACCGCAGAACAGGCTCCAGCGCAGCGTCGGCATGCTCCCCGGCCGCAGGCTGCGCAACCGCTGCGCGTAGGACACCATCGAGGGCACCGCGAACCAGTGCGTGAGCCGCTTCTCCGCGACGAACCGCACCGGCGCCAGCAGGTCCTCGCGGCTGGGGACGACGAGCGTCGCCCCGCCGCTCCAGGCGGTGAACATGTCGAACACCGACAGGTCGAAGGTCAGGTCGAACGTCTGCGAGACGCGGCTGCCCGGCGCCATGCCGTACCGCGGCACGACGTGGCCGAGGTAGGAGCAGACGTTGCGGTGCCGGATCGGGACGCCCTTGGGCTTCCCGGTCGAGCCCGAGGTGAACAGGATGTAGGCCAGGTCTTCGCCGCGGGGCTCGGGCGGGGTGCGCGCGGCGCCGCCGGAGGGCTCGGCCATGACGAGTTCCGGCACGCCGAGGCCGGCGCTCTCCTCGGTGAGGATCACGTCCAGGCCGGCCGCTTCGGCGATCATCCGGTTGCGCTCGCGGGGGAACGCCGGGTTGAGCGGGACGACCGTGCTGCCGAGCCGTTGCGCGGCCAGGTATCCGGCGTAGGTCAGCACGCTGCGTTCGGCCAGCACGCCGATCCGGGCGGGCACGGCTCCCACCGCGCTGACGGCCTCGGCGGCCACGTGCCCGGCGAGGTCCCGCAGTGCGGTGTAGGTCAGGGTGCGCGCGCCGACTTCGAGCGCGGGTTCGTCGGCGTGCTTCTCCGCCGACGCGGCGAACCACTGGTAGAGCGTTTCCATCGTGTCATGCCTCCTGTTCCGGTCCGGTCGTCTTTTCGTTGGTGCGCAGCAGGTCTTCGAACGTCCGCCGCAGCAGTCCCGCGCGGGGACGGCCCCGGGCGGCGGACGCCGCGGCGAACCGGACGACCTTGGGCAGCTCGCCCCAGCTCACCGCGGCCGCGGCGGCATCCTCCGCGCCGATTTCGCCGTTCGCGGCGAGCACCTCGAGGCGGTAGGTGTAGTGCCGGCTCGCGGCCCACAGGTCGTCGCCGTAGCGGGCCGCGGCGGTCTCGTCCTCGGCCAGCACGCAGCCGATGCGCCCGAGCACGTCGGGCAGGCCGCACGTCCACTCGCCGGGGTCGGCCGCGGTGGCCTCGCCGGTGGTGCGCGCGAGCCAGCGGAACAGGTCCGCGTGCACCGGCTCGACGGCGGCGCCCAGCGCCAGGCGGTCGCGGTTGGCGATCTCGGCGGGCCACGGGGTGTGCGGGGCCAGCGCGCGCTCCAGCGCGGCGTCGTCGAGCCAGCCGAGGAACGGCTCCTGGCCGCCGAGCGGCGTCAGCGCGCAGAAGTGGTCGCCGACCAGCCACCGCCCGTCGCGCCGGCCGAGCAGCAGCAGCCAGTGCGGCGAGTGCGCGATCCCGTGCGCGGGCGACCAGGGCAGGTGGAAGGTGTCGGCGACGGCCAGCACCCGCCCTGAGCGCGTGAGCTCGGCGACCAGGCCCTCGGCGGCTCGCGGCCAGTCCGGGGCGCCGCGGTAGCCGAGCGGTGCCCGCGCGGTGCCGCCGTCGACGCGGGTGTGCTGGGAGAACGCCAGCTCCCCGGTACCGCCGTCGCACCGGACCGCCAAGCGGACGGCGTGCGCCAGGCGCGTCTTGACGCCGGGGTCGTCGGTTTCCAGGTAGGCCACCAGGTTGGTGGTGTAGCAGCTGAGTTCCGGGACTACGTCCGGAGCGTTGATGAGGTGCACGTCGACCTCCGTTGTCGTGGTGGGTCACCGAGGGGGTGCGGGGTGGAAGGCGCAGCTCAGCGGCACCGGCGACCGGGTGCGCAGGCTCAGCCAGGTGAAGCGGCCCCAGCGTCCGGACAGCGCGCCGGGCGGGACGTCGATCGACCACGGCCGCCCGCCCATGCCGGTGCCGTCGGCCTTGACGCACGCCTCCTGCACGGTCCACACCCAGGCGAACTCCCGCGCCCGCCGGGCCCGCGGGAGCGCGGTGACGGCGGGAGCGTGCGAGCCGAGGCACCGGCGCACGGCCGAGTCGCTGAGCCGATCCGGTGGCAGCTGGACGTCGACGCCCACGTCCCCGTGCGCGCACACGGCCGCGGCGATCCGGTCCCCGTCGTGGGAGATGGTGATCCCGGGCAGCGCGAGGTCCGGCGCGCCACCCAGCCGTGGCTTGCCGGCGGGGTCGATGCGGACGGGCAGCGCGGCGAGGTCGGGCCGGACCCGGCGCAGCAGCCGCCGGAGGAGGTGCCGCCCGGCGAGGAACTCGGCCCGCCGCCAGGCCGGCCGGCCACCGGCTTCGGCGAGGTCGCCCGGGTGAACGTCGGGCTCGCCGAAGTCGGCCCGGTCGGCCGAGGCGACCCAGACACCGGGCGCGACCTCGGTGCCGTCGGCGGTCACCTCGGGAAGCACCGCACTTTCACGTGAAAGTGCCGGTCCCAAGGCCGCACTTTCACGTGAAAGTGCGGCTAGGAGGACGGGTGGGGGCACCGGCTCTCGCGGGCTCATGTGCGCAGCTCCGCGAGGAGGGGCTCGGCGCCGTCGGCGATGGCGGTGAGCATCAGCTCGGTCACGCCGCCGCCGATGCCGAACACCGCCGCCTCCGCTCGGACCAGCTGGAGGCCGTCGTCGGCGAAGCCGTCGGCGCCTCGCCAGCGGGCGCAGCGGGACAGCACCTCGTCGGCGGTCAACCCGATCGCCGCCTTGAGCATTGCCGCGCTCGTCGGGTCGTGGTCGGCCACCACCCGCTCGGCCAGTGCCTCGTGCAGCGCGCGCAACGAGCGCACCCGCACCAGGCAGGCCGCGAACTCCTGACGGACCGAGTCGTGGTCCCACAGCGCGCGGCCGTCGATCTCCCGGCGCGTCAACGCCTCCCGGGTCTCCGCCAGCACCCGGCTGGTGAGCGCCGTGGCCCACTGCGCGCCGGCGAGACGCTCGGTGCCCATGTGCCGGGCGAACAACGCCAGCCCGCGGCCCGGCCGGCCGAGCACCGCCGACGCGGGCAGGCGGACGCCGGAGAACTCGACGTGGCCGATGCCCGCGCCCGGGAGCAGCGTGGTCGTCGCGGGGGTGACCCGGACGCCCGCCGCGTCGGCCGGGACCAGGACCCACGTGAACGCCGTGAAGTGGCGTCCGGGCCGGTGGCGGGCCAGCACCAGGAAGTACGCGGCGCGGGTCGCGGTGGTCACCCACCGCTTGCCGCCGTCGAGCCGGACGGTGTCCCCGTCGAGCTCGACCTCCGTGCCCAGCCCGGTGAGGTCGGAGCCGGCCGCCGCGGCGTCCGTGGCGGCCAGCGCGACCTCGCAGTCGCCGTCGGCGACGCGGTCGAACTCCGGGCCGGTCCCGGCGGCCAGGATCGGCAGCGCGCTCGCCGACTGCACCAGCACGCTCAGCGTGATCCCGTTGTCGCCGCGGGCGTCGACCGCGCGCAGGGTGGCGGCGAGCCGCCCGGGGTCCGCGACCAGTCCGGTCGGCGTGCGCTGCCGGTACTGGTCCCGCAGCACGCCGGCCGAACCGAGCCGCTGCCACACCTGGGCGCCGCCGGCTTCCCGATCCACAGTGG
The DNA here is from genome assembly GCF_033441515.1 of Amycolatopsis solani. Lineage (NCBI taxonomy): Bacteria > Bacillati > Actinomycetota > Actinomycetes > Pseudonocardiales > Pseudonocardiaceae > Amycolatopsis > Amycolatopsis solani. The sequence goes on from NZ_JAWQJT010000002.1 coordinate 274,008, forward strand.
ACAGCACGTCGCCGTCCAGGATGGCGGTGTCAGGCAAAACGCACCTCCTGGTCGAGCAGGGTGAGCCGGCCGTCGGCGAGGTGCAGCCGGTCGTTGCTGTAGTTCAGCACCGCCGAACGCAGGTCCCGCAGCGACTGCTCCAGCCGCGTCGGGGAGTCGCGCAGGTAGCCGTGGCGCATCCCGACCGCGTCGACGAGCTCGTCGACGGCCCGGTAGCACTCCTCGGCCGCGGTGATCTTCACGGCGTTGATCAGCAGCTGCACCTTCGGCACGCTGAGGTCGGCGGTGGTCTCGACCACCTCGCGGGCGTGCGAGATCAGCGCGTGCACGGTGTCCAGCCGCTGGCGCGCCCGCGACAGCCGGGTCATCAGCAGTTCGGAGCTCAGGTCCGTCTTGCCGCGGCTGCCGCGCACGGACGCGATCACCCGCGACAGCGCCCCGGCCGCCGTGCCCAGCCAGCAGGACGCCCAGCCGAGGTGGGCCATCGGCCCGAACACGGTCGTCACGATGGTGTGGAAGTCGCCGTGGCGCCCGACGACCTGGTGCGCCGGCAGCCGCCCGCGCAGCTTCATGGCGCCGCTGTCGCTGGCGCGCATGCCCAGCGGGTTCCAGCCGCCGGCCGGCTCGATCTCGACCTGTGCGCGGGAGGCGTAGACCAGCGAAACCTGGTTGTCCGCCTCGGAATCCGGGGAGCGCAGGGTGATCAGGAACCCGTCGGCCTGCTGGCCACCGGTGACGATCGGGGCGAAGCGGTCGACGAGCAGCTCCCCGTCGCGCCAGGCCGCGGCGGACTCGGCGGTCAGCAGATGACCGCCCTTGCCCGCCTCGGTGGTCACCGAGCCGAGGTAGAGCCGGCCCGCGGCGATCTCGGGCACCAGCTCCTCGCGCAGCCGGCCGTCGGCGTGCGCGAGCACGGCGGCCACCTGCTGGCAGTGCATCGCGAAGATCATCGCCAGCGACATGTCCACCCGGCCCAGCTCGGTGCTGATCTCGAGCACGTCGGCCAGCGACCCGCCGAGCCCGCCCTCCCCGGCGGGCACCTGCAGCCCGAGCAGGCCGGTCGCGCGCAGCTCTTCCAGCGCCTCCACCGGGAACGTGGCTTCGTCGTCGGTCCGCCGGACGTGCTCCTCGGCGACCTTGGTCACGCGCCCGACGAGCTCGGCGAGCGGGGCGGCGGTCACGACGACACCTCCTGGCGCTCCAGCTGGGCCGCCACCGCGGTCCACAGCGTGCCGCCGGTGGCGAAGGTGGCGTCGGTGATGTCCTCGTCCGGCAGCGAGACGCCGAAGACGTCCTCGATCTCGAACAGCACGTTGATCGACTGCATCGAGTCCAGCCCGCGCTCGCGCAGCGAGTCGTCCGGGCCGAGCTCGCGGCCGTTGAGGAACTTGAGGTACGGGGTGAGCAGTTCGGCCATGCGGGGGTCCATCGGTGTGCTCCTCACAGTCGGTCCGCCGAAGCGGGGTCAGTGGTCCTGACCAGTTCCACGCGGGAGGTCCGCGCGGGGGTGCCGGGGCGGTCGCCGTCGACGACGACCTCCGCCGGCAGGGGGTGGCCCAGGAAGGCCACGAGGCTGGCGCACAGGCCGTAGGCGCCGACGTTCGGCACCGCGACCAGGTCGCCGGGGGTCAGTACGGGCAGCTTCGCGCCGCGGGACCAGGTGTCCAGCGGGGTGCACAGCGGGCCGGCGACGAGCGCGTCCAGCACGTCCGGGCCGGCCGGGCCGAGCAGGCGGGGCGCGAGCGGGGGCAGCCGCCGCAGCCCCGACATGCCGCCGAGGTGGTTGATGCCGGACTCGAGCACGACGATGTCCTTGCCCTGCGAGCGCTTGACGTCCAGCACCGCCGTGACGAGGGTGCCCGCCGTGCCGGCCAGGTACCGGCCGGACTCGAAGACGACTTCCGGGCCCTGTTCGCGCCAGCCCGGCAGTTCTTCGGCGAGCAGCGCCTCGAGTCCTTCGCGCAGGCCGGGCAGCTCGACCGCCGTGCCTTCCTTCGCGAACGGGGCGCCGAAACCACCGCCGAGGTCGAGGGTCCGGAAGCGGACCCCGTGCGGGGCCAGGGCTTCCCGCAGCCGCGCGGCGGTGCGCAGCGCGCGGCGGAACTGCCCGATCAGGTCGTCGACCTCGGTGAGGTTCGTGCCCATGTACAGGTGCAGGCCCGCCGCCTCGGCGTGCTCGCCCCCGGCGAAGCGGGCGGGCTCGGCGAGGATCCAGCCGGTGTCGGCGCCGAACTGCGACGGCACGCCGGTCATCGCCAGGCCCTGGCCCGGCACCGGCTGGTCGTCGTTGACGCGCAGCAGGTAGCGGGCGTGGACCCCGGCCTCGCCGGCGAGCCGGTCGAGCTGGGCGACGGCGTGCGGGGAGTCCACGGAGAACTCCCGCACCCCGGCGCGCAGGGCCGCCGCGACCTCGGCGTCCCGCTTGGCGGGGCCGGTGTAGAGCACCTGCGCGCCGGTCCAGCCGGCGTCGAGCGCGGCCCGCAGCTCGCCGGAGGAGCAGACCTCCGGGCGGGCCCCGGCCTCGCGCAACGTGCTCAGCACGTCCGGGTGCGGGTTGGCCTTGAGCGAGTACAGCAGCCCGGTGCCGCGGGGCAGGGCGCCGTCGAGCCGCCGGTGGTTGCGGCGGACCTCGGCCAGGTCGTAGACGTAGGCGGGGGTGGGCAGCGCGGCGAGGTCGCCGGGCAGGTCCGCGAGCCCCGCGGGACGCTCAGCGAGCAGCTCCACCGGACACCTCCTCGGCCAGCGACGCCAGCGCCTTGCGGTCGACCTTCCCGTTGCCGGTCAGCGGAAGCGCCTCCACCCGCAGGCAGCTCGCCGGGATCTTGAACTCCTCGATCCGGGTGCGCATGCCGTCGAGCACGCCGTCGGCGGCCAGCTCGCCGGTGACGAACAGCAAGGCCGGGCGGGTGTCCTTCGGGACCAGCACGGCGGCTTCCCGGACGCCGGGCACGCCGCGCGCGGCGGTCTCGACCTCGGTCGCGCTGACGCGGAACCCGCGCTCCTTGTAGATGTCGTCGCGGCGGCCGTCGAAGTAGAGGTAGCCCTCCTCATCGAGCCGGCCGTAGTCGCCGGTGCGCAGCTCGGGGAACAACCCGGCCACCCGCGGGAACTTCTCGGCGGTGAGCTCCGGGCGGCGCCAGTACCCGGCCATGACGTTCGGGCCGCGCACCACGATCTCGCCGACCTCGCCGGCGGGCAGCCGCTCGCCCGCCTCGTCGATGACGAACACCTCCGTGCCGGGCAGGGCCCGGCCGCTGGAGCCGGGGCGGGCCAGGTCGCCGTCCACCGGCATGATGGTGGCGCGCTTGCACTCGGTGAGCCCGAACATCAGCTGCACCCGGAGGCCGGGAACGGCTTCGCGCAACGATTCCAGCGTGCCGGTGGGCATCGCCGCGCCGGTGTTCGTCAGCAGCCGCAGCGCGGGGGCGGGCTTCGGGCGGCGCCGCAGCAGCGCGCTGAGCGCTTCGGCGACGGCCGGGACGGCGGGCAGCACGGTCGCGCCGGAGCTCACCAGGTTGCGGACCAGCGACGGCCCGACCTCGGTGGGGGCGCCCAGCACCAGGTGCGACCCCGCCGTGACGGACAGGAAGACCTGGTACAGCCCGTAGTCGAAGGACAGCGGCAGCGGGCTGTAGACGACGTCGTCGGTGCGGTACTCCAGCACCGAAGCGATCGCGCCGGTGGCGAACAGCAGCTGCTGGTGGGTGCTGACCACGGCCTTCGGCAGGGACGTGGTGCCCGAGGTGTAGATCAGGCACACCGGGTCGACCGGCAGCGGGGGAGCGGGTAGGTCGACGGCCCGGCCGGGACCGGCGGCCAGCTCCGCCACCGGGACGGCCGGGACGCCGGCCGCTTCGGCCGAGTGCCGCACGTCTTCGTCGTCGGTCACCACCAGCACCGGCTCGGAATCCGCCAGCACGTGGTCGAGGCTGCTGCCGCGGACCTGTTCGTGCAGCAGGGAAAACGCGACCCCGGCCCGGGCGGCGCCGAAGACCACGGCGGGCAGCAGCGTGCTCGCCGGGGCGTTGATCAGCAGCCGGTCGCCGCGGCGGGCGCCCCGGGCGGCGAGGGAGGCGGCGACCCGCTGGGCGGCGCCGGCGACCTCTTCGTAGGTCGCGGAGGTGCCGCGGCAGGTCAGCGCGGTCCGGTTCGGCCACAGCCGGGCGGCGTGGTCGAGCAGTTCGTGGAGCACTCGCGGTGCGTAGGTCATCGGGTTCCTCCTGCGGCCACGACGGCCCGGCACAGGCCGTCGACGTGGGTGAGTTTTTCCGGGACCAGGTCCTCGGCCGCGAATTCGACGCCGAGGTCGCTCTCGAGCCGCTCGACGATCTCCATCATGCGGAAGGAGCTGAAGCCGGGGATGTCGCCGAGCGTGCGCGCGTCCGCCGGGGGCTCGGTGCCCAGCACGGTCCCGATCACCGCGGTGACGGAGTCCCGGATCGTCACCGGCACGTCGATGGTGTCCACTGTGGATACCGCCGGGGTCTCGACCGGTCCGCTGAACGCGATGTGGTCCGCGGCGAGGCACTCGGCGAGGCGGGGGAACAGCGCGCGCGGCTCCTCGCGGCCCGCGCTCACCCGGCGGCTGGCCAGGTAGACCTGCTTCGCGATCGCGTCCCACTCGGCCAGGTGCGCCCGCACCGGATCGGTGTCCAGACCCATGGCCGCGGCGTGCAGGCGGCGGCTGCGGGCGAGCAGCCAGGTCTGCAGGGTCAGTCCCCGCATCGCCCGCTCGCGGTCGGGGTGGTCGGCGTAGGTCGCCACGAACGTGTCGGCTTCGGCCAGCTCCACCAGGGGCGTCCGCGCCGCCGGGGGCTCCCCGGCGGCGAGCTCGAACGTCAGCGCGCCCTCGGGAAGCGCTTCCGCGAACTCCGCGTGGCCGAGCGTCCACCGGCCCGGCCGGGCCGCACCCCACTCGGTGTCGTTGTGGTAGCCGTCCACGACGGTCACGCCGTCCTCGGCCGGCTCGACCAGGAAGCTGTGCTCCAGGTGCTTCCTGCGGTGGTAGGGGACCCAGGGCAGGTGGTAGGCGTCCGCCACCGCGTAGCAGCCGGGGCCGGGTTCGAGCTGGGCGGCGGTGTCGATCCGGGCGCGCCGGGTGACGCGCAACCCCAGCAGGGCGGCCGATTCCGTCACGTGGTCGTCGACCCGCGGCTCGACGGTGGGCAGCCCGTCCGCGCCCGGTCGGGGCCAGAAGCGCAGCAGCCGGCCCAGCGCGAGGTGCGTGCCGTCGCCGTGCCGCCGGTCGGCGAGCTCGGCCAGGTTCACCTGGACGCAGTCGAAGAGGCGGTGGTCCATCGGGTCAGAAGGCATGTCCACTCCCGGCGATCGCGAGTCCCGGGACCGGCTGCAGCCGGTCCATGGCCGTGACCAGCGCCTGCTCCGCGGGCGGCTCGGTGGTGAGCTCGCCGTCGAGCAGCTGCTGGTACGCGGAGAGGTCGAGGTAGCCGTGCCCGCTCACGCAGGCGACGACGCCGCGGGACGAACCGCCGTCGGCCGCCAGGCGTGCGGCGACGGCCAGCGCGTGCCCGGACTCCGGTGCGGGCAGCACCATCTCCGACCGGGTGAAGGTCTGGCCGGCCTGCAGCGCTTCGACCTGCCCGACAGCCTGCGCGGTGACCTGGTCGCGGTGCCGCATGGCGGAAATGACCTTCGCGGCGCCGTGGAAGCGCAGGCCCGCCGAATGCGAGTCGGGGATCGGGTAGCTGCTGCCGATGGTGTACATCGCCTCCATCGGGCTGACCCCGGTGGCGTCGGTCTTGTCGTAGGCGTAGACGCCGCGGGTGAGCTTCGGGGTGGTGCTGGACTCCGCGGCCACCAGCCGCGGGCACTCCGTCCCGGTCGTGGCGGCGTCGGCGAAGAAGGGCAACGCGATCCCGCCGAAGTTCGAGCCGGCGCCGACGCAGCCGACCACACTGTCCACAGTGGCCTCCAGCTCGGCGAGCTGGTCGATGGCCTCCAGCCCGATGACGGACTGGTGCAGGATGCTGTAGGTTTCGCCGCTGCCGATGCAGAACGCGGCCCCTTCGGTGCGCCCGGCGTATTCGACGGCCTCGCCGATGGCCAGCGCGAGGCTGTTCACCCCGCCGCCGACGCGGGCGGCCACGTCGGTCAGGTCGCTCGGACTGGCGTGCACGGTGGCGCCGAGTGCCCGCATCAGCGTGCCGCGGTAGGGCTTCTTCTGCAGGCTCGTGCCCACCATGAACACGCGGCAGCGCAACCCGAACATCGCGCAGGCGGCGGCGAGCGCGGTGCCCCACTGCCCGGCCCCGGTGCCGGTGACCAGCTCCTTGACCCCGGCCTTCGCGTAGTAGTGGGCTTGCGCGAGCGCGGTGTTCAGCTTGTGGCTGCCGGAGATGTTGCCGCCTTCGTACTTGACGTAGATCGGCACCCGCGCGCCGACGGCGTCCTCGAACCGGCGGGCCCGCCACAGCGGCGTGGGCCGGAAGGCGCGGTAGGCGTCGAACACCTCGGCGGGGATGTCCCAGAACTCGCGGTTCTGGGTGGACTGGCGCACCAGCGCGAACGGCAGGTTCACCGCCACGCCGTCCGAGCCGCCGGCGGGCGACTCCGGGCTCTGGTCCGGGGGCAGCGGCTCGTCCAGGTGCGGCAGCACGCTGCGCCAGCTGGCGGGCGGGGAAACGGTGTTCATCGCAGGGCCTCCGTCCCACGGGTTCCTTCGGCGACGACGTCCACGAGGTCGTCGACCGTCTTGAACGTGCGGCCGACGAACAGGTCGTCGGGCAGCTCGACGTCGAGCGCGTCCTCCAGGTGCACGAGCATGCCGACGAACCCCAGCGAGTTGAGGTGCAGCAGGTCGCCGTTGAGCGGCTCGTCGTCGTGGATCTCCTCCGGCGCCAGCGAAAGCCGCGATTCGGCGATCACCACGCGTTTCACGGAATCGGAGACCGTTTCACGATCTGGTCCGTTCGTCATCGTTTCCCTCCTGTTTTCGTGATTCGGGCGGGTTCTCCGGTCAGGAATTCGTCGAGATGGGTCAGTAGAGCGGGAAGCGCTTTCCGGTCGAAAACGTCGAAGTGACCGCACTCCAGTTCGCGGACCCGCAGCCGGGCGGACAACCGCGTCCAGTTCTCGACCTGGGTCCGGCGCTGCGGGCCCGCGCAGGCCACCAGCAGCGCGGGGCCGGGGTGGGTGCTGGTGACCCGGTGCCGTCCCGACGCGGTGACGTGCGCGTGCGCGGTGGCTTCGGCCCAGCGCTGGTCGCGGGGCGCGACCCTGGCGTGCACCGATCGCATGATCCGCTCGACGACCGCGGCCCGGTCCGTCGTGCCGAACTCGTCGCGCCGGGTGAAGCTGTCGATCATCACGACGGCGGGGGCCGGTCCGGTCGTGGACAGGCGCGCGCCGAGTTCCCAGGCGAGAACGCCGCCCATGGACCAGCCCACGAGCAGCTCCGGGCGGCGGGGCAGGGTGTCCAGCAGCGGCAGGTACCGCTCGGCCATGGTTTCGACGTCGTCATCGGGCCGTTCGCCGGCGAACAACCCGCCGGCCCGGATGCCGCTGACGCCGTGGCCGCGGGCGAGCCGCAGGGCGAGCGGCGTGTACGGGCTCAGGCCGCCACCGCCGGGGTGCACCAGAACCGCTTGCGCGGCGTGCGGACGCCGGCTGAGCGGAACCAGCAACGGCGGTGGCGCGAGCCGCGCCGGGGCCGACATCAGCTCGCCTCGCGCAGCCGGCCGTTGGCCTCGATCACCCAGCAGTAGTTCACCAGCGCGGCCAGCGTGATCGGCCCGCGGGCGTGCAGCCGGCTCGTGCTGATCGCGATCTCCGAGCCCAGCTCCAGCGTCGGCCCGTCGTTGAGGCGCAACGACCCGTTGACGACGATCGTCGCCGCGTCCACCCGGTCGGTGAACTCGCCGGTGACCGCCGGGTCGGTGGCCGCGATCGCCTCGCTGTGGCCGGAACCGTGGCGCTGGATGAACTCCACGGCCTCGCCGGGGGAGTCCACCGCCACCACGCCGACCGTGCTGTCGAGGAACTCGCGGCCCAGGTCGTGCTCGCCCAGCGGTTCCACCCGCCAGTCGCCGCTGGTTTCCGGCCGCTGGAGGCCTTCGCCGACCCGCACGGTCAACGGCCTGCCGTCGCGGCGGGCACCGTCGAGCAGGGCCGTCACGAAGTCGTCGGCCACCGGGCGGTCGACCAGCGCGATCTCGAGCGAGGTGCAGCCGGCCGGGGCGGGCAGCTTGCTGTCCAGCGCGATCGCGACCGCCTGGGCCAGGTCGGCGCTGCGGTGCACGTACAGGTGGTTGACGCCGCCGCCGCTGGCCAGCACCGGGATGGTGCTCGCGCGGTGGCAGTAGTCGATGAGGGACGGGCTGCCGCGGGGGATCAGCACGTCGATCGCGTCCGGACGGCGCAGCAGTTCCCGCAGCACCGAGCGGCTGGGGTCGTCCAGCACGGTGACCAGGCCCGCCGGCAGTCCCGCGTCTTCCAGTGCGGCGGTGACGGCGGCGCCGAGTTCGGCGTTGGTCCGCGCGATCTCCTTGCCACCGCGCAGGATCACCGCGTTCCCGGCGGCGGCGTTGAGCAGCGCGCCTTCGACGGTGACCGTCGGGCGAGCCTCGAAGATCATCAGCACCACGCCCAGCGGCCGCGGCACGCGGTGGCGCACGCCCCAGTCGCCGATCGGGGTGCCCGGCGGGCGGCTGGTCAGCTCGCGCAGCTCGCCGGCGACCGTCGAGGTCATGGTGACCAGCCCGTCGAGGTGCTCCTCGGTCAGCCGGAGCCGGTCGACGAGCACGTCGGGGAGGCCCTGGTCCCGCGCTCGTCCCACGTCGGTGTCGTTGGCGGCGCGGATCCGCGGCCACGCCGTGGTGAGCCGGTGGGCCAGGCTGGTGCAGAACCGCCCGTACGCCTCGGTGCCCAGCGGCGGTGCCGCGGTGGTCGCCGCCCGTGCGGCGTCGATGATCTCGTCGACCATTGTTCTCCCGATCTCGATTTCCCCCGTCGGATACTTCACGTTCTCAGCGGGAAATGATCGGGGCAAACGTGATCATGGACCTATTGATGGGGTCATCAATAGTTTTGATGACCCCATTCGCGGCCCCTTGTTCCGCGGTTTCAAACGTTGACTACGCGGAAATTTGCTTGGAGTGTCTTGGGGCATGGAACATCGTCGACTCGGCCGAAGCGGCCTCTCCGTGAGCAGGATTTCCTACGGCAACTGGATCACCCACGGCTCGCAAGTGGCGGAAGAAGAAGCCCGTAACTGCGTGGAAGCGGCGCTGGACGCCGGGATCACCACGTTCGACACCGCCGACATGTACGCCAACACCCGCGCCGAAGAGGTGCTGGGCCGCGCGCTGTCGGGCCGCCGCCGCGAGAGCCTGGAGATCTGCACCAAGGTCTACTGGCCGACGGGACCCGGCGGCCCCAACGACCAAGGACTGGGACGCAAGCACATCATGGAGTCCGCGCACGGCTCCCTGCGCCGGCTCCAGACCGACTACCTCGACCTCTACCAAGCCCACCAGTTCGACCCGACGGTCGAGCTGGAGGAGACCATGCTGGCCTTCGCCGACCTGGTGCGGCAGGGCAAAATCCTCTACGTCGGCGTTTCGGAGTGGACCGCCGAGCAGATCACCCGAGCCGCCGCGCTGGCCCGCGAACTGCGCGTGCCGCTGATTTCCAGCCAGACGCAGTATTCGATGCTGTGGCGGGTCATCGAGGCCCAGGTCATCCCGGCCTGTGAACGCGAAGGCATGGGCCAGCTCGTCTGGTCCCCGATGGCCCAGGGCGTGCTCACCGGCAAGTACCTGCCGGGCCGGCAGCCGCCGCCCGGCTCCCGCGCCACCGACGGCGAAGGAAGCGGTTACATGGTCCGCTGGCTGCAGGACGACGTGCTGCGCCGCGTGCAGGAACTGCGGCCGGTCGCCGAGCAGCTCGGCCTGACCATGGCGCAGCTGGCGCTGGCCTGGGTGCTGCAGAACCCCAACGTCGCCACCGCGATAACCGGTGCCTCGCGCCCGGAGCAGCTCACGGACAACCTCAAGGCCGTGGACGTCGTGCTCGACGACGCGGTGCTGCGGAAGATCGACGAGCTGCTCGACGGCGTCAGCCGCTTCGACCCGACGTTCATCGGCGTGCCGCTGACCGCCCTCGTCTGACCCCAGGGAGTACGCGTGTCCGAGACCGAGTGGGCCTACGACGGGAAGCGCTACCGGATGCACCGCTTTCCCGGCGAAGTCCGGGCCCGGATGAAACCCCTCAACCGCAGCGACAACTGGCACGCCGGACTGGCCTGGCTCGAGGACGCCGCCTGGATCGCGGCCTGCGTCTGGCTGTGCGTGGCCGTTTCGTGGTGGTGCTACCCGCTCGCGGTGCTGGTCATCGGCGCGCGCCAGCGGGGGCTGTCCACGATCCTGCACGACTGCGCGCACGGCGTCGGCGCCGCGGACCACCGGGTGCGGATGCTGCTCGGCACCGTGCTCACCGCGTACCCGATCTTCCAGCAGCACTACGCGTACAAGGTTTCGCACGTGTTCACCCACCACCCGCGGCTCGGCGACCCGGACCGCGACCCGGACCTGCGGTTCTTCATCGAGCAGGGTGCGTACCGGGCCGCCTCGCCGCGGACCTACGTCCGCCGGGTGGTGCTGGTCCCGTTGCTCGGCTCGCAGACGTGGGCCTACCTGCGGTACCTGGTCCGCAACCGCTACCAGGTGCTGCGTGCGGGCCGGACGGAGGAGGTGCCCCAGGTCCAGCGCCGCAAGCGGGTGCTCGACCGGGCCGGCTTCTGGGGGTTCTGGGCCGTCGTCGCCGCGGTGTGCTGGTCGCAGGGGTGGCTCGGCGAACTGCTGCTGTTCTGGTTCGTCCCCTACCTGACGAGCTTCCAGATCCTGGGCTGGTACATCGAACTGTCCGAGCACACCCCGCTCGTCCGGGACGCCCGCGTCGACCTGCACATGACGCGCAACCGCAAGAGCCGCGGCTGGGAGAAGTTCCTCACCGGCATCCACAACGACAACTACCACCTGGAACACCACCTCGATCCGCGCACGCCGTTCTGGAACCTCGGCAAGGCGAGGCGGGTGCGGCTGGCCGATCCGGACTACGCCGCGGTCGACGCCGTGCTGGGCGGGCTGTTCACCCGGGGTCCGCAGGGGCAGCCCAGCGCCGTAAGCGCGATCGTCACGTCCATGTCCGAACCGAGGGAGCTTTCCCATGCCGGTCACTGAACGGCCCGCCAGCACACCGAAGGAGTTCCGGCGGCCCGAATCCGCCGTGATGCACGCGGGCGCCGAGCTGCGCGCCGGCCCGACCGCGCCGGTGATCACGCCGATCTTCCAGACCGCGGCCTACGAGCTGCCCGGCACCGGTGCCGCCGCGGGCATCTTCGACCTCAGCGAGGACGGGCACGCCTACACCCGCCTCAACAACCCGACCTGCGACGTGCTCGAAGCGCGGATCGCCGCCGTGGACGGCGCCCCGGCGGCGCTGGCCGTCTCCACCGGGCAGGCCGCGACCACCGTGGCGCTGCTCAACCTGTGCCGGGCCGGGGACAACATCGTCAGCTCCGACGAACTCTACGGCGGCACGTGGAACCTGCTGGCCAACACCTTCGCGCGGTTCGGCGTCGAAACCCGGTTCGTCAGCCCGGAAGACCCGAAGAACTTCGCCGCCGCCACGGACGAGCGCACCCGCGCCTACTTCGGCGAGACCCTGCCCAACCCGAAGCTGCGCATCTTCCCGATCGAAGACGTCGCCGGGCTCGCGGAGCAGGCCGGCGTGCCGCTGGTGCTGGACAACACGCTGCTCCCGATGGTCTGCAACCCGCTGGACTTCGGCGCGAACATCCTGGTGTATTCGGCGACGAAGTACATCGGCGGCCACGGCAGCGCGCTGGGCGGGCTCATCGTGGACGGCGGCACCTTCGACTGGACGCGCCACGCCGAGCGGCACCCGCTGCTGACCGAGCCGGACCCCGCGCACGGCGGCGCGGTGTGGACCGAGACCGGCGCCGGGCTCGACAGCGCGCTCGGCCGCAGCCCCTACCTGCTCAAAGCGCGGGAAACGCTGCTGCGCGACCTCGGGGCGTGCCTGAGCCCGTTCAACGCCTTCCTGCTCATCCAAGGCATCGAGACGCTCCCGCTCCGGATGCGCGCGCACGGGGAGAACGCGGCCGCGGTCGCGCGGTTCCTCGCCGCGCACCCGGCGGTGTCCTCGGTCAGCCACCCGGCCCTGGCCGGCGGCGAGCAGCAGGACCTGCTGCGGCGCTACCTCGGCGGCAACGGCGGCCCGCTGGTGCAGTTCGAGCTCACCGGCGGGCAGGCGGCGGGCCGCCGGTTCATCGAGGCGCTCCGCCTGTTCGCGCACGTCACGAACATCGGCGACGTCCGGTCGATGGCGACGCACCCGGCGTCCACCACCCACGCCCAGCTGCCGGTGGCCGACCAGCTCGCGGCGGGCGTCACCCCGGGCTCGATCCGGCTGTCGCTCGGCCTGGAGCACCCCGACGACCTGCTCGAAGACCTCACCCGCGCGCTGGAGCGGGCCCGGTGAGCGCCCGGCCGCTGGTCGCGCTCGCCGCGTCGGCCGAATCCGTCGACGGGGTACCGCACACGGCGGTGCGCGAGGTCTACGTCCGGGCGCTGGAACGGGTTTCCGGCTGCGCGGTGGCCGTCGTGGGCGGTCCGGCGCCGGGGCTGGTGGACGTGCTCGACCGGTTCGACGGCGTCGTGTTCGGCGGGCACCAGATCGACGTGGCGCCCCCGCGCTACGGCGGCTGGCCCCGCCTCGCCCCGGTCGACCCGGACCGCGACGAACTCGCGCTGCGGGTGCTGCCCGCCGCGCTGCGGGCGGGGCTGCCGGTGCTGGGGATCTGCCGCGGGCTGCAGGAGCTGAACGTCGCTCTGGGCGGCACGCTGCGCGACCTGCCCGACGGCTCGCACCGCGAGGACGTTTCGCAGCCCCGGGACCGGCAGTACCGGCCCGCGCACGACGTCCACCTGCCCGAAGGCGGCGTGCTGCGGCAGCTGCTGGGGTACGCGAAGGTGCCGGTGAATTCCCTGCACCACCAGGCCATCGACCGCGTCGCCCCGGACCTGCGGGTGGAGGCGGTGGCCGACGACGGGGTGATCGAGGCGGGCTCGGCGGGCGACGGGTTCTGCCTCGCGGTGCAGTGGCACCCGGAGTGGTACGCGGAGACGGACCCGGTCTCGACGGCGATCTTCCACGCATTCGGCGTCGCGGCCCGGTTGGCCGCTCGTCAGGACTTTCCCTTGCCCCGCCCCATGTCCAGCATCGGCATGAACAGCTGAGCGAGCGGCCCGATCGCGCAGGCGTACAGCAGGGTCCCGATGCCCACGGTGGCGCCGAGGGCGAACCCGATCACGAGCACGGCGATCTCGATGCCCCACCGCACCGCCCAGATCGGGTACCCCCGCTGCGCGAGCCCGGTCATCAGCCCGTCCCGCGGCCCGGGGCCGGCTTGGGCCCCGATGTAGCAGCCGGTGGCGAAGCCGTTCAGCACGATGCCCGCCACGAGCACGACCCAGCGCAGCCACAGCTGCCCGAACGGCGGCAGGACGGCGAGTGCGAGGTCCATCGAGGTGCCGACGAGCAGGACATTGCAGAGCGTGCCGAGTCCGGGTTTCTGGCGCAGCGGGATCCACAGGAGGAGGACGAGGGCGCCGATGAGGTTGGTCCAGACCCCGATGCTGAGCCCGGCGGTGCGGGTCAGCCCTTGGGCGAGCGCGTCCCACGGTTCGACGCCCAGCCCCGCGGCCACGACCATGGCGTCGCTGACGCCGTAGAGGACCAGTCCGGAGAGGAGCTGGGACAGGCGCCGGACGGGCCTGCCGGGTGGTACCAACGGCGACTGCACCAGTTCGGCCACCCGCACGCGTGATCCTTCCGTTCGGCGTTTTCCCATCGTGCCACCCGCACCGCGACGCTGCGCGCCCGGCGTCCACGGCGAAGTGTGCGAGGGTGGAGGGGACCACCGACGAAAGAGGATCGATGCACCGGCTCACCGTGCTCTACCCGCCGCCCGCCGACGAAGCCCACTTCCGGGAGTACTACGAGGGCACCCACCTGCCGCTGGCCGCGAAGCTGCCCGGCCTGCTGCGCTCGCAGTACTCCTTCGACGTGGCCTCGCTCGCCGGGGACCGCAAGTACTTCGCGGTCTTCCACGCCGACTTCGAGTCGGCCGAGACCATGGCCGCCGCGCTCGGTTCCGAAGCGGGCAAGGCCGTGGCCGCGGACGTCCCGAACTACGCCACCGGCGGGGTGGAGATGATCCACTACCCGCTCAGCGGCGACCGCTGATCGTGCTCGCGCCGGCGTAGCGCGCCTCGGCACCCAGCTCTTCCTCGATGCGGATGAGCTGGTTGTACTTGGCCGTGCGGTCGGCGCGGGACAGCGAGCCGGTCTTGATCTGCCCGCAGTTGGTGGCGACGGCGAGGTCGGCGATCGTGGTGTCCTCGGTTTCGCCGGAGCGGTGGGACATGACCACGGAGTAGCCCGCCTTGTGCGCGGTTTCCACGGTGGTCAGCGTTTCGGTGAGGGTGCCGATCTGGTTGACCTTGACCAGGATCGAGTTGCCGATGCCGCGTTCGATGCCGTCGTCGAGCAGGTTCACGTTGGTGCAGAAGACATCGTCGCCGACGAGCTGGACGCGGTCGCCGATGGTGTCGGTCAGCTGCTTCCAGCCGGCGTAGTCGTCCTGGGCCAGACCGTCCTCGATGGACACGATGGGGTAGCGGGCGGTCAGGTCGGCGAGGTAGGCGACGTGCTCCTCGACGCTGCGCTTGCGGCCTTCGCCGGTGTAGTCGTAGACCTCGCCGGTGTAGAACTCCGACGCGGCCGGGTCGAGCAGGAGGGCGATGTCCTCGCCGGGGGTGTAGCCGGACTGCTCGATGGCGCGCAGCACGAACTCGAGCGCCTCGTCGGCCGAACTCAGGTTGGGCGCGAACCCGCCTTCGTCGCCGACGTTGGTGCTGTGCCCGGCGTCGTGCAGCGACTTGCGCAGCGTGTGGAAGACCTCGGAGCCCATCCGCACGGCCTCGGCGAACGTCGGCGCGCCGACCGGGCCGATCATGAACTCCTGGAAGTCGATCGGGTTGTCCGCGTGCGCGCCGCCGTTGATGATGTTCATCATCGGCATCGGCAGCAGGTGGGCGAACACCCCGCCGGCGTAGCGGTACAGCGGCAGGGAGCTGGCGGCCGCGGCCGCCTTGACCACCGCGAGCGACACACCCAGCGTCGCGTTCGCGCCGAGGCGGGCCTTGTTGGCGGTGCCGTCCAGCGCGATCAGCGCGCGGTCGACCTCCGCCTGCGCTTCGGCGTCCAGGCCGACGACCGCCTCGGCGATCTCGGTGTTGACGGCGTCGACGGCCTTGCGCACGCCCTTGCCGTGGAACCGGCTCTTGTCCCCGTCGCGCAGCTCGACCGCTTCCCGGGTGCCGGTGGACGCGCCCGAAGGCACCGCGGCCCGGCCGAGCGAGCCGTCCGCCAGCTCGACGTCGACCTCGACGGTCGGGTTGCCCCGGCTGTCCAGGACTTCGCGGCCCTTGACCCGGACGATGGCAGTCATTCGCGCTCCTCGGTGAGTTCGCCTAGCGGGGCGGCGCCACGGTGAGCCGCGAGAACAGGCGCGAGGCTAGCAGAAATCTCTGAATCGATCCCGAACTTTTCGTGGCCGGTCTAGGGTGGGGACATGGTCGATCCGTGGCGCGCGATCGGAGTGGTGCACACGTCCCGGCGGGACCTGGAGCGCACGCCGGTCCAGGCGGGCGCGAACCGGGCCGAGGAGGGCACGCTCGAGATCCACGAGCCGTACGTCGAAGGCCTGGCCGGACTGGCCGGCTTCGACTACGCGTGGCTGCTGACCTGGCTCGACCGCCCGGACACCCCCGGTCCGCCGTCGTTGACGCAGGTCCCGTACCTGCTGCGGCGAACGGGCCGCCGGCTCGGCATCTTCGCCACCCGTGGCCCCCGGCGCCCGAACCCGATCGGCCTCAGCCTGGTGCGCATCCTCGACGTCACCGGTGCGACGATCCGCTTCGCCGGCGTCGACCTGCTCGACGGCACGCCGGTCGTCGACCTCAAGCCCTACGTGGCGCGGTTCGACCGCCCGCCGGGGGAGCCGGCCTGCGGGTGGTTCGACGAGGTGGCGGTACCGGACGGCGTGACCCCGGCCGACCTGGCGGGTCCGGCGGCCGGCCGGCCCGGTTCGGTTTAGAGTCGGGTTCGCCCCCGCAGTCCCGAGCAGAGGAGTCCGCATGCAAGGAGTCGACCCCGCGGTGCCGCCGAGTGGCCCCGGCTGCGCGGACTGCGACGCCGCGGACCCGCAGGGCTGGTGGTTCCACCTCCGCCGGTGCGCGGCCTGCGGCCACATCGGCTGCTGCGACTCCTCACCCGGCCAGCACGCGAGCGCCCACGCCGCGTCCTCGGGACACCGGATCGTGCGCAGCTTCGAACCGGGGGAGGAGTGGTTCTGGGACTACGAGGAGGAGGCGATGTACGAGTCCGGTCCCGCGCTGGCCGCCCCGGAACACCGCCCGCTCACCCAGGCGGCCCCGGGCCCGGCGGACCGGCTCCCCGAGGACTGGCCCCAGCGCCTGCACCGCTGACGCGAAGTCAGCCTCCGGCGGGGTTGTCGGCGTAGTTCACGGCGACGGTCTTGAAGCCGAGCGACTGCAGCAGGCCGGTCAGCATCGTCTTAGTGTTCCGCTCCGCGTCGGCCACCAGCGTGCTCTTCGCGGCGGCGGCCTGGATCTGCTTCTGGGCGAGCTCGTACAGGGCCTGCTGCGAGTTCGGGTTGCCGCTGAGGAACTCGTTGATGCGGGTGAACAGGCCCTGCTGTTGCGCGTAGACGTGGGACTCGTGCACGTCCAGCGTCGCCGGCTCCAGCTGGGCGTGGGGAAGTCTGATGGTGGCTGATCGGCGGTCGTCCGAAACTTGGACGGCGTCGCCCTTGAGGCCGGAGAAGTCCACGTAGGCGTTGTCCGTGCCGACGCCGATGAACATCGTGTCGCTGCCCACGAGGAAGCTGGGCAGTGCGGAGGTGGTCGTGATGTCGACGACCACCTGGAACGACCCGCTGGCGGCCTCGTAGCGCGACAGCTCGACGATCGACTGCAGCAGCACCGGACCGGAATGCTCTTCGGTCTGCTGGGCGAACGGATTGCGCAGTTGGGGTAACAGGTGAACCGCCGATCCGACGAGCACGGCGGCCGCCAGTACCACGATCGCCACGCCGATTCCGATGAGCCGCTTGCCCCATGCACCCATGCCGGAGGGGATACCCAGGCACGCGCTTGGCGAACCGGCGTCGTGGGTACGTACGCGAGGCCGAGTTCCGCCGACGAGGGGAAAACGCCGTGCGCAAGTCACTGTGGCTGTGGGTCCTGGTGATCGCTCTGGTCATCTTGGTACTGGGCTTGATCTTCGGTGGCTATCGGAAGGGCGAGAAGCTCGGCGCGCCGGTGGCGGTCTGGACCACACTTCGGGGATGAACCGCGGGGGCCGGCGGGTAGATTGAGGCGGTGGCGGAGGGTGTCTCGAACGAGGTCGGCACGGCGTACGGGCCGGTCGTGCAGGCTCGGGACATCCACGGTGACGTCCACGTCCACCAGCCCGTTGCGCCGCCGCCGGTGGCTGCCCGGCCGATTTCCGGGTGGAGTGCGCGGGAGCTGGGGGTGCACGAGGCGATCGCGCTGGAGCCACCGGTGTCTGCCGGGCCGCCGCAGTACGTCGTGCCGCATCACCACGAGGCGATCGCGCTGGAGTCGCCGGTGCCCGCCGGGCCGCCGCGGTACGTCGTGCGGCGGCACGACCACGAGGTTCGGCGGCTGCTGGCGGAGGCCGCCGACGACAGCTTGATGGTCGTGCTGGTCGGAGGTTCGGCGTCGGGCAAGACCCGCGCCGCCTACGAAGCCGTGCGGGCGGTGCCGCACCTGCGGGACTGGCCCGTTGTGCGGCCGAGCGGGCCGCGGCAGCTGGTGGAACTGCTCGCCCGCGGCGGGCCGCCGCGGCGGGTGTGGTGGCTGCCCGATCTGCGGCGGCGGTTCCTCGACCTGCCGCACGGGCCGGCTGTCGCCGAAGCACTGGCGCATGCCCTGTCCGGTCCCGGGCCGTTGCTGGTGGTCGCCGACGTGTGGACGGCGGACTGGGCCCGCTTGTCCACTGTGGACGCACCGGCGCTGGTCGACCTGCCCCAGGTGCGGATGGTGCGGATCGCGGACAGCTTCGCGGGCGAGGAGGCGGAACTGACCCGGTGCGCCGCCCTCGATCCGCGGCTGGCGCTGGCCACGCGCACCGCCGAGCGGCTGGCGGTGACCCAGGTGCTGTCCGGCGGACCTCAGCTGCTCCGCTACTACGCCGAGGGCCTGCACGACCCACGGACGCACGCCGTCATCACGACGGCGATGGACGCGGCGCGCCTCGGCTGCGAAAGCGCGGTCTCCGCGGAGGTCCTGCACACGGCCGCGGCGGCCTATCTCGACGAACCGGACCGCGTGACCACCGGCGACTGGTTCGCCGACGCGCTGACGGTCGCGACCCGGCCGCACCACGGCATCGCCGCGTTGACACCGACGAGACGGGCGCCGGGACTGGGACCACCGGACGGCTTTGTCCTGCACGACTTCCTCGACCACTACGCGCGCGACGCACGGGCCCGCTGCCACCCACCGGCCGGCCTGTGGGCCGCGCTGGCCGAGCACGCAACCGCGGTCGACGACCGCGCGCGGCTGGCCGCGTCGGCCTGCCGGCGCGGCTTGTACCGGCTGGCCGCGCGGTTCGCCGAGCCCGCGGCCGAGTCCGGTGACGTCTCCGCGATGCGGCTGCTCGCCTTCCTGCTGGAGCTGCGTGGTGCGGTCGCGGAAGCACAAGCGTGGCGCCGGCGCACCGGCGACCTCGACCGTTCGGCGGCGCCGGTGGGGTTGCTGCTGTGGTATGACGACGCGGTTGAGGACGAGTCGCAGGCCGCGCCGGGTGAGCCGGGGCGAGGCGGCACGGCCGAAGACGAACCCCGGGCCGCGCCGGATGAAGCGGAGCTGTGGCGGCGAGCCGATCGTGGGGAGGCGCTCGCGGTGTCGATGCTCTCCGTCCGGTTGCGGCGCCGCGGCCTCGAACAGGAAGCCGAGGCGCTGCTCCGCTCCCACGCGCGGAACGGTGATCCCGCCGCGATGTGGTACCTCGCCTACCTGCTGGTGGACCACCAGGAGATCGACGAGGCGGTCGGCTGGTTCCGGCGAAGTGCAGAACTCAGCCTGCAGGCGGTACCGCTGCTGGTGGACGTCCTGGCCGGCCTCGGCCGCCTCGAAGAAGCCGAGGAGCCGCTGCGGATCCAGGTCGGGAACGGGCACGGGGTGGCGGCTGAGCGGCTGGCCGGGCTGCTGGAGCGGCTCGGCCGCGTCGGCGAGGCCGAGGCCCTGCTCCGGTACTGGCTGGAAGACGGCGACGAGTGGTGGCTGGCCGAGCCCCGTCGGCTGCGGTTGCTCGCCGGGTTGCTGGAGCGGACCGGTCGCGCCGGTGAGGCGGCTCGATTGGGCCGGTACGGGATCGAACCCGGCGGTCGCACCGCGGAACCCTGGGAACCGGAGCACTCGGTCAGCTGAACCGCGGATTCCGCCGCGCCGTGCGCTGAGCAGCCGCAGAAACCGGCGGACGGTTGCGGTGTCGCGAACCGACCTCGTGCTCCATTCGGAGAGCTTTCCGGCTAACGAACGCGGCCGCTTTGGTGAACGTCCGGGGACGCCGAAAAGGACGGTAACCCTCCGAATTGCGTGGCCTATTTCGTTACGGTCCAATCGGGTGGTCCGGTACTTGTCCGTTTTCTCGGACCGTGGGACGCGCGGCAAATTATGCGAAATAAAACCGCATCGGGTGCACGATACGGTGCACGTGCTTCCGGTTGTGCTGCTTGACTCCCCGGTAATCTGCGTGAGATAGGTCAAAAATCCGTGTTTCCGCAGTTGACGGGCTTGCGACGGTGTGGCGGGCCGGGCGCCGGAAAATCGGGTGAGATCAGCTGTTTAACCCCTCAGGTGGCCGGGTAACAGGGTTCCGCGGCTCTGGAAGGGCCGGGTGAACCACTCGGCGGGGGTGGTACGGCGATGGGCCGCTACCCGCCGTTGTTCGTCGTGCCCGCTGCCAGGAGAAACCGACGGGTAAATGGCGGTTCAACTCGTGGAATGCTGTCCTCGATGTTGCTACGTTGGGTAACTCCGAACCGGGGCGAACCTATGTTGGGATCCCACGATTGGCGGTACTGACGATCACCGGCGAACAGGCAGCGTATTAATTCCAGCGGCCCCCGCGAGGCGTTCTGGTGGGGATTGTGCGGGGCGGCCGCGGGCGTGGGCATTCGCAGTGGGCGAGTTTTCGGGCGATATCGGAGGGTCGGGTCATGCAATCCGTGCGAGACGGTCACAACGCCTCGGACAAGCAGCAGGTGACGGCGGAACGGCTGGACGCGGTGCTCGGCCGCGCCGCTCGCCGGCACCGGGTGCCGGGGGCGCAGCTCGCGGTGCTGCTGGACGGTGAGCGGGTGGTGGTCCAGACCGGTCTCGCGGACCAGGACCGGGGCACGCCGATGACCGGGGACTCCGCGGTGCCGTCGGGTTCGGTCACCAAGGTGGCCACCGCGACGGTGGTGATGGCGCTCGTCGCCGACGACGACCTGGAGCTGGACCACCCCGTCGGTGACGTCCTGGGCGTGGCCGGCCTGGACCGGACGCTGACCCCGCGCCGGCTGCTCAGCCACACGAGCGGGCTGCCGTCCGACCCCGCCGACCCCACCGCCGGGTGCCTGCGCGAAGTGCGCGAGGCGATCCCCGTCTGCCCGGCGGGCACCGCGTTCTCCTACTCGAACCTCGGGTACGCGCTGATCGGGGCCGTGATCGAAGCGGTCACCGGGATGACCTGGCGGGAGGCCGTCGAGGCGATCGTCCTGCGGCCGTCGAAGATCGAGCCGGTCTACGCCGGGAGCGCGCGCTGCGTCTCCGGGCACGGGCGGGCGACCGGGCCGGCCGGGGCGCGGCCGGTCGAGCAGGTGCTGCCGCCGATGCTGGAACCCGCCGGGGCGCTCGCGCTGAGCGCGCGGGACCTGGTCGAACTCGGCCGGATCCACCTGGGCAAGCCGGGTCTGCTCGACGTCGTGACCGCCGCCGACATGCACCGGCCCGTCCCGGAAGCCGAGCCGTTCGGGCTCGCGGACGGCTGGGGCCTCGGCATCGCGCACTTCGGCACCGGCGACGACGGCTGGCTCGGCCACGACGGCACCGCCGACGGCACCTCCTGCCACCTGCGCATCGACCAGGCCGGTGCCTGCGTGGTCGCCTTCACCGCGAACGGCGCGGCCGGCACGGACATGTGGCACGACGTCGCGGGTGAGCTGCGCGAACTGGGCCTCGACCTGCCCGCCCCGCGCTTCGGCGTACCCGGCGCCCGGCCCGTACCGGTTCCGGACGGCGACTTCGGCACCTACCGCAACGGGGCCATCGACTACACCGTCCGCCCCGACGGCGAGGGCGCCGCGCTCGTCGTCGACGGCGAGGTCTACCCCGAGCTCGTCCTGCACGACGACGGCAGCTTCACCGTCCGCGACCCCGCGACCGGCCGGGCCACCCCCTGCGGCCGCTTCCGCGGTGACCGCGGCGCGTCGACGGCGGTCGAAATCGGCGGCCGCCTCGCGCGGCGCTGCTGACCCCGGTACTCCGTTTCCCTTGGCCCGCCCCGCCGGCGGGTTCCTCAGCCTGCGCCCGGAAGGTGCGACCGACGATGACCGTGCAAGACTCCCCGGCGAGAACCGGGGCACTGACCGAACTGTTCGCCGCGCGCGTCCGTGAGACCCCGGACGCCGTTGCGGTCGACGGCGAAGACCGGCTCACCTACGCGGAGCTGGCCGACCGCGCCGAGCGGCTCGCCGCCCACCTGCTCCGGCTGGGACTGTCGCCGGAGGACCGGGTCGGCCTGCTGCTGCGGCGCTCGGCCGAGCTGGTCGTCGCCGAGCTGGCCGTCGTCCTGGCCGGTGGCGCCTACGTCCCGCTCGACCTGCGGGCCCCCGACGACCGGCTCCGGCTGGTGCTCGCCACCGCCGGGGTTTCGGTGCTGGTGACCGACGAACCCGAGCGGGCCGACCGGGTCCACAGTGGACCGGTGGTCGAAGCCGGGCGGCAGCTGCCGGAACGGGATCGCGAACTGCCCGATGGGGACGGTGACCGGCTCGCCTACCTCATGCACACCTCGGGCTCGACCGGCGCGCCGAAGGGTGTGGCGGTCCGGCACCGGGACGTGGCGGCCCTCGCCGCGGACCGCCGCTTCGCCGGCGACGCGCACCGCCGGGTGCTGCTGCACTCGCCCGCCGCGTTCGACGCGACCACCTACGAACTGTGGGTACCGCTGCTTTCCGGCGGCACGGTGGTCGTCGCCCCGCCCGGCGACCTGGACGTCGAAACCCTGCGCGGACTCCTCGAGCGGCACGCCGTCACGGCGCTCTGGCTGACGGCCGGGCTGTTCCGGATCGTGGCGCAGGAAGCCCCGGACTGCTTCCGGGGCGTGCGGGAGGTCTGGACCGGCGGGGACGTCGTCCCGGCCGGCGCCGTGCGGCGGGTGCTGCGGGCCTGCCCCGGCCTCACCGTGGTGGACGGCTACGGCCCCACCGAAACCACGACCTTCGCGACCAGTCACCGGATGCCGTCCGCGGACCGGGTCCCCGACGCGGTCCCGATCGGCCGCCCGCTGGACGACGTCGGCGTGCGGGTGCTGGACGGCGCGCTGAACCCGGTCCCGCCGGGCGAGCCCGGCGAGCTGCACCTGGCCGGGGCCGGGCTGGCCCGGGGGTACTGGGGCCGGCCCGGCGCGACCGCGGACCGGTTCGTGGCCGACCCGGCCGGCGCGCCCGGTGAGCGAATGTACCGCACCGGGGACCTGGTGCGCCGCAACGCCGACGGCGAGTTCGAGTTCCTCGGCCGCGCCGACGACCAGGTCAAGGTGCGTGGCTTCCGGGTCGAGCTCGGCGAGATCGAGACGGTGCTCGCCGCCGCGCCCGGGGTCGCCGAGGTCGTGGTGGTGGCCCGGGAAGACCGGCCCGGCGTCAAGCGGCTCGTCGCCTACGTCGTCGCGGCACCGGACGCCGAGCCCGGCGACCTGGGGAGCGTCGCCGCCGCGGCGCTGCCGGACTACATGGTCCCGTCCGCGTTCGTCGTCCTCGACGCGCTTCCGTTGAGCGGCAACGGGAAGGTCGACCGCCGGGCGCTGCCCGCGCCGCCCGCGGACCCCGGGGAGCACGGCACCGAGCCGCGGACGGACACCGAACGCGAGGTGGCGCGCCTGCTGGCCGACGTGCTGGGCGTGCCCCGTCTCGGCGTCGACGACGACTTCTTCGCCACCGGCGGCGATTCGATCCTCGCCGTACAGGCACTCTCGCGGGTGCGCCGGACGTTCGGCGTTCGGCTTTCGGCACGGGCGATCTTCGACGCGCCGAGCGTCGCCGGGCTGGCCCGGCTGCTCGAAGCCGCACCCCGTGCCGACGAGACCGTGATCCCGGTGACCCCGCCGGCCGAGGTGCTCCCGCTGTCGGCGGCCCAGCGGCGGCTGTGGTTCCTGGACGAGCTCGCGGGCGGCAGTGCCGAGTACAACACCGCCGTCGGCCTGCGGTTGTCCGGACCGCTCGACGTCGACGCCCTGCGCGGGGCCCTGGCGAAGCTCTGTGCCCGCCACGAATCACTGCGGACGACGTTCGATTCGGTGGACGGCGAGGGCGTGCAACGGATCGCCCCGACCGGGGAAATCCCGCTGCGAATCAGCGAAAACGCAGCCGACGAAGACGTGCTCGCGGCCGAGCTGGCCACTCCGTTCGACCTGCGCACCGGGCCGCTGACCCGGGCCGCGCTCTACCCGCAGGGACCCGACGAGCACGTGCTCGTGCTGTGCCAGCACCACATCGTCACCGACGGCCGGTCGATCGGCATCCTGACCGGCGAGCTGCTGGACCTCTACGCCGGGGACCCCCTGCCGCCGCTCCCGCTGGGCTACCGCGACTACACGCGCTGGCAGCAGCAGTCCGAAGTGGACACCCAAGCCGCATACTGGCGCGAACGGCTCGACGGGCTCGAACCGCTCGCCGTGCCGACGGACCGCCCGCGCCCCGCGCAGCGCGACACCGCGGGCGCCGTCCACCACCACGACCTGCCCGCCGATCTGGTGCGCCGGGTCACCGAGGCCGGCCGTCCGGCCGGGGCGACGCCGTTCATGACGCTGACCGCGGCCGTGCAACTGCTCCTGGCGGCCTACGGCGGGCAGCGCGACATCGCCGTCGGCACCGCCGTGGCCGGGCGCGACCGGCCCGAACTCGAACCGCTGACCGGCTTCTTCGTCAACACCCTCGTGCTGCGGTCCGAAGTGGACGGCGAGCGGCCGTTCGCTGACTTCATCGCCGGGTTCCGGGAGACCGTGCTGGAGGCGTTCGCACACGGCGACGTCCCCTTCGACCGCGTGGTCGAGGAGGTCCAGCCGGACCGCGATCCGTCCCGGACCCCGCTGGTGCAGGCCGTCGTCGTGCTGCAGACGCCGCTGGTCCGGCCGCGCGAGGTGGCCGGGCTGCGGGTGCGCGAGCACGACCTGCCGCGGCCGTCCGCCCGGTTCGACCTGGTCATCGAGTTCTGGCCGCGTGACGACGGCCTGCGGGTCACCGTGGAGTACGCCACCGCGCTCTTCGACGCGGCCACGATCGCCCGGCTGACCGCGAGCCTGGAGGTGCTCCTCGAAGGCATCGCCGCCGACCCCGCCCGTGCGGTGGGCGAGTTGCCGCTGCTCACCGAAGACGACCGGCAGTTCCTCTTTTCGGCCGCGGTCGACGCCGTTCCGCGGGAAACCGTCACCGACCGGTTCGACCGCGTCGCGGCCGAGCACGCCGGCGCACCTGCCGTGGTCTTCGGCGACGTCAGCTGGGACTACGGCGAACTGCGCGCGCGGGCCGACCGGCTCGCCCGGCGGCTGGTCCGCCTCGGCGTCGGCACGGAAGACCGCGTCGGCGTGCTGATGGACCGCTCGGCCGACCTGGTCGTGGCGCTGCTGGCGATCCTCAAGGCCGGTGGCGCCTACCTCCCGCTCGACCTGCGCGCGCCCGCCGACCGGCTGCGGCTGCTGCTCGACGGGACGGACGTCCTGCTCACCGACGACCACTGGCACGACACCGCGACGACCGTCCACGACGGACAGACGCTGGTCGTGACCGATGTGGACGAACCGGCGACGGCTCCCGGCCGCCTGATCCACCCGGACAACCTGGCCTACGTCGAGTACACCTCCGGCTCGACCGGCCTGCCCAAGGGCGTCGCGGTCCGGCACGCCGACGTGGTCGCGCTGGCCGCCGACCCGCGGTTCGCCGGCGGCGCCCACGAGCGGGTGCTGGTGCACTCGCCACTGGCCTTCGACGCGTCCACGTACGAACTGTGGGTGCCCTTGCTGTCCGGCGGCACCGTAGTCGTCGCGCCGCCGGGAGACCTCGACGCGGCGGCTGTCCGCACGCTCACCGCGGCGCACGGGGTCACCGCGATGTGGCTGACGGCGGGCTTGTTCCGCCTGTTCGCCGAGGAAGACCCGGCGTGCTTCGCCGGGCTGCGGGAGGTCTGGACCGGTGGGGACGTCGTCCCGCCCGAGGCCGTGCGCCGCGTCCTGGCCGCGTGCCCGGGCCTGGCCGTCGTCGACGGGTACGGCCCGACCGAGACCACGACGTTCGCGGCCTCCTACCGGATGACGGGCGTGGTGCCCGAAGTGGTGCCGATCGGCACGCCGCTGGACGGCATGCGCGCGTACCTGCTGGACGAGCACCTGCGCCCGGTACCGCGCGGGGCGCTCGGCGAACTCTGCGTCGCCGGTCCCGGCCTCGCCCGCGGCTACGCGGGGCGTCCCGGCGCGACCGCCGACCGGTTCGTCGCCTGCCCGTCCGGGATCCCCGGCGAGCGGATGTACCGCACCGGCGACCGCGCGCGGTGGCGCACCGACGGGACCCTCGAGTTCGCCGGCCGCGCCGACGACCAGGTCAAGATCCGCGGCTTCCGCGTCGAACCGGCCGAAGTGGAACGCGCGCTGGCCGCCGAGCCGGCCGTGGCGCAGGCGGTGGTCGTGGTCCGGGTCGCCGGGGGGCGCAAACGACTGGTCGGCTACGTCGTCCCGGCCGAGGGCGCCACTGTGGACACCGAGGCGCTGCGCCGCGCGCTCGGGCGCACGCTGCCGGACTACCTGGTGCCGTCGGCGCTGGTCGTCCTGGCCGCGTTGCCGTTGAGCGCCAACGGGAAGGTCGACCGGCGGGCGCTGCCGGACCCGGTGTTCGAGACCGGTGGCCGCGCGCCCCGCACCGAGCGGGAGGCCGTGCTCGCCGGGATCTGGGCCGAGGTGCTCGGCGTCGAACGCGTCGGCGTCGACGACAATTTCTTCGCCAGCGGCGGCGATTCGATCCTCAGCATCCAGGTCAGCGCCCGCGCCCGGCGGGCCGGCCTCGAAGTGACCACCGCCGACCTGTTCCGGCACCAGACGATCGCGGCACTGGCCGCGGTGGTCACCGAGGCCGGGGCGAGCCCGGTCCGCGGGCCGGTGTCCGGCGCCGTCGTGCCGACGCCGATCCAGCGCTGGTTCTTCGACACCGTCCGGGTACCCGGACGGTTCGACCAGGCGATCACCGTCGAACTGACCGAGGACGCCGACGAAGCCGCCCTCACCGCCGCGATCGCCGCCCTGGTCGAGCACCACGACGCCCTGCGGACCCGGTTCACGCGCGACGACGACGGCACCTGGCGGCTGCACAACGCCGCCGCCGGGGAGGAACATTCGTTGCTGCGCTGGTCGTTGTCGGGCCGCGTGCTGCACCTGGCCGCCCACCACCTCGTCGTCGACGGGGTCTCCTGGCGGATCCTCCTGGAGGACCTCGAAACCGCCTACCGCGGCGGGGACCTCGGCCCGCGGACGACGTCGTTCCAGGAGTGGGCCGGACGGCTTTCCGCGCACGCGGAGGCGGGTGGCTTCGACGACGAACTCGGCCACTGGCGCGCCTTGCCGGCCGCCACGCCGCTGCCGGTCGACGGCTCCGGGCCCAACACCGTCGCCCGGGAGCGCACGATCACCGCCGGGCTCACCGCCGAGGAGACCCGGACCCTGCTGCGGCAGGTCCCCGACGTCTACCGCACGCAGGTCAACGACGTCCTGCTGACCGCGCTGGGCCGGGTGCTGCGGGACTGGACCGGCGAAGTGCCGGTGATCGACCTGGAAGGTCACGGGCGCGAGGAGCTGTTCGACGGCGTCGACCTGTCCCGGACGGTCGGCTGGTTCACCAGCATGTTCCCGGTCGCTCTCGACGTCCCCGAAGACTGGGGCGCGGCCCTGAAATCGGTCAAGGAACAGCTGCGCGCGGTCCCGCGGCGGGGGATCGGCTACGGCGCCCTGCGGTACCTGACCGGCACCGCGCCGGCCATCGACCCGCAGGTCAGCTTCAACTACCTCGGCCGGTTCGACCTCCCCGGCGACCTCTACGCGGGCCCGCCCGGCGACGTGACCCTGGACGCCGACCTCGCCGACCGCCGCCCGCACCTGCTCGACGTCGTCGGCCAGGCCGACGGCGACACCCTGCGGTTCACCTGGCACTACGCCGAGAACGTGCACGACGAGGCCACCGTCGCCCGGCTCGCGGAGAGCTTCCTCGACGCCTTGCGCGGGATCATCCGGCACTGCGCCGAGCCCGGCGCGGGCGGGCGCACGCCGTCGGACTTCCCGCTCGCCGGCCTCGGCCAGGCCGCGGTGGACGCGCTGGGCGCGCACGTCGAAGACGCCTACCCGCTGACCCCGATGCAGGCCGGGATGGTCTTCCACGGCCTGGCCCGCCGCGGTGACCGCAACTACTTCGAACAGATCTGCTTCACCCTCGACGACGTGCCCGACCCGCGCCGCCTCGGCGAGGCCTGGCAGCGGGTCGTCGACCGGACGCCGGTCCTGCGCAGCCGGATCGCCTGGGAGGGCGTTCCGGAACCACTGCAGGTCGTCCAGCGGGCCGCCGAAGTCCCGGTGTCCTACCCGGACTGGTCCACAGTGGACGCGAACGCGGAACTGGAACGGCTGCTGGCGACCGACCTCGCCGACGGCCTCGACCTGACCCGGGCGCCGCTCATGCGGCTGGTCATCGCGAAGGACTCGGCCACCTCGGTCCGGGTGGTCTGGACGTTCCACCACGTGCTGCTCGACGGCTGGAGCGTCTTCGGGGTGCTGTCCGACGTCCTCGCGGTGCTGCGCGGCGCGGAACCACCCGTCCGGCGGCCGTTCCGCGACTACGCCGCCTGGCTCGCCGCCCAGGACGACGAGCGCGCCGAAGCGCACTGGCGGGCCGAACTCACCGGCGTGACGCCGACGCCGCTCCCGGGTGGCCGGACCGCCACCCGCGCGCACACGGCCAGCTCGACCGGCCGCGTCCCGGTCGAGCTCGACGACGAAGCCTCGGCTGCGGTCCAGGCGTTCGCTCGGCGGCACCACCTGACCGTCAACACGGTCGTGCAGGGGGCCTGGGCGGCGCTGCTGGCCCGCTACAGCGGCGAGGCCGAGGTGTGCTTCGGCGCCACGGTGTCCGGCCGCCCGGCCGAGCTGCCCGGCGCGGACGACGTCCCCGGCCTGTTCATCAACACGCTGCCGGTCCGGGTGCGGCTCGACCGCGAGCGCGGCGTCGCGGAGTGGCTGCGGGAGCTGCAGGCGAACCAGGCCGAGGCCCGCCGGTTCGGCCACCTCGGGCTGACCCGGCTGCAGGCGCTCGGCGGCAGCTCCGGGCAGAGCCTCTTCGACAGCATCGTCGTCTTCGAGAACTACCCCGCCGCGGAGGTACCGGGGCTGCGGGACGTCCGGGCGGCCGAGCGCACCAACTACCCGCTCGGCGTCGTGGCCTACCCGGGCCGCCGGTTGTCGCTGGTCCTGAACCACGACCCGGACGTGATCGCCCCCGCGCTCGCCGTCCGGCTGGCGCACCACCTCGCCGCGCTGGTCCGCGGGTTCGCCGCCGCCCCGCACGAGCCGGCGACAAGGATCCCGATGCTCTCGGTTTCCGAGACCCGGCAGCTGCTGGAGGAGCGCAACGCGACCGCGTGCCCGCTGCCCGGCGGCTCCCTGCCCGAGCTGTTCGCCGCCGCCGTCCGCCGCGACCCGGATGCGGTCGCGCTGGTCACCGACGAGGAGACCGTCACCTACGCCGAGCTGGACGCGCGGTCGAACCGACTGGCCCACCGGCTGCTCGAGCTCGGCGTGCGGCCGGAAGACCGGGTCGCGGTGCTGATGGACCGCTCGCCCGCGCTCGTCGTGGCCGAGCTGGCGATCGTCAAGGCCGGCGGGGCGTACCTCCCGCTGGACCTGCGGGCCCCGGCCGAGCGGATGCGGCTGCTGCTGCACGAGGCCGGCGCCGAGGTCCTGGTGGCCGACCGGAACTGGCTGGCCACCGCCGAAGACGTCCACAGTGGAGTGATCGTCACCGGCGCGGGCGACGCCCCGGCGACGCCGCCCGCCGTCACGGCCCACGCCGACCAGCTGGCCTACGTCATCTACACCTCGGGCTCGACCGGGACACCCAAGGGCGTGGCCGCGCGCCACCGCGACGTCGCCGCGCTGGCCGCCGACCGGCGTTTCGCCGCGCACGACCGCGTGCTGCTGCACTCCCAGCAGGCCTTCGACGCCGCCACCTACGAGCTGTGGGTGCCGCTCCTGAACGGCGGCACGGTCGTCCTCGCCCCGCCCGGAGACCTCGACGTGCACACGCTCGGCCGGGTGCTCACCACCCACGGCGTGACCGGCGCGTTCCTCACCACCGGCCTGTTCCGGCTGGTCGCCCAGGAAGCGCCGGAGGTCTTTGCCGGCGTCCGCGAGGTGTGGACCGGCGGGGACGCCGTGCCCGCGGTCGCCCTGCGCCGCGTCCAGGCCGCCTGCCCGGACACGCTGGTCGCCGACGTCTACGGGCCGACCGAGACCACGACGTTCGCGACCGTGCACCCGCTGCCCGGCGAGGTCCCGGACGTCGTGCCGATCGGGGCGCCGCTGGACAACACCCGCGTCTACGTCCTCGACGACGAGCTCCGGCTCGTCCCGCCGGGTGCGCCCGGCGAGCTGCACATCGCCGGTGCCGGGCTGGCCCGCGGCTACCTCGGCCGTCCCGGCCTGAGCGCCGAGCGGTTCGTGGCGGACCCGTTCGGGCCACCGGGGGAGCGGATGTACCGCACCGGCGACCTCGTGCGCTGGGACGACGAAGGCGCGCTGGAGTTCGTCGGCCGGGTCGACGAGCAGGTCAAGGTGCGTGGTTTCCGCGTCGAGCCGAGCGAGATCGAAGCCGCGCTGGGCGAGCACCCGGACGTCGTGCAGGCCGCGGTGCTGGCCCGCGCGGACGGCGGCGTGAAGCGGCTGGTCGCCTACGTCGTCGGCGAGACCGACGGCCTGGCCGAGTTCCTCGGCCGGACGCTGCCGGACTACATGGTGCCGGCCGCGTTCGTGCAGCTCGACCGCTTCCCGGTCAACGTCAACGGCAAGCTCGACCGCCAGGCCCTGCCCGCGCCCGACTTCGGCGGCCGCGACCACGTCGCCCCGCGCACCGACCGGGAGCAGCAGCTGACCGCGATCTGGGCCGAGGTCCTCGGCGTCGAGCGCGTCGGCGTCACCGACGACTTTTTCGAGCTGGGCGGCGACTCGATCCTCAGCATCCAGGTGGTGTCGCGGGCCCGCCGCGCCGGGCTGGAACTACTGCCCGGCGACCTGTTCACCCACCGCACGCCGGCCGCGCTGGCGGCGGCCGCCCGCACCGCTGAGGCGGCCGTCGAGCGCGGCCCGGTCAGCGGCCCGGTCCCGCTCACCCCGATCCAGCGCTGGTTCTTCGCGACCCAGACCGCCGACCCGGCGCACTTCCACCAGTTCGTCCGGCTGGGCCCGGACCAGGTCGACCTCGCCGCGGCCCGCCGGGCGGTGGACGCGCTCCTGGAGCACCACGACGCCCTGCGCATGCGGTTCACCGACGAGCGGCAGGAGAACGGCCCGGTGGGGGCGGAAACCCCGTTGGTGCGCCTGGACCTTTCCGCGC
Source organism: Amycolatopsis solani (assembly GCF_033441515.1). Classification (NCBI taxonomy): domain Bacteria; kingdom Bacillati; phylum Actinomycetota; class Actinomycetes; order Pseudonocardiales; family Pseudonocardiaceae; genus Amycolatopsis; species Amycolatopsis solani. The sequence continues at coordinate 305,065 of NZ_JAWQJT010000002.1, forward strand.
ACGAAGTCCGCCTCGCCGTGCACCACCTCGTCGTCGACGGCGTCTCGTGGCGCGTGCTGACCGAGGACTTCGACCGCGCGTACGCCCAGGCGCTGGCGGGTGCGCCGATCGACCTCGGGCCGCGCACGACGTCGTTCCGCGAGTGGGCGACGCGGCTCACCGAGCACGCGGCGGCCGGCGGGTTCGACGACGAACTCGGCCACTGGGGTCGCCTGACCGGGGAATCCTCGATCCCGGTCGACGGCGAAGGGCCGAACACCGTCGCTTCGATGCGCTCGGTCACCGTCCGGCTCTCCGCCGCGGAGACCGAAGCGCTGCTGCGCGAGGTGCCCGCGGCCTACCGCACGCAGGTCAACGACGTCCTGCTGGCCGCGCTCGGCCGGGTGCTGCGCGACTGGACCGGCGGCGTGCCCCTCGTCGACCTGGAAGGCCACGGCCGCGAGGACCTCTTCGACGGCGTCGACCTGTCGCGGACGGTCGGCTGGTTCACCAGTGTCTTCCCGGTCGCGCTGGACGTCCCCGAAGACTGGGGCGCGGCGCTGAAGTCGGTGAAGGAGCAGCTGCGCGCGGTGCCGCGTCGAGGCGTCGGCTACGGCGCCCTGCGGTACCTGACCGGGACGGTCCCGGCGATCGACCCGCAGGTGAGCTTCAACTACCTCGGCCGGTTCGGCTCGGGCCGGCTCGAGTCCGACGAGAGCCCGCGCTCGGCACGGGCGCACCTGCTCGACGTCGTCGGCCGCGTCGAGGGCGGAGAGCTGGAATTGACCTGGTACTACGCCGAGGGCGTGCACCGGGAGTCCACTGTGGAGCAGTTGGCCGCCGGGATGGTGGCGGCGCTGGGCGAAATCGTCCGGCACTGCGGTGCCCCGGGTGCCGGCGGACGCACGCCGTCCGACTTCCCCCTGGCGCGCCTCGACCAGTCCACAGTGGACGAGCTGGCCGGTGACGGCCGGGACGTCGAGGACATCTACCCGCTCACCCCGATGCAGAGCGGCATGGTCTTCCACGCCCTCTCCCAGCGCGAGGAGCGCGTCTACTTCCAGCAGGTCGCCTTCGTCCTCGAAGGCGTCGAGGACCCCGAGAGGCTCGCCGGGGCCTGGCAGCGGGTCGTCGACCGGACCCCGGTGCTGCGCACGCGGATCGTCTGGGAAGGCGTACCCGAGCCGGTGCAGGTCGTGCGGCGGCAGGTCACCGTCCCGGTCACCCACCTCGACTGGCGGGGCACCGAACAGGACCAGGCGTGGCAGGACGTCGTCGCCGCGGACCGCGCCGAAGGCCTCGACCTCACCGCGAGCCCGCTGCTGCGGCTGACCCTCGTGCGGCTCTCGGACACCGAAGTCCGGGTCCTGTGGACGTTCCACCACGTGCTGCTCGACGGCTGGAGCGTCTTCGGTGTGCTCTCGGACGTCTTCGCCGCCTACGCCGGCGGTGAGCTGCCCGAGCGGCCGCCGTTCCGCGACTACGTGGGCTGGCTCGGCCGCCAGGACGACGCCGAGGCGCAGCGGTACTGGCGCGCCGAACTCGGCGACCTCGCCGCCCCGGCGCGGCTGCCCTTCGACCGCGCGCCGGCCCACGCCCACGCGACCCGCTCGTCGCGGTGGCTGCGCGTGCCGGTGGAGAGCTCGGCCCGGCTGCAGGACGCGGCCCGCCGCGCGGGCCTGACGATGAACACCGTGCTGCAGGGGGCATGGGCGGTGCTGCTCTCGCGGCTGAGCGGCGAGCGCGACGTCTGCTTCGGCACCACCGTGTCCGGCCGCCCGGTCGACCTGCCCGGTGCCGACGAGATCACCGGCATCTTCATCAACACGCTGCCGGTGCGGGTCACCGCGGACCGTTCGCCGGTCGCGGACTGGCTGGCCGCGCTGCAGGCCCGCCAGGTCGAAGCCCGCCGGTACGGGCACCTGCCGCTGACGAAGCTGCAGGCGTGGAGCGGGACCACCGGCAGCCTCTTCGACAGCCTCGTCGTCTTCGAGAACTACCCGGTCGACGCCGCCGCGGGCGCGGCGCACGGGCTGCGGCTGCGCGACGTGGACGCCGCCGAGGCGACCAACTACCCGCTCAGCGTCGTCGCCTCGCCGGGGGAGCGGATCACCCTCGACGTCGGCTACGACCCGGACCTGTTCGACGCCGCGACCGCCGAGCGGATCGCCTCTCAGCTCACCCGCGTCCTCGACGCCTTCGCCGAGGACCTGCACCGCCCGCTCGACGGCATCGACCTGCTCACCGCCGCCGACCGCCACCAGGTGCTGACCGCCTGGAACGACACCGCGCACCCGGTGCCGGACGGCACCCTGGCCGAGCTGTTCGCCGCGCAGGTGGCCCGCACCCCGGACGCCGTCGCGCTGGCCGGCGACGACGTCGAAGTGAGTTACGCGGAGCTGGCCGAGCGCGCCGGGCGGCTGGCCCGGCACCTGGCGTCCCTCGGCGCCGGGCCCGAGACGGTCGTCGGCGTGCTCCTGGACCGCTCGCCGGACCTGGTCGTCGCCGAACTCGCCACCGTCCTGGCCGGGGCGGCCTACCTGCCGCTCGACACCCGCGCCCCGGCCCCGCGGCTGAAGACGCTGCTGACCGGCGTGCCGATCCTGATCACCGACGAGAGCCGGGCCGGGACCGCGGCCGAGGTCCACAGTGGACACCTGGTGGCGCCCGGTGGTTCACGGGCGGAAGCCCCGGTGCGGCAGGCGGTTCCGGGCAACCTCGCCTACGTCATGTACACCTCGGGTTCGACGGGCAAGCCGAAGGGCGTCGCCGTGCGGCAGCGTGACGTCGTCGCGCTGGCGGCCGACCGGCGGTTCGCCGCGCACGAGCGGGTGCTGCTGCACGCTTCCCCGGCGTTCGACGCCTCGACGTACGAACTGTGGGTGCCGCTGCTGAGCGGCGGCACGGTCGTCGTCGCCCCGCCCGGCGACCTCGACGTCGACACCTACCGGCGGATCATCGCCGAGCACCGCGTCCACGGTGCTTTCTTCACCGCGGGTCTGTTCCGGCTGCTGGCGCAGGAAGCCCCGGACACCTTCCGCGGCATGCGGGAGGTGTGGGCCGGCGGCGACGCCGTCCCCGCCGCCGCGGTCCGGCGGGTGCGGGAAGCCTGCCCGGAGACCACGGTCGTCGACGGCTACGGCCCGACCGAGACGACGACGTTCGCGACCTCGCACCCGATGCCGGGCGCGGTGCCCGAGACCGTCCCGATCGGGAAGCCGCTGGACAACATGCGGGCCTACGTCCTCGACGCGGACCTGCGGCCGGTGCCGCCGGGCGCGCCGGGCGAGCTGCACCTGGCCGGCGCGGGACTGGCCCGCGGGTACTTCGGCGATCCCGGCCTGACCGCCGACCGGTTCCGGCCGGACCCGTTCGGGCCGCCGGGGGAGCGGATGTACCGCACTGGCGACCTGGTCCGCTGGAACGCGCGCGGCGAGCTGGAGTACACCGGCCGCGCCGACGAGCAGGTCAAGGTCCGCGGGTTCCGGATCGAACCCGGCGAGATCGAGGCCGCGCTGGCCGCGCACCCGGGTGTCGGCCAGGCCGCCGTGCTGGCCCGCGAGGACCACGGGATCAAGCGGCTCGTCGCGTACTACACCGGCGACGCCGGCGACCTCGCCGCGTTCCTGGGCCGCACGCTGCCCGACTACATGGTGCCCGCCGCGTTCGTCCGGCTCGAGAGCTTCCCGTTGACCGTCAACGGGAAGTTCGACCGGCAGGCCCTGCCCGCGCCCGAGTTCGGCGCGGCCGGCGCGCGCACGGCTCTCACCACCGACGCCGAGCGGACGCTGGCCGCGATCTGGGCGGACGTGCTCGGCACCGGCGAGCTCGGCGCCGACGCGAACTTCTTCGCACTCGGCGGCGACTCGATCCTCAGCATCCAGGTCGTGTCGCGGGCCCGCCGCGCCGGGCTGACGCTGCTGCCGCACGACGTCTTCCGGCACCCGACGCTCGCCGCGCTGGCCGCCCAGGCGGGCGGCGACCCCGGGCCGCGGGGTGAGCAGGGCCCGGTCACCGGCACCGCCCCGCTCACCCCGATCCAGCGCTGGTACTTCGCGGGCCAGCCGGACCGGTTCGACCAGCGCGTGGTGCTGGAGTTCGACGGCGACGTCGACGAACCCGCGCTGCGCCGGGCCCTGGCCGCGGTCTGGGCCCACCACGACGCGCTCCGGCTGCGGTTCGAGCAGACGCCGCGCGGGCGCGTCCAGCACGGCGAACCGGTCTGGCCCGCCGATCTGCTGGCCGAGCACGTCGACTTCGACGTCGAACACGGACCGCTGCTGACGGCCGTGGCCGAGGGGCGGCGGGTGCTGCTGGCCGTGCACCACCTCGTCGTCGACGGGGTTTCCTGGCGGATCCTGCTGGAGGACCTCGAAACCGCCTACCGAGGCGGGGACCTCGGGCCGAAGACGACGTCGTACCTCACGTGGGCCCGGCGGCTCGCCGGGCACGCCGCGGCCGGCGGCTTCGACGACGAGCTGGCGCACTGGCGGGCGCTCCCGCCGGTTCCGCCGCTGCCCGCCGACGGGGACGGGCCCGCGACGATCGGCGGGACCGCCGAGGTGACCGTCCGGCTCACCGGCGACGAGACGCGTGCGCTGCTGCGGGACGTGCCGGAGGTCTACCGCACGCAGGTCAACGACGTCCTCCTGGCCGCGCTCGGCCGCGTGCTGCGCGACTGGACCGGTCAGGTGCCGGTGATCGACTTGGAAGGCCACGGCCGCGAGGAACTCTTCGACGACGTCGACCTCTCGCGGACGGTCGGCTGGTTCACCAGCGTGTTCCCGGTCGCCGTCGACGTCCCCGAAGACTGGGGCGAGGCGCTGAAGTCGGTGAAGGAGCAGCTGCGTGCGGTGCCGCGGCGGGGGATCGGCTACGGCGCGCTGCGGTACCTGACCGGGACCGCGCCGGACATCGATCCCTTGGTGAGCTTCAACTACCTCGGGCGTTTCGACGACGCCGACGGCGGTCCGTTCCGGGCCGGGGCGCTCGACGCCGACGTCGACCCGGACGCGCCCCGGACCCACGCGCTCGACGTGGTCGGCCGGGTCACCGGCGGGACGCTGGAGCTGACCTGGGCGCACGCCACCGGGCTGCACCACCGGGCCACGGTCGAGGCGCTGGCCGAGCGGATGCTGGCCGCGCTGCGGGAGATCATCGCCCACTGCGCCGAGCCGGACGCCGGGGGCCGCACGCCGTCGGACTTCCCGCTCGCCGCGCTCGATCAGGCCGGAGTGGACACCCTGGTCGGCGACGGGCGGGCCGTCGAGGACGTCTACCCGCTCACGCCGATGCAGGGCGGGATGGTCTTCCACGGGCTTTCGCAGACCGAGCAGGGCATGTACGTCGAGCAGGCGACGTTCGTGCTCGACGGCGTCACGGACCCGGGGCGGCTCGGCGAGGCGTGGCAGCGGGTCGTCGACCGGACCCCGGTCCTGCGCACGGCCTTCGTGTGGGCCGGCGTCGAAGAGCCGTTGCAGGTGGTGCGAAACGAGGTGCGGCTGCCGGTCCGCCACCTCCACTGGACCGGGCTCGACGCGGCCGCGGAACTGCCGAAACTGCTCGCCGAGGACCGCGCGCAGGGGCTCGACCTCGCCGTCGCGCCGCTGATGCGGGTCACGCTCGCGCGGGTGTCGGCGACGGAAGTCCAGGTGCTGTGGACGTTCCACCACGTGCTGCTCGACGGCTGGAGCGTCTTCCAGGTGCTTTCGGACGTCTGCACGGCCTACGCCGGCCAGCCGCTGCCCACCCGGCCGCCGTTCCGCGACTACCTGACCTGGCTGGCCGGCCACGACCAGGCGGACGCCGAACGCTTCTGGCGCACCGCGCTCGCCGGTGTCGAAGGCCCGACGCCGATCCCGGGTGACCGGGCGTGCGCGAGCGTGCCCTGCTCGTCGGAGTGGCTGCCGGTGCACCTGACCGAAGCCGAGACCGCGCGGCTCGACGCGTTCGTCAAGCGGCACGGCCTCACCCACAACGTCGTGCTGCAGGGCGCGTGGGCGCTGCTGCTGGCCGCCTGCAGCGGGCACGACGACGTCGTGTTCGGCGCGACCGCGTCCGGCCGCCCGGCCGAGATCGCGGGCGTCGACGAGATCACCGGCATCTTCATCAACACGCTGCCGGTGCGGGTCGAGGTCGACCGCGGCGCCGGCGTGGCCGGGTGGCTGGCCGGGGTGCAGGCCGCGCAGGCCGAGGCCCGGCGGCACGGGCACCTGCCGCTGGCCCGCGTGCAGGGCTGGGCCGGGCTGCCGGGCGGGGTGAACCTGTGCGAGAGCCTGGTGGTGTTCGAGAACTACCCGATCACGGCCGCCGAAGCCGGGCACGGCCTGACCGTGCGCGACCTCTCCGCGCGGGAGACGACCAACTTCCCGCTCACCGTCGTCGCCTCACCCGGCCGGGAGCTGGCGGTCGACTTCGGGTACGACCCGGCGCTGTTCGACAGTTCGACGGCCACCCGGCTCGCGGGGCACCTGCTCACGCTGCTGCGGGAGCTGACCGCCGACGGCGGCCGGCCGGTCGGCGAGGTTCCGATGACCACGCCGGACGAGGAACGGCTGCTGCGCGAGTGGACGGCGACCGGCGCGGAGCCGCCGCCCCGCTCGCTGCCGGCGTTGTTCGCCGATCAGGTCCGGGCCCGGCCGGACGCGGTGGCGGCGGTGCTGGACGGCGAAGCGGTCAGCTACCGCGAGCTGAACCGGCGCGCGAACCGGCTGGCCAACCGGCTGATCGGGCTCGGACTGCGGCCGGAGGAGCCGGTCGGACTGGCCGTCGGGCGGGCCGGGGCGGTGGTCGCGGAACTGGCCGTGGTCAAGGCGGGCGGGGCCTACCTCCCGCTCGACACGCGGGCCCCGGCCGAGCGGCAGCGGCTGCTGCTCGACGGCGTCCGGTTCGTCGTCGCCGAAGCGGACCAGCCGTACGCGACGACCATCCTGCTGTCCTCCGTGGACGATGAACCCGACGCCGACCCGGCCGTCGACGTCGACCCGGAGCAGGTCGCCTACGTCATGTACACCTCCGGCTCGACCGGCACGCCGAAGGGTGTCGCGGTGCGCCACCGCGACGTCGCCGCGCTGGCCGCGGACGAGCGGTTCCGCGGCGGCGCGCACGAGCGGGTCCTGTTGCACTCGCCGCTGGCGTTCGACGCGACGACGTACGAACTGTGGGTGCCGCTGCTGAACGGCGGCACGGTCGTCGCCGCGCCCGGTGACGGCGTCGACGAGGTGACGTTGCGGGAGCTGGTCCGCGAGCACCGGCTGACCGCGATGTGGCTGACCGCGGGCCTGTTCCGGGTGCTGGCGCAGGAAACCCCGGACTGTTTCGCGGGCCTGCAGGAGGTCTGGACGGGCGGCGACGTCGTGCCCGCGGCTGCGGTGCGGCGCGTGCTGACGGCGTGTCCCGGGCTTCGGGTCGTCGACGGCTACGGCCCGACCGAGACGACGACGTTCGCCACTTCGCACCCGATGGCCGACGTGGTCCCGGACCGGATCCCGATCGGCCGTCCGCTGGCCGGGATGCGGGCCCGCGTGCTGGACCGCTCGCTGCGCCCGGTGCCGCCGGGCGTCCCGGGCGAGCTGTACCTGGCCGGCGCGGGGCTGGCGCGCGGCTACCGCGGCCGTCCCGGCCTGACCGCCGACCGGTTCGTCGCCGACCCGGCCGGCCCGGCGGGGCACCGCATGTACCGCACGGGCGACGTCGTCCGCTGGACGGCGGCGGGCACGCTGGAGTTCCTCGGCCGCGCCGACGACCAGGTCAAGCTGCGCGGCTTCCGCGTCGAACCCGGCGAGGCCGAGGCCGTGCTGGCCCGCCACCCCGAGGTGGCGCAGGCGGCGGTCGTCGTCCGCGAGGACCGGCCGGGGGTCAAGCAGCTCGTGGCGTACGTGGTGTCGGACGCCGGCCCGGAGACCCTGCGCGCGTTCCTGGCCGGGGTGCTGCCGGACTACCTGGTGCCGTCGGCGATCGTGGCGCTGGAGCGGATCCCGGTGAGCGCCAACGGCAAACTCGACCGGCGGGCCCTGCCCGCCCCGGCCGCGGGACCCGCCGAGCACGTCGAGCCGTCGACCGACACCGAGCGCGCCCTCGCGGCGATCTGGGCCGAAGTCCTCGGCACGGACCGCATCGGCGCCGAAGACAGCTTCTTCGCCCTCGGCGGCGATTCGCTGAAGAGCCTGCACATCGCGGCGAAAGCGAGCGCGCTGTTCGCGGTCCGCGTGACCCCGGCGGACGTGCTGACGTCGCGCACGATCGCGGGGCTCGCGGGCACCGTCGAGGAACTCATCTTGGGCGAGCTCGAAAGCCTCGCCTCCGACCAGGAGTCCCGATGACCCGCGAAGACCTGCCCGGCGCCGATGCCGCGAAGCTCCCGGATGCCCCCAATGTGGCGTTGGGTGCGCTGGACGCACCGAACGCCACATTGGGTGCGCTGGACGCACCCAACGCCACATTGGGGCGCATCGGCCCGCCGTTCCGCCAACTCATCTTGGGCGAGCTCGAAAGCCTCGCCTCCGACCAGGAAGCGTGAGGACGTCCCCATGACTTCGTCCAGACAGGACCGCATCGCGGCACTGCCCGCCCACCTGCGGGAACAGTTGCGCGCGCGGATGGCGGGGACGGCCGGTCCGGCTTCGGGGATCCCGGCCGCCGACCGTTCCCGTCCGCTGCCGCTGTCGTCCGCGCAGCGCCGGTTGTGGTTCCTCAGCCGGTTGCGGCCCGACGACCCCGAATACAACAGCGCCTTCGCGTTGCGCCTGACCGGCGTGCTCGACGTCGACGCGCTCGCGGCCGCGCTGAGCGCGCTGGTCGCCCGGCACGAACCGCTGCGGACGACGTTCGCCGAGGTCGACGGCGAGCCCGTGCAGCGGATCGAACCGCCGTACGAGGTCGCGCTGCCCGTCGTCGACGTCGGGGCCGCCGATCTGGACGCGGTCCTGCGGGCCGAGTACGCGAAGCCGTTCGACCTCGCGCGCGGGCCGGTGCTGCGCGCGCTGCTGGCCCGGCTCGGGCCGGCCGAGCACGTGCTGCTGGTGAGCGTCCACCACATCGCCACCGACGGCGCCTCGATGGGCGTGCTCACCGACGACCTGAGCGCGCTCTACCGCGGCGCGGACCTGCCCGCGCAGGCCCTGCAGTACGCCGACTTCGCGGCCTGGCAGCACGATCGCCCCACCCGGCCGGCGGGGCTCGCGCACTGGAAGCGGCAGCTCGCCGGGATCACCCCGCTGGACCTGCCCACCGACCACCCGCGGCCGGCGACCAAGGGGACCGCCGGCGCGGTCGCCGAGTTCGCCGTGCCCGACGCCGTTTCCGCGCGGCTCGCGGAGCTGGCGCGGACGTCGGAGACCACGCTGTTCACCGTGCTGCTGGCCGCGTGCCAGGCGCTGTTCGCGCGCTACTCGGGGCAGGAGGACATCGCGCTCGGGACGGTCGTGCAGGGGCGGGACCGGCCGGAACTGCAGCGGGTCGTCGGGTTCTTCGTCAACACCGTCGTGCTGCGGTCCACTGTGGACGCCGAACGGTCCTTCGCCGAGCACCTGGCGGCGGCCAAGCAGACCGTGCTGGACGCGTTCGCCCACGACGACGTGCCCTTCGACGAGCTGGTCGACGCCGGCCGCGATCCGGGGCGCAACCCGCTGTTCGACGTGATGGTGCTGCTGCACACCGCGACCGGCGGCGGGCTGTCGCTGCCCGGGCTGGCGGTCGAGCCGATGGGGGTCGGGCGTGACTCGGCGAACTTCGACCTCACGGTGGAGTTCGAAGAGTCCGGCGGGCGGCTGGCCGGGCTGGTCGAGTACCGCACGGAGCTGTTCGACGCCCCCACGATCGACCGGCTGAGCACGCACCTGGTGCGCCTGCTGACGGCGATCGCGGCGGAGCCGGCGCGGCCGATCGCCGAGTTGCCGCTGACGTCCGAAGCGGAGGAGCGGCGGCTGCTGGAGTGGGGGAGCACCGCCGGTGACGTCCCCGGCGGCACCGTCGTCGCCCTCCTCGACCACCAGGCCCGCACCCGGCCCGAAGCCACCGCGCTCGTCTGCGGCACCACCCGGCTCACCTTCGCCGAACTCGCCGCCCGCACCGACGCGCTGGCCGCGGACCTCGCCGCCCGCGGTGCCGGCCCGGACCGGGTCGTCGCTGTGCTCCTGCCGCGGTCCGCCGACGCCGTCATCGCGCTGTTCGCCGTGCTCAAGGCCGGTGCCGTGCACCTGTCGATCGACCCCGGCCTGCCGCCCGAGCGGGTCCAGGTGCTGCTGGCCGACACCGACCCGGTCGTCGTCGTGCTGGACGACGCCGGGGCCACCGGCGGCCCTCGGCCGGAGGGGCCGCACCCGGCCGACGCCGCCTACGTCATCCACACCTCCGGCTCGAGCGGGACCCCCAAGGGCGTCGTCGTCGAACACGCGGCGCTGATGAACCTGCTCGCCGACCACCGCACCGTCTTCGGCCGCGAACCCCTGCGCGTGGCCCTCACCGCGACGCTGTCCTTCGACACCTCGTGGGAAGGCCCGCTCCTGCTCGCCGACGGGCACGAGCTGCACCTGATCGACGACGAGACCCGCCTCGACCCGGCCGCGCTGACCCGGTACGTGCGGGACGAGCACGTCGACTTCCTCGACGTCACGCCCTCCTACCTGCGGCAGCTGCTGCCCGCCGGCCTGCTGACCGGCGAGCACCGGCCGCGGTTCCTCATGGTCGGGGGCGAAGCCCTGCCCGAGGACCTCTGGCGCGAACTCGCCACCGCGGACACCGAGGCGCACAACTACTACGGTCCCACCGAGTCCACTGTGGACGCGACCAGGACCCCGATCACCGGTGCGCGGCCGGTGATCGGGCGGCCGCTCGGGAACGTCCGCGCGTACGTCCTCGACGACCACCTGCGGCTCGTCCCGCCCGGCGTCCCCGGCGAACTCTGCCTCGCCGGCGCCCAGCTCGCCCGCGGCTACCTCGGCCGCCCCGGCCTGACCGCGGACCGGTTCACCGCCGACCCCTTCGGCGCACCCGGCACCCGGCTCTACCGCACCGGCGACCGCGTCCGCTGGACCGCCGACGGGCAGCTCGAGCACCTCGGCCGCCTCGACGACCAGGTCAAGGTCCGCGGCTTCCGCATCGAACCCGGCGAGGTCGAGGCGGCTCTCCGCGCCCAGCCCGGCGTCACCGACGCCGCTGTGGACGCGCGCGGCGGCCGGCTCGTGGCCTACGTCGTCGGCGACCCCGGCGGCCTGCGTGCCGCCCTCGGCCGGACGCTCCCGGCCCACCTCGTGCCGTCCGCCTTCGTCGCGCTCGACCGGCTCCCGCTGACCCGCCACGGCAAGCTCGACCGCCGCGCGCTGCCCGACCCCGAACTGGCCGCCGCCACGGAGTACGTGGCGCCGCGCACCGAACGCGAGCAGCTGGTCGCCGACGTCTGGGCGGAAGTCCTCGGCGTCGAGCGCGTCGGTGTCGACGACGACTTCTTCGACCTCGGCGGCGACTCCCTGCGCGGCATCCGCGTGGTCGCCCGGCTGCGGGACGCGCTCGGCACCGACGTCCCGGCCCGGCTCGTCTTCACCGCGCCGACCCCGGCCCGGCTGGCCGCCGAACTCCCCGACGCGGCGATCCCCGCGGAACGGATCCCGCTCCTGCCGCGCGACGGCGGCCGCCTCGAAGCGCCGCTTTCCTTCGCCCAGCAACGGCTCTGGTTCCTCGACGAGTTCGAACCGGGCAGCACCGAGTACGTCTCGCCGACCGTGCTGCGCCTGCGCGGCGAGCTCGACACCGCCGCGCTCGACCGGGCCTTCACCGCGCTCGTCGCCCGCCACGAGTCCCTGCGCACGACGTTCACCACGGTCGACGGCCACGGCGTCCAGGTCGTCCACCCGCCGCACGCCGTCCGGGTGCCGATCACCGACGGCGACCTCGGCTCGGCGCTGGCCGGCGCGGGCGGACCGGTGGACCTGCACACCGGCCCGCTGCTGCGGGTCGCGCTCACCCGGCTCGCGCCGGACGACCACGTGCTCACCATGGTGCTGCACCACATCGTCACCGACGGCTGGTCGGCCGGTGTGCTGCTGCGCGAGCTGGCCGCGCTCTACCGCGAAGAGGAACTGCCGCCGTTGCCGGTGCAGTACGCCGACTACGCGGTCTGGCAGCGCCGTCGCCTCGAAGGAGCCGAGCTCGAGGAGCAGCTCAGCTACTGGCGCCACCGCCTCGACGGCGTCCCGGTGCTGGACCTGCCGGCCGACCGGCCGCGCCCGGCGGTCCGCACGAAGAACGGCGCCCTGCACGAGTTCAGCATCCCGGCCGGGACGACCGCGCGCCTGCAGGAGCTGTCCCGGCGGCACGGCGGCACCCTCTTCATGACCCTGCTCGCCGCCTGCCAGCTGCTGTTCGCCCGCTGGTCCGGGCAGCGCGACATCGCGGTCGGCACCGTCGTGTCCGGCCGCGAGCGCACCGAACTCGAAGGCCTGGTCGGGTTCTTCGTCAACACCCTCGTCCTGCGGTCCACAGTGGACCTGCGGCAGGGCTTCGGCGAGTTCCTGGCCGGCGTCCGCGACACCGTGCTCGACGCGTTCGCCCACCAGGACGTCCCCTTCGACCGCGTCGTCGACGACCTGCAACCCGACCGCGACACCAGCCGCACCCCGCTGTGCCAGGCGATGGTCGTGCTGCACAACACCCCGGACGCCCGGTCCGCGATGCCCGGGCTCGACATCGAAGAACTGGCGCCGCCGGTCGTCACCGCGGGCTTCGACCTGATGGTCCACTTCCAGGAGACGGCCGGGCGGCTCGACGGCGTCGTCAACTACAACACCGACCTGTTCGGCGCGGCCACGATCGAGCGGCTGACCGGCTGGCTGGGCACGCTCCTCGACGGCATCGCCGCGGCCCCGGACCACCCGCTGGCCCGGCTGCCCTGGACCACCGCCGCCGACCGCGACCTCGTGCTGACGCAGTGGAACCCCACCGCGGTCGCTCCGGCGGAACCGACGCTGCCCGAGCTGTTCGCCGCGCAGGCCGCCCGCACGCCGGACGCCGTCGCGGTGACCAGCGGGACCACCGAGCTGACCTACCGCGAGCTGGACGAGCGCGCCAACCGCCTGGCCCACCGGCTCATCGCCGAGGGTGCCGGGCCGGAGCGGCTGGTCGCGCTGCGGCTGCCGCGCTCGGCCGACCTCGTGGTGGCGGTGCTCGCCGTGCTCAAGGCGGGCGCGGGGTACCTGCCGATCGACCCCGCCTACCCGGCGGCGCGGATCGAGGCGATGCTGGCCGACGCGAACCCGGTGTGCGTCGTCGACGACGTGACCGCCGACGGGCGGCCGGACACCGATCCGGGCGTGCGCGTCGACCCCGCGAACACCGCGTACGTCATCTACACCTCGGGCTCGACCGGCGTGCCCAAGGGCGTACTCATCCCGCACGCCAACGTCACGCGGCTGTTCTCCTCGACCGCGCACTGGTTCGGGTTCGGCGAGCGGGACGTGTGGACGCTGTTCCACTCCTACGCCTTCGACTTCTCGGTGTGGGAGCTGTGGGGCGCGTTGCTGCACGGCGGCCGGCTCGTCGTCGTGCCCGCCGACACCGTCCGCTCGCCGGAGGACTTCCTCGCGCTGCTGGCCGAGGAGCGGGTGACCGTGCTCAACCAGACGCCGTCGGCGTTCTACCGGCTGGGCACGCTGCCGTCCGCGCCGCTCAGCCTGCGGTACGTGATCTTCGGCGGCGAAGCGCTGGACGCGTCCCGGCTCGCCGAGTGGCGACGGCGGCACCCCGGCGGGCCGCGGCTGGTGAACATGTACGGCATCACCGAAACCACCGTGCACGTCACCCACCGGGAGCTCGGCGAGGACGGCCCGGCCACCGCCGGCGTGCCGATCCCCGACTTGCGCGCCTACGTCCTCGACGCCGGGCTCGCGCCGGTCCCGCCCGGCGTCACCGGCGAGCTGTACGTCGCCGGGGCCGGCCTGGCCCGCGGGTACCTGAACCGGGCGGGCCTGACCGCGTCCCGGTTCGTCGCCGACCCGTTCGGCGCGCCGGGCACGCGGATGTACCGCACCGGCGACCTGCTGCGCTGGACCGCCGGCGGCGAGCTGGACTACCGCGGCCGCGCCGACCAGCAGGTGAAGATCCGCGGCTTCCGCATCGAGCTAGGCGAAGTCGAGGCCGCACTGAGCGCGCACCCCGACGTCACCGGCGCCGCGGTGCTGGCCCACGGCACCGGCGACGCGCGCCGGCTCGTCGCCTACCTCACCGGCGCCGTCCCCGGCACGACGGCGCTGCGGGAATTCCTCGCGCGCTCGCTGCCGTCGCACATGGTCCCCGCGGTGTTCGTGCCGCTGGAAAAGCTGCCGCTCAACGCCAACGGCAAGCTCGACCAGCGCGCGCTGCCCGAACCCGGCGCCCGCACCGAAACCCGGTACGTGGCCCCGCGCACGGACGTCGAGACCACGCTCGCCGGGGTGTGGTCGGCGGTGCTCGGCGTCGAGCGGGTCGGCGTCGAGGACAACTTCTTCGGCCTCGGCGGCGATTCGATCCTCAGCATCCAGGTCGTCGCCCGGGCGCGGCAGGCCGGCCTGACGGTGTCGTCGAAGGACCTGTTCCGGCACCAGACCATCGCCGAACTCGCCCGCGTCGTCACGGCCGGTGCCCCGGTGGTGCCCGCCGCGGCGGATCCCGGCGGGCCCGCGCCGCTCGGCCCGATCCAGTCGTGGCTGGTCGAGCACCTGCCCGAACCGTGGCGGCTCACCATGTCCGTGCACGTCGTGCTGTCCTCTGTGGACGTGCCCGCGCTGGCCTCCGCGTTGCGCCGAGTCGCCGAGCGCCACGACGCCCTGCGGATGCGGTTCTCCCGCACCGACGGCGGCTGGACCCAGGAGCCGGCCGAAACCGAGGACGCCGAGCTGCTGCGCCAGGTCGACCTGTCCGAAGTGGACGACGTGCCCGCCGCCCTGCACGCCGAAGCGCTGCGCGCGCAGACGTCGCTCGACATCGTCGCCGGACCGGTGTGGCGCGCCGTGCTGTTCACCTTCGCCGACCGGCCGCCGCAGCTGTTCCTGACCGCGCACCACCTGGTCATGGACGGCGTGTCGTGGCGCATCCTGCTCGCCGACCTGGACCGCGCCTACCACGGCGAAGCGCTGGAGCCGGTCGGCACGTCGTTCACGCACTGGGCCCGCACCCTGGCCGGACACGCGCAAGCGGGACGCCTCGACCACCAGGCCGGGTACTGGGAAACCGCCCTGCGCGAGGCGAGGGCGGAGCTCCCGGTCGACCGCTCCGGCCGCGCCACCGCCCGATCGGGGCGCGCGGTCTCGATGTCACTCGGCCGGACCGAGACCGCGGCGCTCCTGCAGGACGTGCCCCCGGCGTACCGGACCGAGGTCAACGACGTCCTGCTGAGCGCGCTCGGCCGCGTCCTCGCCCGCTGGACCGGGGAGCAGGCGGTGCTGCTCGCCATGGAAGGCCACGGCCGCGAGGAGATCGCCGCGCCGCACGACCTGTCCCGCACGATCGGCTGGTTCACCGCCCAGTACCCCCTGGCCCTCACCGTGCCCGGTGGCGACTGGGGCGAAGTCCTCAAGAGCGTCAAAGAACAGCTGCGCGCGGTCCCCGACAAGGGCGCCGGCTACGAAGCCCTGCGCTACCTGAGCGACGCCGGGTTCCGCGACCACCCCGCGCCGCGGATCTCGTTCAACTACCACGGCCGCTGGGACGTCGGCACCGGCGACGACGGCTGGTACCGCGGCCGGGGCGAAAGCCTCGGGCACGACACCGACCCGGACGCCACCCGGCCGTACCTGCTCGACGTCATCGGCGTCGTCGAGGGCGGCGAGCTGCACCTCACCTGGGAGTACTCGGCCGACGTCCACGACGAAAGCACGGTCCGCGCCCTCGCCGAGGAGACCCTGGACGCCCTGCGCGGCATCATCGGCCACTGCGCCGTCGCCGGCGGGCGCACGCCGTCGGACTTCCCGCTGGCGCGCCTCGACCAAGCCGCCGTCGATCGACTGGCCGGCGACGGCCGCGACGTCGAGGACATCTACCCGCTCACCCCGCTGCAGGCGGGCATGCTGTTCCACAGCCTGGTCGACCACGGCTCGAACGCCTACTTCGACCAGTTCCGGCTCCGGCTCGCCGGGGCCGGCGACCCGGCGGCGCTCGCCGAGGCGTGGCAGCGCGTCGTCGACCGCACGCCGATCCTGCGCACCAGCACCGTGTGGGACGGCGTCGAGGAGCCGCTCCAGCTGGTCCACCGCGACGTCCGCGTCCCGGTCACGCACCACGACTGGCGCGGCCGCACGCCGGCCGAGCAGCAGGCGGCCCTGACGGACCTGCTCGCCGCGGACCTCGCCGCGGGCATGGACCTGACCACGCCGCCGCTGATGCGCCTGGCCATCGCGCGGCTCACCGACGACGAGGTCCAGCTGCTGTGGACCTCCCACCACGTCCTGCTCGACGGCTGGAGCACGGCGCAGGTCTTCGGTGAGGTCGTCGAGCAGTACACGGCGATCGCCGGCGGCCGGGCCGCACGGCTGGTGCCCCGCCGTCCCTTCCGCGACTACCTGGCCTGGCTCGCCGAGCAGGACGCCGGCGAGGCCGAAAACCACTGGCGCGAGGCGCTTTCCGGGTTCACCACGCCGACGCCGCTGCCGTACGACCGGCGGCCGCGGGAAGCGCACCGCGCCGAGTCCGCGGACGCGGTGCTCGTCGAGCTCACGCCCGAGGAGTCGGCCGGCGTGCACGCCGCGGCGAAGGCCGCCGCGCTGACGGTGAACACCGTCGTGCAGGGCGCGTGGGCGGTCCTGCTGTCGCGTTACGCGGGGGAATCCGACGTGCTGTTCGGCACCACGGTGTCCGGCCGCCCGGAGAGCCTGCCGGGTGTCGAGGCGATGATCGGCATGTTCATCAACACCGTGCCCACCCGCGTCGAAGTCCGGAGTGGACAGCCGGTGGCGGAGTGGCTTCGTGAGTTGCAGGCGGCGCAGGCCGAGGCTCGCCGCCACGACTTCCTGGCCCTGTCCCAGGTCCAGGCGTTCGCCGGCGTCCCGTCGGGCACCGCGTTGTTCGACAGCGTCGTGGTGTTCGAGAACTACCCGATCGAGGACAGCGGGCAGGACGGCGTGCGCGTGGTCGACGTCGACTCCCTCGACACCACGAGCTTCGCGCTGAACCTGACCGCGTACCTGCACGACCGGCTGGGCCTGGAACTGTCCTACGACCCCCGGTTGTTCGACGCCGCCACGGCGGAGCGCTTGGCCGGGCAGCTCGCCGGGCTCGTCCGCGCGTTCGCCGCCGACCCGGAAAGCCGCCTCGGCTCGCTGTCTTCGCTGACCCCCGGCGAGCGGAACGACTTGCTCACGTGGGGGAGTGGCGAGCCGCGCGAGATCCCCGAGGGCACGGTCCTGGACGTGTTCGAGGCGACCGCCGCCCGCATCCCGCACGAGACCGCTCTCGTCTTCCGCGACACGGTCCTCGACTTCGCCGAGGTCGACGCGCGGGCCACCCGCCTGGCGCGGGAGCTCGTCGCCCAGGGCGCCGGGCCGGAGCGGGTGGTCGCGGTGGCGCTGCCGCGCTCGGCCGAGGCCGTCATCGCCGTCCTGGCCATCTTCAAGGCGGGCGCGGTGTACCTGCCGATCGACCCGGACCTGCCCGAGGAACGCGTGCGGTTCCTGCTCGACGACGCCCGCCCGGTGCTCGTCCTCGGCCGTCCCACCGACCCGGTGCCGCCCGCGGAGCCGGGCCGGGCGAGCGCGGACACCGCCGCCTACGTGATCTACACGTCCGGCTCGACCGGCACGCCCAAGGGGGTCGTGGTCGAACACCGCGGCCTGATGAACCTCCTGGCGGCCCACCGCGGGGTCTTCTTCGGCGACGCGCGGCAGCGGTTCGCGCTCACCGCGTCCTTGTCCTTCGACACCTCGTGGGAAGGGCTGCTGGCGCTGGCCGACGGCCACGAGCTGCACGTGCTCGACGACGACACCCGGCTCGACCCGGCCGCCGCCGTCCGCTACCTGCGCGAGCACCGGATCGACCTGCTCGACCTCACCCCGGCGTACCTGCGCCAGCTCGTCGACGCCGGGTTGCTGACCGGCGAGCACCGGCCCGGCACGGTGATGGTCGGCGGCGAGGCGACCGGCGAAGCGCTCTGGCGGGAGCTGGCCGCGTCCGGGATCACCTGCCTCAACTACTACGGCCCCACCGAGGTGACGGTGGACGCCGTGCACGCGCCGGTGACCGGGGACCGCCCGCTGATCGGGCGGCCGCTGCCCAACCTGGGCGCGTACGTGCTCGACGACGGCGGCGAGCCGGTGCCCGCTGGAGTGCCCGGGGAGCTGTTCCTCGCCGGGCCCCAGCTCGCCCGCGGCTACCTCGGCCGCCCGGGGCTGACCGCGGACCGGTTCGTGGCCGATCCCTTCGGGCCGCCCGGGAGCCGGATGTACCGCACGGGCGACCGCGTCCGCTGGACCGGCGACGGCCGGCTCGACTACCTCGGCCGCGTCGACGACCAGGTCAAGATCCGCGGCTTCCGCGTCGAGCCCGGCGAGGTCGAGGCGGTCCTGCGCCGGCACCCGGCGGTCGCCGACACCACCGTGGCCGCCCGCGACGGCCGGCTCGTCGCCTACGTCGTCGGCGAGACCGCCGGGCTGCGCGACTGGCTGCGGGACCGGCTGCCGGCCCACCTCGTGCCGACCGCGTACGTCTCCCTCGACGCGGTGCCGCTGACCCGGCACGGCAAGGTCGACCGCCGCGCGCTGCCCGCGCCCGGGCGGGACACCGCCGCCGGGTTCGTGGCCCCGCGGACGGACACCGAACGGCGGCTGGCCGAGATCTGGGCCGGCGTGCTCGGCGTCGAGCGGGTGGGCGTCACCGACAGCTTCTTCGAGCTGGGCGGCGATTCCCTCCTCAGCATGCGGATCACCTCGCGGGTGCGGGCCGAACTCGGCGCCGAGGTCTCGCCGCGCGTGCTGTTCACCGCGCCGACCCTCGGCGCGTTCGCCGCCGCGCTGCCGGCCGGGCGGTCCACTGTGGACCCGATCCCGGTCGTCGCCCGCGACGGCGCCCTGCCGCTTTCCTTCGCCCAGCAGCGGTTGTGGTTCCTCGACGAGTTCGAACCCGGCGGCACCGAGTACCTGTCGCCCACGGCGCTGCTGCTGCGCGGCGACCTCGACGTCGAGGCGCTGCGGCGGGCGCTGGACACGCTGGTCGCGCGGCACGAGTCGCTGCGCACGACGTTCGAAGCGGTCGACGGCCGCGGTGCCCAGTTCGTGCGGGAGCCGTACGCGGTCGAGCTGCCCGTCGAGGACTTCACGGAAGAAGCGCTCGCGCGGGAGGCCCTGCGGCCGTTCGACCTGCGCACCGGCCCGCTGCTGCGGGCGCGGCTGTTCCGGCGGGGACCAGGCGAGCACGTGCTCCTGCTGGCGCTGCACCACATCGTCACCGACGGCTGGTCGGCCGGGGTGCTGGCCACCGAGCTGGACCTCGGTTACGCGGCCCACGTCCGGGGCGAGGAGCCGGACCTGCCGCCGTTGCCGGTGCAGTACGCGGACTTCGCGAGTTGGCAGCGCGACCGGCCCGAGCCGGCCGAGGAGCTGGACTTCTGGCGCGACCGGCTGGCCGGGCTCGCCCCGCTGGAGCTGCCCACCGACCGGCCGCGCCCGGCCGTGCGCGCAGGCGAAGGGGAGTGGCTCGGCTTCGACGTCCCGGCCGGCGTCACCGCGAACCTGCGGGCGCTGGCGGGGGCCCAGGGCAGCACGCTCTTCATGACGCTGGTGGCCGCCTGCCAGGTGCTGCTGGCCCAGTGGGCCGGGCAGGACGACGTCGCCGTGGGCACGGTCACGGCCGGGCGGGACCGCGCCGAACTGGAGCGGCTCGTCGGCTTCTTCGTCGGCACGCTGACCCTGCGCTCCACAGTGGACACCCAGCGGTCGTTCCGCGAGTTCCTGGCCGGGGTTCGGGAAACCGTGCTGGACGCGTTCGCGCACCAGGACGTGCCGTTCGAGCGGGTGGTGGACGCGGTGCAGCCGATCCGCGACCCGAGCCGGACGCCGCTGTTCCAGGCCATGGTCGTGCTCCAGAACACCGGCGACCGCCCTGGCGGCGGCACGCTCGTCGCCGGTGAGGTCGCGCTGCCTTCGGTGTCGGCGCCGTTCGACCTGCTCGTGCAGTTCGAGGACGACGGCGGCGCGCTGTCCGGCGCGATCAACTACAACACCGGCCTGTTCGAGGCGGCGACCATCGAGCGGCTGGTGACCCGCTTGCGGGCGCTGCTGAGCGCGCTCGTGGCCGACCCGGACGTGCCGATGGCCGCGCTGCCGCCGTTGCCCGCCGGCGAAGCGGACCGGTTGCGGGCCTGGAACGACACCGCGCGGCCGGTCCGGCCGGTGTCGCTCGCGGAACTGGTCGAGGCGCAGGCGGAGCGCACACCCGACGCGGCCGCGCTGGTGTCCGAGGAGGACGCGCTGACCTTCGCGGAGCTGAACGCGCGGGCGAACCGGCTGGCCCGGCTGCTCGCCGGGCGCGGCGCGGGACGGGAGCGGGTGGTCGCGGTGCGGCTGCCGCGGTCGGTCGCGCTGGTCGTCACCGAACTCGCCGTCGCCAAGACCGGCGCCGCGTTCCTGCCGGTCGACCCCGGGTACCCCGCCGAGCGCATCCGCTTCATGCTCGAGGACGCCGCTCCGGTGTTCGTGGTCGACGCCGAGCTCGACGCGACGGCGTACCCGGACACGGATCTCGGCCTGCCGATCGACCCGGACACCCCGGCGTACGTGATCTACACGTCGGGTTCGACCGGGCGGCCCAAGGGCGTCGTCGTCACCCACCGCGGGCTGGCGTCGTTCTCCGCGGCCGAGATCGAGCACTGCCGCGTGCGCACCGGGGACCGGGTGCTCGCGTTCAGCTCGCCGAGCTTCGACGCGTCGATCCTCGAGCTGTGCCTTTCGCTGCCCGCCGGGGCGGCGCTGGTCGTGCCGCCCGAAGGACCGCTGCTCGGCGACCAGCTCGCGGATGTCCTGCGGCGGCACGGGATCACGCACGCGCTGATCCCGCCGGTCGCGCTGGCGACCGTGCCCGACGTCGCCCTGCCGGACTTCCGCACGCTGCTGGTCGGCGGCGACGCGTGCCCGGCCGAGCTGGTGGCGCGGTGGGCACCCGGCCGCCGGATGATCAACGCCTACGGCCCGACCGAGGCCACCGTCGTCACCTCGTGGAGCGCGCCGCTCGAACCGGGCGGCACCCCGCCGATCGGCGGCCCGATCCCGAACACCGCGGTGTACGTGCTGGACGCCGCGCTGCGGCCGGTGCCGATCGGGACGCCCGGCGAGCTGTACGTCAGCGGCCCGGGCCTCGCCCGCGGCTACCTGGACCGGCCGGGACTGACCGCGGACCGGTTCCTCGCGAACCCGTTCGGTGCGCCGGGCACCCGGATGTACCGGACCGGCGACGTCGTGCGCTGGACGCCGGCGGGCGAGCTGTGCTTCGCCGGGCGCGTCGACGAGCAGGTCAAGATCCGCGGGTTCCGGGTGGAACTCGGCGAGATCGAGGCGGCGCTGCGGCGGCACCGGGACGTGCGGGAAGCCGTCGTGGTCGCCCGGGAGATCGAGGGGCACAAGCGGCTCGTCGCCTACGTCGTCGGGGAGACGGCCCAGCTGCGCGCCCACCTGGGCGACACGCTGCCGGACTACCTGGTGCCGTCGGCGTTCGTGCCACTGGCCGCGGTGCCGGTGACGGCGAACGGGAAGGTGGACCGGGCGGCGCTGCCGGAGCCGGACCTGACGGCGGTGCGGACCGCGGAGTTCGTGGCCCCGCGCACGGACGTCGAGACGGCGCTCGCCGGCGTGTGGTCGGCGGTGCTCGGCCTGCCCCGGGTCGGCGTGACGGACAACTTCTTCGAGCTCGGCGGTGACTCGATCCTCGCCATCCAGGTCGTGCACCGGACGCGTCAAGCGGGCTGGGCGATGCGGTCGAAGGACCTGTTCACCCACCAGACGGTCGCCGAGCTGGCCACCGTCGTGCACGCGGCCGAGGACGCCGTCGAGGACCGCGAGGCCGTCGTCGGCGACGTCCCGCTGACCCCGATCCAGCGGTGGTTCCTGGACTCGGAACCGGCGAACCCGGCGCACTTCAACCAGTCCGTGCTCGTCGAACTGGCCGGCCCGGTGGACGAAGAAGCCCTGCGGCAGGCGCTCGACGCGGTGATCGCGCACCACGACGCCCTGCGGCTGCGCTTCGAACGGACGCCGGAGGGGTGGACCCAGCACAACGCGCCGGTGGAGGCGGGCGCGGCGCTGCGGGTGGTGCCCGCGGCCGACCTGGAGCGGGCGGCCGACGACGCGCAGGCGAGCTTCGACCTCGCCCGCCCACCCCAGCTGCGCGCGCTGCTGTCCGACCGGCGGCTGTTCCTGGCCGCGCACCACCTGGTCGTGGACGCGGTGTCGTGGGGCATCCTGCTGGAGGACCTGGAGCGGGCGTACCGGCAGTTCGAGGCGGGGGAGAAGGCGGACCTCGGCCCGAAGACGACGTCCTTCCGCGACTGGGCGCACCGGCTGCGGGAGTTCACGGTTTCCGGTGGTCTCGACGATGAGCGGGCGCACTGGGCGCGTGATTTGCCCGGCTGCGCGGTCCCGCGCGACCGGACGCCGGCGCCACCGGGCGCGGATGTGGTGACGGTGGCGGTCGACGAGCGGGCGACGGATGCGTTGCTGCACCTGGCGCCGGGGGCGTACCGGACGCGGATCAACGACGTTCTGCTCGCGGCGCTGGCCCGGGCGCTCACCCGGTGGACCGGGGAGCCGGCCGTGTCGGTGGATCTGGAGGGGCACGGGCGCGAGGAGATCCTCGAGGGCGTGGACCTTTCGCGGACGGTCGGCTGGTTCACGACGTTGTTCCCGGTGGCGCTGACGGTCGACCCGGCCGCCGGGTGGCGTGACCTGGTGAAGGCGGTCCGGCGGCAGTTGCGGGCGGTGCCCGGCAACGGGTTCGGGTTCGGTGCGTTGCGGTGCTACCGCGATCCTTCGCTCGGGGCCCGGACTCCGGAGGTGGCGTTCAACTACCTCGGCCAGGGCGACCACGCCGCGTCCGGCGAGGGGCTGTACCTGCGGGCCCACCCGCCGATCGGGCGGGAGCAGGACCCGGCGAACCGGCCACCGCACGTGCTGGAGGTGGTCGGCGGGGTGCGGGACGGGCGGTTGGAGTTCTCGTGGTTCTTCCGGCCGGATCTGCATTCGACGGCCACGGTGACGGCGGTGGCTTCGGACTTCGCGGACGCGTTGCGCGCGATCGCGGCCGACTGCCGGGGGGAGCGGTGATGACCGGAGGCGACCACCTGCCGGGGGATGCCCCGGACGCGGCGGCTGACGGCAGCAATGGCGTTGCTGCGGCGGCTGGCGGCTTTGGCGCCGATCGTTCTGCGGCTGGCGGCGCCGGCCACGCCACGACAACCGACCCTGCACCCGACCGCGTCGCGGACAGTCCCCGCCGACCGCCGACCAAGCTCGGCGGTAACCGCGACTACCGGTTGCTCTGGACCGGCCAGGTCGTCTCCGAGGCCGGGTTCAGCACCACCATGATCGCGTTCCCGCTTCTCGTCCTCGCGCTCACCGGGTCGGCCGCGCAGTCCGGGCTCGTCGTCGGTGCCGTCGCCATCGCCCAGCTCGTCGCCGGGCTGCCTGCCGGGGCGCTGGTCGATCGCTGGCCGCGCAAGGGGGTCATGCTCGCTTGCGAGGCGGTGCAAGCGGTCGCGGCCGCCGGGCTGGTGCTGGCCCTGTGGTGGGGCACGGCCGGGGTCGGGCTGCTGGTCGTCGTGGCCGTGGTGATGGGGGTGTGCCGTGCGCTGTTCGAGCCCGCCGAAGAAGCGAGCCTGCCGCGGCTGGTTCGGGACGACCAGGTGCCGGCCGCCGTCGCGATGAACGCGGCTCGGACCAGTGCCGGGCAGTTGTCGGGGACCGCGCTCGGCGGGTTCCTGTTCGCGGTGGGGCGGCTGGTGCCGTTCGCGTTCGACGTGCTGGCGCACGTGTTCGCGTTCGTGTCGCTGGTGTTCGTCCGGCTGCCGGGCCGTCCCGAACGGTCCGCTCAGGCGCCCGCGCACCTCGGGCGGGAGATCCTCGAAGGGCTGCGGTGGGTGTGGCAGCAGCCGCGGCTGCGCGTCACGGTCTTCTGCGTGGTCAGCCTGAACCTGTTCTTTTCGGCGTACTACCTGGTGATCATCGTGCTGGCGAACGAGCGCGGCATCCCGTCCGGCGAAATCGGCGTGATGGCCGCGATGCTCGGCGCGGGCGGCATCCTCGGCTCGCTCGCGGCGCCGTACCTGCACCGCAAACTCAGCCCGTACCTGCTGATCGCCGGCGTGTTCTGGGCGCTGACCGCGCTGACCCCGCTCGCCGTCTTCGTCCACAGTGGATACCTGATGGGCGTGCTGTTCGCGGTGATCGCGTTCCTGCCGCCGGCGGCCAACACGACGATCAGCACCTACCAGCTCCTGTTCACCCCCGACCACCTGCGCGGCCGCCTCGGCGGCGTCCTGGGCGTGACGGGCGGCCTCGCGGCGGCCCTCGGCCCGGCCCTCGGCGGCTGGCTGGTGGAAGCCCTCCCCGGACCGGCGGCGGTCCTCGCCTGCGCGGCGGCCATCGCCCTGGTCACCCTCCTGACGACGTGCAGCGGCACCCTCCGCGGCTTCCCCGCGGCGACGCAGGCACGCGAGCTCGATCCCGCAACGGAAAGGAACACCTGATGGACGAGAACACCACCTTCCAGGTCCTGGTCAACGACGAGGAGCAGTACTCGCTGTGGCCGGCGGACAAGGAGGTACCGGCGGGCTGGCGCCCGGACGGCACGACGGGCACCCGCCAGGAGTGCATGGACCACGTGGACGAGGTGTGGACCGACATGCGCCCCCGCAGCCTCCGCGAGCGCATGGCCGCCCAGTAGGCCGCCGGACCGGGGCGGCCCTCGACGGAGGACCGCCCCGGTCAGCCGGGACCCGGGCTCGCCGAAGCAAGTGCGTCGCCTCGCGCGGGTCCGGTCCGAGCACCGCGCGGTCGGCGGCCTGGCTGCACCTGGGTCGCAACGCCGTCCGGGCCGTGCCGGTCGCTCAGCGGGCTCCGCTGGGCGACCGGTCGGCCAGCACCGCCCGCGCGGTGCGGCCACCCGAGGCGAGGGCGCCCTGCAGCGAACTCGTGTCCCGGTGGTCCCCGCACACGTAAATCCCGTCGCCCCACCGGATTTCGCGGCGGATCGGGTGCGGGGCCGGCATGGCCGGGAGCGCGTGCGGGATCTCGTACCGGCCGACCTGCGGCCAGCGGGTCGCGTCGGTGCGGTACATCCGGCCGAGCGCCGCCCGGACCTCGGGCTCCGCGACGGTGGTCAGCGCCGACGCGCTCACCAGGACGGCTCCCGGTGGCGCGTACGACGGGCACACCTCGGTCAGCACGGCCGTGTTCACCACCGGGCCGCCGCGGGCGTCGACCATGATCACGGGCTCGCGCAGCGGCCGCTCGGCCGGCGCGAAGTACCAGGTCGTCACGCCGTTCCACAGCGGCTCCGCGACGCCCTCGACGAGCCGTGACGCCGTCGTGCCGTCGGTCGCCACGACGACCGCGCGAGCGGTCCAGACGTCGCCGTCCGCGGTGCGCACCTCGCCCGGCCCGATCCGGTCGACCGGCGTACCGGTGCGCACGGCGGGCAGGGGGCCGGCCAGCTGCCGGGGGAGCGCGCCCATCCCTTCGGCGGGCAGCGAGGGCGCGGAGCGCAGGAAACTCCGCCACACCAGCTGGAAGAACCGGGCCGATGTGCTGAGCTCGGCTTCGAGGAAGACGCCGGACAGGAACGGGCGCAGGACGGTGGCCACCGCCCGGTCGGACAGCCCGGCCCGGCTCAGCTCGTCGGCGGTCGTCCCGTCGCCGCCCCGCACGATCGCGCGCGCCGGGCCGGCCGCGACGCGGGCGGAGAACGCGCCGAGCGCGGCCAGGTCCTTCGCCGAGAGGTACCGGCGGGCGGCGACGTCGCGCAGGGCCTTCGGGGCGTCGAACGGGTGGCCGAGCAGCGAGACCCGGTCGTCGTCGGCGACGCGGACCGCGCGCCAGAACCGGCCCAGCCGCAAGGCGTCGACGTCGACGAGCCGCCGGATCGCCGGGTAGGCGGGGTTGAGGATCTGGAAGCCGCGGTCGAGGCGGAAGCCGTCGACGACGTCGGTGCGCACGCGCCCGCCGACGTCGTCGGACGCCTCCAGCACCGTGCACTCGACGCCGGCCTCGTGCAGCCGCCGGGCGGCGGCGAGCCCGGCCAGCCCGGCACCGATGACGACGACGTCCGTTTCGTGGGTGGTCATCGTGTTCCCTTCCCGCTTCGTTCGGCTTCGCGGACGATCGCTCGCGCGAGCCGGCCGAACACCAGGTCGTGCGCCGGTTTCTGGAGTCTCCAGTAGACGTCCCCGAGCGGGCCGGCCGGCGCGAACCGGACGCGCTGCCGCAGGCGGGAGCCGGTTCCGTCGGGTTCGGCGTGCAGGCTCAGCTCGGCGTCGCCGGGCACGCGCATGTCCGTGCCGAGCACGAGCAGGCGCCGGGCGTCGTCGCGGTGCCGGACGGTCCAGGAGTCGAGGACGTCGCCCCGCCGCGGGTGCGGCGGACGGCCGCGGTAGCCGCCGACCCCGCCGAGCAGGTGGTCGAGCAGGCCGCGCAGGGCCCACGCGGGGCGCGGCGGGATCCCGTCGCCCAGCCCGGTGATCGCCCGCCAGACCAGGTCCGGGCCCGCGTCGCTGGCCCGGACCTGGTCGTCGACGTAGGCCCGGCCCGCGGGCGCCGCGGAGACGGGGACGCCGAGCGCCGCGCGCAACGCGTTGTCGAGGCTCACCGGTCCGCCGGGCGGGGGCGGCAGCACCGTCTCCGCGGGCGCGTCGGCGGGGAGCAGGTCGTGGTCGAGGGACCCGAACAGCGGCGCGGCCACCGCGGCCGGGACCGGCGAGGTCAAGCCCGCGACGAGCGCGGCGGCCCGGTGCGACCACAGCGGGGCGGGCACGGCGAGTGCGGCGGGCCGGCCCAGCACGCGCGCGCAGCGGCGGACGAGGTCGTGGTAGCTGATCTCTTCGGGCCCGCTGACGTCGTAGCGGCCGCGCAGGGGAGCGGATTCGACGGCGGCCGCGAGGTAGTGGCGGACGTCGGCGAGCGCGACCGGCCTGCTGCGCCGGGTGGTCCAGCCCGGCCGCGGCCGGACCGGCAGCCGGGCGGTGCGGGCGAGCAGCTCGAGCCCGGCCGACCCGCGGCCCAGGATCATCGACGCCTGGAAGGCGACGGCCGGTACCGGGCCGTCGAGCAGCACCTCGGCGACCTCGGATCGCGACGCCAGGTGCGCCGACGTCTCCCCGGCCGGTCGCGGGCCGCCGAGGTAGACGAGCTGCCGGACCCCCGCTTCGGCGGCGGCCGAGGCGACCCGCTCGGCGATGACGCGGTCGCGGCCGGCGAAACCCGGTTCACGCAGGGAGTGCACCAGGTGGAAGACCACGTCCGCGCCGGCGAAGACCTCGGCGAGCGAGCCGGGATCGGCGGCGTCGCCGCGGGTCACGGTGACCGCCGCGGGGAGGTCGTGCGGCGGGGACCGGGCGAGCACGTGCACGGGGTACCCCGCGGCGACGAGGTCGGCGGTCAGCGCGCGGCCGACGAACCCGGTCGCGCCGAGCACGGCGCAGCGACGGGTGCGCGCCATGCCTCTCCTTCCCAGAGCCGATGCAGGGCCGATGCAAATCTACGGTCGCTCCCGGCTGTTCGCCGAACGAGTGGCGCGCGTCCCGCGTGCTGCTGTCACCCCAATGAGGGAAAATGCAGCTAGACTGCGGTTCCGGCGGCCGTCAGCGCGCCGGATCTGCATCGAAGGTGAATCGCGAAGGGCGGTGACGGGATGGCCAAGGTCGATGTGCGCGCCCAGGTGCGCGACGCGCTGTTCGCGCGGGTGGCCGGCCCGGACGGCCCCCGCAACCGGGCACGCATCCACGACACGGCCGGCCCGCGCTGGTTCGCGCCGGACAGCGCGATCCAGCGGGTGCACGGCGACACGTCGATGTTCGTCGGCGGGCTGCGCGCGCTGCTGCTGCAATCCCTGCACCCGCTGGCGATGGCCGCCGTGGCCGGGCATTCCGGGTACCGCGGTGACCCGTGGGGGCGGCTCCAGCGCACGAGCACTTTCCTCGCCGTGACGACCTTCGGCACGGCGGACGACGCCGAGCGGGCGGTGGCGACGGTGCGGGGCGTCCACGCCCGCGTGCGCGGGACGGCGCCGGACGGGCGGGCCTACCGCGCCGACGACCCGCACCTGCTCACCTGGGTGCACATCGCCGAAGTCGACAGCTTCCTGCGTGCCCACCAGCGCTACGGCGCCCGCCCGCTCGACGAGGCGGGCTGCGACCGCTACGTCGCCGAAGCGGCGGTGGTCGCGCGCGAACTCGGCGTCCCGGATCCGCCGCGGACCCGGGCCGAGCTCGACGCCGCCCTGGCCGCGTACTGGCCGGAGCTGCGCGGCACCCGGGAAGCCCGCGAGGCGGCGCGGTTCCTGCTCCTCACGCCGCCGATCCCGTGGCCGGCCCGGGTGCCCTACGGGGTGCTGGCCGCCTCGGCGGTCGCGATGCTCCCGGCGTGGACGCGCCCGCAGCTGCGCCTGCCGTTCGTGCCCGTGGTGGAGGCGACCGCCGTGCGGCTCGCCGGGCGGGTACTGGTGAAAGCGGTGCGCTGGGTGATGACCGCGCCCGCCGGGTGAACGGTCCACTGTGGCCGGACGGGGTGTGGTTCAATCGCGATCATCGGGGACGCGGCTGGAGGAGGCCGGATGAGCGGCACGTCCGGGGCGCGGCTGCTCGGCTCGAGCGAGGTGGCGCGGACACTGGGGATCTCGCAGGTGACACTGCGCACCTGGGAGCAGCGGTACGGCATCGGCGCCTCCGAGCGCGCGGAGAACGGCCGCCGCCGGTACACGACCGCGGACGTCGAGCGGCTCCGCCGCATGCGGGCGTTGCAGGCGCAGGGCACCGGCGCGCGGGAAGCCGCCAGCCTGGTGCTGTCCCGTTCGGCCGCGGCGACGACCGCGCGGCAGCGCGGGGAACGGCTCGCACTGGCCGCCGAACAGCTCGACCTGCCGGTGCTGGGCGGCCTGATCGACGACGCGCTCGGCAGCCTCGGCGTCGTCGAGACGTGGACCGAAGTGCTCTCACCGGTCCTGCGCGCGATCGGTGACCGCTGGGCCCGCCGCGGCGACCGCAACGCCATGGCGGCGGAGTGGGCACTGGCCACCGCGGCCTCGGCCGCCATCGACCGCTACCCGGCGCCGGCCCCCGCCCGGTCGGGCCGCGCCCCGGTGCTGTTCGTGTGCGCCCCGGCGGAGCGGCACGAGCTGCCGATCAAGGTGCTCAGCTCGGCGTTGAGCGACGACGGCGCGCCGTCGATGTACCTCGGCGGGCTGGTCACGCTCGACGTGCTCCGCGTGATGGCCGCCCGGTTCACCCCGGCGGACGTCGTGGTCTGGTCGATGACATCGCAGTCCGCGGACGTGCGGATCCTGCGGACGCTGGGCGCCGAAGGGGTGCCGGTCCGCCCGGCCGGCCCGGGCTGGCGCGGGCTGCCCACGGTGGGGGAGCCGCTGCCGCCGTCGTTCACCGGCGCGCTGGCGGCTTTCGGCGGGTGAGCGCCGCCTGGGGGAGGCGGTGAACCTTTTCCCGGCGGCGCGCCGGGACGTCGTTGGCGATCAGGACGGCGGCCCACGGCAGGGGGATCGAGATCGCGAGGAAAGCGAGCGCGAGCCACCAGACGTGGGCCGTCAGCCCGGCGAGCACCAGGCACGGGATCCGGCAGGCCATCATCACCACGTACTTGCGGCGGCGCCGGGCGAGCTGCTCGTCGGCCGACGGCGCGGCTTCGGTGATGAGGACAGGACGGTTCACGCGGTACTCCTCGGTCCGATGTGGACGGTCAATGCCGTTCCCGTTCCAGCGCACGGGTTTCCTCGTCCGGGTCGGGGCTCAGGAACGAACCCGGAAGGGGACGCCCGGCCGAACCGAGCTGGTTCATCTTCTTCGGCACCGGCGCGCCCTGGTACTCGAGCGGGACGGCGGCGAGCGGCTGGTGGATCTCGACGAACTCGCCGTGCGGAAGGCGTTTGATGATGCCGGTTTCGATGCCGTGGTCCAGCACTTCGCGGTCGGCGCGTTGCAGGCCGACGCAGATCCGGTAGGTGACGAAGTACGCCAGCGGCGGCGCGATCAGCAGCCCGATCCGCCCGGCCCAGGTCGTCGCGTTCAGCGACAGGTCGAACTGGACGGCGAGGATGTCGTTGAAGCTGGACAAGGTGAGCACGAGGAAGAACGCGAGCGCCATCGCCCCGATCGAGGTGCGCACGGGTGCGTCCCGCGGCCGCTGCAGCAGGTTGTGGTGCGCGGTGTCCTTGGACAGCTTCCGCTCGATGAACGGGTAGCTCAGCAGCAGGGTCACGAGGACGGCGATGCCGATGGCGCCGGCGAAGAAGACCGGAGGCACGGTGTGGTCGCCGAGGTAGAGCTCCCACGGCGGCCAGACGCGCAGCAGCCCGTCGGCCCAGCCCATGTACCAGTCCGGCTGGGACCCGGCGGAGACCTGGGTCGGGTTGTAGGGGCCGAAGTTCCACACCGGGTTGATCTGGAACAACCCCGACATCAGCGCCAGCACCCCGATGACCAGGGTGAAGAACGCCCCGCCCTTCAACGCGAAGTACGGCATGATCCGCACCCCGACGACGTTGGTCTCCTTGCGCCGCACCCCCGGGAACTGGGTGTG
The DNA here is from genome assembly GCF_033441515.1 of Amycolatopsis solani. Classification (NCBI taxonomy): domain Bacteria; kingdom Bacillati; phylum Actinomycetota; class Actinomycetes; order Pseudonocardiales; family Pseudonocardiaceae; genus Amycolatopsis; species Amycolatopsis solani. The sequence continues at coordinate 335,787 of NZ_JAWQJT010000002.1, forward strand.
CTTCTGGTACCACACCAGCGCCAGGTGCGCCCCCACCAGCGCCAGCATGATGCCCGGCAGCAGCAGGATGTGCAGCGTGTACAACCGCGGGATGATCTGATCGCCCGGGAACTCCCCACCGAAGAGCGCCCAGTGGATCCAGGTCCCCGCCACCGGCACCGACAGCACGATCCCCGACAGCGTCGCCCGGATACCGGTACCCGAGAGCAGGTCATCCGGCAGCGAGTAGCCGAAGAAGCCTTCGAAGCAGCCCAGGATCAGCAGCAGCCCGCCGATCACCCAGTTCGCCTCACGCGGGCGCCGGAACGCGCCGGTGAAGAAGATCCGCAGCATGTGCACGGCCATCGACGCCACGAAGATCAGCGCCGCCCAGTGGTGCAGCTGCCGCATGAACAGCCCGCCGCGCACGTCGAAGGAGATGTCCAGCGTCGTGCGGAACGCCTGCGACATCTCCAGGCCCTGCATGTTCTTGAAGCTGCCGTGGTAGACGACCTCCTGCATGGAGGGGTCGAAGAACAGCGTCAGGTACACACCCGTGAGCAGCAGGATGATGAAGCTGTAGAGCGCGATCTCGCCGAGCAGGAACGACCAGTGCGTCGGGAAGACCTTGTTGAGCTGGTGCCGCAGGCCCTTGGCCGCGTGGTAGCGCTGGTCCGCGTTGTTCGCCGCGTCGCCCAGCGCCTTCTCGACCGGGCTCGACCCCTTGGTCGGCGTGGTGAGCGAGCTCATCGGTGCCACCTCCTCCCGGTCGTCCCTCGCTTCCGACCGTGACACCGATGGCTCCGCGCTGCAACGAAAGGGCCCGCGTTGCATCGAACATGGATCGCGATGACCTTGATTCACCAGGCGATCCCCGTTTCGGGAAAGTAGACTTCGCATCGACCCTGCATCGCTGTCGGAGGAGAAGTCGACGTGACGACACTGCCCCGTTCCCGTCCCGCCCCGGTGGTGGTCCTGGCCGGGTTCCTCGCCGCGGTGGCGGTGGTGGCCGTCGTGGGCGGCCTCGCGGCGACACGCTCGCGAGAGGTCTACGGCCAGCTCGTCCAGCCGTCGTGGGCGCCGCCGTCGTGGCTGTTCGGTCCGGTGTGGACGGTGCTGTACATCCTGATCGCGATCTCGGGCTGGCTGTGCTGGCGCGCGGCGGGCACCCGCCGTGAGTTCGCCTGGTACGCGGCCGGTCTGGTGCTCAACGCGGCGTGGACGCCGCTGTTCTTCGCGGCGGGCGCGTACCCGGTGGCGCTGGTGGAGATCGTGCTCCTCGACGTCGTCATCGCGGTGACGCTGGTGGTGTTCGGTCGCCGCTCCCGGCTCGCGGCGGCGTTGCAGTTGCCGTACCTGGCGTGGACGTTGTTCGCGACGGCCCTGAACGCGGCGATCGTCGTCTTGAACCCCTGACCGGCTACCGGTCGCCGGTCAAGAACTCCGCCACCCAGCGGAGGGCGGTCGCGCACGCGGTGGCCTCGTCGCCGCGGAAGTGCTGGACGACGTCGCCGCCGGACCACAGCATCAGGGCGACGATGCCGGGGCGGATGGGGGTCAGGCCGAGGAGGCGGTGGTGGCCGTCGCGCTCGAGGGTGCGTTCGGCGGTGAGCCACTGCCCCGTCGTGGCGGTGCGGGTGACCACCCAGTCCGGGTCCGCCGCCAGGTCGGCGACGGATCTCGGTGCTTCGGCGTGCATGCGGTCCAGCTTGACACAACTCTGCCGCCAGGTGATCGTCCGATGAACGGCAGCTGAACATGTCGTGCCGCCCGCTCAGCGGCGAGGGAGTTTCCACTACGGTGGCCCGACCTGGGGGCCGCGACCGCAGGAGCCGCCATGCCGACCCTCACCACCGTGGCCGATTGGACGATCGTAGCGTCCGGCGACACCGCGACCGTCAGCCATGCCGCCGCGTCGTGGTCGCCGCGCGGGCTCGCGATCGCCGAGGCCGACCTCGCCGCCTTCGACAAGGCGCTGGGCGAGGTGATGAAGCTGCCCGTCTACTGGCTGGCCCGCGCGCGTCGTGACGCCGAGGAGGGCGAAGCGGCGGTGTGGTCGGTGCCGCGCTACGACCCGGACGCCGAGCTCGTCCACCTCGCGGGTCCGTGCCGGGCCGACGAGGCCGGGTTCGCCGTCGACCTCGTCCACCTGCGCGGGCTGCGGATCCGGATCGCGTCGTTCCGGGCCGCGGGGCCGCCGCGCTGAAGCGGGGGCCGAAGCACCGCACGAACGGATAATCGCCCTTCCCCGGCCGCTGCTTTACTGGCGGCACTGCCGGTGGTCGAGGGACGGAGTCGGACCGTGGATCTGGTCTACGAATCGCTGTACATCGGCGGCAAGTGGGTCGCGCCGGCCACGGCCCGGACCATCGAGGTCGTCTCGGCCAGCACGGAAGCGGTCATCGGGCGCGTGCCGGAAGCGGCCGAGGCCGACATCGACGCGGCGGTCGCGGCGGCCAGGACGGCGTTCGACGACCCCGTCGGCTGGAGCTCGTGGGAGCCGGCCGAGCGCGCGGCGGTGATGGAGCGGCTGGCCGTCGCGCTCGACGCGCGGGCCGGCGAGATCGCCCGCCGGGTCAGCAGCCAGAACGGCCTGCCGATCTCGATCGCCAACGCCGTCGAAGGCGGGTTCCCGCAGCTCATCCTGCGCTACTACGCGGGCCTGATCCGGACCGCGGTGCTCGACGAGGCACGGGACGGCCTGCTCGGCGGCAAGGTCCGCGTGCGGCGGACGCCGGTCGGTGTGGTCGGCGCGATCGTGCCGTGGAACCTGCCGATGACGCTGGCCGCGTTCAAGCTCGGCCCGGCGCTGGCGGCGGGGTGCACGCTGGTCCTCAAGCCGAGCCCGGGCACGGTGCTGGACGCGCAGCTGTTCGCGGAGGCGGTCGACGAGGCCGGCTTCCCGCCGGGCGTGGTCAACGTCGTGCAGAGCGGCCGTGAGGGCGGCGCCCACCTGGTGTCCCACCCCGGCGTGGACAAGGTCGCGTTCACCGGCTCGACGGCGGCCGGGCGCCGGATCGCCGAGACGTGCGGCCGCCTGCTGCGCCCGGTCACGCTCGAGCTGGGCGGCAAGTCCGCGGCGATCGTGCTGGACGACGCCGACCTGAGCGCGAACCCGCAGGACCTGTTCCTCTCGACGCTGGTCAACAACGGCCAGACGTGCCACCTGACCACGCGCATCCTGGCGCCGGCGAGCCGCTACGACGAGATCGTCGAGACGTTCACCGGCTTCGCGGCGAGCCTGACCGTCGGCGACGCCCTCGACCCGGCGACCCAGATCGGCCCCCTGGCCTCGGCGGCGCAGCGCGAGCGCGTCGAGGGCTACATCGCGAAGGGCCTGGCGGAGGGCGCCCGCCTGACCACGGGCGGCGGCCGTCCGGCGGCGCAGTCCCGCGGCTGGTTCGTCGAGCCGACGGTGTTCGCCGACGTGGACAACCACTCGACGATCGCCCGCGAGGAGATCTTCGGCCCGGTCCTGTCGATCATCAGGTACGAGACGGACGAGGAGGCGATCGCCATCGCGAACGACTCCCCGTACGGCCTCGGCGGCACGGTCTGGACCACCGACCCGGCCCGCGGCCAGTCGATCGCGACCCGGATCCGCACGGGAACGATCGGGGTGAACACGTACACGGTCGACCCGGCCGCCCCGTTCGGCGGGGTGAAGGACTCGGGCCTGGGCCGGGAGCTGGGGCCGGAGGGGTTGACCGCGTACCAGTCACTGCAGTCGATGCACCTGCCCGGCTGACCGGATCAGCTCGTCACGCGAGCCTCGCCAGTGCTCGGAGGAATGCGGCCTCGGAGACCACCGGGACACCGCATTCACGGGCTCGCTTGGCCTTGCCCGACATCGAGTCCGGGTCGGCCGCGGCGAGCACGCGCGTTTGCCTGCTGACCGAGGTGGTGACGCGGATCCCGGCCGCGGCGGCCTCCGCCACGATCTCCGCGCGCCCCCGGTGCATGTCCCCGGTCAGCACCACCTTGTCGCCGGGCCGCAGGGTGAGGCCACCGACCTTCCGCGTGTCCCTCGGAGCGGGTACCCGCACGGCATCGCGCTCCTCGTCGATCATCGTCGCGACGATCCCGGGATCGAGGGCCAGCAGCGTGGCGACGGTGAGCAGATCGTTCCGCTCTTCGTCGGTGACCACCTGGTCCGCCCAGGCTTCGCGCGCCAGGTCGCGCAAGTAGCTCAGGTGCAGGGCCACGACTTCGTTCTTGTGCAGGCCGAGGTCGTGGGCGACTTCGACGAGTGCGTCGCCTTCGGTGGCCGAGATCTGCCGGTCGAGCAAGGCGTCGTCGAGCATCGCGAAGTACGCGTCGACCGCCGGTTCGCCGTCACGCGGCAGCCGTTCGACGAGCCTCGCGAGGAAGTGCGGCTCGACGTGCCCGACCGCCGTGCGCTGAACGGTGCGTACCGCGCTTCGATCGAGCCGGGGCCAGTCCCAGCTCGCCGCACGCAGCTGGGCTTCGGTCGCGGCAACGGCGTTCGGTGCGGTCCGCAAGAAGAACCCGAGCAGGTCACCGGCTCCCCGTGCGTCGTCGAGCGCGGTGTGCCACGAACGCTCGGGCAGCCTCGCCGCGGCGCAGCAGTCGATCAAGGACCGCCCGGAGCCCAGTCGCGCCCGGCCTGCCGCGCGCATGGTGCAGAGCCCGGCGTCGGTCTCGAACGGCGTGTCGATGCCCAGCCTGCCGAATTCCGCACGCAGGTGCATCGCGTCGAACGCCCAGTTGTGCGCGACCACCACGCGACCGCTCAGCCGCTCGACGAGTTCCCCGGTGAGGTCCTCGAACCGGGGCGCCCGGCGCGCGTCGGAGGCCCGGATACCGTGGATGGCCTGGGGACCCAGGTCGCGATCGGGATTGACCAGCGTCACCCACTCATCGGTGACGTTCCCGTGCGGGTCCACGTGAACGACCGCGATCTCCGCGACGCGGTGGTGCCAGCCGGTGAGGATCCCGGTGGTCTCGGTGTCGACGACGGCATAGCCGTGTGCGGGCTTCACAGCGGCAGCCGGTTCGAGCCGGCGGCTTGGACGGCGGCCAACCACCCGGGCGGCAGCGGTTCGGCGTCCCCGTGCGCGGCCTGTACGTACCGGCGGCGGCCCTTCACCTGCTCGGTTTCCGCCCAGACCGCTAGCAGCCACCTCAGCGTGCGCGCGATCGAAAGGACTTCGGAGACCACGGGCGTCCCGGGTGCGGCCGAAATGCGGGCTACCCGTTGCAGCGAAGCGAAGTCCTCGATCTCGGTGTCGAGGGGGAGGTCGTGCGTCCACTCCAGCGGGGTGATCGTCTTGCTCTCCTTGCGCGCGGCCTCGACCGTGAGGTCATACTGCCTTCGCCGCCGGGCGGCTTCACGGAACGCGTCCACCGGCGAAAACAGCTGCCGCTGCCACCAGCCGTCCTCGATGCCGGACTCCGCCGCGGCGGTCAGCCGCTTGAGCCACTCCGGCAGCTCGTCCGCGTGCACGGCGGCGATCGCGCGCCGCTCGACGAGGGTCAGGAGACGCCGTGCCGTCTCCGTGGAGGTGAACGCTTCGGTCACGGGGACGATCCACGCCCCGGTGGGTTCGCCGCCCGGGCTGACGTGCCAGATCGCCAGCGACTCGGCCTCGTGGTCACCGGTGCCCACACAGAGCACGGCGCTCCCCGGCGCCCGCAGCGCCTCGAGTCTCTCGAACGGTTCCACCATGGTCAGGTCCGTCACCGACCGCCTCCTTCGTCGACCGACATCAAGTCGCCGACGCGGGCGGGTTGTTACACGGCGAAGTCCGCACGGCCGCCGCAATCGCGCTGATGGGCCGTTGAGCCGCCGGTGAAGCGCTACTGTCGCGCCATGAATTCGCGAAGTCCTCGCGCCGGGGACGCCGTCGATCCCTGGGATGAACCCGATCCCGCGCTCGCCGTCGCGTTGCGGGAGCTGTCGTGGTACCGGCGGAACGCCGACTACAACCGGCTGGCGAACCGGGTCACCGAAGTCGTCCTGCTGCTGGGTTCCGCGGCCACCACCGTCGCCGCCGCGCTCGGGGCCACCGCTTGGGTCACCGCCGTGCTGGCCGCGACCACCCTGGTCGTCACCGGGCTGCGGCGGTCCTTCGACTGGCACGAGAACTGGGTCGAGTTCATCGCCCGCTGGTCGGAGCTGCGCAGCGTCGTCCACCAGTACCGCCTGCAGCCCGAAGACCGCCGCGGGGAGGCGGAGCGGCGGGCGCTGCTCGCCGCCGTCGACGAGGTCGTTGCCTCGGAGACCCAGCGGTGGGCGTCCCGGCGGCGCAAGCTGCAGGAGAGCACCAGCCGGTCGTGAGTGGCAGGCAGGCCTGGCCTGCCACCCACGACCCGCGGCGCTAGCGGACCGCCGTCGTGCCCAGCAGTTCGTTGTCGGCGGGGCGGGCGTCGCCGGGGTAGGGGGCGTCGATGCTCGCCACCACCTTGAACGACGTCTTGCCCGCCGCGACGTCCGCCGCGGTGTAGGTGTAGGCGAACGGGAACACCACCTTGCGGCCCGCCGCCGCCGGCACCCACCGCTCGGACTGCCCGAGCTGCTGGTAGTAACCCTGGTCGGTCAGCCGGTACAGCGTGACCGTCACCGTCTCGTCGTAGCGGGCGTTCGCCACCGACACCTTGATCTGCTTGGTCTCGTCCACCCGCGCCTTGGCCGGCACGACGAAGTCCGACAGCGACACGTCGTGCGTCTCGACCTTCAGCGTGGTCGCGCCGGTTCCGGTGCGGCCGTCGGCGGTCGAGCCGGTCACCTCGACCCGGTATTCGCCGTCCGCGACGTAGCGGTGCGTGATGGGCGCGCCGGTGATGGGGGCCGAGCCGCCGTCGCCGAAGCGCACCTCGCCGCGCACGAAGTCGCGGCGGAGGCTGTCGCCCGTGTACGGGGTCAGGGTGACGTCGTCGTAGACCGTCGGGGTGTCGGGGTACGTGCCGATCCACGGCGACAGCGGCGGCGCCACCTCGAGTTCGATGTTGTACAGCGACGCGGCATCGGCGTCGTCGGCGACGCGGATCTGGTACGTCTCCCCGGCGACGCCGTCGAACACGGCCGGCCGCCGGTCGCCCGAAGCCACGCAGTCCACTTCGGACAGCGCGTCCGGTGCGGTGCCCCGGTACACCGTGATGCCAGGACCCCAGTCGTACATGGCCAGCACGCTCACCGCCCGGGTGCGGTCCGGGGTGAACCGGAACCACACGGACCGCTCGGCGGCCGGGTCGCAGCTCGGCCGGACCTCGCCGGGCTCGGCCGAAGCCACCGTCAGGTCCCCGGCGTACTGCCCGGGCACCGCGACCGCCACGCCGTCCGCGAAGCCGTCGTTCGGCGCCGGCGGCACCGCCGCGAAGTCCACGGTCAGGTCGCCCTGGTTGTACTGCTGGGCGAGCAGGACGTGGTAGGTCGTCCCGGCGGTGGCGTGGAACGTCGCCGTGCCGGGGTTGCTCCACGCCGCGCAGGCGCCCGGCACCGGGGTCAGCGCGCCGCGGTCGCCGGTGTAGACCGCGACGAACGGCCGGGCCGAAGTGCCGGACGACGGCGTCACGCGGACGAGCGCGTCCGCGGCGGCGGTGTAGTCGTACCAGACGTTCCAGGTGGTGTAGGTCCCGCACGGCGACGGGTCGCCGGGCGCGGTCGTCGCCTCGCGGGCGTCCTGGGACGCCGTGAACGGCAGCGCGGTGACGGCGGTGGCGGAGCCGAAGTCGTCGTTGGACGGCGCGGCCGCGTGGGCGACGCCGGGTGCGAACAGCGCGGCCGTGACGGCCACGAGGCCCGCGATGAGCGGGCGGACGGACGGTTTCATGGTGTTCCCCCTGGTCAGACGGCGGTGATGCGCGTGGCGGGCGGCTTGACGGTGGTGGCGAGCGAGATCACCTGGTTGTCCGCCGGGTAGGCGTCGTCCACCGGGTACTGCAGCCGGGCCTCCGCGCGGAACGCGACCTTGCCGGACAACGTGTCCGCGGGACTGAAGGTGTAGGAGAACGGGAACCGGACCTTGCCGGTGGGCCGCGCGGGCACCTGCAGCGTGAGCCGGCCGACCTCGGTCCACGAGTCCGCGGACTGCTTGGACAGCACGACGGTGACCGTCTCGGCGTACCGCGTGTTGGTCACGTCCACCGAGATCGGCTTGCTTTCCCCCTGCCGCGCCGAGGTCGGCACGACGAACTTGGCGATCCCGACGTCGTGCGTGGTCACCGTGATCGGGGTGTCGATCGTCGCGGTGCGCCCGTCGGGCGACGTCGCGTGGAGCGTGGCCGGGTAGACGCCGTCGGCCGCGTAGCGGTGGTACACGGTCTCGGTGCCGACCGGGGCGCCGGTGCCGTCGCCGAAGTCCCACGTCCCGCCGAGCGGCTGGTCGATCGGGTGCCACGACGAAGCCGAGAACCCGACCTTGTCGAACACGGACGCCGACGTCGGGGACACGTAGACGTACGGGTCCAGCGGCGGTGCTTCGGCCAGCACCAGCTCGAACGGCCCGTAGGTCCGGCGCGCCCCGGTGAGGCGGACGGCGTAACGGGTGCCGGCGGCCGCCTTGAACGCGATCTGGTCGACGGAGTTCCGGCCGCACGCGACCTGCGTCAGCTCCGCCAGCGAGTTCCCCGAATACACGGTGACGGCGGCGGCGGTCCCGCCGGCCGACGCGGTGAGCGAGCGCGCCGCGTCCGACGGCGGCAAGGTGTACCAGACCGAGGGCTGGGCCTCGTCGTCCACGCAGGTCGAGTCCGGCTCCCCGGCTTCGGCGGAGGCGGCCGTGAGGTCCGGCTGCCGCGTGAACGGCAGGGCGGTCACCGGCTCGGCGTCCGCGAAGGCGTCGTTGGGCGCCGGCGCGACCGCGCCGAGCGAGAACGACAGCGCGCCGCCCGGGGTTTCGATGCCGGAGACCTGGAAGGAGTACGTCGTCCCGGCGGTGGCGCGGAACGTGATGGTGGCGTCCGTCCCGTAGTCGCAGGCGTCGGCGACGGGCTGCAGCCGGCCGCGCGAGCCGGTGTTCGCGGACAGCAGCGTCCGGTGGTCGCTGCCCGCCGTCGTGGCGCGCAGCAGGCCGTCCTCGGTCGCGGTGTACCGGAACCACACCGTCCCGCTCGCGGCGTCACCCTCGCACCACATCGGGTCGTCGGCCGCCTCGGTGGCCGCGCTGGTGTCCTCCTGCGTGGTGAACGGCAGCGCCGTGACGGCGGCCGGGCTGTCGAAGTCGTCGTTGGCCGGTGGCGCCGCCGCGTGCGCGACGCCCGGCACGACCGCGGCCAGCGCCGCGGTCAGCACGGCGACCACCGCTGTCCGGTTTCTCGAGCGCAGTGAAAACAGCACGAATCGTTCCCCCTCGTGAACTCCCCGCCCCCACGGCGAAGATCCCTGCCGGACGTATCGGCGCTAGGCCGTCCGATGTGACCGGGTGGCGGCCGAATTACACCGGATGCCGCAACGGGCGGGGACCGGCTGACAAAACCGGACAGCGGGCGAGCGGCCGCGGGCACACTTTCGGGTGCGGTCGGGCAACGGGCACCCCGCTTCCCCGCGGGGCCGGGAGGCCGGCGGCGGCTTCGTGCTTTGATGGAACTGTTCCAGGAAGTTTCACGGGGAGGTAAGGCGCCATCAGCAACCCGTTGGTCGCGGAGACCAAGGACTCGACCAAGGCGTATTCGGGCATTTCGCTGCTGGAGTCGGCGAACGACCTGAAGTCGGCGATCGAATCAGGCGACTGGGCCTCGGTGGCCATGGGCGCCGTCGGCACCGCTCTGGACGCGCTTTCGATGGCCATGGACCCCTTCGGGGCGGTCCTCGCCGCCGGTGTCGGCTGGCTGATGGAGCACGTCGGACCCCTCAAGGAAGCGCTCAACGGCCTGACCGGCAACGCCGACGAGATCGCCGCGCAGTCGGAGACGTGGAAGAACGTCGCGACCGAGCTGGGCAGCATCGGCGAGGACCTGACCGGGATGGTCAAGGCCGACACCGCGTCGTGGACCGGGCCGGCCGGGGACAGCTACCGCCAGCGCGCCCAGGACACCGTCACGCTGCTGGAGACGGCGCAGAAGGGCTGCGAAGGCGCCTCGAGCGGGGTGAAGACGGCCGGTGAGGTCGTCGCGGCGGTGCGGGCGCTGGTGCGGGACATCATCGCGGAGCTGATCGGGCACCTGATCAGCTGGGCGCTGCAGGTGGTGTTCACCCTCGGGATCGGGTTGACGTGGGTGGTGCCGCAGGTGATCGGGGCGGTCGCGAAGACGGCGTCGAAGATCGCCGATCTGGTGAAGCGGCTGGTCACGGCGTTGAAGGCGCTGGTGCCGCTGCTGAAGCGGGCGGGGGACCTGTTCGCCGACGCGGCGAAGGCGTTGAAGAACATCAAGCCGGGCAAGGCCGGGCCGCCGCCGAAGCACGCCGACATCAACGGCAACCCCAAGGGCATCGACGGACCGGGCGGCAAGGGCGGTCCGGACGGGCCGGGCGGCAAGGGCGACGACGGCACCCACGCCTCCGGCGCCAAGGGCGATCCCGACGCCCCGCCCAAGACCGACCCGCCACCCAAGCCGGACACCCCACCGAAGAACGATCCGCCGGCGAGCCCGCCGCCGCCCGGTACTCGTGGCGGTCCCGACGGGAACTCCACCACTCCGTCGGGCACGCCGAAGGGGAAGCCCAAGGACGGGCAGGACCCGGCGAAGACCAAGGAACCGGACGAAAAGGTCTGCGAGTTCGACCCGATCGACGTCGCGACCGGCGACGTGCTGTTCACCGAGGTCGACCTCGTGGTGCCCGGCGCCCTCGGCGAGCTGATCACCCGCAACCACGTGTCGTCCTACCGGGACGGCCGCTGGTTCGGCCCGTCCTGGACGGCGCTGCCCGACGAACGGCTGACCCTCGACGCCGGCCTGGTGCGCTACCACTCGGCCGACGCGATGGTGCTCACCTTCCCGCTGCCCGCACCGGGTACGTCGGCGAGTTCCCAGCACGGGCCCCTGCGCCTGCTGCACGCCGACGGCGACGACTACGTCGTCACCGACCCCGGCCGCGGGCAGGCCCGGCGGTTCGCGCCGGCCGGCGACGGCGAGCTGCTGCTGCGCGAAGTCCGGACCGAGGACGGGGAGTTCGTCGAACTCGACCGCGACCCCGCCGGCGCGCCCCTGCTGCTCACCCACTCCGCGGGCGCGCGGATCGCGTTCGACACCGCGGGCGGCCGGATCCGGGCCGTGCGCGCGCTTTCGCCCGGCGGCGACGTCCCGGTCGCGCGCTACGACTACGACGCGCACGGGCACCTCGCCGTCCGCACGAACTCCACGCCCCGCCCCGCGCGCTACGACCACGACGCCGAAGGCAGGCTCACCGGCTGGACCGACCACAACGGCGCCTGGTACCGCTACGTCTACGACGACGTCGGCCGCTGCGTCCGGACCGTCGGCGACCAGGGCTACCTCGACGGGTCCCTCGCCTACGCCGAAGGCCGCACCACGACCACCGACTCGCTCGGGCACCGGAAGGTCTTCGAGTTCGACGCGGCGGGCAACCTGGTCGCCGAGACCGACAAGCTCGGCGGCGTCACGCGCAGCGAATGGGGCCCGCACAACCGGCTGCTGGCCCGCACCGACCCGCTCGGGCGGCGCACCGAGTTCGAGCACGACACCGTCGGCATCCTGCGCGCGGTGCTGCGCCCGGACGGCACCCGCGTGCTGCTGACCGAACACACGGAGACGGACCTCGAAATCGAGGTCGCCGCCGCCGGGGGAGTGTTCCGCCGCCGCTACCCGGCCACGGCCCTGCCCGATCCCTACACCGATCCGCTCGGCGTGGCCGAGGACCAGGACACCGAGCAGCCGCCGGCCGCCGGGCAGCCGTGGGCGCCCGGTGCCCCGGCCGAGCCCGACCTGTTCGGCCGGCCGCGCACGGTGCGCGACGGCGGTGGCCGCGCCGCGCTGACCTGGACGGTCGAGGGCGACCTGCGGGCCGTCGTGGCCGCCGACGGGGCCCGCCGGCTGTGGACCTACGACGGCGAGGGTGGGGAGACGTCGCACACCGACGCGCTCGGCCGCGTCACCGTCACCGAGCGTGGCCCGTTCGACCTGGTCATCGCGACGACCGACCCGTCGGGCGCGCGCACCACCCGCCGCTACGACACCGAGCTGCGCCTGCTCGCCGTGGTCGACCCGGCCGGGCGGACCTGGGAGTACACCTACGACGCCGAGGGCAGGCTGCTCACGCAGTCGGACTTCGACGGCCGGGTCACCCGCTGCGCCTACGACGCCGCCGGGCAGCTGGTCCGCGTGGAGAACGCCGCCGGCGAGGTCGTCGAGTACCGCTACGACCCGCTCGGCAACCTGACCGAGCGCGTCACCGCCGCGGGCACCGAGACCTACCGCTACGACCCGGTCGGCCGGCTCGTGCACGCCGCCGGCCCGGGCGGGACGATCGAGCTGGCCCACGACGCCGAGGGCCGGGTCGTCCGGCAGACCACCGGCGGCCGCACCACGACCTTCGGCTACGACAGCGAAACCGCGACCCGGCGGCGCACTCCGTCCGGAGTGGACGTTCACTGGCGCCGGACGGAAGCCGTCGACCTGCTGGACGTCGCCGGCGCGAGCCTGGTGCTGCAGCGCGACGACGCGGGCCGCACGGTGGCCGTCGCCTTCGGGGCGAATCCGTTGGTGCAGCAGGAGTTCGACCCCGCGGGCCGGCTCGCGGCGCAGCGGACGCCGGCCGGGACGCGGCGCTACCACCGGCGTCCGGACGGCAGCGTCGTGGCGCGCGAAGACCCGGAAGGCGCGGTGCGGCACGAGTTCGACGCGACCGGTCGGATCACCGCGGTGCTGCGGCCCGGCACGGCCGAGCGCTACGCCTACGACGTCCTGGGCCACCTCGTGTCGTCGTCCCCGGGGACCGGGCCCGAAGCCGGGCCGCGCCGCTACACCGGCGGCGTGCTGGAGGCGGCCGGCGCGGTGCACTACGCCCACGACGCGCAGGGCCGGCTGGTGCGGCGGACCGTCGGCGACCTGACCTGGACGTTCGCCTGGGACGCCCAAGACCACCTGACGGCGGTGCGCACCCCCGACGGCGCCGAGTGGCGCTACCACTACGACGCGCTCGACCGCCGGATCGCGAAGCAGCGCCTCGACGCGGCGGGCGCGGTCGCCGAGCAGGTCGAGTTCACCTGGGACGGCAACGCACTGGTCGAAGCCCGGCACACGCTGGGCGGCGTACCGGCCGAGACGTGGACGTGGGTGCACCACCCCGACGACGGCCGTCCGGTGGTGCAGGCCGTCACGACCCCCGACGGCCGCACGCGGCTGGCCGCGCTGGTCACCGACGACGTCGGCACGCCGGTGGAGCTGGTGGGCGTGGACGGCGTGGTCCGGCCCGTGCGCACGAGCCTGTGGGGCCTGTCCGGCGCGGGCGCGGCGGAGACCCCGCTGCGGTTCCCCGGGCAGTACCTCGACCGGGAGACCGGGCTGCACTACAACGTCTTCCGCTACTACGACCCGGCCAACGCCCGCTACATCTCGCCCGACCCGCTCGGCCTCGCGCCGGCCCCGAACCCGCTGACCTACGTCGGCGACCCGCTGATCGCGGCCGACCCGCTCGGCCTCACCCCCGGCGGCTTCGGCTCGGATCCGGGCGACCAGCGCCGCTTCTCCGGCCGGTCGAACGCGGGCAAGTGTTCGAAGGCGGCCACCCAGGCGGCGGCGCCGTACCCGAAGACCAAGCCGAAGAAGGGCAGCGGCTCCGGCGGGACGTCGTCGAACCAGCCGGCCGGCCCCTCGAAGCCGTGGGGCAGCAAGGACCCGGCCAGCGGCCGCACGACCTCGCAGGGTGGCGGCACGACGTCCGGTACGCAGACCCTCGACGGGTCGGCGCGCCCCGGCGGCTCGAAGCCGCAGCCGGGCGAGCTCACCGACGTCAAGGACCTGGAGAACACCAAGCACTCCAGCTACAGCCCGGAGCTGCAGAACGAGCTGAACAAGGTCAACGGCTACAACCCGGACGGCAAGAACCGCTGGATCCGCGGGCACCTGCAGAACGACAACCTCGGTGGCCCGGGCCTGTCGGACAACATGACGCCGCTGACGTCGACGGCGAACAAGAACATGTCCGGCTCGTTCGAGGGCCCGTTGAAGAACGCCAACACCCGCCTCGACCAGCTGAAGTCCAAGATGCCGTCGGACAACGACCTCAAGCGGGCCGGCTTCGACCCCAGCGAGTACAACAAGGTGCGCGACGACATCAAGAACCTGCACGTGGAGTACTCGGTCAACGCGAGCCCGAACGTCAAGTTCCCGAACTCGACCAACCCGTTCGAGCGGTCCATCCGCGACCACCTGGAGCTGAACGCCGAGTACAAGGGGCTGACACCGGAGGTGCAGAAGTACATCGGTTTCGCCAAGGAGAAGAACTTCCTGCCGCAGTTCCCGCCGAAGGGCACCAAGATGGACACCCTCACGGGCGACTTCAGCTGACCGGCGGGCCGGTCACGGCCGGCGCGTGGTGATGGAGAGGTCGAACTCCTGCGCCACGTAGCCGGCGTACCGGTCGGCCGGCCGCTCGGCGGCGCGCATGGCGCGCAGCTGCTCGTCGGTGTACCCGCTGAGATCGGCCTTTTCGACCTGCGCCTTGACGTGGAAGTAGCGCAGCTTGCCGGCGTCGAGCTGAGCTTCCATCTGGCGCGCATGGGTGGCCTCGGGTTCGCCGCGTTCGATCATCTTGGCGATGATGTTGCGGACGTACTCGGGGTGCCCCTGCTGGTAGCCGCCGTTGGCGTTGTAGCCGGCCGAAGGCCCCTTCGCCTCGACGATCACGTAGTTGCCGTCGGCGTCCTGGTAGACCTGGTCGAAGTGGTGGGCACCCCGGTCGGGCACGGCCACCCGCTGCAGCGGGTGGACGTGCTGCCCGAGCCCGTCCGCGACGGCGTGGTCGGCGGCCAGGTCGCCCAGCCGGTTGTTCCAGTGGTTGCTCTGCACGTCGTTGAACCCGGCCTGGTCGAACTCGTCGAGCGGGGTGTCGAACCGGCTTCCCGGCAGGGGAGTGCCCCGGACGGAGTGGTTGGCTTCGTCCAAATAGGACCAGATGTGCGGCCGCCCGGCGGCGAGCATGTCGGCGTCCGCCAGCAGTTCCGGCGGCGCGGTGTCCCGGCCCCCGGTGCGCCTGCTGCCGTCGATGACCTCGGACGGGACGTTGGTGCTCGCGTTGGCGGGCTGGTGGATTTCGTAGTCGCCGTTCTCGTTGCGGCGCAGCACGGGGAGTTCGACACCCTCGTGCTCGGCGTTGGTCCGACGGCGGCTGATGACCTGGTCGTCGCCCTCGATCTGCCGCCAGTACTTGCGGAGCAGTTCCTCGGCTTCTTCGTCGTGCCGGTTGAGCCTCTCGATGAGCTCGTCGTGGACCTTCTTCTTGTGCGCCTCGGCGTCCCCGCGGGCCCGCGCGCTGTCGGCGTCTTCGCCGCGGGGGGTCCCGGGTGCGTGCCCGTCGTCCCCGGCGCGGTGGGTGGTGCCGTCGGGGTGGTGGGTGTTCCATTCGCCGTCGGGCGGGATGCGGGGTCGCATGCGGCCGTCGGGGCCGATTTCGTAGTCGGAGGAGAAGACGCGGCCGTGGGAGTCGGTCCAGGCGGGGCGGGTGGGGGCGAGGACTTCGGTGTCGAGTTCGCGGGAGAGGCGGTGGGCGAAGTCGTTGGAGGAGGCGTCGCAGCCGATGAGCCGGACGGGGCGGCCGTCGTAGTCGGCGTTGCGGCGGAGGATGTCGGCGAATTGTTCGGGGGTGTAGTGGTGGTTGCCGATGCGGGCGTGTCCGTCGGGGGTGACGTGGACGTCGACGGTGTAGCGGCCGTGGGGGTCGGGTTGGACGCGGTGGGGGAGGTCGCCCATGTGGGGGTCGCCGGCGTGGTAGGAGCTGCCGGAGGGGGTGTGTTCGGCGTGGCGGGTGTTGACTTCGTCGGGGGTGAGGGGGGTGTGGTCGCCGTCGGGGGTGTGGTGGCCGTCGCCGTCCGGGGTGTGGTGGCCGGTGTCGTCGGGACTGTGGTGGCTGTCGGGGGTGTGGTGGCCGTTGCCGTCTGGGGTGTGGTGGCCGGTGCCGTCGGGGCCGTGGGTGCCGGGCGGGTTGGTGGGCCTGCCGTCCGGGCCGTGGGTGGCGGGCCGGTTGGTTGGGGTTTCGGCGCCGGGTGCGCGGGTACCGGGGCCGTTGCCGCGGGCGACCGGGGCGTCGGGTGTGCTGGGGCGGCCGGCGGGCAGGTCGCCGCCGGGGCGAGGACGGGCAGGGGTGTCGGGGTGCGGGGTGCGCGCGCCGGGACTGCCGGGGGTGCCGGTCCAGCCACCGCCACCGCCACCGCCGGTGCCGCTGCCGGTGCCGGTGCGTGGGGAGCCGCCGCCGAGCCCGCCGCCACCGCTGGCGGGTGGCATCCCGCCGCCACCGATCGGCGCGCCGCCTTGGGGCGGGACACCGTCTCCGCCGCGCGGCGATGGGACCGTGCCCGGCTCGCCGGTTCGCGGGGCGGTGGGTGCGGTGCCGCTGGCGGAGGTGGTGCCATCGGCGCGGGGAGGGGCAGCGCTGCTGGGGGTGTCGGTGCCGGAGTGCGAGCCAGGTGCGGGCGAGGAGCCGGAGTGCGTGGGCGAGGGACTGCTGTCCCCGGAGTGGGATGGCGTGCCGTCGCTGCCGCGCACGGGGGACGGGTCGCTCTCCCCGGCATGCGACGGGCTACCGCCTCGGGCGGGTGAGGCGCTGCTGTCGCCCGCGTGCGATGGCGTGCCGCGGGTAGGCGAGGGACTGCTGTCCCCAGCGTGCGAGGGCGTGCCGTCGCTGGCGCGCGCAGGTGTGGGATCGCTGGCATGGGAGGGGGTGTCGCCGCCGCGCACGGGGGACGGGCTGCTCTCCCCGGCATGCGACGGGGTGTCGCCTCGGGTGGGCGAGGCGCCGCTGTCGCCCGCGTGGGACGGCGATCGAGTCGGTGACGGACCGCTGTCCCCGGCGTGCGAGGGCGTGCTGTCGCTGGCGCGCGCAGGTGAGGGATCGCTGCCGCGCGTGGGTGACGAGCCGGAGTCACCAGCCCGCGAGCTGTCCCCGGCGCGGGTCGGCGACGGGCTGGAGTCGCCGGCGTGCGAGCCGTCCGAGTGCGGGCTGCCGTCCGGCGAGCTGTCCCCACCGTGCGAAGCGGAGCTGTCCCCGCTCGAACTCCGACGTGAGGAGTCCGGGTCCGAACTCGGCGAATCCCCGTCCGCATGACCGGGATCCGGCGAAGACCCGTCCCCGTCCGCATGGCCGGAATCCGGCGAAGACCCGTCCCCGTCCGCATGACCGGAATCCGGCGAGTCCCCGTCCCCACCATGGGCCCGGGCATGCACCCCGCCGCCCTCACCCTTGGGGATCTTGTGGACGAACCCGCCCTCCTTCACCTTCAACCCGTCCAGCCCGGAGACCTTGCCCAGGACCTTGCCGAACACCTTCGCGATCTTCTCGAAGACGTCGACCAGCTTCGACAGCAGCGGCGACACTTTCCGGATCGTGTCGGTGAGCTTCTTGAGCAGCTCCCCGATCTTCTTCCCCCACTTGGCGATCGCCGCCGACGCCTGCGCCACTACCACCGGGGTGCCGAAGCCGAGGGAAAAGACCTCCTCCATCACCCACGCGATCAGTTTCCCGACCAGGTCCGCGATCAGCTGCCGCACGGTCTCC
Organism: Amycolatopsis solani; assembly: GCF_033441515.1. Lineage (NCBI taxonomy): Bacteria > Bacillati > Actinomycetota > Actinomycetes > Pseudonocardiales > Pseudonocardiaceae > Amycolatopsis > Amycolatopsis solani. The sequence continues at coordinate 353,395 of NZ_JAWQJT010000002.1, forward strand.
CGCACGAACGACACGACCTGGCCCATGATCATCGTGACCGTGCTGATCGCCCCGGCCACCGTCGCCGCCCCCGACAGGGCCTCGGAGTGTTCCGCGGCGAACGTGCGGTAGGCGTCCGCGCCGGCGCCCTGCCAGCCGGTGGTGCCGTTCTTGACCGCGTTGTCGAAGTCGGTTTTGCGTTCGCCCAGCGCCTTGGACACGTTGCCCCACGTGTCGGCATACGACTGGATCACCGGCGGGTTGCCCGCGATCGAGTCGAGCATGTCCTTGAGGGGCTGGATGTGTTCCATGAGGAACGAGGCGACCGAGGACATCAGGTAGCCGAAGGGGTCGATCGCGGCGCCGGCGATTTCTCCGGCGAGGGAGAGCATGCCGAGGCCGCCGGAGACCCAGTCGCCGTCTTTGATGCCGTTGAAGGCGTCCATGGAGGATTCGGCGATGCCGATGCCGCCGGCCCAGCCGTAGTCGCCGTTGCCGGCGGTGAACGCGCCGGGGCCGTCCGGGTCCTGCTTCGACTCCGCGACGAGCGGATTCCCCTCCGGCATCGGGACACACCCCCTTGGCAGCCCTCATACTGACGTGCCGCGGGAAGCCCGGGTTCCGGAAGGCCGCGAATTGCGCCGATCGGCCCACCGCACGCCGTCAGCCGCAGGGCAGGGTGCCCGTCCGGAGGGCGTGGCCGCCGTCGTTGCCGTCGTCGGCCCACACGACCGCCTTGCGGCCGGACGAACAGGTCGAGCCCGGCGCGATCGCGAAGCCTTCGTTGTTGTAGTCCGGCATCTTCGACGGCCGCGCGTACGTCGCCGAGACCGTGAACTTGCCGTCGACGAGCTTCAGCGTCGCCGTCTTGCCGGCGCAGGTGTCGTCGCAGACCGACCAGAGGCGGCCGGTGTCCGGCTCGAACTCCAGCTCCATGACGTTCGGGAACCCGGACGACAGGGTCGCCACCTTGCTGAACCCGCCACCCGACTGGTCGAGCGCGTACGCGTAGATCTTGCCGGTGTCCTCGAGCCCGACGAAGTAGAGGCCGGTGCCGTGCCCGGCGTAGTTCCCCGGGGCGTACGGCGCCTTCGTGCGGTCGTCGCGGAAGCCGCCCGCGGTCAGGAACGCGTCCGGGATCCAGGTGATGCCTTCGAAGCCGCCGTTGTCATCGACGGCGGGCAGGTCACCGGTGAGATCCCACTCCGCGACCGCGTTCAGCGACTTCGCCGTCGACGCCGTGTCGAACCGCAGCACCTTCAGCAGGCTGCCGTCCCCGTCGTTGTCACGCTCGGTCGCGGCGAAGACGCCGTCGGGGGTGGCGACCACGCCCTCGGCGTCCGGGTCGCCGCTGCCGCCGCGGTAGTGCAGGGCCTTCCCGGACGACCAGCCGGCGTCCGGTCCCCAGGTCGTGCCGGTGCGGACGAGCCGGTACAGCGTGCCGGGGCCGTTCTTCACCGCCCACAGCACGTCGGCGCCCGCGAAGGAGAGCCCGCTGAGGTTGTCGCCGAACACGCCGGCGGCATCGGCGACCGCGACGGCCGGGTCGCCCGGCCACTTCGCGGTGGCGGCCTGCGCGGTGCCCGGCGCGGCGAGCAACGCCGAAAGGAGGATGACGGGTGCCGTGAATCGGCGGAAGATGCGCACGTGTGCTCCTGGGGCCGATGGGACTCGGTCGAAACAAACGCGGCGTTGCCAAAGTTTCCCCTGACGAACCGGACTGTACCGCCTTGATCCACTAGGGGCAAACGTCACCGGGCCGGCTTGGTTTCGCACCGCACCAGCGGCGCCGCCTCGGTCCCGGACGCGACGCAGTCAACGCCCTGTCCCGGCCCGGGAACCGGGTAGCGGAACACGATCGGCCCGTCGCCGTCGCGGCCGGCCGAGAACTCGAGGACGGCCGGCTGCCCGGTTCCGTTGCCGTGCAACGTCTTCGAGTAGTACGTCGTGCGCGGCCCGATGGCGGTGACCCGGCCTTCGCCGTCGTCGTCCCGCTCGCGCACGTTCAGCACGTAGTCCCCGGCGGTGTACTTGCCCTCGGTCTCGTGCCCGGCTTCGGCGGGCGTCGCGCTGACGACCTCCGGTGCGACCGGATCGGCGGCGTTCGCCAGCACGGTCGCCCCGATGGCGACCGTCGCGCCCGCGGCGACCGCCACAGCCACCCAGACCCGCTTGGCGGTGAACTCCATGAAGGCGAAGCTAGGGGAGCGCGCCGGGCGGCCACTTCGGCCGAAGGGACAGCGGACCTCGTCCTTTCGGCCGATGCTCGCGGACCGGCGTCAAGATTCCGTAAATTCACCCGGGAAACCGCCGGTCCCGCGCGCGGGCGGCGGGGTCCGGCCACAGTGGACCGGTAGGGTCCGCTCCGGCGCACCCGGTGGCCGAAGGGGGAACACGTGCGGCACGAAACGACCACGGCGCAGGAACCGGCGGGCGGGGCGTCGTCCGTGCGCGACACCGTGCGGCTCGGCCTCGTCGTCGGGGCGCTCGGCGTGGTGTTCGGCGACATCGGCACCAGCCCGATCTACACCCTGCAGACGGTCTTCAACCCGGCCGACCCGCACCCGGTCCCGGTCAGCCCGGACAACGTCTACGGCGTCGTCTCGCTGATCTTCTGGTCGGTGACCGTCATCGTCACCGTCACCTACGTCCTGCTGGCCATGCGCGCCGACAACGACGGCGAGGGCGGCATCATGGCGCTGATCACGCTGCTGCGGCGGGGGACGGTGAAACGCGGTAAGCGGGCCGCGGTGGTGCTGGCCGGGCTGGGGATCTTCGGCGCGGCGCTGTTCTTCGGCGACAGCATGATCACGCCGGCGATGTCGGTGCTGTCGGCGGTCGAGGGCCTCAAGGTCGTCGACCCGTCCTTCGAAGGCTGGATCGTGCCGATCACGGCGGTCATCGTCGTGGTGCTGTTCCTCGTCCAGCGGCGCGGCACCGCGGCGGTCGGGCGGGTGTTCGGGCCGGTGATGATCGCCTGGTTCGTGGTGATCGGCGGCGTCGGGATCACCGGCATCGCCGGGCACCCGGAGATCCTCAAGGCGCTTTCGCCGACCTACGCGCTGGGCTTCATGGCCGGGCACTTCGGCATCGCGTTCTTCGCGCTCGCCGCCGTCGTCCTGGCGGTCACCGGCGCCGAGGCGCTCTACGCCGACATGGGCCACTTCGGCCGCAAGGCGATCACGCGCGGCTGGCTGCTGCTGGTCTTCCCGGCCTGCGTGCTGAGCTACTTCGGGCAGGGCGCGCTGATCCTGGCCGACCCGGCCAACACCGCCAGCCCGTTCTTCCTCCTGCTGCCCGGCTGGGCCCGGCTCCCGATGGTGCTGCTGGCCACGGCCGCCACCGTGATCGCGTCCCAGGCGGTGATCACCGGCGCGTATTCGGTCGCGTCGCAGGCGGCGCAGCTCGGCTACCTGCCGCGGCTGCGGATCGCGCACACGTCGGAGACCGAGCGCGGCCAGATCTACGTGCCGTGGGTCAACTGGCTGCTGCTGGTTTCGGTGCTCACGCTGATCTTCGCCTTCCGCAGCTCGGCGGCGCTGGCGTTCGCGTTCGGCATGGCGGTGACCGGCACGATCACGATCACGACGCTGCTGTTCTTCTACGTGGCGCGCGCGAAGTGGGGCACCCCGCGCTGGATCGTCGGCATCGGCGCGGGCCTGCTGCTGTCCGTCGACCTGCTGTTCGTCGGCGCCAACCTGACCAAGCTCGTGCACGGCGCCTGGCTGCCGCTGCTGATCGGCCTGACGGCGTTCACGGTGATGATCACCTGGCAGCGCGGCCGCGAGATCGTCACCGCCGAGCGCGAACGCCGTGAAGGTTCGCTGCCGGAGTTCATCGAGCAGCTGCGCGACCGCGAAACGCCGACGCAGCGGGTCCCGGGCACGGCGGTGTTCCTCAACCGCGGCAGCCGGACGGCCCCGTTGGCCCTGCGCGCCAACGCCGAGCACAACCACGTGCGCCACGAGCACGTGGTCATCGTGTCGCTGGAGACTGAACCGATCCCGCGCGTCCCGGCCGAGGAGCGCGTGACCGTGGCCGACCTGGGCCACCGCGACGACGGGATCGTCTTCGTGACCGCGCGGTACGGCTACATGGAGACCCCGGACGTGCCCGGCGCCCTCGCCCGGCTGGACCCGGAGCAGACCGAGGGGCGGCTGGACCTCGCCGGGGCGTCCTACTTCCTGTCGAAGATCGAGCTGCAGCGCGGCCCGGAACCGACGATGGCGCCGTGGCGGAAACGCCTGTTCATCGCCACTTCGTACATCACCGCGGACGCCGCCGAGTACTTCGGCCTGCCCCGCGACCGCACGGTGATCATCGGCTCGCACATCGACGTCTAGGGGTAGCGGGCGGTGGACAGGAGCACCGCCGGCGTGTTGGGCTGGGAGCCGGCCGCACTCCGGACGCGGTCGGTGAATCGCCGCCCGCGACGTGGAGGAGCGAAGCCCTGAGCTGGTGGGAGTACCTCCGCGAGAACTGGATCGACGTCGTCAACGACGCGATCCTGCACGTGGACCTCACCCTCGCCGCGGTGGCGCTGGCCGTGCTGATCGGCACCACCCTCGGCGTGCTGACCTACCGGCGCCGCTGGCTCGGCGAAATCGCCACCACGACGACCGCCGCGTTCCTGACCATCCCGTCGATCGCGCTGCTCGGCATCCTGATCGGCCCGTTCGGGCTGGGGCTGACGAACGTCCTGTTCGCGCTGGTGCTCTACGCGCTGCTGCCGATCACGCGCAACACGATCGTCGGCCTGCGCGGGGTCGACCCGGCTGTCGTCGACGCCGCGCACGGGATGGGACTCGGCCGGGTGCGGGTGCTGTGGCGGGTGCGGCTGCCGCTGGCGTGGCCGGTGATCCTGTCCGGCATCCGGGTGTCGACGCAGATCACGATCGGGATCGCGGCCATCGGCGCCTACGTCAAGGGGCCCGGCCTCGGCAACGAGATCTTCGACGGGCTCGGCCGGTTCGGCTCGGTCAACTCCCTCAACCAGGTGCTGACCGGGACGGCCGGGATCATGGTGCTGGCGCTGTTGTTCGACCTCGCCTACGTCGTCGTCGGCAAGCTGACGGCGTGGCGGCGCCCGCGCACCCGCCTCGAAGCGCCGCCGGGGGAGCCGACCGGCACCGGCGGCGAGACGATCGAGCTGCGCGAGGTCAGCAAGCTCTACCCCGGCCGCGCGGTGCCCGCGGTCGACCGGCTTTCGATGCGGATCCCGGCGGGCGAGATCGTCGTGCTGACCGGCCCGTCGGGCTGCGGCAAGACGACGACCATGCGGATGATCAACCGGCTCGTCGAACCCACCTCGGGGGTCGTCACGCTCGGCGGCACCGACGTGGCGGCGCTCGACCTCGACGAGCACCGGCGCCACACCGGGTACGTCATCCAGCAGGTCGGGCTCTTCCCGCACCTGCGGGTCGACGCCAACATCGGCGTGGTGCCGCGGGTGCTCGGCTGGACGCGGCAGCGCATCGCCGGGCGCGTGCGCGAGCTGCTCGACGTCGTCGGGCTGACCCGCGAGCACGGGCTCCGCTACCCGCGCGAGCTCTCCGGCGGCCAGCAGCAGCGCGTCGGCGTGGCGCGGGCGATGGCCGCGGACCCACCGGTGCTGCTGATGGACGAGCCGTTCGGCTCCACCGACCCGATCACGCGTGCCCGGCTGCAGGACGAGCTCCTGCGCCTGCAGCGGCAGGTGCGCAAGACGATCGTGTTCGTCACGCACGACTTCGACGAGGCCCTCAAGCTCGGCGACCGGATCGCGGTGCTGCGGCCGCGGTCGGTGCTCGCGCAGTACGACACGCCCCAGGCGATCCTGGCCGCGCCGGCCGACGACTACGTCTCGGCTTTCGCCGGCTCGAAGCGGAACCTCAAGCGGCTCGCGCTGATCCCGGTGACCGACGTGCCGCTCGGGCCGGTGGCCGGCGGGCTGCCGTCGATCGCCGCCACGGCCACGCTGCGGGACGCGCTGGACACGATGGTCCGTACCGGCAGCACCGCGGTTTCGGTGACGGAGAACGGCGAGGCGCGGGGCGTCTGCGACGTCGCGCGCCTGGTGGCGGCGCTCGAACCCGCCGTCGAGCCGCCTCCGCCCGCGGTCGTGGAGACGCCGGAGAAGACCGCGCCGGCCGCGAAGCCGCGGCGCCGGCGGCTCGGGCTGCTGATACGCCCGGTCCTGCTCGCCCTCGCGCTGCTGGCGTTGTTCCTGATCGTGCGCGCGCACCCGATCGACTCGATCGAACAGCGCTACCTCAACGCGAACGAGATCTTCGCCGAACTCGGCGCGCACCTGCGGCTGACGCTGATTTCGACGGCGTGCACCATCGCGATCGCGCTCCCGCTCGGCATCCTGCTCACCCGCGCCGGCGCCCGCTGGGCCCGGCCGATCGGGCTGGGGCTGGGCAACCTCGGCCAGGCGATTCCGTCGATCGGGCTCGTCGTCCTGCTCGCGCTGTGGATCGGCACGGGAACCACGACGGCGGTGACGGCGCTGGTCGTCTACGCGACGCTGCCGGTGCTGCGCAACACGATCGTCGGGCTCGACGGCGTCGACCCCACGCTCGTCGACGCCGCGCGCGGCATGGGCATGACGAAGACGGCGATCCTGTGGCGGATCGAACTGCCGCTGGCGGTCCCGGTGATCCTCGCCGGGATCCGGACGGCGCTGGTGCTCACGGTCGCGAGCGCGACGCTGGCGACGTTCATCGACGGCGGCGGCCTGGGCGGCGGGCTCGTCGCCGGGATCGGGCTGTACCGCCCGATGCTGAGCCTGACCTTCGGCATCGTCGTCGCCGCGCTGGCCCTGTTCGCCGACTGGCTGGGCCTGCTCGCCGAGGAAGTCCTGCACCCGCGCGGAACCCGACCCTAGGAGTCCCACCATGCGACGCACGATCGCCGCCGTCTCCGCACTCGCCGTGGTGCTCGCCGCCGGGTGCACGATCGGCAAGGACCAGACCGGCGCCCAGGTGGGCGAGGGCTCCATCAAGAAGATCGACGCGCTGAGCGGGGCGCAGATCCGGGTCAGCTCCAAGGAGTTCGACGAACAGCTGCTGCTGGGCCAGATCGCCGTCGTCGCGCTGCAGGCCGCCGGGGCGAGCCCGCAGGACAAGACCAACATCACCGGCTCGAGCAACGTCCGCCAGGCGCTCACCAGCGGCGCGGTCGACCTGTACTGGGAGTACACCGGCACCGCCTGGATCAGCTATCTCAAGCAGACCAAGCCGATCGCAGACCCGCAGGCGCAGTACGACGCGGTCAAGCAGGCCGACGCCGCCAACAACGTCACCTGGTGGGCCCGTTCACCGGCCAACGACACCTACGCACTGGCCGGCAATCCCGCGGCGATCGCGAAGACGGGCGTCAAGACGCTCTCGGACTACGCGGCGCTGGTGAAGCGCGACCCGGCCGCGGCATCGACGTGCATCGGCCCGGAGTTCAAGAGCCGCGACGACGGCTTCCCGGGCCTGGAGAAGACGTACGGCTTCGACCTGCCCGCCCCGCAGGAGCACCTCCTCAACGACGCGGTCATCTACCCGACGGTCGGCAAGGGCGACACCTGCGGCTTCGGCGAGGTCGCCTCGACGGACGGCCGCGTGGCGGCGCAGAAGCTGACGGTCCTCGAAGACGACAAGCACTTCTTCCCGACGTACAACCCGGCGATCTCGATCGCGTCGGGGGTGGCGCAGAAGTACCCGCAGCTGGAGCAGGTCTTCACCCCGATCGCGGCAAAGCTGGACACGGCGACGCTGACGGACCTGAACAAGAAGGTGAGCGTGGACGGCCAGAAGCCGGCGGAGGTGGCCAGGGACTGGCTGAAGTCGGCGGGCTTCATCAGCTGAGGCCGGGGGCCGTCACCTCCGCAGGTCGTTCCGGATCCGTTCCCGGGTCCGGGTGGAGGTCGCCGGGTCGTCGGCGAGGGCTTCCACCAGTGCCCGGCCGCGTTTCGGGTCGATTTCCCAGGCCTGGTTAGCGGCCGCCCGCCGCACTTCGTCTCCCGCTTTCGGGTCGTGCACGATGCTGGTGAGCGCGCCCACCACCGCCGGTCCGGGGAGGCTGAGCGCCGCGGCGATCCGGACCCTGCCCGGCGTCGCCCGCTTCACCAGCTTCTCGAGGGCGGCCCGTCCGCTTGCCCGGTCGATTTTGTACAGCGCCTTCGCCGCAGCCAACCGAAAGGAGTCGGGGCGGCCTTTCTGAGCGAGGTTCTGCAGGGTGTTCTTTCCGTAGGTGCCTGCCTCGCGCGCGGCGGTGAGCCGGAACTGGGGCTTCTCCTGCGCCCGGTCGGCCACCTTCCCCATCAGCCGCTGGCCCTCGGGGTGATTCATGGCGATGACCTTCCGCGCCGCGGTCAGCGCGCTTTCGCCGTCGGCCGTCTCGACGATCTCGGCGTAGAGACCGATGGTGACGGCCGTTTTGAGGGGCGCGCCGACGAGTTCCACCGCTCGCAGCCGGAGGTGCCCGGCGACGAGCTGGTGCTTCGCCAGCTCCACGATCTCGGGTTCGGCCTGCCGTGAGTCGATCTGGTAGGCCCGTTGCAGGAGGGTGAACCGGCCCGCGTCGGTCGGCGGCTCCGATCGCGCGATCGTCACCAGCAACTCCGCACAGGTCCGCGGGTGGATTTCCTCGAGCGTCCCGGCCGCCTTGGCCCGGTCCGCCCACTCGATGCGCGAGTCGTTCGCCAGTGCGACCACCGCGTCGATCGGCCCGCCGTGCTCGGTCATGATCCGCGTGGCCGCCCGGAGCCGGACCCGGAAGGTCGCGGACCCGCTTTCGGAAAGCCGCACCAACGCGGGAACGGCTTGCCCCGGGTCGATCTCGCCCACCAGGAGAGCCGCCCGGTACCGCACTTCACTGTCCGCTCGCTCGTCTTCCCGCTCCGCGGTCCGGGCCGCCATCCGCAGCGCCGCCCGGCGGTCGAACGGCCTGACCTGCTCGGCGATCCGCAGCGGCGTCTCGTCGTCGGCCGTGGTCTCCGCGAACCGTTCGGCGAACGTGATCGCGGTGTCCGACTCCAGTCTCAGGAGTTCCCCGAGCGCCTTCGAGCGCGCGTCGTCGGACAGGCGGCCCTCTTCGGTGACGAGTTCGCTCAGCAGATCGCGACGGCCGAGAGCGATCGCGGCGTCCACGCGCAGATCGGCCATGTCCTCGGTGGCGGCGAGCTGCTGCATGGCCACGACGCCCTCCGCCGGGTCCAGGTCGCGGATGAGGATCGCCGTGTCGAACCGGTCCTGGGCGGTGCCGGTCGGGTTCCTCGCCAAGATCCTCACGGCTTTCATGCCTCGCGGGCGGTCGTGATCGATCAGCGCGACCACGGCCTGGTAGCGGCGGCGTGAGCTGGCGGTCGACGCGGCGAAGCAGACCATCGCGTCGAGTTCGTCCGCGGCCGCGGCCGGGTCGATCGCCTGGAACTGCCCGACCGAGGCCGTCCAGCGCTCGTCGTCCAGTTCGTCGTCGCGGAGCGCCTCGCGCAGGACGTCGAGGGTTTGCTCCCGGAGAAGATCGCTTCCCGGCAGCAGGTCCCGGTGGAGCAGGTCGACGACGAACCGGATGTTGGGAGCGCGGTGCCGTCTGTGCAGGAGGTTCCGAAGCCGTCGCTCGATCGCGGGTTTCGCGGGCCGCCACCAGAGCGCGGCGAGGAAGGCCTGCACGCCGCCGTCGGGCCACGGCCAGTTCTTCCTCGGGACGAAGTACTTCCACGTCGTGGGTGCCGCCAGCCGCGGGCCACGCGGATGGCGGCGGAACACGTGGTGAGCGGCCAAGTAGTCCCGGACCTCCGTACGTGCGAAACGCAGCTGCCCGTTCGCGGCCTCGAAGACACCGCTGCTCGCGAGCAGCCCGCTGAGGGTCTCGCGCCGGTTCTGCCAGGTGAGGTCGGCCGGTGATCGAAGCCGGGGTGAAGCCGAGGCGAGGTCGAGTATTTCCGGGCCGCCGTGACGATCGCGGCACCGGTCGGCGATCTCTTCCAAGAACAGCCGCGCGTCGTCCGGCAGGTGCTCCGTCCGGTTCAGCACCCGCTCCGCCGACCGGATGATTGCTTCGAGCTCGTCGATTTCCCCGCTCGGCGCGTTCGTCACAGCTCGGCATGCTAGTTCAGAGATCGACGTGCGCACAGGTCAAAGACTGGACAGCAACGCGCTAGTCCAAGCCCGCCAGTTCCGCGCGGATCCCTTCCACCGCCGCCGATTCCAGCTCCGTGTGGATCGAGATCGCCAGCTCGTAGTGCTCCCGCGCGCCGTCGACGTCCGTCGCGGCGATGGCTCGGGCGAGGCCGTGGTGGGCGCGGGCTGTCTGGTCGCGGCACTCCGTCCGGATGGCCAGCAGCAGCGCCGCCGCGAAGTTCTCTCGGGCCGTTACCGCGTAGCCGCAGGCGTGGCAGGCCTCGCCCAGGCCGTTCAGCGCCCATGCTTCGCCGACCCGGTCGCCGTTGCGGCGGAAGAGGTCCAGGGCCAGGCGGTGGTGGCCCGCCGCGTCGAAGAGGCGGCCGGCGGTGGCCTCCGCGCGGCCGAGGCCGTCGATGGCCCAGGCTTCGCTGGCGCTGTGGCCCAAGATGCCGAAGATCCCGGCCGCTTCCGCGTGGCGGCGGACGGACTCTTCGGGGCGGCCTTCGGCGGCGGCCAGCTCGCCCAGGCCGAGCTGGACCCACGCCTCGCCGAAGCGGTGGCCGGCGCGGGTGTGCAGCTCCAGTGCCTGCCGCAGGTGGTGGTGGCCCGTCGTGGTGTCGCCGGTGCGGACCTCGACCGTGCCGAGGCGGGTCAGGAAGTGCGCGCGGCCGCTCGTGTCGCCGATCCGGTCGAACATCGCCAGCGCCTGCTTGAAGTAGCCGGTCGCCGGGCGGTAGCGGCCCGCGCTTTCCTCGATCATGCCGACGTTGCCGACCGCGCGCGCCTGGCCGAGCACGTCGCCGAGCTCCTCGTACAGCCGATGAGCGGCCCACATTTCCGCCGCGGCGGGCTCGCCGCGGCCGGCCTGGTTGTGGACGTTGCCCAGTGCGATGCACGCGTTGGCCTCGGCCGCGCGGTCGCCGGTGGCGTGCGCCGCGGCCCGCGCGTGGGTGTTGATCACCAGCGCCACCGCCTCGTGGTGGCCGTCGAGGTAGCGGAACAGGAGCGCCGACAGCGTCACGGCGTGTTCCGGCCGCTCGCGCGTCGCCGCGTGGACGACGAGGGCCTGCACCGCCGGGAGTTCCGCGTCCAGCCACTCGTGCGCGGCCTCGGTGTCCGCGAACGCCGGCACCGGGCTGACGGCGGCGGGCACGGACGGCCGCCGGTGGGATTCGCCGGGGTAGAGGCGGTCCATCGCCGCGCCGATGGTCGCGAAGTAGTAGCGGTAGACGCCGTCCAGCGGGAACTCGCCGCCGGTTTCCGCGGCGTACGCCTTGAGCAGGTCGTGCATGCCGTACCGGTCGGCGCCGGCGGCGTGCACGAGGTGCGCGCGGACGAGGACGTCCAGCAGCCGCCGGGCTTCTTCGAGCGGGCGGTCCGCGAGCGCCGCCAGCGCGTGGGCGTCGAACAGCGGTGCCGGGTGCCGGCCGAGGGCGGCGAAGGCGCGGTTGGCCTCCGGGCTCAGCTGCCGCAGCGACCACGAGAACACCGCGCGGACGGCGGCCCGGCTGTCCCCGCCGCCGCTGAGCACGTCCAGGGTGTCCTGGGCCGCGCTCAGCTCGTCGACCAGCCGGGACAGCGGCGTCGCCGGGCGGGACACGGCGTGCTCCGCGGCCAGGCGCAGGGTCAGCGGCAGCCGCACGCACCGCTCGGCCAGCGCCGCCGCGGCCGCCGGTTCCGCGGCCACGCGGCCGCCGATCAGCCGCCGCAGCAACGCGACCGCGTCGTCGGCCGGCAGCCGGTCCAGCTCCACGCGGTGGGCGCCGTGCAGCGCGACCAGCCCGGCGAGCGAGTCCCGGCTGGTGACCACGACGACGCAGCTGGCCGTGCCCGGCAGCAGCGGCCGGACCTGCTCGACCGTCGCCGCGTTGTCCAGCACGAGGAGCATCCGCCGGGCCGCGACTGCCGTCCGGAGCCGGGCGGCGCGCTCGGCGGGCCGCAGCGGGATTTCCGTGCCGGGCGGCAGCACCGCGGTCAGCAGCACGGCCAGCGCGTCGGCCGGGGACACCGGTTCGCCCGGGTCGTACCCGCACAGGTCGAGGTACAGCTGGCCGTCCGGGAAGCGGTCGCGGGAGCGGTGCCCCCAGTGCACGGCCGTGGCCGTCTTGCCCGCGCCGGGCGTGCCGGTGACGCAGACGACCACCGGTTCGTCCCCGCTCCCGCCGGCGACCCGGTCGAGCTCGGCCAGTTCGCCGTCCCGGCCCATGAACGCGGTCGCGTCGGCGGGCAGCTGCGCGGGAACGGCGACGGTGGGCACGGCCGACGTCCGGAGGTCGTGGCGCAGCACGGCTTCGTGCACGGCGGCGAGCCCGGGGCCGGGATCCACGCCGAGTTCTTCGCGCAGCGCCCGGCGTGTCCGCTCGAACAACGCGAGCGCGTCGGAACCGCGGCCGACGGCGTAAAACGCGCGCATCAACGCCGCGGCGGCCCGTTCCTGCAATGGATTTTCGTCGGAAAGCTCGGTCAGCCGCGCGATCGTCGACGCCGGGTCGCCGGCGCCGATCTCGGCTTCGGCCCACGCCACGACGGCGTCCGCGTGTTCCTGGCGCAGGGCCCGCCGGGTCCGTTCCGCCCAGTGCCCGCGCAGCCCGGCGAGCGGTTCGCCGTGCCACAGCGAAAGGGCGCGCCGCAGGGCACCGGCGTCGGCGGGGTGTTCGCGCACGACGCTGCGGAACCGGAAGACGTCGACCTGCTCGGGCCGGACGTCGAGGCGGTAGCCGCCGGAATCCCGCGCCACGCGGGCACCCCCGGGATCGGCTTGTTCGAGCACGCGCCGGATCCGGGTGATGTGCGCCTGCAGCGACCGGCGGACCTGCTGCGGCGGCGATTCACCCCAGACCCGGTCGACGAGCACGTCGACCCCGACGGTCCGCCCCGCCTCGAACAGCAGCACGGCGAGCACCGCTTGCCGGCGCGGCTCGCCGAGCTCGACGGGCCGGCCGCCCGCGTCCAGGCGGAGCGGTCCCAGGACCCGGAAATCCACGCTGCCCTCCCCGGCGGACGGAAACTTGTCGCATTTGTCCCTCGGCGCATGGTAGAGCCGCCATTTCCAAGACCACAACGCTATTTGCGGCCGGAATCGTTTTCCTGAACTGGCGTGGAAAACCGTTCATTTTCGCCTTCACCAGGGCAGGGAGGAAAATCGCGCACCGCGGGCGGTGGGCGTCGAAAAGAGCGGCCGCGCCCGGCGCCTGGCGTCCGTCCACTCGGGACGGCGGGAGGTCCGCCGCCGGACGCAGTAGGCTGAGGCGAATGAGCGCGGTATCCGGCACGGAGCACTCGATGGTCGAAACCCGGCACCAGACCCGGTTGCTGACCCTGCTCCGGGACGAAGGCCCGATGTCGCGGGTCGAACTGGGGGAGCGGCTCGAGCTGCCGCGGGCGCGGGTGGGCGCCGAGGTGGCCCGGCTCGCCGAGGTCGGGCTGGTCGAGGCCGCCGGGCCGTCGGCCAGCCGGGGCGGGCGGCGGTCGACGCTGGTGCGGCTGGCCGGTGACCTGCGGGTGCTCGCCGTCGACGTCGGCGCGACGTCGGTCGGGGTGGCGGTCACCGACGCCTCGTGCGAGGTGCTCGCGCACGCCGTCGAGGACTGCGACGTGCGGCAGGGCCCGCACCCGGTGCTGCGGCGGGTCGCCGAACTCGCCGGGAAGGTGCGGGACGAGGCACCCGGGCGGCTGGTCGCGGCCGGGATCGGGCTGCCGGGGCCGGTCAGCTTCGCCGAGGGCATGGCGGTCGCGCCGCCGATCATGCCGGGGTGGGACCGGTTCAGCGTGCGCGACCACCTCAGCGGGCTGTGGGGCTGCCCGGTCGCGGTGGACAACGACGTCAACGCGATGGCGCTCGGGGAGCGGCACGCCGGGGTCGCGCGGTCGACCGACGACCTGATGTTCGTCAAGATCGGCACCGGGATCGGCTGCGGCATCGTGCTCGGCGGCAAGGTGTACCGCGGGGTCGCGGGCACGGCCGGCGACATCGGGCACATCCGGCTCGACGACTTCGGCCCGACCTGCGCGTGCGGCGAGGTCGGCTGCCTGGAGGCCTACTTCGGCGGCGCCGCCCTGGCCCGCGACGGACTGGCGCTGGCCCGCAGCGGCCGCTCGGCGCACCTCGCCGAGGTGGCCGCCGACGGCGGGGCGGTGACGGCCCGTGACGTCGGCCGCGCGGCGGCGGCGGGCGACTTCGGCGCGGTCAACCTCATCCGCGACGGCGGACGGCGGCTCGGCCAGGTCATCGCGTCGCTGGTCTGCTTCATCAACCCGGGGATGGTCGTGATCGGCGGCGGGGTGGCGCAGCTCGGGCACCAGCTGCTGGCCGAGGTGCGCAGCGCGGTGTACCGCCGGTCGCTGCCGCTGGCGACGGGCAACCTCCCGATCGTGCTGTCCGAGCTCGGCGACACGGCAGGCGTGATCGGCGCGGCCTGGTCGGCGACGGACCGCGCGTTCACCTTGAGCAGCTGACCCCGCCGCTGGCCGGCTCACGTTCGGTGGCTGAACAACCCCGAGAAGTAACGTCGAGATCGGACAGACTTTTGCACTGTGCGATCGAAAGTCTGTCCGGTTTCGCACGTCTATCCGGGTGAAAACCGGGCATAGAGCGACCACTTCACCTTGACGAGTGACCCAGACCACCCTACTTTCGCTGCCTGAGCGACAAAGTCCGTTCAGTGGGCAGCACAAGTTGGGGGCATCGTGGCCGTCACCGGGACCAGGCGAGCCGATCCGGCGAGCCCGCGTACCGCGAACCTGGCCGCGGTCCTGCGAGCGCTGCGGGGCGGACCGCTCTCGCGGACGCAGCTGGCCGCCCGGTGCGGGATCGCGAAGTCGGCGGTTCCCGGCCTGCTCACCGACCTCGCCGGGCGCGGGCTCGTCCGGCCCGCCGGGGTCCTGCCTGGTAACGGGCGGCCGAGCCGGCTGGTCGAGCTGCACGGCGAGGACGCGTACGCGCTGGCCTTGAGCATCGAAGCCGACCGGCTGGCGGCGGTGGTCACCGATCTGTCCGGGCGGGTGCTGGCCGAGCGGGCCGAGACCGTCGACGTCGCCGCGCTCGGCCTGTTGAGAGGCATGGACGAGCTCGCCCACCTCGCCCACCAGGTGCTGCCCGGCGCCCCGGTCGGGGTCGCGATCTCGGTGCCCGGCCTGGTCGACTCGGCCGCCGCCGTGCTGAGACTCGCGCCGGCGCTGCGTTGGCGGGATGCCGAGATCGCCGGCCTGATGGCCGCGCGGCTGGCCGTCCCGGCCGAGGCCATCGCCGTTGACAACGATGCCAACCTTGGCGCGCTCGCCGAATCGGTCGACGGGGCCGACGACCTGTTCTACCTCAGCGGCGGGACGACCGTCGGCGGCGGCCTCGTCTCCGCCGGCACGATCCTGCGCGGCGCGCGCGGGTTCGCGGGCGAGGTCGGGCACATCGCCGTCGACCCGTCCGGCGAGCGCTGCGCGTGCGGCCGGACCGGCTGCCTGGAAACCAAGGCGAACCTGGCCGCGGTCCTGCGCGCCGCCGCGCCGCCCGGCGATCCGCTGCACGATCCCGCCCTCGGCGTCGAAGGGCGGGTCGGCCTGCTCGAAGACCGCGTCCGGCGGGGCGACCAGCGCGCGGTCACGGCGGTGCACGAACTCGGCGTCGCCCTCGGCATCGCGCTGTCCACCGTGGTCGACGTGCTCGACCCGGACGTCGTCGTCCTCGGCGGCTACTTCGCCGAGCTCGGCGAGTGGCTGGTCGAGCCGGTCCGCGTCGAGCTCGCCGCCCGGCCGCTCGGTCACGCCCGGGTCGTGCCGTCCCGGCTCGGCCTCAAAGCCCCGCTGCGGGGCGCCGCGCACCTGGCCGCCGAGCGGCTGTTCGCGAACCCGACGCTCGTCGAGGAGGCCACGGTATGACGCTGCTGTCCGTCCGCGGGATCGTGAAGGCCTTCCCCGGCGTCCGCGCGCTCGACGGCGTCGACCTCGACGTCGAGCCCGGCGAAGTGCACTGCCTGCTCGGCCAGAACGGCGCGGGCAAGTCGACGCTGATCAAGGTCCTCGCCGGCGCGCACCGGCCGGACGCGGGGGAGCTCAGGTGGCAGGGCGAGCCCGTCTCGCTCAGCTCGCCGGTCGACGCCCTGCGCCTCGGCATCGCCACCATGTACCAGGAACTCGACCTGGTGCCCGGGCTTTCGGTGGCGGACAACATCTTCCTCGGCCACGAACGCGCCCGCTTCGGGTTCACGCGGATCTCGCAGGCCCGCGACGAGGCCGCCCGCCTGATGGCCCGGCTCGGCCACCCGGACATCCGCCCGTCGACCGAGGTCGGCAAGCTCTCCGCGGCCGGGCAGCAGCTGGTGTCGATGGCCCGCGCGCTGGCCCACGACGCCCGGCTGCTCGTGATGGACGAACCGACCGCCGCGCTGGCCGGCGAGGAGGTCGACAACCTCTTCCGCATCGTCGGCGAGCTGACCGCCGACGGCGTCGCGGTCGTCTACATCTCGCACCGGCTCGAAGAACTGCGCCGGATCGGGCACCGGGTGACTGTGCTCAAGGACGGCCGGACCGTCGGCACCGGCCTCGACGCCCGCACGACGCCGACCGCCGACCTGGTCGCGCTGATGGCCGGGCGCAAGGTCGAGACCGTCTTCGGGCCGCGCCACGAGGGACACGCCAAGTCCACGCCGGTGCTCGAAGTCGCGAACCTGTCCCGCAAGGGCGAGTTCGAGGACATCGGCTTCACCGTCCACGCGGGCGAGGTCGTCGGCATCGCCGGGCTGGTCGGCTCCGGGCGCAGCGAGCTGCTCGAGACGATCTTCGGCGCGCGCAAGCCCGACACCGGCACCGTCGCGGTGCAGGGCAAGCAGCTGCGGACCGGCAGCGTGCTCGCCGCCGTCAAGGCCGGCATCGGCCTCGCGCCGGAAGAGCGCAAGAGCCAGGGCCTGCTGCTGGACCTGCCGGTGGTGCACAACGTGACCCTGGCGAGCCTCGACCGCTACGCGAAGCTCGGCTTCAGCGAGCGCGCGAAGGAACTGGAGGACGCCGGCGCGAGCCTGCGCCGCCTCGACCTGCGGCCCGCCGATCCGCGGCGGATCGTCCGCACGCTGTCCGGCGGCAACCAGCAGAAGGCCGTGCTCGCGCGGTGGCTGGTCCGCGGGTGCCGGGTGCTGCTGCTCGACGAGCCGACGCGCGGCGTCGACGTCGGCGCCCGGGCCGAGCTGTACCGGCTGATCGACGAGCTGGCCGCGACCGGCGTCGCGATCGTGCTGGTGTCCAGCGAAATCCCCGAGGTGCTCGGGCTGTCCGACCGGGTGCTGGTGCTGCGCGAGGGCCGCGTCCTCGCCGACCGGCGCTCCGGCGGGCTGACCGAGGCCGAGGTGCTCGACGTGATCCTGGAGGGCAGCGCGGCATGACCGAAACCCAAGCACCGCCACAGGAAGCGCTTCCCGCGCCGAGGCGGCGGTTCACCTTCTCCGCCGATCCACGGCTGCTCGGTCTCGCCGGCGTGCTCGTGGTCCTGTGCCTGGTCGGCCAGTTCACCCGGCCCGAACTGTTCTTCACCGAAAGCAACATCTCGACGATCCTGCGGCTGGCCGCCGCGATCGGCGTGGTCAGCGTCGGGATGACGTTCGTGATCATCAGCGGCGGCATCGACCTGTCCGTCGGCTCGATGGTCGGCCTGGCCGGCGTCTGGCTGACCACGCTGGCGACGCAGTCGTACGGCCCGTTCGTGATGGTCGTCTGCGGGCTCGCCGTGGGCCTCGGCTGCGGGCTGGTCAACGGCGTGCTCGTCGCCTACGGCAAGGTCGTGCCGTTCATCGCGACGCTCGCGATGTACGTCTCGGCGCGCGGGCTCGCCGAGCGGATCAGCGGCCGCCGCACCCAGGTCGTCGCCGACCAGGACTTCCTGGCGTTCTTCCGCGGCGGGTTCCTCGGCATCCCGACGCTGATCTGGCTGTTCGCGCTGGTGTTCGCGGTGGGATGGGTGGTGCTCAACCGCACCACCTTCGGCCGCCGGACGTACGCGGTCGGCGGCAACCCCGAGGCGTCGCGGCTGGCCGGGATCAACGTCAAGCGGCACCTCGCGCTCGTCTACGGCGTGGCCGGGCTGTGCTGCGGGATCGCCGCCCTCATGGTCGTCGCGCGGACGACGGCGGGCGCGTCGACCAACGGCATGTTCTACGAGCTCGACGCGATCGCCGCGGTGGTCATCGGCGGCACGCTGCTGACCGGCGGGCGCGGCTCGCTGATCGGCACCCTGATCGGCGTGCTGATCTTCACCGTGCTGTCGAACATCTTCACGCTCAACAACCTGGACACCGACATCCAGAACATCGCCAAAGGCGTGATCATCGTGCTCGCCGTGCTCTTGCAGTTCCGGGCCAGGAAAGCCAGGACCGGTCCGTAGAAAAACCTTTGGAGGCCGTCATGACCGAACAACCCTTCCTCGGCCGCCGGGGATTCCTGCTGGGCGGGGCCGCCGTCGGCGCCGGCGCGCTGCTGGCCGGCTGCACGTCGAACACCCCCGCGAACTCGGAGTCGAACGCGCCGGTCGCCAACGCGGGCAGCAACGCCCAGCCGGGCAAGCCGGTCACGATCGGCTTCTCCGCGCCCGCGGCCGACCACGGGTGGATCGCGGCGATCACCAAGAACGCCAAGGCGCAGGCGCAGAAGTTCAGCGAGGTGAAGTTCAACGCCACCGAGGGCACCAACGACGTCAACCAGCAGATCTCCCAGGTGGAGACGCTGATCAACGCCAAGGTCGACGTGCTGGTGATCCTGCCCTTCGACGGCAAGGCGCTCACGTCGGTGGGCCAGCAGGCGATGGACGCCGGCATCCCGGTGATCAACCTCGACCGCGTCTTCGACACGCCGCTGGCGTACCGGACGTGGATCGGCGGCGACAACTACCGGATGGGCGTGAACGCGGGCAACTACATCGCCGCGGAGCTCAAGAAGAAGAACGTCGCGAACCCGATCATCGGCGAGGTGGCCGGGATCGACTCGCTGCCGCTGACCCAGGAACGCAGCAAGGGCTTCGCGGACGCGCTGGGGCGCAGCGGTTTCAAGGTCGGCCCGCGCGTGTCGGCGCAGTTCACGTCGGAGTCGGGCGAGCAGCAGACCGCGAACCTGCTCCAGGGCGCGCCCAAGCTGGACGCGCTGTGGAACCACGACGACGACCAGGGCATCGGCGTCAACGCGGCGATCGACACCGCGGGGCGCAAGGAGTTCATCATGGTCGGCGGGGCCGGCTCGAAGAACATGATGAACCTGATCAAGGCGGATGCCTCGCCGATCAAGGCGACCGTGCTCTACAGCCCGTCGATGGCCTCGACCGCGGTCGCGCTGGCCCGCCTGCTCGGGCAGGGCAAGGGGATCGGCGACCTGGCCGAGCACGACATCCCGGCCGAGATCACCACGTACTCGGCGGTCGTGACCAAGGAGAACGTCGACCAGTACCTCGACGTCGGCTTCGACTCCTGACCCCCTCGTGAGTGTTTAGGAGGGTTCTAACCCTCCTAAACACTCACGACCACTTGCACCGAAACCAAAAGGAGGGGTATGAGCCCGGGACGGGAAACCATCGGGATCGGCATGGTCGGGCACGCGTTCATGGGGGCGGTGCACTCGCACGCCTGGCGCAGCGTGCACCGGTTCTTCGACCCGCCGCTGGTGCCGAGGCTCGCGGTGCTCGGCGGCCGCGACGAAGCCCGGGCCACGGCGGCCGCGGAGAAGTTCGGCTGGGACGCGGTCGAGACCGACTGGCGGAAGCTCGTCGCCCGGGACGACGTCGGCCTGGTCGACGTCTGCACGCCGGGGGACAGCCACGCGGAGATCGCGATCGCCGCGCTCGAGGCCGGCAAGCACGTGCTGTGCGAGAAACCGCTGGCCAACACGGTCGCGGAGGCCGAGGCGATGGCCGAGGCGGCGCGGCGGGCCCGTGAACGCGGGGTGCGGGCCATGGTCGCGTTCAACTACCGCCGGGTGCCCGCGCTCGCGCACGCCAGGAAACTGGTGGCGAGCGGGGCACTCGGGGAGATCCGGCACGTCCGGTCGGTGTACCTGCAGGACTGGCTGTCCGATCCGGAAGCACCGATGACCTGGCGGCTCCGCAAGGAGTCCGCCGGGTCGGGGGCGCTGGGCGACCTGGGCGCGCACATCGTCGACGCCGCCCAGTTCGTCACCGGCGACCTGATCACCGGCGTCTCGGCGCTGACGAACACCTTCGTCAAGCAGCGCCCGGCCGAGAACGGCGGCACCGACGACGTGACGGTCGACGACACCGCGTTGTTCCTGGCCCGGCTGGCCGGGGGAGCGGTGGCGACCTTCGAGGCGACCCGCTTCGCGCTCGGCCGCAAGAACGCGATGCGGCTGGAGGTCAACGGGTCGAAGGCGAGCCTGGCGTTCGACTTCGAGTCGATGAACGAGCTGCAGTGGTACGAGGGCAGCGGCACCGAAGCCGGCTTCCGCCGCATCCTCGTCACCGAGCCGCAGCACCCGTACGTCGGCGCCTGGTGGCCGCCGGGGCACCTGCTCGGCTACGAGCACACGTTCACCCACGAGGTCGCCGACTTCCTGGACGCCATCGGCGCGGGCACCGATCCCGCGCCGAGCTTCGACGACGGCCTGCGGGTCCAGCGGGTGCTCGACGCCGTGGAGAAGAGCGCGGCCGCCGAAGCGAAGTGGACCGCGGTGGAGGAGGAAAAGTGAGCCGTCCCGTCACGTTGTTCACCGGCCAGTGGGCCGACCTGCCGTTCACGGAGGTCTGCAAGCTGGCCGCCGACTGGGGGTACGACGGCCTGGAAATCGCCTGCTCGGGCGACCACTTCGAGGTGGACCGCGCCCTGGCCGAAGAAGACTACGTGCCGGGGCGGCTGCGGCTGCTCGCCGAGCACGGGCTCAAGGTGTGGGCGATCTCGAACCACCTCGTCGGCCAGGCCGTCTGCGACGACCCGATCGACGCCCGCCACCGCGCGATCCTGCCGTCGCGCATCTGGGGCGACGGCGAACCCGAGGGCGTCCGGCAGCGGGCGGCCGCCGAAATGGCCGACACCGCGCGAGCCGCGGCCAAGCTCGGCGTGGACACGGTAATCGGTTTCACGGGGTCGAAGATCTGGAAGTACGTCGCGATGTTTCCCCCGGTCACGCGCGATGACATCGATGACGGTTACGCGGACTTCGCCCGGCGGTGGCACCCGATCCTCGACGTCTTCGACGAGGCCGGCGTCCGGTTCGCGCACGAGGTCCACCCGTCGGAGATCGCCTACGACTACTGGACGACCAAGCGCGCGCTCGAGGCTGTGGACCACCGGCCCGCGTTCGGGCTGAACTGGGACCCGTCGCACTTCGTCTGGCAGGACCTCGACCCGGTCGGGTTCATCCTCGACTTCGCCGACCGGATCTACCACGTCGACTGCAAGGACACCCGCAAGCGCTTCGACGGCCGCAACGGACGGCTCGGCTCGCACCTGGCCTGGGCGGACCCGCGGCGGGGCTGGGACTTCGTGTCCGTCGGCCACGGCGACGTCCCGTGGGAGGACTGCTTCCGGGCGCTCAACTCGATCGGCTACGCCGGCCCCATCTCGGTGGAGTGGGAAGACGCCGGGATGGACCGCCTCCGCGGCGCGGCGGAGGCGGTGAAGTACCTGCGCGAGCACCTGTTCGACCAGCCGTCGGCGGCTTTCGACGCGGCTTTCAGCAACCAGAGATGAGGGAGTTCCATGTGCGGTCCTGAAGCTGAGCAGCACTCCCGACGAACGTTCCTGAACGTGGCGACGGCGGCCCTCACGGTGGGGGCGGCGGCCATCGCACTACCTGGCACCGCGGACGCCTCCCCGGCCCGCCGGCGCGTCCCGCTCGACCGGATCAGCATCCAGCTCTACTCACTGCGGTCGCTGCTGCAGAACGACCCGGAAGGCACGCTCTCCGCGCTGGCCGACATCGGCTACCGGAAGGTCGAGCTGGCCGGGACGTACGGCCGCAGCGCCACCGAGTTCCGCGCCATCCTCGACCGCAACCACCTCGAGGCGTCCTCGACGCACGTCGGGATCGACGGCGACCTGAACCAGACCATCGCCGACGCCAAGATCCTCGGCAACTCCTCCGCCGTGGTGCCGTACGCGAACTTCGGCACCATCGCGGAATGGGAAGCCTTCGCCGGCCGCATGAACACCGCCGCGGTCGCCTTCAAGAAGGCCGGGCTCGCGCTCGGGTACCACAACCACGACCACGAGTTCGCCCCGATCGGCGGGGTGGTGCCGTACGACGTGCTCACCGCGAAGACGGACAAGCGGCTCGTGCACCTGGAGATCGACCTGTTCTGGGCGGTGAACGGCGGCGCGGACCCGGTCGAGCTGTTCCGGCGCAACTACCCGCGTGTCAAGCAATACCACGTGAAGGACCGGACCGCGGACGGGCAGATGGTCGACCCCGGCGCCGGCGTCATCAACTTCCCGCGCATCTTCGCCGCGTCCTGCCACACCATCGGCGAGTACATCGTCGAGCACGACCAGCCCGCCGACCCGCTGAACACCGCCAAGGCCGGTTTCGAATACCTCCGCACCGTGCGGTTCTGAGACCCCGGGGGAATCCACATGCGAGTGTCACGTCGGTCGATGCTGGCCGGAACCGCCGCGGGCGTCCTCGCGCCCGCGGTCGGGATGGCCGATTCGGCCTACGCGGCGGGCTTGAACCGCCAGATCACCATCTACGCCGAAGCCCTGCCCGGCGGCCTCTACGGCTACGGCCTCGAGCCGGGCAAGGCCACCATCCCCGGGCCGCTGCTGGAGATCTACGAGGGCGACACCCTCGAGATCGAACTGGTCAACCGGACCGACCAGCGGCTGTCGATCCACCCGCACGGCGTCAACTACGACACCGGGTCCGACGGCGCCCCGCTCAACGCGTCGTTCAACAAGCCGGGCGAAACCCGGACCTACACGTGGAAAACGCGCGCCCGGTACGACGCGGGCGGCGGGTTCTGGATGCCGGGCAACGCCGGCTACTGGCACTACCACGACCACGCGATGGGCACCGACCACGGCACCGCCGGCCTGGCCCGCGGGCTCTACGGCGGGTTGATCGTGCGCAAGCGCGGCGACCTGCTGCCCAGCAAGCAGTACACCGTCGTGTTCAACGAGATGATGATCAACCACAAGATGGCGCCCGACACGCCGATCCTCGAGGCGCGGCTCGGCGAGCGCGTCGAGTGGGTCTGCATCGGGTACGGCAGCCTGCCGCACACGTTCCACCTGCACGCCCACCGCTGGGCCGACACCCGCACCGGGATGCTCAGCGGCGCCGCTGACAACGCTGCCATCGTCGACAACAAGAACCTCGACCCCGGCAGTTCCTTCGGCTTCCAGGTGATCGCCGGCGAAGGCGTCGGGCCGGGGGCGTGGATGTACCACTGCCACGTCCAGACCCATTCGGACGGCGGGATGGTGGGCCTGTTCCTGGTCCGCAACGCCGACGGCAGCCTGCCGGACGGGGCCCAGGAAGCGATCGACCGGTTCAAGCTGCATGACCACTCAGGGCACGACATGAGCCCGGACGGGCGGACGCACGCATGAGGACGGGAGCTATGAGAAAACGGTGGTTCGGAAGGCGCGGGGCGCTCGTGCTCGCCATCGGCTCGGTCCTCGCGGCCGGTGCCCCGCTGATCACGACGCCGGTGGCGCAGGCCGCGCCCGCCGTGGTGAACGTGCCCGTCAACGTGCTGGTCTTCCACGGCGCGGCGGCGGACCAGAAGGACCCGGTGCTGCGCGCGGCGGACGCCATCGCGCGGCTGGGCACCGACAACGGCATCACGGTGACGGCGTCCTCGGACCCGGCCGTGTTCACCAACGCCAACCTCGCGAAGTACCGCGGGGTCGTCTACCTGTCCGCGCAGGGCGTCACGCTCAGCCGTGACCAGGAAGGCGCGCTGCAGGCGTACATGAAGGCCGGCGGCGGGTTCCTCGGCATCTCCGACGCCGCCCGCGCGCAGGACTCGTCCCAGTGGTTCACCGGCCTGATCGGGGCGCGCCCGGTCGGGGCCCGGCCGACACCCGAAGCGGTGGCGACGGTGACCGCGAGCGCGGAGAACCCGCCGAACGAAACCAAGGAGAAACTGGCCGACAACAACGAAAACACGAAGTGGCTGACGTTCGCGAACACCGGCTGGGCGGCCTACAAGATGGCCACCCCGGTCGCGGTCAGCAGCTACTCGCTGGTGTCGGCCAACGACTTCCCCGGCCGCGACCCGAAGAACTGGACCCTGCAGGGTTCGGCCGACGGGAGCACCTGGGTCGACCTGGACACGCGCACGAACGAGGTGTTCCAGGAAAGGTTCCAGACCCGGACCTTCACCTTCGCCAACACCACGGTCTACCCGAACTACCGGCTGAACATCACCGCGAACGCGGGTGAGCCGCTCATCCAGCTCGCCGACCTCAAGCTGTTCAAGGACACCTCGACGACTCCGCCGCCGCCCGAACCGGCGCCGCAGCAGGCCGTCGTCGACGTCCTCGACGCGCAGCACCCGGCCACCGCCGGGCTGCCGCAGAACTGGACGCGCACCGACCGGTGGCTCAACTGGGAGACCAACCCGGTCGGCACCGTCCACACGGTCGCGCAGGTCGAGGAGAAGGGCTACACCCCGGGGGTCGGCGCGAACGGCGCGTTCCACCCGATCTCCTGGTGCCGCGACTACGACGGCGGCCGGTCCTTCTACACCGGCATGGGCCGCACCGAAGGGTCCTACGGCGAAGACCAGTTCCGGAAGCACCTGCTCGGCGCGCTGCGCTGGACGACCGGGATGGTCCGCGGCGACTGCCAGGCCGGGATCGCCGCGAACTACAAGATCGAGCGGCTGACCGGCAAGAACGCGACCGGGCAGCTCGACCAGATCGGCGAGCCGCACGGGCTCACCATCGCCCCCGACGGCAAGGTGTTCTACATCGGCAAGGCGGCCTGCCCGACCGGCCCGGTCGTCAGCTGGGACGACCCGAACGTCGGGCTCGGCTGCGGCACGATCCACCAGTGGGACCCGGTCACCAAGAAGCCCAAGCTGCTCACGACGTTGCGCGTGATGGGCAACCGGGGCAGCGGCGACGAGCTCGTCAAGAACGAAGAAGGCCTGCTCGGGCTGACGCTGGACCCGAAGTTCGCCGAGAACGGGTACATGTACGCCTACTGGATGCCGCACGAGTCGATCGACCGCGACAAGCGGATCGGCAAGCGCACGGTCTCGCGGTTCACCTACAACCTCACCGCGCAGACGCTCGACCAGGCCACGCGCAAGGACCTGCTGTCGTGGGACGTCCAGATCCACAGCTGCTGCCACGCCGGTGGCGGGATGGCGTTCGACAAGGACGGCAACCTCTACATCGGGTCCGGGGACAACAACTCCTCGGGCGGCTCGAACGGCTACTCGGGCAACAACTGGACACTCGACTACAAGGGCCTTTCGTTCCAGGACGCGCGCCGCACGGCCGGCAACACCAACGACCTCGGCGGCAAGATCCTGCGCATCCACCCGGAGGCCAACGGGACCTACACCATCCCGGCGGGCAACCTGTTCCCGAACGGGCCGGCGGACAAGACGCGCCCGGAGATCTACGTGATGGGCGTCCGCAACATCTCGCGGCTGCAGATCGACCCGGTGCACAACTGGATGACCGCGGGCTGGGTCGGCCCCGACGCGTCTTCGCCGAGCCCGGAGCTCGGGCCGGCGAAGTACGAGACGGCGACGATCATCACCGAGGCGGGCAACCACGGCTGGCCGTACTGCATGGGCAACCGGCAGCCCTACCGCGACCGCAGCAGCACCAACGCCGCGGAGCTGACCGGCTGGTACGACTGCGACAACCCGGTGAACACCTCGCCGCGCAACACCGGCCTGGTGAACCTGCCGCCGATCAAGGACAACATGATCTGGTACTCGCCCGACGGCGGTGGCCCGGTCTTCCCGAAGCGGCCGGGCTCGTCGATCCCGACGTACAACGCGGCGGACGCCACTTACACCCAGCCGTACCTGCGTGGTGGTGGTCAGGCCGTGATGTCCGGGCCGACTTACCACCGCTCGCTGGTCAACACGAACAGCGGCGTCGCGTGGCCGTCGTACTGGGAGAACAAGTGGTTCATCGGCGACGAGTCCAACTCCCAGAACCGGGTCGCGGTGACCGTCGACCCGGCGGGCGTGCCGACGCACCAGCCGCCGGTGTTCGCCGAGACGTTCCGGCAGATCATCCCGGGCGGCTCGGGTGACACCAAGGTGCAGAGCTGGATGGACGCCAAGTTCGGGCCGGACGGCGCGCTGTACGTCCTGGACTACGGCAACGGCTTCTTCTCCCTGGACGCCAACCAGAAGCTGCTGAAGATCAGCTACACCGGCGGGGCGGCGACCCCGGCGCCGGCGGCGACGTCGACGATGGTGCAGAACAAGGCGCTGACGGCGGCGTTCACCGGCTCGAAGTCCGGCGGCGTGTCCTACCGCTGGGAGTTCGGCGACGGCTCGGTGTCCACCCAGGCCGACCCGCGCCACACCTACCCGCGCACGGGGATCTTCACCGCGAAGCTCACCGTGACCTACGCGAACGGCGAGGCGGTGACCACCCGGACGGCGATCAACGTCGGCTGCGCGGTGGCCGATCCGAGCCCGGTGGTGACCTTGGGCGACAGCATCACGAAGGTGGTGAACCGCAACGCCGGCGGTGGCTGTACGGTCGACGACTTCCTCGACGACGAAGGCGTGTGGACGACGCACGCGGCGTTCGTCAACCACGTCGAGCAGGCCACCGAGACGCTGTCGGACCTCGGGGTGCTCAACGACGCCGAAGTGGCGGAGCTGAACGCGGCGGCCGAAGCGTCGCCGATCGGGAAGCCGGGCACGACGGGGTACGAGGCGCTGTTCGACGGCACGGCCGCGTCGCTGCGGGCGTGGGAACAGGCCCCTTCGGGCCAGTTCACGCTGCAACCCGACGGGTCGATCCGCTCGGCGGGTGGGCTGGGCATGCTCTGGTACGCCCAGCGGCAGTTCGGCGACTTCTCGGTGAAGGTCCAGTTCAAGGACATCGCACCGGACGGGTTCCGGGCCAACAGCGGCGTGTTCGTCCGGTTCCCGGACCCGCGGACGCCGCTGGAGCAGCGGCCGCCGGGCAGCTGCGGCACGGTCGGCTCGGCGCGGACGTCGCAGGCGTGGGTGGCCATCTACTGCGGTCACGAGATCCAGATCTACGACGGTGACACCGGTGAGCCGCAGAAGACCGGGTCGGTCTACAACTTCGACCCGCGCACGCTGGACCAGGCGGGCGCGCGGCCGAAGGGGACCTGGAACGAGTACGAGATCAAGGTCGTCGGGCAGCACTACACGATGATCCGCAACGGCGTGGTGATCAACGAGTTCGACAACACGCCGGGCCAGCAGTCGTCCCGCGCGGGTGACCCGCCGACCGACCTGCGGCAGTTCGTCAGCGGGTTCATCGGGCTGCAGAACCACAGCGACAACGACCTGACCGAGTTCCGCAACATCCGGGTGCGGCAGCTGTAGTTCCGCTGTGGCTGGTCGTGAGTGGTAAGTCGGGTTCTAACCCGACTTACCACTCACGACCCTCCTGCGGCCCCCTCTTCAGGAAGGTCTTCCGGCGATGTCCCCACGACTGATCACAGTGCTGCTGGCCGGGTTGCTGGCCGTGCTCGGGCTGGCCACCCCCGCGGTGGCGGCGCCGATCCAGACCCTGACCTGGACGGGCAACAACAGCACCACCGAATACGCGTCCGCGCCCACCGGCGCGCTGCCCGGCGAGACCACCATCGTCTTCGAGAACAGCGAAGCCACCGGCAACACGACCGGGATGTCGCACACCCTCACGTTCGACACCTCGACGCCGGGCTACAACCACGACGTCTCGCTCAACATCCTGGCCAACCCGTTCGATCCGCAGAACGGGCGGCACGAAGCGACCGTGACGCTGACGCCGGGCAAGTACCGGTACTTCTGCACGATCCCCGGCCACACGGCGATGGTGGGGGAGTTCGTCGTCTCCGACGGCACCGGCGACACGACGCCGCCGGTGGTGACCGCCGCGGTGGCGGGGGACAAGGACCCCTCGGGCAACTACATCGAGTCGGCCACGGTCACGCTGTCGGCGACGGACGCGGGATCGGGCGTGGCGTCGGTCGAGTACCAGCTCGACGGCGGCACCTGGACGACGTACGCGGCGCCGGTCGTGGTGTCCGCGGTCGGCATGCACATGTTCCACTTCCGGGCGACCGATGTCGCCGGGAACGTGTCCGAGGAGGGGATGGAACACTTCACGATCGTCGAGGGCCAGGGCGACACGACCCCGCCGACGGTGACGGCGTCCCTCTCGGGGGACAAGGATTCCGCGGGCAACTACCTCGACGTCGCCACGGTTTCGCTGACGGCGACCGACGCCGACTCCGCGGTGGCTTCGGTGGAGTACCAGCTGGACGGCGGCGCGTGGACGCGCTATTCGGCGCCGGTCGCGGTGACCGGGGCGGGTGCGCACATGTTCCATTTCCGGGCCACCGACGCGGCGGGCAACACTTCGCCGGAGGGCATGTCGAGCTTCACGGTGGTCAAGCGGGACACGACCGCGCCGGTCGTCACGGCTTCGGTCGCCGGGACGCAGGACGCGGACGGCAACTACGTCGGGAAGGCGACCGTGACGGTGACGGCTTCGGACGCGGGTTCCGGGGTCGCGGCGGTGGAGTACAAAGTGGACAGCGGGGCGTGGACCGCGTATTCGGCACCGGTTCCGGTGACGGCGGTGGGCGCGCACACGGTCGGCTACCGCGCCCGGGACGTCGCCGGGAACGCGTCCGCCGAGGGATCGGTGTCGTTCGCGGTGATCGCGGGCGGGGACACCACCGCGCCCTCGGTTTCGCTGCAGGTCACCGGCAAGCAGGACGGCGGCTGGAACTACGTGGGCTCGGCGACGGTTTCCGTCTCGGCTGCGGACGCGGAGTCCGGAGTTGCGTCGGTGGAGTACAAACTGGACAGTGGCGCGTGGACGCGCTACTCGGCACCGGTGGCCGTGCCGGCGCTGGGTGCGCACACGGTGCGAGCACGGGCCACGGACGTCGCCGGCAACGTGTCGGCGGAGGTGTCGGGGGCGTTCACGGTGGTGGCGGCCCCACCGCCCCCGGACGCGTGCCCGAACTCGGACACCCGCGACACGGTGGTGATCGGCGGCGTCGACAGTCAGGTGGAGAACATCGACACGGGCAACGGCTGCACGATCAACGACGTCATCGACGAGAACGCGGAGTACGCCTCGCACGACCGGTTCGTGAAGCACGTGAAGGCGGTGACCCAGGAGCTGGTGGGCAACGGAGTCCTGTCGTCGGGCGACCGCAACCGCATCGTGACGGCGGCGATCGAGTCCGACATCGGCGGCCCGCCGGCCACCAGCGCCAAGCCGCAGGCCAAGCCGGACGTCAAGAAGCACCTGTAGGCAGTCTGCCGCGGCTGGTCGTGAGTGATAAGTCGGGTTCTAACCCGACTTATCACTCACGACGGCGGGCGGGGGTCAGGAGTAGGTCCAGTGGCCGAGCCAGGACTCGCGCCAGGCCACCGTCAGCTCGCTCACGCCGTCCACTCCTGAGCGGTCCACCTGGGCCTTCCACGCCTCCTCCACCATCGCGCACAGCTTCGACGCCGGGAGCTCGGCCCCGCCCGAAGCGAACTGGCGCAGGACCGTCTTCGGGACCGCCAGCTTCGCCTTCCCGCGGATCACCGACTGCTCGGTCGCGCGGCAGATGAGGTACTCCACCGTGGCCAGGTCGCCCGCCGAAGCGACCTGGCTCAGTGCGCGGTACAGGCAGTCGAGCGGGGCCGCCAGGCCCTGGTGCTGGCGGGCGATCTCCCACGACACCCACACCGCCAGGCAGTCCGGCATCTGGAACGGGCGGTAGGCGAACGCCGGGCCGGCGAACGTCTGGTAATCGGCCGTCGGGTCGGTCGAGGCCGGGGCCGCGTCTTCGGGGTCCGGGGGCAGGCCGAGCCGCTTGAACAGCTCGCGCAGCAGCTTCTGGGGGCGCGCCGGGGTCGACGACTCGGCGAGCAGTTTGGCCAGGATGCGGTTGAGCCGGTCCGCAGCCACGCCGTGGATCGACAGCTGCAGGTGGACGAACGCCACGTCGGACAGCGTCGTGCCCGCGCAGCCGACCACGCCCACCTGCGGGTAGCGCTGCAGGAACGACACGATCGCGTGCGTCGAGCCGATGCGGGCCGGGCCGACGAACGTCACTGGCAGGCACGTGCCGATGCGCTGGCGGGACCGGAGATCTCCGTTGTACAGCGGGGAGAACTCGCCGTCGGCGTGGTAGACCTCGAACCAGTTGCCCTGCCGGTGGCCCGGGCGCGTGTCGGCGAGCCAGAAGCTGTAACCGTGCTTCTCGCACAGCTCGCGGAAGCGGTCGGCCAGCTCGAACCGCGCCGCCGCGGACACGTCCCGCAGCGCGATCGCGAAGCGGACCGCCAGCGACGCGCACGGCGACGCGATCTCCTTGCGGGTGCGCAGGTCGTGGTTGCGGGTCTTCACGACCAGCGGCAGCTGCGCCGGGCACTGCAGCGACAGCAGCGGCGCGTCGATGAAGGCGGCCGCGGCGTCGGAGATCTCCCGCACCAGGTCGCGCACGGCCAGGCCGTGCCACTCGGAGACCTCCCGGGCCGCCGGGTCGATCGAGATCAGGCCCTCGAACCGCTGCTCGGACTCGTAGATGAACGTCGGGTTGGGGGACGTCGTCTGGTGGAAGACCCAGCCGCCGTCGTTCTGCTGCGGGCGTTCCGCCGGCCGCCTGCCGTCGACGTGCTCGACGATCTCGGTGCCGTCCAACGGTTTCCGGGTGCGCGTGCCGATCACGACGCCGGCGCCGTTCGTCGCCGAACACAGCGTTTCCAGGAAGACCGTGTTGTCGGCGCCGGTGGAGACGAGGTCGCGCAGGTAGCCGTGGCGGGCCATCGCGTGGTGCACCTCGAAGTCCACTTTGGTCACCGGCTGCCGCGCGATTTCGAAGCCCGCGCGCGCGAGATCGGCGACGTTGCGCACGGACACCCGTTGGCTGCGCATCTTCACCATCCCCCCGAAGAGTCGAACCGGACGTCGGCTTCCAGCGGACGGCGGCGGTCCCAGGCCCCCGACCCCGCCCACCGCGGCGCCCCGATGCGCGAGAGCGGGATCGCCGATTCGCGCCAGGACGCCTGCCCGAACAGCACGAGCGCGGCGAGCACCGGCAGTGCCACCGCGACCGTCAGCGCCACCTGCACGACTTCGCCCTTGCTCTGCGTCGCGACGGTCGCGGCGAACGCGGCGATGGCCGCGATGCTCAGCTGGACGAGCGCCTGCGGCAGCGTCCCGAGGTAGCCGAGCACGGTTCGCCGCGGCGGCAGCGACAGGCGGCTGTAGAGGAAACCGGGCAGCAGCAGCAACATCGTGATCACGGACTGGCCGTCGCCGATGTGCCCCAGCGCCTCGGTGGCCGCCCGGCCGTACGGCCACGGGCTGCCGACCAGCAGCCACCCGAGCACGAACGACACCGTCGCGACGGCGAGCGCGTAGAACGTCACGTTGAGCGGACCGGACTTCGTGGAGTCCTTGAGGACGAGCGTCGCGCGCACCCGGACGTGGTCGCCACGCGGGTCGCGGCCGCCGGAGCGGCGCCAGTACGCGCGTGCTTCGTTGTCGGCGATCCCGTTGACCAGCACGAGGTCCTGCCCGAACTCCCGCTCGGTCAGCTCGCGCGCGGCTTCGCGCAGGTTCGCGGCGGTGAACTCCGGGTGCCGCCGCAGCGAGTTGTCGAGCTCGTTGGTGCCCGTCCGCACCGCCTCGCCCGTGGTGGCGGCCGCGGCCAGCCGGTGGCAGGCGGGCAGGCTGCGCGGGGAAAGCTCGACGCCGGACTGGCCGGCCTCCCACTTGCGGCGGCGCAGGAGGTCCGCGAGCCCGCGCAGCACGGTCTGCGCCTGCAGCTCGAGGATCTTGTGCCGGGCACCGTCGGCTTCCTGCAGCGGGGCGGCGTCCTGCCGTTCGGCGAGCGACCCCAGGTCCTCGGCGAGGCCTTCCACCTGGTGCTGATCGGCGTCGGTGGACAGGTACATCCGGGAGATCTCGGCTTGCGGCGCGGTCTTCGCCACCAGGTGGTAGGACTTCAGCGTCGCGGGGATCATGGTCTCGTAGTTCACGACGTACCCGCGCCGGCTGGCGGCCAGCCGCCGCCACTGCTCCCTGGCGACCGGCTGCCGCGCGTCGACGTGCAACGGCGTTTCGTAGCTGAGCCGGTGTTCCTCGACGGAATCGTCGAGGGCGACCACCAGCATGTAGTCCCGGACGGCGACGTTCAGCAGGTAGGCGTACTCCACCAGCAGGTCCGCGCAGCCGTCGAGGATGCCGAGCGCCAGCTCCCGGCACTGCCGCCCGTACCCGGGAACCGTGCCGCCGGCCGCGGCGAGCGCGAACTCCTCCTCCGGGTGGTTCCGCTCGGTGAGCAGCGTCAGCAGCGCCTGCTGGATCAGCCACCGCGGTTCGTGCACCTGGAACAGGAAGGTGTTGAGCTCATGCTTGGCGGTCTGCGCGTTCTCATCGCTGCCGAGGATCCCGCGCAGCAACCGGTAGAGCCCGGCGGCGACCAGCCGCGACGCCTCGTGCTGGGTGAGCCGCGGCAGCTTCTGGCCGGAGCTGTCGAAGACGTCGATGGGGGAGACGTCCCGCCGCGGCAGCCGGGCCAGCGGCACCCAGAGCGACCGCTGCCGCGCCGGCCGGGAGGCGGCCCGCTCGCCGTGTTCCTGGCCGATGAGGTCCTGCAGCTGCGCGGTCGCCTGGCGTTGCCCTTCGTCGAGGAGCTTGAGGCTGACGTCGACTTCGGTGCTGCGCCGCGCGGTCCCGTGCTCGACAACGGTGAGCCGTTCGGTCAGCCGCCGCACGTGGTTGAGCCGCAGCGAGGTGTCGAGCAGCGCGAGCCCGACGGCGGCCCCCTGCCGCGACAGCCGGGGCGGGGCGCCGGGGATGGGGATCGTTTCGATGGCGTGCCGGAGACTGTCGATGCCGTCCACGACACTGAGAGTAAGAGGTGCGGGGTCGTGATACGAGCGAACGCCGAATCTTGGGCCGATCGGGCGCGACGCGGGTCCGGCGATGCCGTGAATGACTCATTCATGGCGTCGGACGACAGGAATGAGTCATTCACTACGTTCGGGGTGAGGGCCGGGCGGGAGCGGGCGGGGCGGGAGCGGGCGGGGCGGGGTTGGCCGGGCCGGGCGGGGTCAGCGCCGGGCGGGGCAAGCCCGGGCCGGCGCCGGGTCAGGATCGGCGGACGCAGCCCGAGTTGGCCGCTCGCTTCTCCACCTCGTCCGCCGCCGGGTGCAGACCCCGCGCCCGGTACAGGTCGATCGACTGCTGCCACGCCTCGCGCGCCTCGTCCGCGCGGCCGAGGGCGTGGTACGCGTCCCCCATCACCGCCAGCGTGCCTGCCTGCCGGTAGGTGTTGTCCAGGTGGCGCCACAACGACAGCGCCTGGTGGGACTGGCCGAGCGACTCGGCGGGGCGGCCGGTCTCCGCCGCGATCGTGGCCAGGCTGTCGAGGGCGTCGGCCTCGCCGTAGACGTCGTGGCGTTCGCGGCACAGGGCCAGCCCGGACTCGGCGTGGCCGCGAGCCTCGTCGTGGCGGCCCAGCCGGCTCAGGCACGCGCCGATCAGGCTGAACGCGCGGGCCTCCCACTTCCCGTCCGCCAAGCCGCGGTAGAGGTCGAGTGCGCTGAACGCGTGGCCGAGCGCCCGCTCGTCGTCCTTCTCGTGCGTCCAGTGCAGCGCCAGGACGAAGTGGACGCCCGCCTGCCCGAGCGTGTCGCGGATTTCCTTGGCCAGCGTCAACGACCGGTTCAGGTGGTGCAACGCCTCTGCCGGCTGCCCGAACGGGCCGTAGACGAGGCCGAGGCGGCGGTGCGCGCGGGCCTGCACCGCGAGGTCCTCCAGGCGTTCCGCGGCGGCCAGGCCCGCCAGCCACGACGTGATGTTGGCCTGGAGGTGGCCGCGGCGGTAATGAAAGTTGTCGAGCGTCCACGCCAATTGCCAGACGCAGGTGTCCCAGCCCGCGTCCTCGGCCGCCTGGCGCGCGGCGAGGACGCACTGGTGGTTGACGTCGAACCAGGTCATCGCGGCCGCGTCGTCGGCCAGCGGGGCCGGGACGCAGCCCTCCGGTGGCTCGCCCACGTCGATCGGCGGGTGCTGCTGGTCGAGCAGGCGGCTGCCCCGGTGGCCGGTGTGCAGGTGGAAGCCGACCAGCCGGCGCAGCGCCGCCCGGCGCTCCGGTTCGGGCTCCTCGATCTGCGCGGTGGTCTGCGCGTGCTGGCGGACCAGGTCGTGGAAGCGGAACCGGCCGGTCACCGGCTGCTGGAGCAGGTGGTCGTCGACGAGGCTTTCCAGCAGCCGCTCGGCTTCGAAGGGGGAGACGGCCGCGAGCGCCGCGGCGGCGGGGACGTCGATGTCGGGGCCCGGGTTCAGGCCCAGCAGCCGGAACATGCGCCGCTGCGCCACGTCCAGGTGCCCGTAGGACAACGCGAACGCCGCCGCGACACTGCGATCGCCCGCCGACAGCTCGGCCAGCGGCCGCCCCGCCTGGCGCAGCCGGTCGGCCAGGTGCGCCACCGTCCACGCGGGCCGGGTGCGCAGCCGCGCCGCCGCGATCCGGATGGCCAGCGGGAGGTGCCCGCACAGCGCGACGACGTCGCGGACGGCGGCGGCTTCGGCGGCCGGCCGGTCGTCGGCGACCACACCCGCGAACAGTTCGACGGCGGTCGCCTCCGGCAGCACGTCCAGTGACAGGGTGTGCGCCGCCTCCAGGCCGATCAGCCGCCGCCTGCTGGTGATCAGCAGCAGCGTGCGCGCGCTGCCCGGCAGCAGCGGCCGGACCTGGGCGGCGTCCGCGGCGTTGTCCAGCACGACGAGCATCGACCGGCCGGCGAGTTCCGCCCGCCACAACGCCGCGCGGGCTTCCGGGTCGAGCGGGATCTTCTCCGCCGCGACGCCGAGCGCGCGCAGCAAGGTGTCCAGCGCCGCCGCCGGGGTCACCGGTTCCTGGCCGGAGGTGTGCCCGTGCAGGTCGATGAACAGCTGCGCGTCGCCGTACTGCCCGGCGAGCCGGTGCGCCGCGTGGATGGCCAGCGTCGTCTTGCCGATGCCGGCCATCCCGTCGATCGCCTCGATCACGACGGCCGTCGGCGCGGTGTGCGCGACACCGTCCCGTGCGGACAGCAGCCGGGACAGCTCCGCCTCGCGGCCGGCGAAGTCGGCGATGTCGCCGGGGAGGTCGTTGCGGCCCGCCACCACCGGCCGGGCCGGTCCGGTGGCGGAAACCGTGGCGGCGGGCAGCAACCGGGGGTCGTTGTCGAGCACGCGCCGGTGAATTTCGGTCAGGCGCGGCGAAGGGTCCAAACCGAACTGGTCGACGAGCACGGTCCGCGCACGGGAGAACGCGTCCAGTGCGTCCGCCTGGCGGCCCCCGCGGTACAGCGCCGTCATCAGCTGGCCCCACAGCCGTTCGTGGCCGGGGTGCCGCTCGCTCAACGCGGTCAGCTCGCCGATCAGCGCCTCGCCCGCGCCGGTGGCGAGGTCGGCGTCGACGCGGTCTTCGACGGCGCCGAGCCGCAAAGCGTGCAGCCGCCGCGTTTCCGCCAGCAGCGCGACGGAGCCGGCGAAGTCCTCATAGGCGTCACCGCGCCACAGCGCCAAACCGCGTGACAACTGCTCCGCCGCTGTCACGGGATCGCCGGCCGCCAAAGCGGTTCTCCCGGCGGTCACCAGCCGTTCGAACTCGCGGGCGTCGACGAGTTCGGGGGCCAGCCGCAGGGCGTACCCGGCCGCGCGGGTCTCGATCAGGTCGGCCGTGCCGAGGGCTTCGGCGACCGGTGCCAGCGAGCGGCGCACGCGCGACAGGTAGGTCCGCACCGTCCGCGGGGTGCCGGGAGTGGCGTCGACGTCCCACAACGCGTCCGCCATGGTGTCCACTCCGGTCACCCGCCCGGCGTTCGCGATCAGCAGCGCGAGCAGCGTGCGGATGCGGGGACCGCCCAGGTCGAGCGGCCGGCCGCGCAGCCGGACCTCGAACGCGCCGAGCACGCGGAACTCCGGTCCTGCCGGTCCCTGAGCCGTGCGGGTTTCGCTCGGGTCGTCCTTCCCCACCTTTCTCAGGAGGGCCGGAAGCCGGGGTGGATACAGGTCCGTTCGGCCCAACTTCGGTGCTGTCGACCGGTTGTCGACGGGTTGTCGACCGGCCCTGCGACGGTGGGCCCATGGACGTCGACAGCGAGATCGTGCTGCGGCTCGCCGATCCGGCGGCCCGCGCTTCCGTGCTGACCGCCGACGCGCTGCTCGCGATCGGCACCGTGGCCTACGACCTCGACCCGGCGCTCGTGACCGAGCCGGTGACGGCCGTCTTCGACCGGTTCGACCTCGCGGTGCCGCTCGACCCCCGGGTGTCCGCGATGGCCCAGTTCCGCCGGACCGGGGAACCGGTGCCGTGGGAGGTCGCCGCGTCCTGGGACACCGGGCAGGCCCCGCCCGTCGCGGCCGACGCGGTGTGGACCGGGGCCGTCGTGGTCCGCACCGCGGTGCTGGACGGCACCATTGTGGACGTCACCGCGCGACAGTCCGGTGTGGACGATCCGGTCGCGCTCGACGCCACCGTGGCGATGGGCACGCCGGGGGCGGACCCGCCACCGGCCCCGGTCCCGCTGCCCGTGCTCGTGGCGTTCGTCGCCGCGGCCGCGGACACGAGCCCCCGGGACCTGTTGCGGGCGACGCCGGCGGCCCGGCTCGGCGCGGCCCGCTACGCCGTCGCCGACGCCCCGCCCGGGGCGCCGGAACGCCGGTTCGACCGCCTCGTCTGCTGGGTCGTGCCCGCCACGGCGTTCGACGACCCGGGCTGGCCGGGGGCGCGGACCGGCGTGCCGCCGGAGCAGCGGCGGTCCGACCGGCTGGGCGCCGCGCGGAGCTGGCTCGCCGGCCAGGGCGTCGCCGTCATCACCACCACGGAGCCGACATGACCACCAAGTCCCGCGCCCAACGCGCATCGAGCACGCCCGAACCCAGTACGGAGATCGGTATGGCCACCCTCGTACAACCGGCTTTCCCCTTTGTCGACGTCGTCATCGACACCAGCGCGCTGGTCCCGGCCGCGCAACGCTCGCCCGGCGTGGTCGCCGTCGTGGGCAACGCCGACGGGGCCGCCGCGCCCGCGTCGACACCGCTGGTGGTCACCGGCCACGCCGACGCGCTCGCGCTGTTCGGCAAGGCGGGCGCGGCGACCGCGCTGAGCAAGAGCCTCGACCTGGTGCTCGCGCAGGACCCGCGGCCGACCAAGGTCTACGGCGTCCGCACGCCCGCGGCCGCCAACTACGCCGCCGCGCTCGCCGGGCTCGAGGCCGCGGACGACGTCACGTTCGTCTGCCTCGCGGGGGAGACGAACGTCGGCGCGGCCACCACCGGCAGCACGCCCGCGACCGGGCTGCGCGCGCTGGCCGAGCACGTGGAGAACATGTCCGCGGCGGGCAACCGGCGGATGGCGGTCGCGATGATCGACCCGGCCACGCCCCGGAGCGCGACCTACGTGGACACCGTGCTGGCGGCCAACTCCTACGGCGCGCTGAAGAGCGCGACCGGCCGGATGATCCTCGTCGCCGCGCGCGGTGCGACCACCGACGAGACGGTGAGCCCGAACCCGGTCGCCGACGCGGCCGCCGCCGTGATGGGCGCGATCGCCGGCCAGGCCCCGGCCACCAGCGTCGTGCTCAAGCAGGTGCGCGGGTTCACCATCCCGGTCACCCAGCAGTACGTGCCCGCGGAGGTCACCGGCCTGGCCGGCCAGGGCGCGATCCCGCTGATCGACCCGGCGCTCGTGCCCGGCACCGGGCTGTTCCTCGGCGACGGCGGCACCTTCTCGTCCGACCCCGCGCGCAACTACGTCGACATCTGCCGGGTGCTCGACGACCTCGAGTTCCGGCTGCGGGCCGGGCTGATCGGCACGGTGGGGGACGCGCGCATCACCAAGGCCGGCCTGACCGCCGTGCGCGTGCGGGTGGAAGGCATCCTCGGCCCGTTGCAGCTGGGCGCGGTGATCGACGACTTCTCCGTCACCATCCCGCTGCTGGCGATCCTCGCGCTGCCGGAAAGCGCGCGCAGCGCTGCCGAACAGGCCCAGGTGGTCACCGCCCGCCAGACCCGGCAGGTGTCCGTCCTCATCAGCATCACGTACGGGCCCGCGGTGCACCGGCTCAACGTGACCCTCGCCCCCCAGTTCTGAGCAGGAGACCACCATGTCGAGTCCCGAAACCAGCTGGAACACCCGCCTCGCCGTGCGCTACACCGACGACAAGGGCGTTGACCACGAGATCTCGCCGATCCAGTCGTTCACGCCGACGTTCGCCACCACGGCCGAGCCGCTGCACAGCATCGAACGCACGCACGTCGGCGTGGTGGTCCAGCCGTACTCGCTGACCTTTTCGCTGACGGTCAACGCGATCGGCCCGGCCACCGCGCAGCTGACGGCGCTGGCGCTGAACGCGACCGAGTTCAGCATCTCGATGCAGGAGCGCAGCGGCGACGACTGGTCGTTCTCCACGATCGTGCTCAGCCGCTGCGTCATCACGAGCGCCGCGCCCACGGCGGCGACGGTGGCCGGCGCGCCGCAAGCGACGTTCTCCGGCTTCTCGATGCACGTGGACGCCACCGACGCCGGCGGCGCCAAGACGTCCGGTCCGCTGCAGTCGGCGCTGTAGAGGGGGAGATCCGTGCTCGACGACCTGGTTCCCGGCGAGGGCAGCGGCGTCATCCTGCCGTCCGAGGGTGACGAGTCCGGGCCGGACGAGCTCGTGTTCCAGTTCCCGGTGGAGATCGAGGTGCGCGTGGTCGCGCCGTACGACCCGGACCAGCTGGTGACCACGGCTCTGGACCGGCTGACCGCGGCGTTGCAGGGGCTGACATGACGACCGTGCGGATGCCGGTCCGGATCCGGCTGGACCTGACCGGCGATCCGCTGGACACCCACGTGCTGGACCTGGTGCGGGAAGCGGCCGTCGCGGCCGCGGCCCGGACTGCCGAGCGGGCCGGCCGGGCCGACGCGCTCGACGGTGCCGTGTGGTCCGCCCGGGCACCCGACGTGAACGTGCGGTTCTCCGGCGCGCCCGTGCCGGCGTGGGCCGCCGCGCACCTGGAAGCCAGCGCGCACGCCGCGGTCCAGGCCGCTGTGGCGACGCTGCGGCCGTCGAACGCCCCGGGCCCGGCGCCGGTGCGCACGACGACCCGGCTGCGGCGGTTCGCCACCGCCGACGAGCTGCTCGACGCACTCGCCGTCCGGTACGGCGGCCAGACCCGCCCGCCCCGCGTGCTCGTGATCGCGGCGGATTCCGGTGGGGCCGCGGTGATGCTGTTCGTCGACGCCGGCGCCGACGGGTCCTTCGGCGTGGCGTGGAGCACCGCGCTGAACCGGTTCGTGCTGCCGCCGGACGGGCGGGACGCAGAGGCGGTGCCCGGCTACTCGGCCGGGCACCCGGACTCGTTCCACCTGGTGGCCGAGACCACCGACGAGGACGCCTTCCGCAAGGCGCTGACCGCGGCGCTGATCCGGATCTGGCGGGCCGCCACCCCGGACGTGCCCGAACACCGGATCGCCGAGCGGGCGGCGGCCCGTGCCCGGCGCTACCGGCTGAAGGGCTCCCTCTACGAGTACCGGTCCGGCGACGTCCCGGTCGCCTGGTTCGCCGGGCGGGCGGGGCTGACCGACCGCGCCGGGCTGCCGGTGCTCGTGCTCGCCGAGGAGGTGCCGGACGCGCGGATCACGCGGTACGGCAGCGACTGCGAGCCGCTGCGCTACGACCCGGACGCGGCCGGGAACGCCGACCCGGACCGGCCCTACCTGCACGAGCTGGAGGTGTCCGACTGGGACGAAAGCGAGTTCGGCGACCTGATCGACACCATCGCCGCCGAGCTCGTCCTGCCGAAGCCGCGGTTCATCGGATCGTTCCTCTTCGCCGCGCTCGCCGTCGTGATGCGGCGCAGCGAAGGCCTCGGGTGGCTGGTGGGCACGGCGGCGCGCCAGGACGTGCTCCGCCACCTCGTGCGGGCCCTCGAAGCGGTGAACGTCCTGTTCTTCGCCTACACCAAGGCGGTGCTCGCCCGCGACAAGGCGCGGAAGCTGCCGTGCCCGCTGGCCGGGCACGCCGAGGAGTGGGCGGGCTACCTGCACCGCGACTACTTCCCGCTGCGCCGCAAGGTGGTCGCGTCGCTGTTCGTCGCCGCTTGCCAGGACGCGCTGCTGGAGCGGCTCGCGACGAGCGCGTCCGACATCGCCGACCGGCTGGCGAGCACCGACTGGCTGCCCGCCACCCGCGCCGTCCTGACGGTCCTGCTCGCCGATCTGCCCGAACTGACCGGGATGCTCGAGAAGCTGCGCCGTGCCAAGGCGATCAACGACAGCACCGTCCGCTTCGGACCGGAGCCGGCGCACAACTACCGGTCGGTCGACGGGGTCGAAGTCGTGCGCACGCCGGTCTTCCCCGGCCGGGACCGCCCCGGCCTCGACCCGTTCCGCACCGGCTACCGGATCAAGGACGCCCACGGCGCCTGGCACACCCTCGACGAGGTCGAGGCCGACGTCAAGAACCTGCGGTCCACCGCCCAGCTCACGGACCCGTTCCTGGAGAAGCTCGCCGACATCGCCGACGTGGTGCGCCGGCTGCGCACCGCGCGGCAGCTCGACGTCCTGGGCGCGGAGACCGCCGGGCGGGTGGTGACCGACGCCGTCGACCGCGAGTTCTTCGCCGTGCTGGCCGAGATCCAGCGGACCAACCGGGAGAAGACCGAGGAGGCCCGGGAAGACCGGATGGTCGCGTACGGGCTGGCGAGCTTCGAACCGGACGACAGCAGCGAACTGCACACCCGGCTGACCGGCGTGCACGACCTGGCAGGCGAGCGGCTGCGGAAGATGTTCACCCGGAGCGGGAAAGGTCCGTCGATCTTCGGCGACGAGCACATCTACGTCGAAGGCCTCGCCGCACTGGCCGGGCACGAGATCGCGAAGGCCCGGTTCCGCGAGTTCTTCGAGCTCGCCGGCCTCACCCTGCTCGCCGTGTTCTTCCCCGAAGGGGCATTCTTGATCGGGCTGTTCCAGGCCGCGGAGGGCATCCACACCGCGCACGAGCACGCCGACCTCCAGCGGTCGCTGCTCGGCGGCGACGACATCATCTCCCGCGCGCAGGTCGAAGCGGAGCTGGCCGGGGCGTGGCTGCAGGGCGTCCTCGCCATCGCGCCGGAACTGCCCACCGTGGTGCGTGACGCGATCGCCGGCGCGCGGGCGCTGGCCAAGGGCGAGCTGAACGCCGTCACGTCGGCGGCGCTGCGGCGGAAGCTGACGGAGGTGGCCGGGCACCTCGCGGCGATCACCGCGGAGCACTTCGTCAAGAGCTTCCTCACGCAGCTCACCACGGGGTACGTGCTGAACCTGGCGCTGTCCGCGGTGGTGAGCGAATTCGCCGAAGCCGTGGCGGCCGAGTACCGGCTCGGCGGCACGGTGCCGAAGGGCGAGATCGCCGGGCACGCCACGCGGACGATGGCCGCCGCGGTGGCCGCGAGCGCGGGAGCGGGATCGTGACCGGCCGCGCCCGGGTCGTCGTCGACGCCGTGGCCGCGGCGCAGGTGAGCGCGCGCGTGCGGCAGTTCCCGCACCTGCGCGAGGCGGTCGAGAGCATTTCGAAGGCAGCCGGCATCCCCGAGAAGGTGGTCGGCGAACACCTCGACCGGTCGGTGCTGCGGGCCCTCGAGCGACTCGGCGAGCGGTACGTGACCGAGATGGGCGCGGCGGTCGAGCGGATCGGCAGGCTGCGCGAAGAGGTCGACGGCTACTACCGGAAGGCCTTCCGCCGGAAGCTGCGGACCGAGGAGCTGGCCGGCCTGCGCTCGGCACTGGAACGGCTGCGCGACACCAGCAAGGAGCTGCTCCCGCCCGATGTCTGGGCCCAGCGGCAGCTGCGCACGGTCCCCGAAGTGCCCGGCAGCGCGCCGGAAGCACTGCCGGGAACAGTGCCGGAAGTCCTGCCGGAACCGGTGCGGGATCCGTTCGCCGACCTCGACGCCCAGCCGGCCGCCCGGGAACCGCTGCCCCGGACGGCGGTGGATCAGCCGCGGTGGGCCACCCGGCGGGTGAACCAGCGGATCGACGCGCTGCCCGAACCGCTGCGCCTGGCGATCCGGCGCGCCCGGCACCTCCGCGGGTCCACAGTGGACGCCGCGCTGGCCGGCCGGCCCGGGGCGACGATCCGGGTGCTGGAGGAACTGAACGGCGTCCTGCGGCCGCAGGAACTGGCCCAGGTGACGGAGGCGATCGGCATGACACGCACGCCCGACACGGGGTACGCGCTCGGCGGTGCCCTGCGCGGCACCCGCCCGCCCGACGCCCACGTGCAGGCCGCCTACCACCTGCTGCCGGCCGGCGAGCGGGCCGTGCTCGACCGCGTGGCCGCCGTCGATCCCGAGTTCGTGCGGGCCATGGCCCTCGCGGAGGAACGGCCCGGCGAGGCCCAGGGCACCGCCGTCCCGTGGCGCGCGGCGGAAATGGAACGCTTCACCGCGGAGAACGGCCTCGGCGCGGGCGAACGGGCCGACCTCGAACGCGCGCTGATCGCGCTCAACCGGGCGCGGGAGACCGAACGGCGGGCGGTGGAAGCCGGGGCCGGCAGCTCGCCCGACGCCCACTCGCGGGCCGCGCGGCTGGACCGCCAGGTCGCCGCGCTCGGGCTGCCGCCGGCCGGGCAGGTCGCCGAGGCGCTGCGGGGATCCGCGCTGCTGCGGGACCTCGGCACCCGCAACCCCGACCACCTGCTCGAGCTCTCCGGCGCCTGGCTGGAGAAGGCGGCGCGGGACGCGGCCGAGGGCAAGCCGCTGGTGCCGCTGGAGGTCTACGTCCGCGACGTGATCATGAGCAAGCACATCCGCGGCATGGCCGGCGAATTCGGCGCGGTGTTCCAGCTGGGCAAGGACGTCCTCGTGCTGAAGGCACCGGACATCGGCGTCACCGTGGGCGGCACCGACTTCATCGTGCTCGTCAAGGGCAGCCGGGAAATCTGGCTCTGCGACAACAAAACGCTGTCGCAGTCGGGGCTCGGCGAGGTGAGCAGCCTGGTGGAGAACATCGGCAAGAACCTGCAAAAGGACGTCGTCGACCTCACCGAGCGCGTGCGGGACCTCCCGGACCCGCTCACCGGGGAAGCGTCGGGGGTGGCGGACGCCGTCACCCGCCTCGGCAGGGCGCGCGACCGGCTGCAGGGGTTCTCGGCCGCGGAACTCGCCACACCCGAAGGACAGGCGAGAGTCGCCGCGCTCCTCGACCACCCGGACATCCGGGTCCGGCGGGTGATCACGAACGCCGGCGGCGAGCTGAGCTACCTGCAGCAGCGCCTGCTCGACATGAAGATCGACTTCGCCGACCTGCGCACGCGGTTCGCCGAGATCCAGGAACGGCTGCGCAAGCCGGGCACCGAACCCCGCGGAGGGGAAACACGATGAGCTTCTTCGAACCGTACCTGCACACGCCGAGCGCCGTGCTCTCCGACGGCATCGTGCCGGTGCCGCTGTGGGCGGTGACCCAGCTGTCGATCGACTCGGCGTACTTCGTGCCGCAGGTCGGCGGAACCCGGCGCCGGGTCGCGGTGGTCAGCCACGACGATTCGCTGTCGCTGAGCGCCGTCCTCCTGGGCCCGCTGCGCTTCACCTGGAAGGTCGCGCTGGAGAACCTGGCCGAGTCCAGCAGGCAGGGCACCGCGCTGTCCCGGGTCACCGGCGGCACGCAGAGCGGCCTGGTGCTGATCACCACCGCGACCATCCGGACGGACCTCGCCGTCCAGTCGCTGACGTTCTCGCAGAGCGCGCAGCGGCGGGACACCCTCGACGTGTCGCTGCGGCTGCTGCACCTGCCGCGCCCGGGCAGCCTCGCGAAGCTGCTCGACGTCTCGTCGATCGGTGTCGGCGCCCTGACCGACGCGCTGCCGGTCTGAGGGGGCCGACGATGTCCAGGACTCTGCCCGCGCTGATCAGCCGCCCGCTGCCCGCCGTCGCCGCGCCCCCGCCGGACCCGGCCGTCCAGGTCGTGCGGCAGGAGTCGACGGCCGGGCTGCCCGTCCGCGTCGACCTCGACGCCGCTCGCGCGCTCGTGCTCGCGGTGCCGCTCGGGGTGGCGCGGGCGGTGCTCGCCGCCGACCCGTCCGCCGTCGTGTTCACCACCGCGGACCCCGGTGACGGCACGGCATTCCGCGATTACGGCGCCGCGTGGCCCCGGCTCACCCTGGTCGTCACCGGGGCGATCGGGGCGACGGTCCCGGTGGTGACCGGGGTCCCGGTCCGCTTGACCGGCGCGCCGGGGACGGCCGCCGTCGAGGTGACCGTCGACGAACTCGTGCTGACCGCGGGTTCGCTGCGCAGCCCCGGCCGGTTCGGCAGCCGGCTTTCCCTGCGCTGGCGCGATCTCGCGCCGGCACCGGACGAGGGCCCGCCGCACCCGGTGGGCGATCCGGGTGTCCCGGTGCTGCTGTCGCAGCTGGGTGAGGAGATGTGATGGCCTTCAAGGGCTTCACCTTCGGCCGCGGCCACGAGGTCGTGCCCGGCACGGTGCCCGCCTGGGCCCTGGTGTTCCGGCACGGCGTCCGCGGCACCGAGCTGTGCACGATCGGCAGCGACACCTACGCCGGCACGGTGACCGCGGCGCTGCCGGCGGGCCTGACCGGGGGCAGCTACGAGATCTCCGTCGAGGGCATGACCGCGGAGGACTACCGGAAGATCAGCCTCGCGGCTGGGACCCCGCTGGACGCCTCGCTGCACCTGTGGTGGAAGGA
The DNA here is from genome assembly GCF_033441515.1 of Amycolatopsis solani. Lineage (NCBI taxonomy): Bacteria > Bacillati > Actinomycetota > Actinomycetes > Pseudonocardiales > Pseudonocardiaceae > Amycolatopsis > Amycolatopsis solani. Next base: position 398,299 of record NZ_JAWQJT010000002.1, read on the forward strand.
CGCGCCGACCGGGGTGCTCGGCGGGCTCGCGAAGTTCACCGGGCTGGACAACCCGCTGTCGGCGACCACCCCGGTCCCGCCGGAGGGCAGCCTGGTCGCCGAGCTGCGGGTGGACCGGCTCTGGCGGCGGCCCGGCCAGCGGCGGATGGAGGTCGTGGCGAAGGGCCGGGAGCGGGTGGTGGCCCGGCTGGCCGAGCGCCGCGTCGAGGGCCGCTGCTTCGCCGCGCGCTCGGACGCGAACGGGCTCCAGGTCGCGATCGAGAACGTGGCGGGCGACGGCGTGCCGGTGGTCGGCCACGGGCTCGGGCGGGCGCTGCCCACGCCGGGGGTGCGCGACTACGCCGCCGTCCCGCCGGGGACCGCGCTGGCCGCCATGCTCGAGCTGAGCACGCAGGTGCAGGCCGCGCTCGGGCTCTACGGCCAGGAAACGGCCGTCATCCGCGACGGAACCGTGCACCTGGGCAAGTGGACCGAGAACGGGACCACCACCCCGCGGCTGGACGGCGAGCGGCCGATGGACGACGAGAGCGGGCTGCTCGCCGTCGAACGCGGCGCCGACCTGCCGCGGGACACGCGGATCCCGCCGGGGGTGTTCGGCCCGCGGCCGCCGCGGCGCACCTTCGCCGTGACCGCGCTGGGCCGCCCGGACCTGAAGCCGGGCGACCTCGTGTCCCCGGTGCTGCCGCCGGAGGACTTCGTCGTCACCGAGCCGCCGAGCCTCGGCGCGACGCTGCTGACGTCGGTGCCCAACCTGCCCGCCGGGGTCGCCGACCCGGACGCCGACGCGTCGGTGTGCCGGATCATCGAGGTGCGCCATGAGATTTCGCGGGAACGGGGGTTCCTCACGACGATCCGCGCGGTCGTGCTGGCCGGCGGCGACGACGGGTGGGACGAGATCACGCCCGGCACGGCGAAGGACGCCCGGCGGGCCCGGCCGTCCGGCGTGCCGTTCGCCGACAGCGCGCAGGGCGTGGCGAGCACGATGGGCGACGTCATCGGGGACCGGATCGAGCGGACGTTCGGGGTGACCCGGTCGCGGCCCGCGGTGATCCACGACCACGCCGTGTCCCCGGACACCCCCAGGCACACCAGCGAGGTCTGGCACTCCGACGCGGCACCGGACGGCCGGCCGCAGGCGGCGCAGCGCACCAAGATCACCGCCGACGCGCACGCGGAACTGACCCAGGTGCCCTACGTGACGCCGTTCGCGTGGGGCAGCTACGGCCTCGTGCTGCCGCGTTACCCGGGCACCCGGGTGGTGCTGGCGAACGTCGGCGGCAGCTCGGCGGACTTCGTCGACGTCGGGGCGCTGTGGCCGCCGGACGCGGGCCCGGACGCCCGGCCGGGGGACTACTGGCTGGCGCTGCCCGTGGGGATCGAAGAACGGGAGCGCTTGCAGGACCCGGACAAGCAGCTGCCGGACGACGGCCTCGCGAGCCACGACCTGGTCGACGGCGACGGCACCCGCGTCATCGAGACCGCGCGGTTCGTGCTGCGGGTGACCGACGAGCTCACCCGGGTCCCGGCCCGGCCGGCGCCCGACGACGACCTCGGGAACGGCAGCGTGCTCATCGAGAGCCGGGCCGGCGACGGGGCCTCGCGGATCGTGCTGAAGGCCGACGGCAGCGTCACGATCAGCGCGAAGTCGATCACCTTCGACGCCGAGGACAAGATCGAGCTGAACACCAAGGACGTCCGGGTGAAGCTCGACGGCGGCACGATGGACGTGAGCTGATGGCCTTCCCCGTCACCGAAAACGGCTCGGTCGAGTGCGACCACCACGGGGCCGTGTCCCTGCTCGCGGTCAGCGACGGGCGGCTCGTCCTCGCGGGCGGGAAAGCCGTGCTGTTCGCCGGAGTCCTCGACAAGCCGTACGCGAACTGCGGCGCACCGAGTCCGCCGGGCACGTGCGCGAGCACCCTGCCCGCGCCACCGGATTCGGGCCGCGCCGCCCGGCTGACCGTGGGCGGCGCCCCGGTCCTGCTCGATTCCCTGACCGCGAACTCCCTGCCCTCGGCCACCCCCGTGAAGGTCGCCGCCGGGCAATCCGTGCTCACCACCTCGTGAAGGAGCTCCGATGACCGCCCTGCCCCCGCCCCCGACGCCCCCGGGCGCCGCGCCGGGAGACGACTCCGCCGCCCGCCGCCGCGCGCTGCTCGGCGTCGGCGTCCGCGCCGACCTGACCGACCCCGCCGACACCGCACGGGACCTGGTCCTGCGCGCCACCCCCACCGGCGTCGACCTCGACCTCGTGGACGGCGTGGACGCGCTCTGCCAGGACCTCGCGGTCGGGCTGACCACCTTGCGCGGCAGCGACCCCTTCAACCTGCGGTTCGGGTTCCTCGGCCTGACGCCGATGGTGGACCAGACGTCCCCGGTGCTGGCGCGGGAAGGCCTGCGCAGCGCGGTGGTCGAGCTGGTCGCGGCCGACCCGCGGGTGCGCCGCGTGGTCGACCTGTCCGCGCCGTCGCCCACCGGCGACGTCGCATCCCGCCGGCTCGACGTCACCGTCTCGTTCGAGGCGGTCAGCGGCGATCCGGCCACGCTGAACACCGGTGGCCTCGCCTCCGGCACGCCGTTCGGAGAGGTGGCCCCGTGAGCGACGACACCAGCATCGACCTGACCGACGTCCTGGCCGTCGACGAGACCGTCACCCGGTCCACCGGCAGCGCCGGCTTCGGCGTGACCCCGGCGGGGTTCCTGCCCAAGCCGTTCACCCGCCTGCTGGCCGAGAAGATCGCGCTCGCGCAGCAGCTGATCGACCCGGCCATCGACCTATCGAGCGGCAGCGTCGTGCGCAAGCTCCTCGAAGTCACCGCCCTCGAGGACGCGCGGACCTGGGCCGCGCTGGCGGCGGAGTACGACGACAGCTTCGTCGGCACGGCCCGCGGCCGCGCACTGTCCGGCCTCGGCGAGGAGCTCGGGATCACCCGGCCGTTCCTCAGCGCGACCGGCTCGGTGACGCTGACGCTGGCGAAGGCGCTGCCGTCGAGCGTGCCGAAACTGGTGCTGCCCCGCGGTTCCCGGCTCTCGACGCCGGGCGGGCACCGCGTCGCGCTCGCCGCCGCGGTCCAGTTCACCACGGGCGTGACCACCGCCGTGGTGCCGGTGACGAGCTTCGACCCCGGGCCGGTGGGCAACCTCGACCCCGCCGTGACCGACGCCGGTGGCGGCCACCCGCAGCGGATCGACCGGTGGGAGATCGCCGACGCGAAGCTCGCCGCGATGATCGACGCCGACGTGGCGGCCGGGTTCCTCGCGACGGCGTCGTCAATCGGCCAGGGCCTGGTGCACGTCCAGCACACGCAGGCGCTGACCGGTGGCAACGCGCAGTTCGACGACGACCGCTACCGGGCGCTGCTGCTCGCCGCGCCGCGGTCGCTGTGGACGGCGGACTCGATCGCGGCCACCGTGGCGCTGGTCCCCGGCGTGCGGCAGGTCGTGGTGCGCGACGGCTGGGGCGGGCTGGACCTGTCCCAGTCGATCTTCGGCCAGTTCAACTTCTTCGAACGACTTTTCGCGGCCGACCGAGACCTGTCGTCGCCGTTCTTCGTCACCGTCCTCGTCGCGCCGACCGAAGCCGCGGTCTGGGACGGCGCGGCGGGGCTGCGTGCGGCCGTGCAGCAGGCGATCCGGGACGTTCGCCCGGTCGGGATCTTCCCCGACGTGGTGCGGGCCGAGCAGGTGTTCTTCACCGTCCAGGCCGACGTGGTGACCGCGGGCCTGCCGCTGCCGTCCGGGTCGGTCGCCAGCCGCAACCTCAGTCCCGCCGCGCTGGCGCTCAAGCAGCGCCTGGCGGCCCGGCTGCGCGGGGTCGTCGACGGGCTGTCGCTGGCGGAACCGGTGCGGGCCGCGGCGCTGTCCGCGGCGATGATGGCGGAACCCGGCGTCGTCGACGTCGGCGATCTGCACCTGATCCGGTTCCCGTACGCGGTCGACGCCGTGGGGTCCGGCGGGGAGAGCGACACCTCGCCCGACGTGCTCGAGCTGGACGAGAACCTCGTCGTGGGTGCCGACCAGATCGCGGTCTTCGTCGAGTCCGCCGGCCGGCTGACGGTGCGGTGAAGCCATGACGACTTCTTCCCTGCTCGACCCGGACCACCTCGGTGCCGGTGTGCTGGCCGCCGCGGCGGCCGAACTGATCGGGCCGCTGTCCCCGGCGGCCACCCCGCGCGCGCTGAGCCTGCACGCCACGACGTCACCGGGCCAGGCCGAGGCGGTGGTCGACACCACGACCCGGCACCCGCTGGTGCTGTGCACCGTGCTGTCCGATGTGGACGCACAGGGGCTGACGATCCTGCCCGCGCTGAAACCCGGCGGCGGTGCGCCGCAGTCGCTCCCGGTGCTGACGTTCGCACCGCACACGGCGGCGGGCACCGCGCTGGTCGCGGCGCTGCCACCGGCGGGCAAGGGTGACGTCACCACGCCGTTTTCCGTGCTGGCGCGGGGGATCCTCGGCGGTGAGCTCGGGGTCGGGCTGAGCACCGCGCAGCTGATCGCGGCCGTCCGGTTCGACCTCGTCGAGGGGGTGCTGGGGCGGCTGCTCACCGTGCTGCTCGACGAGAAGGGCCGGATCCGGCGCACCGCGCGGCAGATCCGCGCATCGCGGACGCTGGCGGTGGCGAGCGGCAACGCGCTCGACCGGATCGGCGCCGACCTGTCCTGCCCGCGGTTCTCCGACGAGCTGTTCTGGGACGCCGAAGAGCAGACCCCCGCCACCCGGCCACTGCAGCCACCCGGCACGCGCGAGGACGACGAGTCCTACCGCGACCGGCTGCGCGTCCTGCGCGGCGTGCGGCTGCCCAGCACGCCGTGGCTCGACTCGGCGCTGGACGACTTCCTCGCCGACGTCGGGGTGGCGGGCGCGGTGGGCGTCGACGAAGCGGTCGACCCGCAGCTGATCGCCATCCGGCTGGTCGCACCCGGTGCCCCGGCCGCCATCGGGCAGCTGCTCAACGCGCTCCGGCGGGTGCACATGATCTGGCCGGCCGGCAGCACCGAGGGCGACGACGCGCACGCCCACCGCCTGCTGCCACCGGACGTGGCCGCGCGCGTGGACACCCAGCGCGCGGCGCTCGCCACCTGGCAGGTGCAGCCCTTCCAGCCGCTCGCGCCCACCGTGGCCGAGGCACTGACCACTTTGGACCGGCGGTGCGTCCAGCTCGGGGCCCGGCCGTGGCCGCGGGTGCTCAAGGGGCAGGACAACGCCGGCGGGTCCCGGTTCGAGCTCGGCTTCGGCGCGCTGTTCGCGGCGCCGGTCGCCGCCCAGCTCGACGCCGCCGTCACCGCGGCCGGCCAGCTGAAGGACCCGAACCTGGTGCCGCGGCCGAGGTCGGCGGACCCGGCCGGGGCGTGGCTGCTCAAGGCGTGCGGCCTGCGCACGGTCGAGCAGGGCGCCGACGGCACGGTGTTCGTCAGCACCGCGCCGATGGGCCCGCTCGTCGTCGACGTGGAGCCGGACGCGTCGGGTGACGTCCCGCTGACGCTGACCGCGCGGCTGGTTTCGGCCACCGACCCGGACCACGACGTCCCGGTGGTCTCGGTAATCACCGCGCTCGCGGGCGCCCAGCTGACCCCGGTCGCGGATCCCGCCGCGGTGCTGGCGGCCGCGCGGCCGACGAGCACGGTCACCGGCCTGGACGCCGCACTGGACAGCCGGAGCGTCCCGAAGGTGACCGACGTCGCCGCGTTCACCCGGCAGCTGGACACCGTTTCGCCCCGCGACTACGTGCTGTTCGACCTCGGCGCGGCGCGCACTTCCGCGGTCACCGCGAACTCGGCCCTGCTCAGCCCGCTGTTCACCACGGCGACCGCGGCCGGCGCGAGCAGCGTGGTCGCGCTGGCGACCGGCGCCGGGACGCTGGCGCTCCTGTTCGGCGTGACGGGACTGCCGCTGGCGGGCGCCAACCTGGCGGGGGAGCACACGCTGATCCACCGCTGGCAGGTGCGCGGGCTCGGCGACCAGCACGCGACGCTTTCGGCGCGCCGCGGTGCGGTGGTGCGGATCCCGCTGTTCAACGACGGCATCAGCGTCGTGTCGTGCGTGGTGGGCCAGCGTTCGGGCGCGAACGACCCGTACACGTGGCGGCCGTCGCTGCCCGACAGCACGCTGCTTTCCCTGCGCCAGTACGAGCACCTGCTCAACATCGTCGAGCTGGCGACGCCCGTCGGGGTGCGGGCGGACACCTTCGCCATCCGGCGGCGGCACGTGGACGTGGACGGTTCCGGCCGGTCCACCGGCCTGAACATCGCCGCCGCCCGGGCCTACCGGCACTACCGCCTGGCGCCGTCCGCGCGGGCAGGACAAGGAGAGATCTCGTGAGTGACGAACAGCTCGTCTACGGCGTCCCGGCCCCCAAGATCGTCGAAGCCCTGCGCGCCGCGGGCGTCGCGGAGGACGACGTCGTCGCGGTGCTGGGCCGGGCGATCGCCCGCTCGTCCGGCCCCGGCCTGACGGCGACGGTGAGCCCGCCGTTCGTGTTCCAGACGCCGGTCCCGCAGACCGCACCCCAGTGCGAGCTGCACTTCGAGCCGACGTTCACGCACCCGGATTTCATCGACGGCGTGACGGTGGTGCAGGCGGGCGAGACGCCGACGGAGATCGGGTTCAACCACCGGTTCCACGCGATCGAGGACGATCTGGGCGGGATCGCGGAGGCGCTGCGGACGGTCAGCAACTGCATCAAGGAGCTGCGGCTGGAGCTGTTCGGGGTGGTCCAGGAGCTGCAGGTGAAGATCACCGCGATCGACCGGCGGATCGACCCGATCAAGGACAAGACGGAGACCAAGGAGTCGAAGGAGAAGGAGAAGGACAGCAAGGAGGGCAAGGAGTCCAAGGAGAAGGAAGGCAAGGACAACAAGGAGAGCAAGGAGAAGGACAGCAAGGAAGGGAAGGAGAAGGACCGCGGCAAGGACGGACAGAAGGAGTTCGTCGACCTCGCCGGCACCTTCCCGCCTTCGGCCGCCGAGCCGCTCTCGGAGGGCGACGAGCGGACGTTCATCTCCCTGGAGGACCGCCCCGACGTCGGCCGCGACGCACTGTCCGAAGAGGACAGCTGATGCTCCTGATATTGGCGCACGAGAACGATTCGGCCGCCCGTGCACTGGCGGACCGGTGGGGCCGCGAGGCGATGTTGCTGACGGTGGACCAGCTGCACCGGGCCCAGTGGAGCCTTTCGGTGGACCGTTCGGGCCGGGCTCGCGCGTCGGTTTCGCTCGGCACCCCGGTCCGGGTCCGCGGCGTGGTGAACCGGCTCGGGGTGATCACGGGCGCTGACCTGTCCCGGGTCCGCCGCGAGGACCGGCCGTATGCGGCGGCGGAGCTGACGGCGTTCCTGCTGGCCTGGCTCGACGCGTGTCCCGCACCGGTGCTGAACCCACCCAACCCGAGGTGCCTCAACGGCCCGGCGTGGTACCCGGAGGAGTGGGCCGACGCGGCTGCGGCGGTGGGCCTGCGGGTGGCGCCGGTCCACCGCTCGGTCGGCTTGTCACCGGCGGCGCCGGTGGTGGAGGGCGGGGAGGCCCAGCGGGTGCACGTCGTGGGGGACGTTTGCGTGGGGGAGGTGCATCCGTTGGTGGGGCGGCAGTTGCGTGCGCTGGCTTCGCTGGCGGGGACGCCTCTTTTGACGGCGACGGTTTCGGGCTTGGGTGCGCGGGCTGAGGTGCGGGAGATTTCGGCTTGGCCGGATGTGGGGGATCCTACGGTGGCTGACGCTTTGGCGGTGGCTTTGGGCCGGGCTGCGGCTGGTGGGCGGGTGGCGGAGGTCGGGGAGTCGCCTGGCCACGTGCCCGAGGCGCCGGCGGCTGCTCTCGGTGGGTTGGTCGGCCACCCGTCCGCTGCCGCTTTGCGTGGGCTTGTCGGCCGCCTGCCGGGCGGTGGTCCTGGCCGCGATGCGGCCGGTCCCGCCGGCCGCCCGCCGACCGTCGGGTCGGGCGGCGATTCTGGCCGCGAGGCCCGTGCGGCCTCGCGCCGGGCAGGCGGGGCGGCGGAGGTCGCGAATGACTCATTCGGGACCTCTGAGGTCCCCAATGAGTCATTCGCGGCACCGGAGCCGCCGGGATCGGCCGCTCCGACCGGGCCAGCCGAGTCCGCCGCGGCCGTGCGGGGTGGGCCGACTGGTGGCGAGGTGGCCGATCCCGCTACCGCGCCGGATGAGCCGCCCGCCTGCCCACCTACCGCCGCGCAGGGCGGCGATCCTGGCCGTGAGGTCCGTGCGGCTTCCCGGCGGGCAGGCGGGGCGGTGGAGGTCGCGAATGACTCATTCGGGACCTCTGAGGTCCCCAATGAGTCATTCGCGGCACCGCCGCCACCGGGATCGGCCGCTCCGACCGGGCCAGCCGATTCCGCCGCGGCCGTGCGGGGTGGGCCGACCGGTGGGGAGGTGGCCGATCCCGCTGCCGCGCCGGATGAGCCGCCCGCCCACCCACCCACCGCCGTGCCGGGCGGCGGTCCCCGCCGCGACATGGCCGGTGCCGCCGCGTCCAGTGGGACCGGCCCCGAGATGCAAGACTCCGCCCTCAACGACTCCGGCATGCAGGCGGTGGCCGGATGAGCATCCTCCTCTGGGGCCTGATCCGCGACCAGCCCATGTCCGCCGTCCTTACGCACCTCCGCCGGCTCGATGCGCCCGTCCACTTCCTCGACCAGCGGCAAGTCCTCGAGACCACCGTCGAAGTCGACGGCGGTCGCACCAGCCGGACCGTCGTCACCGTCGCCGGCGAAACCTTCGACCTCGGCCGCGTCCACGCCGCCTACCTGCGTCCGCACGACAGCACCCAGCTGCCCGGCCTCCGGGCTCGCGCGCACTCCTCCCCGGAGTGGCGGCACGCCGCCGAGGTCGACCAGGTGCTCAACGCCTGGTCCGATCGCACCGCCGCCTACGTCCTGAACCGGCCGGAGGCCGCCGCCGGGAATGCGTCGAAGCCGTTTCAGCTGCGGGCCATCGCCGGGGCTGGCTTCTTCGTGCCGCCGACGCTCGTCACCAACGATCCGGACCAGGTCGCGGAGTTCATCCGGATGCACGGTGACGTCATCGTCAAGTCGGTCAGCGGGGTGCGCAGCCGGGTGCGGCGGGTGCGGTCCACGGACAAGCTCGCGGACGTCGCCGCCTGCCCGACGCAGTTCCAGCGCCGCGTGCCCGGGACCGACGTACGCGTGCACGTCGTCGGGGTCGAGGTGTTCGCCGCCGAGGTGGACAGCGACGCCGACGACTACCGGTACGCCCGGGCGCTGGGGCACCGCGATCCGGTCCTGACCGCGATCGACCTGCCGCCGGAGGTCTCGGTCCGCTGCCTCGACCTGGCCCGGCGGCTGGGGCTGCCGGTGGCCGGCATCGACCTGCGGCGCACCCCGGACGGAGAGTGGTACTGCTTCGAAGTCAACCCCTCGCCCGGGTTCACCTACTACGAATCGAAAACCGGCCAGCCGATCGCGGCGGCCGTCGCCGGGCTGCTCGCCGCGGCGGCGTTGTGCAAGGAGCGCGCCCGATGACCACAATGGACACCCGGCCGGTCGAAGAGATCCGCTTCGGCGGGGCCCGGGTCTTCGCCACCGACCTCTTCGCCCCCGTGGAAGTCGACCAGGTCCGCGCCGCCGTGGACGCGGCGCCGGCCGAGCTGTGGCACGAAGGCGCGCGGATGCCGGGCGTCGGCAGCATGGCCACCGTCGGCGAGCCGCTCTACCGCAGCCGCGGCAGGCTCGGCCACTACGCCGACCGCGCGCGGGCGGAAAGCCGGGTGCTCTACCGGCACTTCCGCCTCGTGCACGAGCGCGTCGCGGCCTTCTTCGAGCAGCGGTACGCGCTGCCGGTGGTGTACGCCGACGAGCTCGCCGTCCCCGGCTTCCACGTGTTCGGCTTCGACGAGCCGGGCGAGTACGCGGGCGGCGGCTGGCACGTCGACGCCCTCGAGACGCAGGCGCCGTCCCTGATCGCGCGCAGCGCCGACATCACCGCCGTGGTCACCTTCACCGTGCCGTTCGCACTGCCGGACGGCGGCAGCGGCCTCGACCTGGAGGCCGACGTCCCGGGTGCCCCGCCCGGGCGCCGCGGCGGTGGCGAGCCGATCACCGTGCCGTACCGCACCGGCAGGATGGTGTTCGCCGAGTCCGAGCTGTGGCACCGGATTTCCGGGTCCCGCTGCCTGTCGCCGGGCCAGCGCCGGGTGACCTACCAGGGCCACGGCGTCCGCCTCGACGGCCGCTGGATCTTCTACTGGTGAGCTACTCCGCGGCCGCGAGGTCGCCGGGCGGGGTCCACAGCGGCGCGCCACCGGCCCGTTCGGGCCGCAGCCAGCCGTGCCGCTCGGCGGTTTCGCGGGCGATCCGCAGGAACTCCCGGACGGTCTCCGCCTCGTCGCCTTCGCGCCAGGCCACCGCCCACGGGTACACCGGCTGCAGCTCCCGCGGCCGGTGCACCGGGAAGCCGTGGTCGGGGTAGCGGCGGGCGTAGCTGTCGAATTCGAGCAGGAACGCGCTGCCGGGCGCGCGCCCGAGCGCGGCGCGGCAGTGGTCGAAGGTGCCGGGGTTGCCCAGCCAGCGCAGCGTGAGACCGGTGTGCTGCTCGAACGAGCTCAGGTAGTGGCCGTGCACGTTGTACAGCGCCGTGCCGGGGGCGTCCGCGAAGACCTCGAGCGGCCGCTCGTGCAGCGAGACGGACGTCCGGTCCGGGTCGCCGGGCCTGCCGACCAGCCGGAACGGCTCGAGCCGCAGCGGCGTGTGCTGCCAGCCCGCCGGGTGTTCGGCGCGCAAGGCAGCGGTGACGCGCAGGATCGCGACGTCGAGGTGGTCGTCGAGCAGCGCGGCGAGCTGGCGGGCGCTGTCCATCTGGCTCTGGACCACCTCGACACCCGGGTGGACGGCGAGGAAGGCGTCGGTGACGACCCGGCTGGTGTCCAGCTCGAAGATGTGCGCGACCCGCAGGCGGTTCGGCGCGGGCTCGCGCAGCATCTGGCCGGCCGTGGCCAGCAGCTGCCGCGCCAGCTGGAGGAACCGCTCGCCGCGCGGGGTCAGGGTGACGTGGCGGCTGTCGCGCACCAGCAATGGCGCGCCGATCTCGGCCTCGAGCCGGCGGATCTGCTTGGACAGCGCCGGCTGGCTGATGTGGAGCCGGGCGGCGGCCCGGCCGAAGTGCAGTTCGTCGGCGACCGTGACGAAGTACCGCACCAGCCTGAGGTCGAGGTCCATCCGGGCCTTCCCGCGCGTGAAGCAAAGCAGGGCGGCGCCAACGATGCCATCCCGGCTATCGATACGCACGCACCAGGTCTTGGACGATCCGGCCCGGGTGGTGTTGGCTTCTGCCGGAGACGTCGTCCCGAAAACTGGAGGATCCGATGGCCGCCGCGGGTACCCCTGTCGTGTTCATCCACGGTCTGTGGCTCCACGCCACGTCGTGGAACCCCTGGATCGACCACTTCCGGGCCGCCGGGTACGCGCCCGTCGCGCCCGGCTGGCCGAACGAACCCGAAACCGTCGAAGCGGCCAGAGCGAACCCGGACGCCGTCGCGGACGTCAGCATCGACGACGCGACCAGCCACTTCGCGTCCGTCATCGAAGGCCTCGACCGCCCGCCGATCGTCATCGGCCACTCGTTCGGCGGCCTGATCACCGAGAAGCTGCTCGGCCAGGGCATCGGCGCGGCCGGCGTCGCCATCGACCCGGCGCAGATCAAGGGCGTGCTGCCGCTCCCGCTGGCCCAGCTGCGTTCGGCGCTGCCGGCGCTGGGCAACCCGGCCAACCTGCACCGGTCGGTGTCGCTGACGGAGAAGGAGTTCCGGTTCGGCTTCGGCAACGCGCTGAGCGACGAGGAGTCGGCCGAACTGCACCGGCGCTGGACGATCCCGTCGCCGGCCCGGCCGCTGTTCCAGGCCGCGGCCGCGAACTTCGTGCTGCACTCGCAGGCGAAGGTCGACACCCACCGCGCCGACCGCGGCCCGCTCCTGCTGGTCTCCGGCACCGCGGACCACACCGTTCCGGACGTCGTCACCCGCTCGACGCTCAAGCAGTACCGCGACTCCACCGCCGTCACCGAGCTGAAGCAGTTCGAGGGCCGGGGCCACTCGCTCACCATCGACAGCGGCTGGCGGGACGTCGCCGACGCCGTTCTCGCCTGGCTGCGCGAGCACGGGGTCTGAGCCCGTGGAGCTGGATCTCACCGGGCGGGTCGCCGTCGTCACCGGCGCCAGCCGGGGTATCGGCCTCGCGGTCACCGAAACCCTCGTCGCCGAGGGCGTCCACGTCGTCGCCGGTGCCCGCCGTCCCGGGCCCGAGCTGGAAGCGCTCACCCGGGCCGGGAAAGCGCACTCGCTGGCCGTGGACCTCGGCACCGCCGAGGGCCCGGGCCAGCTGGTTGAGCTGGCGCTGACCGAGCTGGGGCGCGTCGACATCCTGGTCAACAACGTCGGCGCCGTCACCCCGCGGCCGAACGGCTTCCTGCTGGTCACCGACGAGGAGTGGACCCGGTCGATCACGCTCAACCTGCTCAGTGCGATCCGCGCCACGCGGGCCGTGCTGCCGACCATGGTGACCGCGGGCCGGGGCAGCATCGTGACGATCGCTTCGATCAACGCGTACCTGCCCGACCCCGGCGTCATCGACTACAGCGCGGCGAAAGCGGCGCTGGTCAACTTCACGAAGTCGGTGTCGAAGGAGTTCGGCCCGCGGGGCGTCCGCGCCAACGCGATCAACCCGGGCCCGGTCGCGACGGACCTCTGGCTCGGCGCGGGCGGCGTGGCCGAGACGGTCGCGGCCGGCTCCGGCGCGACCCCCGGTGCAGTGGCCGACGAGGCCGCCACGCACGCCGTGACCGGCCGGTTCACCCAGCCGGCGGAGGTCGCGAACCTGGCGGCCTTCCTGGCCGCCGACCGGGTGGCGGGCAACATCACCGGCGCGACCTTCACCCTCGATGGCGGCTACACCACCGAAACCCACTAAAATTCCGCCGGACCATCGGGGACGGGGGAGTGGTGACGGACGAATCCGGCGAATGGTTCGGGGTGCGCTGCGTCTTCCGGTGGAAGCACGCCGGCGAAGAACCGTACGAAGAGCGGATCACCCTGTGGCGTGCGGCCGACCTCGACGAGGCATTGGCCCTCGCCGAGGCGGACGCGCACGAGTACGCGGACCGGGCCGGCATCGACTACCTCGGTCTCGCGCAGGGGTACGCGTCCGGCGAGCGGGAGCTGACGCCGGGCAGCGAGGTGTTCTCGCTGCTGCGGGACAGCGCGCTGGCGCCGGACGAGTACCTGGACCGCCACTTCTGCACCGGCGGCGAGCACCAAGACCACAGCTGACCGTCACCGCTCGCCGTACCCCCGCAGGAACAACGCCTCGGCCAGCGCCATGGCGGCGATCTCCTCCGGGGCGACGCTTTCGTTGGGCGCGTGGATGCGTGCCCGCGGTTCCTCGACGCCGATGAGCAGGATCTCGGCGCCGGGGTAGGTGTCGGCGAAGACCGTGCAGAGCGGGATCGAGCCGCCCTGTCCGAGCCGGCTGACCGGACGCCCGTACGCGGCCCGCATCGCGTCGGCCAGCACCCGGTGGGCGCGGCCGTCGGTGGCGGCGTGGAAGGGTTCGCCGGTCGCCTCGACCTCGACGGACAGGCGCACGCCCCACGGCGCCGCGGCGCTCAGGTGCGCGGCCAGCGCTTCGGCCGCTTCAGCCGGCCGGACGCCCGGCGGGATCCGCAGGTTCAGCCGGGCCCTGGCGTGCGGGACGATGGCCGCGGCGGAGCCGACGACCGGCGGGCAGTCGATGCCGAGCACGGTCAGCGACGAGCGCGCCCACAGCGTGTCCGCGACCTCGCCGCTGCCGAGCAGGACGGAGTCGGGGGCGAGCCCCGCGTCCGCGCGGAACCGCGCGGCCGGGTAGGCGGCACCGGGCCAGCGGCCGTCGTTGGGCAGGCCCCGGACGGTGGTGTTCCCGACCGCGTCGCGCAGGGTCGCCAGCACGGACACCAGCGCGGCCAGCGCGTCCGGGGCGGGCCCGCCGAACTCGCCGGAGTGCAGTTCGGACGGCAGCGCGTCGACGGACACGACCACGGTGACCATGCCGCGCAGGCTGACCGTGACGGCGGGCTCCCCGACCGCGGCGTTCCCGGTGTCGCACACCAGGATCGCGTCGGCGCGCAGGAGGTCGGCGTGCTCGGGCACGAACGCCTCCAGCCCGCCCGTGCCCTGTTCCTCGGAGCCTTCGACGACCAGCTTGAGGTCGACCGGCAGCTCGTCGCCGAGCGCGCGCAGGGCCGTCAGGTGCATGAGGATGTTGCCCTTGCAGTCGGCGGCACCGCGCCCGTACCAGCGACCGTCCACTTCGGTCAGTGCGAACGGCGGGGTGCGCCACGCGGCTTCCGCCAGCGGTGGCTGGACGTCGTAGTGCGCGTAGAGCAGCACCGTCGGCGCGTCCGCCCGGCCGCACGGCCGGGTGCCGACCACGGCGTGGCTGCCGTCCGGGGTTTCCGCGAGCCGGGCGTCGGCGAACCCCGTTCGCGCGAACGCGTCGGCCACCCAGACCGCGGCGCGGCGGCATTCTTCGGGCGGGAACTGCCGCGGGTCCGCGACGGACCGGATCGCGACGAGCTCGGCGAGTTCTTCACGCGCTCGCGGCATGAGCGCGGCTATCCGGGCACGCAGGTCCATCGCCGTCACCCGCCCGTCTCGACGGCGAAGGCCAGCCGGTCGGCGTAGTCGCGGTACGCCGCCAGCTGTTCGGGGCAGTACCGCTCGATGGCGGCGAGCTGACCGCGCACCACGGCGCCGGGTGCGACGACGGGGCGCGTGCCGGGCCCGCCGGCGCCGTTGACGAGCGCGCTGTCGCTCGCGGCCCGGGCGAGCGCGGCGGCCGGGTCGGCGCAGACGGCGGCGGCCGCCGACCGCGCCGAGCGGAAGAGCCCGTACCCGGCGACCAGCAAGGCGCCGAGCACGACGGCCACGACGACGTAGACGAGCCGCCGCTGCCCGCGCGTCGAGTATTCGTCCACTGTGGTCATGACGGCTGCACCTCCGGCCGGCGCCATTCAGGCTTCCGCATGCGGTAGAACAGGTACGGCACCAGCAGGCCCAGCCCGAGCGCACCGCCCGCGACGACGCCGAGGTACACCCACGGGTTGCCGGAGCCGAACTGCGACGGCGGGACGAACCCGACGAGCAGCGCGGCCAGCGACGCGCAGAACCCGACCCCGCACAGGCCGAGCAGCATCGGCGCGCGGTACCCGCGCGGGTGGTCGGGGTGCTTGCGGCGCAACCGCACCGCCGCGACGAACATCAGCAGGTACATGATCAGGTACACCTGCGTGGTGATCACCGAGAAGATCCAGTACGCGCTCGAAACGTCCGGGAGGAACGCGTAGCAGAGGGCGATCAGCGTGGTGATCAGGCCTTGGGTGACGAGGATGTTCTGCTGCACGCCCTGCTTGTTGAGCCGCTGCAGGAACGGCGGCAGGTAGCCCTCCTGCCGGGCGATCAGCAGCAGGCCTTTGGAGGGACCGGCCAGCCAGGTCAGCATTCCGCCGAGCGAAGCCAGGACGAGCATGACGCCGATCAGCGGCGTCAGCCAGTGCAGGCCGAAGGCGGCGAAGACCGCGTCGAAGGCCTGCATCACCCCGGCGGTGAGGGAGAGCTGGTCGGCGGGCACGACCCAGCTGATCGCCAGCGCGGGCAGGACGAAGATCAGCAGCACCAGCCCCATCGCCAGGAACATGGCCCGGGGGAACTCCTTGCCCGGCTTGCGCAGCGAAGAGACGTGCACCGCGTTCATCTCCATGCCCGAGTAGGACAGGAAGTTGTTCACGATCAGCACGAGGCTCGCCAGCCCGGCCCACTCGGGCAGCAGGTGCCCGGCCGACATCGGCGCGGCGGACGGGTGGCCCTGGCCGAGGAACACGAGCCCGAGGACCACGAGCAGGACCCCGGGAACGAGCGTGCCGATGACGAGCCCGCCACCGGCGAGCCCGGCCACGCCTTTCGTGCCCCGCGAAGAGATCCAGACCCCGGACCAGTAGGCCACCACGATGACGGCGGCCGTCCACCACCCGTTGCCCGCCAGGTCCGGGTCGACGACGTAGGCCAGCGTGCTCGCGACGTAGCCGAGGAGGCTGGGGTAGTAGAAGATCGTCATCGCGAACTGGCACCAGACGGCCAGGAAGCCGAGTGGTTTGGAGAGGCCGAGCGCCACCCAGTTGTAGACCCCGCCGGACCAGCCCGAAGCGAGCTCGGCGGAGACCAGCGACGTCGGCAGCAGGAAGACGATCGCCGGGACGACGTAGAGGAAGACGGCGGCAAGCCCGTACACGGCCATCGTGGGCGCGGGGCGGAGGCTCGCGACGGAACTGGTGGTCATGAGCGCGAGCGCCACCCAGGAGATCCACGCGGCAGCCGGCCGCCGCACGGGCCCGGTTCCTTCGGTGGGCGGCGCCGTGCCAGGACCGCTCCGCACCGGCGTGCCGGAGCTGCTCATCGAGCCGCTCCCGTTGGCCTGGGAAGGGGTCGGCGCGGTGCGTGGGTGGTGGTCATGGGTGTCGGCCTCCCGGTCTCGCCTGGACGGAGGCCTCATGGTGTGCCGCGAGGCATCGCGCCGGGCCACCCGTCACGGGTGAGACCGGCGCACGCACCGGCCAAGTCGCCGGCGACGGTGCGAGGATCACAGCCGCGGGCCCGGAAGCCCGGACCCGCGGCCACACCCACCGGTCGTCACCACCAAGTGGCCGTGCACCCGCTCTTCGCGGCGGCATTGCCCTCGCACAGCTTGAACTCGACCGAGTCGTTCAGCTCCACCGTCACGTACGCCGCCGTGCCGCGCGGGACGCCCGCCGGTGGGATGTAGCGGACTCCGCTCGCCGTCCGCACGGCCAGTACCGCCGAATAGAACGGGCTGCTCGTGGTGGTCACGATCTTCGCCTTCGCGGCCCAGTTCCCGTCGAAGCGCTGGTACTTCGTCACGTAGGCGTTCGCGCCCGCCCGCGCGGTGGCGATGGTCTTGCTGCCCGTGTAGACCGGGCCGTCGCCGTTGGTGGTCAGGAACGGGCTCGTGGCGACGTTGTTGTTCGGGTGGTTCGCCAGCCACGTACCCGCGGCGGGGTCGGTGTTGAAGTAGTCGTCATTGTTGCAGTCGACGCTGTCGTCTTCGACCGACTTGGGGCAGAGGTCCTGGAGCGGGTAGGTGTTCGGCTTGTCGTCATCGTCGTAGCACATGATGTCGGGGTCGTCCCAGCAGTGGCTGCCGGGCGTGCCGTGCGGTGCGTTCGGGCTGACAGCGCCGAGCGCGTGCAGCAGTTCGTGGCCCGCGGCGTTCCACTCCCAGCACCCGCTCCCGAGCATGGCCCAGGAGGGGCCGGTGGTGAAGGTGCCGTCGAAGGTGTTGCCGCAGTAGGCGCCGGTCTGGGCGAAGACGACGAACTTGCGGTCGGTGCTGTCGTACCCGCGCGCCTTCAGGCTGTCCGCGACCGCGCGGTCGTTGTTGATGTCGACGGGTGAGGGAAGGGCGACGTTCGCGACGTTGACCGAGCAGTCCGCGTTGAGGACGAAACGGACCCGGCGCGCGCCACCGGTCCGGATCGCGGAGGTGTCGACGGCGAAGCTGACCGACTTCGCCATGCTGTCGATCTTCGGCGCCATTTCCGCGTAGCGGTCGGCGTCCGACGTGGAGCGCACGTAAATGGCCTGCACCCGCTTGGTGCCGCTGTCGTCGTAGCGGCAGGCGGCGGCCGCGCCGACCGCGGCGGAGCCGGCCGTGGCGGTGAGCGGGGCGACTGATGCACCGGTCAACCCCAGTACAAGAACCGCGAAGATCTTCAGGAATCGCGACATGGCCTCAGGTCTCCCAGTAGTAGCTGTAGTCGAAAGTGGAGTAGTCACAGTCGAAAGGCGTGCCGCCGGCCCCTTCCTGGCGGCAAACCTCCATGGTCCCGACGATCAGGTGCGGGACGTTGTCCCGTCGCACGCAGGAGTTGCCGGCACCGTCGGCGTCCTGGACCTTGAAGCTCTGCGACGAGTTGTAGACCCGGACGACGACCCGCTTGCCGTCGGCGAGCATGTCGCAGGCGTCGATGGACATGACGTTGCCGGGCTCGTTGACGTAGCCCTGGTAGAACCCCTTGCCGAACACCTTGCTGACCGGGCCGGGCGTGCGCCCGACGACCTGGTAGCTCTTGCTGACGGGGTGCGCGGCCGCTTCGCCGGCCCAGACCACAGTGGGCCCGAGTGCGAGCAACGCGGCGAGTGCCGCTGTCCGAACAGGTTTCATCAGTTTCCCCTATCGGTTGATGATCGGGCTGCCGTAGGTGTATCTCGGACCGAACGGCGGCTCGCCGTCGTTGTTCTCGTCCCAGTTCACCCAGCCGTCGAGGGACCAGGCGCCGGGTTTCGCGGGCATCGCGTAGTAGCAGGCGCGCAGGCCGTTCGCGGCCGCGTTGATGTCGCCGCCGAGCCAGCACACAGCCTCCCGCTGCGTGATCGTGCCGATCTGGAGCTGCGGGTGGAGGCCGAAGCCGTCGAACTTCGCGCCGACCGTGACCGAGCTGTCGTCGTCGGTTCCGGCGTACGGCCACCACTGCACGGCCATCCAGCCCCGGACGGTGTCGTCCGACGCCTCGTACCGCGCGCAGGAGAAGATGCGCGCTTCGACGTTCCGGAAGCCGGTCAGGCGGAACAGCGGCAGATCGCTGGTGTTGCAGTAGGTGGACGAGGTGCTGAAGGTCGTCGTTTCCGTGCCGTCGACCTCGGCGAACGATTCGTTCTTGGGATCGAAGTCGCCGTCGCCGTCACCGTATTTGTAGGCCTTCATGTGCGTGAAGTCGCCGAGCTTCCCGACGCGGTGGTTCATGTCGTCGTTCGTGCTGGCCTCTTCGTAGAGCCAGAACGTCCCGGCGGACTTGTCCTCCCACTTCTGGAACAGGACGGCGTGCCCGTCGTTACCCGAGCCGTCCCACATCATGATGTCGCCGGGCTGCAGGTCGGATTTGGCGATCTCGGTCGAGATGTCGTCGAGGGTGTCGGTCGTGCGGCTCGTCGGCAGCCGCCACGCCATCGAAATGAAGCCCGAGCAGTCCGTCCGGTAGTGCACGCCCTCCACGTCGGTGGCGTCGTCCAGCTGGTTGTACGGAATCTGCCGCTGCCACCAGTCCTGCGCGCGCGAAATGATTTCGGCCCGGCTGATCCGCGTGCCCCGCGGCTCGGCGGCACCCGCCGGCCCGGCGGCGACGAGCATGGTCGTACCCATGGTCACGGCGGCGAGCAAAGCCAGCAGCGACCGTTTCGGTGTGCTTTTCATGCCGCCAGGGTGGCGGCCGGGCGTGGTTGGAACGTGGCTCGAACGTGGGCGTCAGACGTCCAGGTCGACCAGGAACCGCTGGGCCGCGACGTCGCCGCACGGCTGCTCGACGGCCTCGGCGCCGCGCGCGGTGTCGTCGTTGTGGATGCCCACGCACCGGTCGGTGTGCGCCCGCCGGACGCGGTAGCCGTCGCCGAAGCGCTCGATCCGGAAGAGCTGCGCCTCATCGTGGATCCGGCAGTCCTCCTCCGGTTCGAGCATGTCCTTCGCCGGGCTCTCGGTCCGGATCGTCAAGCAGCCCATGCCCTTGTCCACCGGGTGTTCCCACTTGATCTGCGTGAGATCGTCGCCGACGGGCTGGAGGAAGGTGCGCGGCCCGCCGGGTTCGGCGCACGGGAGCTGGGCCGCGATCGCCGACGTGTACCGGCCCGACCGGTCCCGCCCCTCGGTCAGGCACAACTCCGGGGTGCGCGCCGGCCGGATGCGGCTCCACGTCCCGGCGGAAGACATCGCCAGAATGTCCGGCAGTGGCTTCGGCGTCGGTTCGCTCCCCGCGCCGGGCGTGGCCGGATCGCCGGTCAGCGTGAGCACCAGCACGACGACCGCGCTCACCACCAGCACCGTGGCCGCGGCGGCCGCGAGCTTCGCCCGGCCGCCGGCTCGCGGTGCGGCGGGCGGGACTTCGGGAGCCGCGGTGTCGGTGGCTTCGCGGACAAGGCGTTCGTACGTGCCCATCCACTCCGGCAACCGGTCCTCGTCGCCGCACGCGCGCACGTACGCGGCCAGCAGTTCCGGACGCGGCAGCGTCGGCCGCCGGAGGAGATCGGCGACGGTGCTGCGGGCCAGCACGTCCCCGTTGGCCGTAGCCCGTTCCTCCAATTGCCGCAGGGTGAGTCCTGACCGTTCCTTCAACGCGCGCAAGGCTTCGACGAATTCGACCGAGTCGCGCGCGGAAGCGGGATTTCCGCGTTCAGTCTCCACCGAACAGGCTTACCGGACGAAGCCGCGGCGAGGCAACAGAGTCTGTCCGGTCGTCCGGACAACGCCCGGCGCGGCCACGCTGAACAGGCCGGACGCGCCCGGCGCTGTCCGGGACAACCGGCTCCTGTTGCCGTGCTCCCGGGGTCGCAGGAACGCTCGGAACGGCCCCGGTGAACCGGGCGGGGCGGGATTGCGTGCCGGGGGAGGCCGTTGTGGAATTCGGGGTGCTGGGTCCGTTGGAAGTGCGCGACCGGGGCGCGGTCGTGGCGGTCGGCCCGCCGAGGATCCGGGCGGTGTGCGCGATCCTGCTCGTCCGTCCGGGTGATCTCGTGCCGGTGGAACAGTTCGTGGACGAGCTGTGGCCGCACCGGCCGCCGCCGGACGCGCGAGCGCTGGTGCGGGGTTATGTGTCGCGGTTGCGCCGTGCGCTGCGGTCCGGGCCGAGCGGCGCGGACCGGGTGGTGACGCGCAAACCCGGTTATCTGCTGCGGGTCGAGGAGGAGGAGCTGGACCTGCACCGGTTCGACCGGCTCGTCACCGCCGCGCGGACGGCCACGCGGGGCGGCGAACCCGGCCGGGGCGCGGAGTTGTTCCGCTGCGGGCACCGGCTCTGGCGCGGGGAGCCGTTCGCGGACGTGCCGCGGACGGGCGCCGTCGACGCCGCGGCGACCTGGCTGACCGAGTGGCGGCGGGGCACGCTCGAGGAGCGGTTCGAGGCCGCGCTGGTGGCCGGCCGGGACGCCGACGTCCGCACCGAGCTGGCCGAGTTCGTCGCCGCTAACCCGCTACGCGAACGGCCGGCCGGTCAGCTCATGCTGGCGCTGTACCGCTGCGGCCGCCGGGCCGACGCGCTCTCGCACTACCGGCGGATCCACCGCGCGCTGGCCGACGAGCTGGGCGTCGAGCCGGGCGCCGAACTCCGTGAGCTGCACCGGCGCATCCTCGACGGCGACCCGTGCCTGCGCGCGACGGTGACCGCGTCCGCTCGCGCACCCCGGCAGCTCCCGCGCGACACGGGGACGCTCGTCGGCCGCGACGCCGAGCTCGCCGCGCTGCGCGCGACGCTGCAGGCACGAGGTCCGGTGGTCGTCGTCCACGGCGCGCCCGGCGCGGGCAAGTCGGCACTGGCCGTGCGCGCGGCCCGCCGGCTGGCGGCGGCATTCCCCGACGGGCAGCTGTACGTGGACCTCGCCGGCCCCGCACCGCTGCCGGTCGAGGAAGCACTGCACCGCCTGCTCCGTGGCCTGGGCGTCGCGCAGGTCCCGCCCGACCCCGGGGAGGCGGTCGCGCTGTTCCGCACGGTGGCCGCCGACCGACGGCTGCTGGTGCTGCTGGACAACGCCGTCACCGCGGCGCAGGTCCGACCGCTGCTGCCCGGCGGCCCCGGCAGCGCGGTGCTGGTGACGAGCCGAAGCCGGCTGGCCGCCCTCGACGGCGCCACGCAGCAGCCGCTGGGCGGCCTTTCCCCGGACGCGGCCGTCGCGATGCTCGCGGACCTGGTCGCCGGCAACCGCGTCCCGGTGGACCCGCGCGCGGCCCGGTCCGTCGCGGCGCTGTGCGACCACCTGCCACTCGCCCTGCGCGCCGCGGCGGCGAGGCTGAACGCCCGGCCGGGCTGGACCGTGCGGTGCCTGCTCTCCCGGCTCGGCGACGAACGGCACCGGCTGACCGAACTGACCGTGGGCGACCTCGGCCCGCGGGCGAGTTACCGGGCAGGCTACGCCGTGTTGAGCGGCAGCGACGACCCGGCGGACCGGGCCGCGGCGCGGGCGTTGTGCGTGTTCGGGTCGCTGCCGGCGGCCGAGCTCGACCTCGACGATGCCGCGGCGGCCTTGGGGCTTTCCCCCGCCGGCACCGAGCGGGTGGTGGAACGGCTCCTGGACGCGCACTGGGTCGAAGAGAGGACACCGGGCCGGTTCACGGTGCCGGGGCTGGTGCGGTTGTTCGCCCGCGAGCAGGGGCGGGCGGTGCTTCCGCCGGGCGAGCGGCTCCGGGAGCGCGCCGCCCGGCGGCCCGGCCCGGCACCGGACCGCCGGACGGCGTGAACCGCATCCGCCGGACCCGGCCTTCGATCTTCAAATGTGGTCGAATCCGCATTCGACGCGGATCCACGGTTTCCGATCCCGGTGCGGCGTGCGGGAGGCCGCCGACAGCACCGGAGCAGTGCTCGATCCATGGCGATCGGCGGCATCCGGGCGCGCTACGGCGTTGCCCGGCGGCGGGTCCGGTACTCGTCGGAGATCAGGAACCCGGTCTGGATCTCTTGGAACGGGGTACCCGTTGCCATGGCACCGACCCAGGCCGCGAGCCCGTCCGGGTCCGGTGCTCGGCCGAGGAACGATTGGTACAGGCCGGTGATCTCCCGCGTGCAGTATTCGTCGGACATCAGGAACCCGAGGATCACGTTGGCGGTGGGTGTGCCGGCGGCCAGGCGACCCACCCAGTACTGCTTGCCCGCGGGGTCCGACGCCCGAGCGAGCAGCCTGACGTAGAGTGCCTCGACGAAGTTGTCCGGCGGTGTGTTGTTTGTTTTGAATTCGGGGCTGTCCAGGAATCCGACGATCACCGCGTGCCGGGGCGTTCCTGCCCGCAGCTGGTCGACCCAGTGGCGGTGGCCCTGCGGGTCGGGCACCCGGTCGAGGAACTTGGCGTAGAACGACGTGACAAGCGCGGCGTCGTACTCTTCGGATCTCAGGAACCCCGTCACCACGGCCGACGGGGACGTGCCGGTCAGCCGGGCGACGACCCAGTAGTCGAGTCCGCCGGGCTGATCCGGTTCCCGGGAGAGCAAGTTCTCGTAGAGGCCTGTGACCCACCGCACCTCACCGATTACGTCGAAGGTGGGCGACACCGATCGCATGGCGAGGTTGTTGTCGAGCGGCACCAAGCGCCGCACCGGAAGAACGCCGCTCACCGTGTCCGCGTTGCTCGGGTCACCCGGTGCGGAGGCACTGGCGAGCAGCCGCTCGTCGCCTGCGGTGCGGGGTGTCCAGGCGAACGGACCGACCACGGCGTCTCCGTTCGGTGCCAGGGGGGTCGGGACACTCGACCGGGCGGTCGTGGTCGCGATCCAGCCGGTCGGCCAGGCGAGGCCGGCCGCCGGGTCGGCTTGGAACAGTTCGACGCCGACATCGGTAGCGGCCTGCGTGCCCCGGTTCTTCACCCGGACGTACGTGTAGTTCGTCCAGCCGACGGTCGGCTCCTGGTGCGCGGTTCCGCCGTCGGGGGCGCGGCGGTTCCAGATGTCGGGGCAGGCGAAGAGGTTGTCCTGGTACGGCAGGTAGGCCCCGGCTCGCCCGTCGTCGATGTACACGTCGACCGCGGGCGGCGCTCCCGGCTGGGTGACCGGCCTCGGGGCCCCGGCAGGCTGGTACAGCCCCTGACGCTCGAAACTCCAGCGAAGCGCCTTGTGCCAGGCACCGCCGCGGTGCCCTTCGAAGTCGGCCGTACTGACGTCGGCGTCAATCAGGGCGGATACGTATACCCGCGGGTCGTTGGTCGTGACGGTCAGCGCTCCGATCGCTTTGACGATCAGGAAGGCGAGATAACGCGCGGCGAATCGCTTGATCGTGACGTCCGCGTCGTCACCGCCTGCGCTGCGGTAGACCCGGAACAGCGTCGTCGAGAGGATCTGTTCACTGCCGTATTGCCTGTCGTCACGGTTCCCGCCCCAAGCGAAACCCGCGGCCAGGGCACGATCGTGCCGACGGTCCAGCCCGATGTAAGGGAAAGTCGCGAACCGGTCCGGTGCCTGCGAACTCGGATCGTGGAGGATGGCCGCCAGCGCGTCACCGGCGCTGTGGCACCACCCGAAGTTGGGCGAGCCGACGTGGTCCCAGAGGAGCGCGTGCCCGAATTCGTGGAGCACGACCCGCGCGTCGGCGGCGATGCCGACCGAGCAGCCCGCCGTCGCCAGGCCGTTGCGGAACCTTCCCATCCCGGTGCCGGACGGGTTCCCCGCCGCTTGTGCGTTTACCGACGTGCCGAAACCTTGATGGTCGACCGGGACGGGAAAGGCGGTGCCGTCGAAGTAGCTCTTGATGTCGAAGCCCATGCTTTCCAGCAGGCGGTAGGCGCCGTCGTAGTGGTAGTACGCATTGACGGCGGCGAAGTCGTTGGTGACTGCCGAATAGCAGAACGAGAAGGGGTCGGTGGTGGTCGGTGCCGCCACGGCCGGCGCATCGGTGTCGGTGAGCGCCACGTAGGTTCCCCGCAGTGCCTGCACGCCTGATGCCGGTGGGTCGAGACCTGGCAGCGCCACGGTTGCGCGCAGCGGATCGAGCGTCGCGGCCGGGGAACACCCAGTGAGCGCGACCCCGGACGCGCTGACCGGATCCGTGACGAACACGCACCCGGTGGCGGACGCGGCGAGCGCTCGGAGGTACAGCACCGTGCTCGTCCCGGGTTCGACGAAAGCCCGCCAGTGCAGCTCTTCCCATCCCGGTAGGGGCAAGCTGAAGAGCACCTCGTGGACGACGTAGTGGCGCTTGGCCACGATCGTGGGCGGCACGGTCGGCAAGGGCAGCGTCGGCGGTCCGCCGTCGAGGCCCGGTTCCCCGCCGGCGGTGGAGTCCGACCGGTCTTCGGGCACGTACCGGTAGACGAGTAGCCGGGTTCCGTTGATCGAGAGCCGGCCGGCGGTTTCCTCGTCCAGACCCAGCGCGCGGGAGACCGTTTTGCGGTCGCCCCAGTCGGCCGGTGAGTCGCCGGCAGGCAGTACGGCATCGAGATCGTAGTGGAGCACGCTGTCTGAACTTGCTACGCGCAGGGGTTCGCCGTACAACCGGACTTCGAGAGCTGCCTGCCACACCGGCAACCCCAGGAAGGTCTGGGCGTAGGAGACGACCGTCATGTCCAGGGCGGCCTTCTCTTCGCTGAAGGTCAGTCGCGGCCCCTCTTCCGCCGGCTCGGCGAGAGCCGTGCGCTGCAGGTCCGCGATCTCGTCCGGGGTTATGTCGTACAAGTCGGCCACCTGCCGCACGTATTCGTCGGCGAGTTCGCGCGCGGAGGGCGCGCCCAGCCGGGCGGCTCCCGCAGTGAACGGTTCTGCACGGTGCTGGAGAACTCGGACGTGCCCTTCCTCGTCACGTTCGGTGTGGACGTCGGGAGAATCGTCGAATGCCATGGTCAATTCCTCCTTGGCCGAAGGACTGCCTGTGCGTACCTACGTAGTCCACTTGATCAGGGCAAACGTTTCATGATTCTTGCGGCGGGAATTTGAGCGGCGGTAAATCGATCACAATTGCGGCCGAGTTGGTGTTGGTCGCGGGTGAAGAATTGAGGGTCGCGGACTTCCCGCGGCTACCCCCGCGCGGCGGTCGCCCGGGAGACGAACCGAGCCCGCCGCCGCTGAACACGCCGCTGAGGAAAGCCGCGTTCAGCGGCGTGTTCAGGGATCCGCTGCCACCGCCTCCCGATACTTCGGGCATGCCGGAGTCAGGGGGGTCCGTGGGTTCGCTCCGTCTCGACGAATGCTTCCTCGACCAAGTCCGGCGGCGGCCCGATGCCGTCGCGGTCTGCGGTGAAAGCACGCTCACCTACCGGGAGCTGGCGGCCAGGGCGATCGCCGTGGCCGCCGGGCTGCAGCGGCTGGGGGTGGAGCGGGAAACCCTGGTCGGCATGGCCTTTCCCCGTGGGGTGGACGCCGTCGTCGCCGCGGTCGGGATCACCCTCGCCGGGGGCGCCTACGTGCCCGTCAGCCCGGCCACGCCCGGGCGGCGGATCGGGGAACTGCTCGCGGACAACGACGTCGGGATCGTCGTGGCCGCCGACACCGGTCTCATCGCGGCCGCCGCGCCGGAAGGGGTCGAGGTCGTCGGGCTCGCCCGGCTCGAGGCGTGGGGGAGCGGGACCGGCAGCGTCACCCCGCCGCCGCCGCCGCTGGACGACCGGTCGCCGCTCGCGCACGTGCTCTTCACCTCCGGGAGCACCGGGAAACCCAAGGGTGTGCTCATCGAGCACGCCGGGATCTTCCGGGTCGTCCGCGAACCGCGTTTCCTCGCCTTATCGCCCGACGACCACGTCCTGCACGCCAGCCCGCTCGAGTTCGACGCCGCGACCATGGAGATCTGGGGCGCGCTGCTCAACGGGGCCCGGTTGTGCGTCGTCGACCCGGCGACCGTCGTCGTGCCGGTGCGGTTCGCCGCCGCGCTGCGGGAGCACCGGGTCACCTGGGCGTTCGTGACTTCGGCGTTGTTCAACCAGCTCGTCGACGACGAACCGGCGATCTTCGCGCCGCTGGGGAAGCTGTTCACCGGCGGGGACGTCGTGTCGCCGCGGCACCTCGAACTCGTGCGCGCGCACTCCCCGGGCTTGGCTCTCCACGCCGCTTACGGGCCGACCGAGAACACCATCTTCACCAGCGTCCACCCCATCGACGCCGAACCCGACGGTCCGGTCCCCATCGGCAAGCCGCTCGGCGGCACCACCGTGCTCGTGCTCGACGAACACGGCACGCCGGTGGCGCCCGGCGTGCTCGGCGAGCTCTGCACCGGCGGGTCCGGGGTCGCGCGCGGCTACCTCAACCGGCCGGACCTCACCGCCGAACGCTTCATCGACGTCGGCGGCGAGCGGTACTACCGCACCGGCGACCAGGCGCACCAGGACGCCGACGGCCTGCTGCACTTCCACGGCCGGGTCGACGGGCAGGTGAAGATCCGCGGCCACCGCATCGAAATCGCCGAGGTGACCACGGCCCTGTACGCGGTGCCGGGAGTCCGCGACGCCTACGCGCGCCCGGTCGGGGACACCGTGCAGGACAAGCGGCTCGTCGCCTACCTCGTCGCGCCGGACACCGACGAGGCGGCCGTCCGGGCGGAGCTCTCGGCCGTGCTGCCGGACTACCTGGTGCCCGACCAGTTCGTCTGGCTGGACCGGCTTCCGTTGAACGCCAACGGGAAGGTCGACGCGGCCGGGCTGCCCGCGCCCGGTGCGGCCCGGGCCAAGGTACGGCACACCGACGCGGAGGGACGGCTCGCCGAGCTGTGGGGCGAGGTGCTCGGCCTGCCGGCGGACACCATCGGCCCGGGCGAGGACTTCCTGGCCATCGGCGGCAGCTCGCTGAAACTCGGGGCGCTGCTGGGCAAGCTGGACCGGCGGCTCGGTGTCCGGCTGGGGTACGCCGAAGCGCTGCGCGCCCGCACGCTCACCGGGATGACCGCGGCTCTGGCCGGCGCGGCCACCGGGCACGCGCCGCCGATCCCCGAGCCGGCGCCGGGCACCCGGGTGCCGCTGCACCCGAGTCAGCTCGCGCTCTACGCGCACTGGGCGGCCGATCCGGACTCCGTGGTCTACAACGTGCCGGTGCGGCTGCGGCTGCGCGGACCCGTCGACCCGGCTCGGCTGCGGCAGGCCGTGCGGGAGCTGGCCGCCCGGCACGACGCCCTGCGGATGAGCTTCGTGCTCGCCGAGGGCGGGGTGCGCCAGGTCGCCGACGCCGGCACCGAGGTCGGCTTCGAGGTGCTCGACGCGCCGGTGCCGGACGTGCTCGGCCGGTTCGTGCGCCCGTTCCGGCTGGACCGGCCGCCGCTGCTGCGCGCGCTGCTGGTCCCGGCCGGTCCCGGCGCCCACGACCTCTACCTGGACACCCACCACATCGTGCTCGACGGCCTCTCGCTGCGGGTTCTGGTCGCCGACCTGCTCGCCCTGTACCTGGGTGCCGAGCTCGCCCCGGCGCCGAGCTTCGCCGGGGCCGCGCGGTGGTGCCACGACCGCGGCGACGACCCGGCGGCCGAAGCCTTCTGGCTCGCCGAACTCGCCGGGCCGCCCACCGCCGACCTGGCGCTCGACCGGCCGCGCGGCACCCAGCGGGCGACGCGGGGCGCGGTGGCCCGCCGGGAGCTGCCCGCCGCCGGGCTCGCCCGCGTCGAGGAGGTCGCGCGGCAGGCCGGCACGACCCCGTTCACCGCCGTTCTCACCGCGTACGTGGCGGCGCTCGCCCGGCGCACCGGGCAGCACGACTTCGTCGTCGGCACCCCGACGAGCGGCCGCACCGCCCACCCCGACCTGGACCGGGTGGTCGGCATGTTCGCGAACGTCGTGGGCCTGCGGGCGAAACCTGAGCCCGGAAGCGACCTCGGCGAGCTGCTCCGGGACCTCGACGACCGCCGCGGCGCCGCACTGTCCCATCCCGACCACCCGGCCGAGCGGCTGGCGAAGCGGCTGGGCGTCGCGCGCGACCCCGCCCGCAACGCGCTCTTCGACGCCGTTTTCGCCTACCAGGACCTGGAGTTCTACGAGTTCGCCGCCGGCGGCCTCGAAGTCTCGGCCGAGCTGGTCAACCCCGGGACCACCCGCTACGACCTCAACCTGCAGGCCTACCGGCGGCCGGACCGGCTCGTGCTCGAGCTCGAGTACGCCACCGGCCTCTTCGACCGCGACAGCGCGGAGCACCTCCTGGACGACTGCCTGCGGGCACTCGACGAACTGGCCGCCGATCCCCGGACGCCGGTGTTCAGCACCGCACCGGCGAGCGTGGATCCGGCAGAAGGGGCACCGGTCCGATGACCACCAGCAGCTGCCTGCACGAGCTGTTCGCCGCCCAAGCCCGGCGCACCCCGGACCGGATCGCGGTCGGTGACGGGCGGCGCGAGCTGACCTACCGCGAGCTCGACGAGGCGGCGGACCGGCTCGCGAGCCGGTTGCGCGCGGCCGGCGTGGGGCCCGAGGTGCTCGTGGGCGTGTGCGCCGACCGGGACACCGACCTGGTCGTCGCGATCCTCGCGGTGCTCAAGGCGGGTGGTGGCTACGTGCCGCTCGATCCGCGGTACCCGGCCGACCGGCTCGGCTTCGTCCTCGCCGACTGCCGCTGCCCGGTCGTCGTCGGGCAGCGCCGGTTCGCCGATCGGGTGCCCGGCGTGCCGTTCGTCGCCGTCGACGACCCCGCCGCCACGGAAGCGGAGCCGGTGGCGGCGGCCGCCCGGCCGGGCAACACCGCGTACGTCATCCACACCTCCGGCTCCACCGGCAAGCCCAAGGGCGTCGTCGTCAGCCACGCCAACGTGACGCGGTTGTTCGAGGTGACCCGCGCGGAGTTCGGCGTCTCCGAAAACGACACCTGGACGCTGTTCCACTCCTACGCGTTCGACTTCTCCGTGTGGGAATTGTGGGGCGCGTTGCTGCACGGTGGCCGCGTCGTCGTGGTGCCCTACGAGGTCAGCCGCGACCCCGAGGCGTTCTGGCGGCTGCTGGTCGAGCAGCGGGTCACCGTGCTGAGCCAGACCCCGTCGGCCTTCCGGCAGCTGAGCCGCGCCGCCGCGGCGGCCGGCTGGCCGGACACCGCGCTGCGGCTGGTCGTCTTCGGCGGCGAGGCCCTCCGACCGGCCGCGCTGGTGCCGTGGTTCGACCGCTACGGCGACCGCGCGCCGCGGCTGGTCAACATGTACGGCATCACCGAAACCACGGTGCACGTCACCGCGCGGCCGCTCACCCGCGAGGACACGACCGGTCCGGGCAGCCCGATCGGGGCGCCGCTCGACGACCTCCGGGTCTGCCTCCTCGACGCGGACCTCCGTCCCGTGCCCCCGGGCGAGCCCGGGGAGGTGTACGTCGGCGGCGCCGGCGTCGCGGGCGGCTACCTCGGGCGGCCCGGGCTGACCGCGCTCCGGTTCGTGCCCGATCCGGCCGGCCCGCCGGGCGCGCGCCGGTACCGCACCGGCGACCTCGCGGCCGTGCGCGACGGCGAGCTGACGTTCCTCGGCCGCGTCGACGACCAGGTCCAGTTCCGCGGTTTCCGGGTCGAGCCCGCGGAAATCGAAGCCGCGCTCACCGCGCTGCCCGGGGTGAGCGCCGCCGCCGTCGTCCTCCGGCACGACCAGGACGGCGAAGCGCACCTGGCCGGGTTCGTGGTCGCCGCGGCCGACCCCCGCGAGGTGCGGGCGGCGCTGGCCGGGACGCTGCCCGCGCACCTGGTGCCGTCCACTCTCACCGGTCTCGACGCGCTCCCCTTGACCGCGAACGGAAAGCTCGACCGCGCGGCCCTGCGCGACCGCCGCGCGGACCACCGGGAGTCCACGGTGGACGTCACCGGTGATCCGGCCGAGGTGCTGGCCGGGATCTGGGCGGGCGTGCTCGGCGTCGACCGCGTCGGGCCGGACGACGACTTCTTCGCGCTCGGCGGCGATTCCATGACCGCGATCCGCGTCGTCTCGAAGGCCCGCGAGGCGGACATCGCGCTCAGCGTGCACGGCGTGTTCCAGCACCCGACGATCGCCGGGCTGGTCGCGGCCGGACTGGAGGGCGGTGCCGAGAGCGTCACGGAAGCGACGCCCGACGAGCACGTCTACCCGGCCGCGCTCCTGCAGGTCGGGCTGATCTACGAATGCGAGATCACCGAAGATCCCACGCTGTACCACGACGTCAGCGCGGTGCGGCTGTCGGGGCCACTCGACGAAGACGCGGTGCGCCGCGCCCTGGACGCGGTTTCCGCCCGCCACGAACTGCTGCGCACGTCCTTCGACCTGGTCGGCCACCCGGAGCCGATGCAGCAGGTGCACGCCGCCGCGCCGATCCCGCTGACCGTGCTCGACGCCCCCGCCGCGGCCGATCCCGCCGAAGCGCTCAAGCTGTGGTGGGCGGGGCAGTGGCAGCGGGCGTTCGACCTGGCCGAGGCGCCGCTCGCCCGGTGCCACGTGCTGCGCCACCCGGACGGCACCTGGCACCTCGCGGTCTCGGTGCACCACTCGGTGGTCGACGGGTGGAGCTTCGCCGTGGTGCTGGCCGACCTGCTCCAAGCCTACGACCACGAACTCGGCGGGAGCGCGCCGATCGCCGCTCCGCCCGTGGCGCGCTACCGCGACTTCGTGGCGCTGGAAAGGAAAGCGGCCGCCGACCCGGAGACGGCCGCCTACTGGAAGAGCCTGCTCGACGGCTACCGGCCCGCTCCACTGTGGACGAACGGGGTGGCGGACGGGGAAGCGGTCCTGACCGTACCGCTGGCGGCATCACTGGTCGCGCAGGTGCGCCGGCTCGCGGTCAAGACCGGCGTGCCGCCGAAGTCCGTGTACCTCGCCGCCCACCTCAGCGTGCTCGGCGAGCTCACCGGGACCACCGACGTGGTCACCGGGCTGGTGACGAACGGCCGTCCGGAGCACAGCGGCGCCGAAGCCGTGGTCGGCATGTTCGTCAACACCCTCCCGCTGCGGCTGGAACTGCCGGCCGGTTCGTGGCGCTCGCTGGTGCGCGCCGCGTTCGAAGCCGAGCGGGCGCACCTGCCGCACCGGCACTTCCCGCCGGGCGAACTCCGCGCGGTGACCGGGTTCGGCCCGCCGTCGGCACTGTTCAACTACGCCGACTTCCGCGCCTACGACGGCGTCGACGGCGTCCGGGCGATCCGCGCGCACGAGTGGTGGTTCGGCGACCGCAACGGGTTCCCGCTTTCGCTGACGATCGCGCGGCGGCCGGCGGCCCCGGAGTGGGACCTGTCCGTGCGCGTCGCCGCGGGCCACGGCGGCGCCGCGCTGGCGGAGACGGCGTCCGGGCTGCTGTTCGCGGCACTCGGGCGGATCGTGGCCGACCCCGACGGGAACCCCGGTCAGACGCAGTGAATGACTCATTCATGTCGTCAGGCGACATGAATGAGTCATTCACGGCACGCGGCCGGGCCGTCAGGGGAAGCTGGGGGCGGCGAGCAGTTCACGGAGGTAGCCGGCGATGCGCAGCTCGGGCCGTTCGGCGAGCTGGAGGGCGACTCCGCGCAACGCGGTCGGGCGGTACTCGCAGGCGGCCGCCAGCCGGGCGATGGTCCCGGTCGGCTCGTTGTGCAGCCGGCGCCGTCCGGCGATCGCGGCGAGCAGGTCGCCCGCCTCCGTGGCGGAAAGCGCGTCGAGCCGGATGGGCTCGACGCCGTCGCGGACCGTCAGCTCGTCGAGGCGGTGGCGGCTGGTCACGACGGCCCGGCACGACGGCGTGCCCGGCAGCAGCGGCCGCACCTGTGCCGCCGAAGCCGCGTCGTCGAGCAGGATCAGCGTGCGGGTCGAGGCGAGCAGCGAACGGAAGTCGGCGGCCGCTTCGTTGACGTCACCGGGAATCCGGTCCGCCGGGGTGCCGAGCGCGCGCAGGAACCGGCCGAGCGCGTCGGCGGGCTCGACCGGCGTCGGGCCGGATCCGCGCAGGTCGATGTACAGGGCGCCGTCGGGGAATTCGGCGGCGTTGGCGTGCGCCCAGCGCGTGCACACCGCCGTCTTCCCGATGCCGCCGGGCCCGGTCACCAGCACCGGGCTGCGGCGACGGCCCGCCACGTCGTCGAGCCGGGCCAGCACCTGCGTGCGGCCGACGAAGTGGTTGGCCTGCGCGGGAAGTTGCTGCGGCCGGGGCCGCGGCCCCCAGTCGGGTCTTTCGCCCCGGCGGGCGGGCGGCAGCAGCTCGCCCACCAGCTCCTCGACCGGGGTGGCCCGCAGGATCGCGACCTCGGTGTCCCGTAGTTCGCGGGTCGGCTCGATGCCCAGCTCGTCGCCGAGCACGCGGCGGCCGTCGCGGAACGCCGCGAGCGCGTCGGCGGACCGGCCCGCACCGTAGAGCGCGAGCATGTAACGGCGGCGGAAGCCTTCGTGCAACGGATTCGTCGTCAGCAGCCCGGCCAGTTCCGGGACGAGGTCGGCGAACCGCCCCAGCGTCAGGCCGATGTCCAGCTGGTGTTCGTGCACGCGGAGCCGCCGTTGCTCCAGGCGCGCCGATTCGGCGTGCGCGAACCGGCCCTCCAGCCCGTCGAGCGGGGTGCCGCGCCAGGCCGCCAGCGCGGTGCGGAACAGCCGGTCTGCCTCGGTCAGGCGGCCGGCGGAAAGCTCGCTTTCCCCTCGGGACACGGCGTTGTCGAACCGCACGAGGTCGACGTCGGCGGGTGGCGCGTGCAGCACGTAGCCGGTGGGGCAGGTTTCCACCGCCGCCGGGTCCCCGTCGCTCGCGGTGAGGGCGCGCCGCACGGCCGCGACGTGCACGTGGACCTGGTTGCGCGCCGCCTTCGGGACTTCCTGCTCCCACAGCACGTCGATGATGCGCGACAGCGGGACGAGCTGGTTGGCCCGGGTGGCGAGGAGGGCGATGAGCAGGCGTTGTTTCCGCCGTCTGACCGGAACTGGTGCGCCATGCTTGGTGATCTCGACGGGGCCCAGTACGTGAACGGTCATCAGTCTCCCTGTTTCGGCCGGCACGGACCCGGATTCCGGTGTCGTGCGAAGCGGTGGTGCGCCGTCGTCCCCGCGGATTTCCGGCGGTTACGCACGCTGCCGTTTCTCGGTTCGCCACAAGGCACTGGAAAAGCGCATGATGATGATCAACCCCCAGAAGTCCCGTGGTGGCACCAGTCCCCGGTTCGGTGCCGGCGTGCCCGCGGGCAGCTCCGGGCCACTGTAGCGGAACGCCGTGATCTCGTCACTGAGATCGTTCTCCTCAGCACAGTACGGGATTCCGGTCGCGTGACCGGTTCCATATTCCACACTGTTACCGCGGCGAAAACGATCTTCACCCGAAGGAACGCACCGTCGCCCGATCATCCCAGTGCGCTGCGGGTCGCCTCCGGTTCAGCGCAGAGTCAGTGTGCGACACGACGATTGCGTTCATGGGAGCCACCGAAGGAACGACGCTGCACGAACTGATCGCCGCGCAGACGCGGGCGGCCCCGTCGAAGATCGCGGTCACCGGGCCGGACGGCGACCTCACCTACGCCGAACTGGAGCACCGGGCGGAGCAGGTGGCCGTGCGGCTCGCGGCACTCGGCGCCGGACCGGATCGCCCGGTGGGTCTCCTGGTGCCCCGGTCGGCGGCGATGATCGCGGGCATGCTGGGCATCCTGCGGGCGGGCGGTGCCTACCTCCCGCTCGACCCCGAACTGCCCGGATCCCGGCTCGCCGCCTTGCTTTCCGCCGCGGGCGCGGTCGCCGTCGTGACGACGCCGGAGCTGGCGGACCGGGTCGCCGGGCGGCCCGTCGTCGTACTGGGGGAGGACGGCGGTGAACCGGGGCCGGCCCGGCCGCCCACCCCGGGGTCGGCGTTGTGCTACGTGCTTTTCACGTCGGGTTCGACCGGCACGCCCAAGGCCGTCGCCGTCGAGCACCGCCAGTACGTCCACTACCTGGACGGGCTCGCCGAGCGGATCGAGCCGGGGTGGTCGTGGGCGCTGCTGTCGACGTTCTCCGCGGACCTGGGCAGCACCAACGTCTTCGGCGCGCTGACCACCGGCGGCCGGCTGCACGTGCTCTCCCGCGAACAAGCGGTCGACGCCCAGGCGCTCGCGGACTACTTCGCGCGCCACCGGATCGACGCGGTGAAGCTCGTCCCGAGCCACCTCGCCGCACTGGCCGGCGTGGACGGCGCCGCCGTCGCCGGGGTGCTGCCGCGGCGCCTGCTGATCTGCGCGGGCGAACCGCTGACGCCCGGCCTGGTGCGCCGCGTCCGGGCCGCCCGGCCGGACCTGGCCGTGGAAAACCACTACGGGCCCACCGAAACCACGGTCTCGATGCTCGCTTACCCGGTACCGGAGGAGGTGCCCGAGACGATCCCGCTCGGCCGCCCGTTCCGCGGGGTGCGCGTGCACGTCCTCGGGCCGGACCACGAGCCGGTGCCCGACGGCGTCACCGGGACGCTCGGCATCACCGGCGGCAACCTGGCCCGCGGTTACCTCGGCGCGCCCGCCGCCACCGCCGCCGCGTTCACGCCCGGCCCCGGCGGGGAGCGGGTGTACGAGACCGGTGACCTGGTGCGGCGGCTGCCCGGCGGGGACCTGGAGTTCGTCGGGCGCGGCGACGACCAGGTCAAGATCATGGGCTACCGCGTCGAACCCGGCGAGGTCGCCGCGGTCCTGGACCGCCACCCCGGCGTGGGGCAGGCGGTCGTCGTGCCGCACGGCAGCGGCGGCGAACGACGGCTGGCGGGTTACGTGACGGGATCCGATGTCACAGCAACGGAATTACGAGCGTTCGCCGCGGACCTGCTGCCCGAGCACATGGTCCCGTCGGCCATCGTCGTGCTGGACGCGTTGCCGCTGAACGGGAACGGCAAGATCGACCGGGCCGCGCTCCCGGATCCGTTCGCCGGGCGGGCGGCGGACCGGATCGCGCCCGGCACCGGCCCGGCCGAGCAGGTCGCCGCCGCCTGGGCCGCGGTCCTCGGCCACGACAACGTGGGCCCGCACGACAACTTCTTCGACATCGGCGGCACTTCGCTGCTGCTGATGCGGCTGCGGGCCCGGCTGGTCCAGACCTTGGAACGGGAGATCTCGATGGTCACGCTCTTCCGCAACCCCACCGTGCACCTGCTGGTGCAGCACCTCGAAGCGGCCGACGCCCCGGCGGCGGAGCCCGGCGACGGCCGCGGCCGCAGCCGGCTGACCGCGGCCGCGCGCGACCGCCGCCGCGCCGCCATGAGCGGGGGCGAGCGATGACGGGGGAGCCGACCGGGCTCGAGATCGCCGTGGTGGGCATGGCGGGCCGCTTCCCCGGCGCGGATTCCGTCGGGCGGTTCTGGGAAAACGTGCTCGACGGCGGCGAGCAGACCACGGCGTTCACCGCCGACGAGGCGATCGCCGCCGGGGTGGCGCCGGACGTGGCCCGGCGTCCCGGCTACCGGCACGTCCACGGCGTGCTCGACGGCGTCGAGCACTTCGACAACGGGCTCTTCGGGTACACGCCCCGTGACTCCGCCCTGCTCGATCCGCAGCAGCGCATCTTCCTCGAATGCGCCTGGGCCGCGATGGAAGACGCGGGGTACGCGCCGCGCACCGAAGGCGCGCCGGTCGGTGTCTACGCGAGCGTCAGCCAGAACGCCTACCTGCTTTCGCACGTGCTGAAGACGCCGGGGGCGCTGGACCACACCAGCCCGCAGGAGTTCCTGCTCGCCACCGAAAAGGACATGCTGGCGGCGCGCGTCTCCTACCACCTCGACCTGCGCGGGCCCAGCCTGAGCGTGCAGGCTTCCTGCTCGTCTTCCCTGGTCTCCGTGCACATGGCCTGCCAGGCGCTGATCGCGGGCGAGTGCGAAATGGCGCTGGCCGGCGGCGTCACCGTCCACGTGCCCCAGTACGAGGGGTACGAGTACACGACCGGTTCGGTGTTCTCCTCGACCGGGCACTGCCTGCCCTTCGACGCCCGCGCCGACGGGACGGTCTTCGGCAACGGCGTCGGCGTGGTCGTCCTCAAGCCGTTGGCGGACGCGCTGGCCGACCACGACACGGTCCACGCCGTCATCCTCGGCTCGGCGGTCAACAACGACGGCGCGCGGCGGATGAGCTTCACCGCGCCCGGCGTCGACGGGCAGGTGCGGGTCATCCGCGCCGCGCACCGCGTCGCGGGGGTGGACCCGAGCACCATCACCTACATGGAGACGCACGGGACGGGCACGTCCCTCGGCGACCCGATCGAGTTCGAGGCGCTGACCGAGGCGTTCGGCGGCGACGGCCCGCCGTGCACGCTCGGCACCCTGAAGGCGCAGGTCGGCCACCTCTCCGGGGCGGCGGGCATCGCGGGCCTGATCAAGACGGTGCTGGCGCTGGAGCACGGCGTGCTGCCGCCGAGCAGGCACTTCACCCGGCCGAACCCCGACATCGACCTCGACGGCAGCCGGTTCCGGCTGTCCACCGAACCCGTGCCGTGGGAGGGGCACCGGCGCGCGGCGATCAGCTCCTTCGGCATCGGCGGGACGAACGCGCACATGGTGCTGGAAGCGCCGCCGGTCCCGGCGCCCGGCTCGCCGAGCGGCCGCGCGTACGAAGTGCTGCCGCTGTCCGCCCGCGAGGACGAGCCGCTGTTCGCCCTCGCCGCCCGCCTGCGGGAGCACCTCGAGGACCGGCCTGACGCCGGACTCGCCGACATCGCCGCCACGCTGCAGAGCGGCCGCACGCCGCTGCGCCGCCGGGTGGCGGTGGCGGTCCCGGACCTCGGGTCGGCGATCGACGCGCTGGCCGCCGTGCGCCCGGCGACCGTGGACGCCCGCGACCGCCGGGTGGTCTTCATGTTCCCCGGGCAGGGCGCGCAACGGGCCGGCATGGGCCGGGCGCTGTACGAGACCGAGGAGACGTTCCGCGGCTGGATCGACGCCGCGGACGAGCGGCTGGACTTCGATCTGCGCGGCTTGCTGTACGCCGGCGACCCGGCCGAGAACGCGAAGGTGCTGGCCCGGACCGCCTACACCCAGCCCGCGCTCTTCGCCGTCGAACACGCGCTGGCGCGGCTGTGGACCGAGCTCGGGCTGGGGCCGTCGGCGATGATCGGGCACAGCGTCGGGGAGTACGTGGCCGCGACCCTCGCGGGCTGCTTCGAGTTCGGGACCGCGCTCGACCTCGTCGCCGAGCGGGCCCGGCTGATGCAGGAGCAGCCGCCTGGCGCGATGCTGAGCGTCAACCTGCCGGCCGACGAGGTGTTCCCGGTGCTGGACGGCGACCTCGCGGTCGCGGCGGTGAACGGGCCCGCGCTCTGCGCCGTGTCCGGCCCGGTGGCCGCCGTGGCGGCGCTGGAGGAGCGGCTGCGGGCGGACGGCGTCACGTGCCGCCGGCTGCGCACGTCCCACGCGTTCCACTCGCCGATGATGGCGGGCGTGGCCGAGCGGTTCCGGCCGAAGCTGCGCGCGGCCGCGCCGAAGCCGCCGGAGATCCCGTTCGTCTCCAACCTGACCGGCGACTGGATCCGCCCCGAAGAGGCCGGGGACCCGGAGTACTGGGTCCGGCACCTGCTCGCCCCGGTGCGCTTCCACGAAGGGCTGCAGCGGCTGCTGGACGGCCCGCCGTCGGTGCTGCTCGAAGTCGGCCCGGGAGCCACGCTGCGGTCGCTCGCCGGCAAGACCGGCGACGACCGGGTCGCGCTCGGCGGCCTGCCCGGCCCGGAGCGCGAGGCCGACGACGCCGCCTACCTGGCCCGGACGCTCGGCCGCCTGTGGGAGGCGGGCGCGCCGGTGGACTGGACGCTGTGGCGGCGGGGGCCGTGGTCGCGGGTCCCGCTGCCGACCTACCCCTTCCAGCGACGGCGGCACTGGATCGAGCCGGCCGGGACACCCGCCCCCGAGCCGCCGCCCCGCGCCGAAGCCGTCGAGGTGGCGCCCGCCGGGCTGGCGGAGATCGTCCTGCGCGCCTGGCAGGACCTGCTCGGCCTGGACCGGGTCGGGCTCGACGACAACTTCTTCGAGCTCGGCGGCCACTCGCTGCTGGCCGCCCGGATCGTCGCGCGGCTGGCCGACGAGACCGGCGTGCAGCTGCCGGGAGACGCGCTGTACGTCGCGCAAACGCCCGGGGAACTCGTCGCGCTCACCGAAGAAAACGGCTTCGCGGACGGCGGGGACGACCAGCGGGATCCGGAGGAACTGGCCCGCCTGATCGCGGAGATCGCGGAAATGTCGCCCGCGGAAGTCGAGGACCGCCTCCGCGAGGAAGCCTGACGGAAGCAGGTGTTGTTCAGCGAGGCGTTCAGCCCCCGCCGTGATGATGGATCCGGCTGAGACCGGAGACCGCTGGGGGAATCCATGGATCGTTCGTGCCGTCGTCGTGTCCGCTCGTCCGCCGGCTCACCGCCGGTACCGGGCGCATGATGGAATTCCGGATCCTCGGCTGCCTCCAGGTGCGGGACGGCGCCGGGGTGGTCGAGATCGCCGCCGACAAGCAGCGGACCGTGCTGGCGGTCCTGCTGCTGCGGGCCGGGCAGACCGTGCCCGTGCACGAGCTGGAGGACCAGCTGTGGGGTGACGCGCCGCCCAGCAAGGCCAAGAACACGTTGCAGGCCTACGTCTACCGGCTCCGGCAGGCCCTGAACTTCGACTCGGACACCGCGCTGGTGACCGAGCCGGGCGGCTACCGGATGCTGCTGCCCGACGGTGCGCTCGACCTGCACCGCTTCGAGCAGTCGTCGGCGCGGGGCCGCGCGGCGGTCAAAGCCGGGCGCCTCGACGAGGGGTACGCCGCGCTGCAGGCCGCGCTGGACCTGTGGCGGGGGCCCGCGTTCGCCGACGTGTCGGCCACCGCGTTGCAGGGGGACGCCCAGCGCCTGGAGGACCTGCGCATCGCCGTCGCGGAAGACGCCGCGGAGGCCGCGCTCGCGCTGGGCCGGCAGGGGGAACTGGTGCCCCGGCTGGAAACCCTCGTGGGGGCGCACCCCTACCGCGAGCGGCTGTGGGCGCTGCTGATGGTCGCGCTCCTCGGTACCGGCTGCCAGGCCGACGCGCTCGCGACCTACGGCCGGGCCCGGGCCCGGCTGCGCGACGACCTCGGCATCGAGCCGGGGCCGCAGCTGCGTCAGCTGCACCGGGACATCCTGTCCGGGCGGGCGGGCGGCTTCTGGCCGGCGGCGGTGCCGCGGCAGCGGGTCACCGGCGGGGTACCGGCCCGGCCGGCGGCCGAACTGCCCCGCGACCCCTCGACGTTCGTCGGCCGCCGGGCCGAGCTGGCCGCGGTCTGCGGCTGGTTCGACGGGGACGGGGCCGGCCGGGTCGGGATGCTCAGCGGCCCGGCGGGCGTCGGCAAGAGCACGCTCGCCGTGCACGCGGCGCACCGGCTCGCCCCGCGCTTCCCCGACGGCCAGCTCTACGCCAACCTGCACGCGGACGCCGGGAGCACCCCCGCGCCGGCGGAGGTCCTCCGGCGCTGGCTCCCGATGCTGGGCGTCACCGCGCTGCCCGCCCGCGAGGAGGAGCTGGCCGCGGTGTTCCGCTCGGCGCTCGCGACCCGGCGCGTGCTCGTCGTCGTGGACGGCGCGAACTGCCTCGGCGACGTCGACCCGCTGCTGCCCGGCGCGGGCACCTCGGCCGCGCTGGTGACCGGGAAGCGCGCGCTCACCGTGATCGACGGGTCGGTGCACCGCACCCTCGCCGTCCCGGACGACGAGGAAGCGCTCGAACTGCTGCGCCGCACGGCCGGGTCGCGCCGGGTGGACGCCGAGCCCGGGGCCGCCCGGACCGTCGTGCGCCTCTGCGAGAACCTGCCGCTCGCGATCCGCATCGTGGCCGCGCGCCTGGCGGCCCGGCCGGACCTCCCGCTGCGGGCGCTGGCCGGCCAGTTCCTCGACGAGCGGCGGCGCCTCGACGAGCTCGCCTTCGGCGGGCTGACCCTGCGGGCCCGGATCCGGGCCGGCTACGACCGGCTGTCGTCGGCGGACGCGCGGCGGATGTTCCGGCTGCTCGGCGGCCGGCCGCACGACGGCGTGACCCCGCACGAGCTCGCCGCGCTCAGCGGGCTCGCGGTGACCCGGGTCCTCGGCGCCCTCAACACCCTCGCCGACGTCCACCTGCTGGACGCGCCGCGCGACGGGCGGTACCGGATGTCCACGCTGGTGCGGCTGGTCGCGGCCGAGCTGGCCCCGGAGCCGGGGGAGGTCAGGCAGCTGCAGGCGGTCTGCACCGGCGACGGCGCGTGAGGGCGCCGTCAGCGGCGCGTCAGAGCACTCGGCGAAGGTGGGAGCCACGGCCGCGCCGCAGGAAGGTGAACCAGCCAGCCATGATCAGTGCCCACGACCACCCGCTCGGCTGGGACACCATCCACGGCCTCTTCGAACGCCGCCGGGCGGCGGCTCCGGAGGCGGTCGCGGTCTGCCACGGGCGCACCGCGCGCACCTACGCCGAGCTCGACGAGGCGGCCTGCCGCCTCGCGGCGCGGCTGCGGGCGCGCGGTGCCCGGCGGGGCGGGTACGTCGGGGTGCTGCTCGACCGCTCGCCCGAGCTGGTCGTGGCCCTGCTCGCCGTGCTGAAGTCCGGGGCCGCCTACATCGGGCTGGAGCCGGCGCAGCCGCCCTGGCGGCTGGGCGTGGTGCTCCGCGACGCCGGTGCCGCGCTGGTGGTCACCCGGACCGACCTCGCCCGACGGCTGCCCGGCGACGCCGGACCCGTGGTCCTGGTGGACGAGCCGGTCCCCGCCCCGCCCGGCGACGGTCTCCCGGCCGCGCGCGCCCGCCCGGAAGACCTGGCGTGCGTCGTGTACGCCGCGGGTTCGGCCGGCCGGGCGGGGGTCATGGTCGAGCACCGGTGCGTGACCGCGTTCCTCGCCGCGCTCGGCAGCCGCGTCCGCTCCGGGCCCGGCACCCGGACCCCCCAGTTCGCCGGGATCGCGTCCGACGCGGTCGTCGGCGAGATCTTCGGCCCGCTGACCAGCGGCGGCGCGGTGGTGCTGCCGCCGCCGGGCGCCGACCTGCTGCGGCTGCTCGACCGGCCGCCACCGGCTTGCGGTGCACCGGAATCGACGTCGATCGTGGTCGCGGCGGGCCGCCCGCTGCCGTCGGTCGAGGCGTACGTCCTCGACGCCGACCTCTGGCCGGTCGCGTGTGGTGCGGTGGGCGAGCTGTACCTGGGCGGCCCGACGATCTGCCGCGGTTACCTGGGCCGCCCCGCCCTGACGGCCGAGCTGTTCGGCCCCCACCCGTTCGCCCGGGAGCCGGGTGCCCGGCTCTACCGCACGGGCGATCTGGCCCGAGTCCTGCCCGACGGCCGCCTCGAAGTCGTCGGCCGCACCGACGACCACGCCCGGCCCCACGCGAAGAGCGGACGAGAGCGATGACCAAGAACCTGGGCGACCTGACGCCGCAGCAGCGGAAACTGGTGCGCGCGAGACTGGCTCAGCGAGCCGCCGCCCCGGTGCGGGCGGCCACCCCGGCGCAACCCGGCGACGGCACCTCGTTTCCCCTCTCCCCGGCGCAGGAGCGGCTGTGGCTGGCCGACCGCCTCTCGCCCGGCCGGTCGGCGCCGGTCACCCTGGCGATCCGCCTGACCGGCCCGCTGGACCGCGCCCGGCTGGAAGCCGCGATCGCCGCCGTCGTCGCCCGGCAATCGGCGCTGCGCACGGTGTTCCGCGAGACCCCCGGCGGCCCCCGCCAGGTCGTCCTCGACGAGTTCCGGCCGCCCGTGGTCACCGCGGAGCCGGCCGAGCTCGCCGAGCGGATCCGGCCGGACTTCGACCTGACCGCCGAGCCACCGGTGGCCGTGACGCTGTTCGAGACGACCCCGGCCGACCACCTGCTCCTGATCTGCGTCCACCACATCGTCATCGACGGCTGGTCGACGCAGGTCTTCCTGGACGAGCTGATCGCGCACTACGGCGGGGACGCCGAGCTGCCCGAGCTCCGCCTCTCCTTCGCCGAGTACGCCGTGGCCGAGCGGGAAGCCGCCGGACGGCTCGCGGAGCAGGTCGCGTACTGGCGCGACCGGCTGGCCGGCGCCCCGGCGCTGTCGACCGTTCCGCCGGACCGGCCCCGCCCGCCGCTGCAGAGCAGGCAGGGCGCCCACGCGGAGTTCACCGTCGCCGCCGGCGTGACCGACCGGCTGACCGCGCTGGCCCGGCGGGCCGGAGTCACCCTCAACACCGTGGTCACGGCGGCCTTCGCGGTCCTGCTCCAGCACGCGACGGGCCAGGACGACGTGCTGTTCGGCACGCCGGTCGCGCGCCGGCGGCGCACTGAGCTCGAGCCGCTCATCGGCAGCATCGCCGACACCGTCGTGACGCGGGTCGACCTGTCCGGCGGCCCCTCGGGCGAGGAGCTGCTGCGGCGCGTCCAGCGGTCGGCCGCGGC
The DNA here is from genome assembly GCF_033441515.1 of Amycolatopsis solani. Lineage (NCBI taxonomy): Bacteria > Bacillati > Actinomycetota > Actinomycetes > Pseudonocardiales > Pseudonocardiaceae > Amycolatopsis > Amycolatopsis solani. Next base: position 441,001 of record NZ_JAWQJT010000002.1, read on the forward strand.
CGCGGTGGCGCACCAGGACGTCCCGTTCTCCGAGCTGGTGCGCGAACTCGCGCCCGCCCGGCGATCGGCGTACAACCCGCTGTTCCAGATCATGCTGAGCGTCAGCGAAATCACCGTGGAGGCGAAGGAAGCGGCCGGCGTCACCTTCGCTCCCGAGCGCGTCGAAACCGGCACGACCGAGTTCGACCTGTTCCTCACGGTGCGCCGCGGGACGGCGGGGCTGACCGGCGTCCTCGGCTACCGCACCGACCTCTACCTGGCCGAGACCGCCCGGTACGTCACCGACGGCCTGGTCGCCGTGCTGACCGGGCTGGCCGCCGCGCCCGGACACCCGATCGCCGGGCTGCTGCCGGTGCGCCGCCGGGTCGAGGTCGCCGCGTCCTTCACGGCCGAGCCGATGGGCGACGCGATGCGGTTCTGGGCCGGCTTCCGGCGGGTCCCCGCCGACGCCCGGTTCGCGCCCTACGGCCAGGTGCTCCAGCAGCTGCTCGCCGGGGACGGCGGCGACGGGCAGGTCGTCCTGCTGCGCTGGAGCGACTGGACCCGCCGCAAAGCCGCTTCGGCGGACTTCCTCGACGGCGTCGTCGACGAGCTCCTCGCGGGCGTGACGGCGTTCCGCGCCCGGACGGCCGTACCGCTGCTGCTGGTGGTCTGCCCGCCGGAACCCGGCACCGACTTCCCGGCCGCCGACGAACGGCTGGCGCGGGGCCTGGCCGGCGTGCCGGGGGTCGAGGTGACCTGGCCCGCGGAGTACGCCGCCGTCCTCGGCGTCACCGAGATCGCCGACCCGGCCGCCGACGCGCTCGGGCAGGTTCCCTACACCGAGGAGTTCTTCGCCGCGCTCGGCACGCTGGCCGTCGACCGCCTGCACGCCGCCTGGGGGACCCCGCCGCCCGGTCCGGAACGCGCGGCGTACGCCGCCACCCACCTGGCGACCGCCGCGCGGATCGCCGCGGCGGCCCGGCCCGTCGCGGGACCCGCAGCGGATCCGGACGAATACGTGGCTCCGCGGACCGAGACGGAGAAGCGGCTGGCGGTGCTCTGGGCCGAGCAGCTCGGCACCGGCGAGACCGGGGTGCGGACGAGTTTCTTCGCGATGGGCGGGCACTCCCTGCTGGTCACCCGGATGCTTTCGCTGGTGCACCGCGAATTCGGGGTGAGCGTGCCGTTCCACGAGTTCTACGCCGACCCGGTGATCGCGGCGCTGGCCACCACGATCGACGGGGCGGACGAGCCCGCGCCGGAAGCCGCCGTGATCCTCCCCGCGTCCCGGGACGAGCCCATCGAACCGGCCGCCACCCAGAAACGCCTGTGGGCGCTCGACCGGCTCGGTGTCCACTCGGGAGCGGTCACCTTCGCGGCCACCCTGACCGGGCCGCTCGACGAGGCGGCGCTGCGCGCGGCGGTCGGCGACGTCGTGCGGCGCCACGAATCCCTCCGGACGACGATCGGGACCGAGCGGGGCCGTCCGGTCCTGATCGTCCACAAAGGACTCGACTGCTGGTGGCCCGCCACCGGGTCCGTGGAGACGGCGGTCCGCGAGTTCGCGACGCACCCGTACGACCTGGAAACCGGGCCGCTGCTGCGGGTCCGGCTGCTGCGGGACGGGCCAGGACGGCACCACCTGCTGATCGGCCTGCACCAGGCCGTCTGCGACAACGAGTCCTGGCACGTCCTGCTCACCGACCTCGCCGCCGCCTACCGGGTCCGGCTGAGCCTGGGGGAGCCGCGGCCGCCGCTGCCCGTCCAGATGGCGGATTACGCGGCGTGGGAACGGCTTCACCTGGCCGGCCCGGCCGCCGGAGCCGACGCGGCGTACTGGGCCGAATGCCTGCGGGACGCGCCGCCGAGACTCGTGCTGGCCCGTGCCCGCCCGCGATCGACCGGGGAAGCCGGGGTGCGGCACCGGCCGCTCGGCGACGGCCTCGGCCCCCGCGTCGCGGAACTGGCCCGGGTGGCCGGCGTCAGCGCGTTCGTCGTGCTGCTCACCGCCTACGCGCTGGTGCTGGGCGAGGAAGCGGGGACGGGGGACGTCGTGCTCGGCGTGCCGTCCGCGGGCCGCGACCGCCCCGAGCTGCAGGGCGTGGTGGGCCGCTTCGCCCACCTGATGCCGCTGCGCCTGAACCTGGCCGGCGCCGCGACATCGCGGGCGCTCCTGCACCGCGTGCACGAGGCGGTGCTGACCGCGCAGCGGCACCGCGGGGTGCCGTTCAGCCGGATCGTCGAGGTGCTCCGGCCGCCGCGCGAGCGGGCGCACCACCCGGTCTTCCAGCACGCGCTCAACGTCGTCGGCGAGCGGTCGGCCGGGCTCGATCTGCCGGAGGTGTCGGTGCGGACGCTCGACACGCCGCCCGCGGCCACGCAGTACGAGCTGTTCCTGCACCTGCACTGGGAAAACGGCGAGCTGGGCGCCACCGCCGAGTACGACACCGGCCGGCTCGGCGACGACGTCGTGGCCGACCTGGTGACCCGGTTCGAGTCGGTCGTGCGGCGGATGGCCGAACGGCCCGACGACGCCGTCCCCGGGCCGCCGCCGGCCGAACCCGTCCGCGCCGGAACCCGCGCCGCCGCACCGGACCTGACGATCGCGACGACGGGCCCGGCCGGACCGGTCCGCCGCGAAGCCGAGCAGCTGCTGACCCGCTTCGCCGTCCAGCCGCGCCTCGTCGTCACTTCCCGGGTGTTCGGCGCCCTGCTCGACCCCGGTGCCGCCGCCGGCCTCACGGTGGTGGTGCTGCGCTGGGAGGACCTGATCGGCACGCCGGTCCCCGTCCGGCCCGGCACGCTCGTCCGCCGCCTGGACGAGGCGGTGACCGACGTCGTGGCGGCGGCCCGGGCGCACCGGACGCGGACGAGCCGTCCGCTGGTCCTGCTCACCCGGGCGTCCGAAGGCTTGGCCCCCCGCCTGGCCGCTCGCCTGGACGCCCGGCTGTACGTCGAGCTCGCCGCGCTGCCCGCAACCGAGGTGTGCACCGGCCCGGTCCCGGCGGCGGAGCTCGCCGTCGAGCGGCTGGGGCAGGCGTTCCCGCTGCCCGAGGGGCCGGTCGCCGAAGCGCCGCGCGACGACCGGGAACGGGCGCTGGCGCGGATCTGGGCCGCCCTGCTGGACCTGGACCCGGCCCGGATCGGGGTCCACAGCGACTTCTTCGCCATCGGCGGGGACTCCCTGCTCGCCATCCAGGCCGCCCACCAGGCCGGCGAGGCGGGGATCGCCGTCACCCCCAGGCAGTTCTCGGCCCACCCCACGATCGCCGAGCTGGCCGCCCTACCCCGCGAAAAGGACGTGACTCGCCCATGAAACGCGCTTCGGGTTTCGCCGGATTCACCGTGATGTGGTCCGGGCAGATGCTCTCGACGGTCGGCACCCGGATGACGAACTTCGCCATCGGCATCAGCGTCTTCCAGGAGACGCACTCGGCGTTGAGCGTGACCCTGCTGACGTTCGTCGCCTTCGGCGCGACCGTCGCCTTCTCACCCATCGCGGGGGTGCTGATCGACCGGTGGAGCCGCCGCACCACCATCATCGCGGCGGACGTCGGCTCGGCCGCGGTGACCCTGGCGCTGCTCGGCGTCTACGTGTTCGGCGATCCCCAGCTCTGGCAGCTGTACCTGGTGAACTTCCTGACCGGCGCGTTCCTCGCCTTCCAGGTACCCGCCTACGGCGCCGCGATCACGCTGATGATCGAGAAGGGCGGCTACACCCGGGCCAACGCGATGATGGGCCTGCTGCGGGCCGCGCCGTACGTGGCCGCGCCCGCGATCGCGGCGCCGCTGGTGTCGGCGTTCGGCCTCGCCGCCGTCCTCGCCGTCGACGTCGTTTCGGCGGTGGTGGCGATCGTCGCGGTGTACGCCATCACGCTGCCGCCCGACCCCGTCCGCGAGCCGGTGACGCCGGCGGACGGGACCGCGCTGACCCGGTTCCGGCGGGACTTCGCCGTGGGCTTCACCTACATCGCGCGCCGGCCGCCGCTGGTCGGGCTGCTGTCCATCATGATCGCGATCAGCTTCCTCTCCGCGCTGGGCTGGGTGCTGTTCCCGCCGCTGATCCTCGCCCGCACCGGCGACTCGGCCAACGCGGTCGGCATCGTCCAGGTCGTCGGGGCGATCGGCGGCACCGGGGCGGGCGTCCTGCTGGCCATGCTCAAACCGACCGACAAGAAGATCGGCCGGATGCTCGTCGCGATCCTCGTCCTCGGCGTGCTCGGGCGGATCCTCTTCGGTTTCGAGGGCATCTGGGTCTGGTCGGTCGCGCTGTTCTTCGGCTGGGGCGCGCTGCCGTTCATCGACGGCTACAACCAGACCATCTGGCAGGAGAAGACCCCGCCGCGGCTGCAGGGCCGCATCTTCGCCGTGGTCCAGATGGTCGAGAACATCGCGAGCCCGCTCGCCTACCTCGCGGCCGGGCTGCTCGCCGACGACCTCCTCGAGCCTGCCATGCGCTCGGGCGGCTGGCTCGCTTCGGTCTTCGGCCCGGTCACCGGCACCGGACCCGGTTCCGGGATCGCCGTCCTGTTCATCGTGTCCGGCGCCGGGGCGGCCGTGGTGGCCCTCGTCGGCTTCCTCACCCCCGCCATCCGGAACGCGGAATCCCTGCTGCCGGACGGGGGTGGCGAGGTCGAGCCCGCCCCCGCGGCGCCCGGTGCCGCACCCGCCCGCTGAGCCCACGCCAAGGAGAAAGCCATGACCGACACCGCAGCCCCGGCCGGCCCGGCCTACCGGGTGGTCGTCAACGACGAGGAACAGTTCTCGATCTGGCCCGCCGGAAAGGAAAACCCGGCGGGCTGGCACGACGCCGGGAAGACGGCGGGCAAGGAGGAGTGCCTCGCCTGGATCGAGGAGGTGTGGACGGACATGCGGCCCCGGTCCACCCGCGAGCCCGAAGCCTCCCCGCTCGTCCGGCTCATCGCCGAAGTGCTGGAGACCGACCCGGGGGAGCTCGGCGACGACGCCGGTCCGGGCCGCGCCGCCGGGTGGACGAGCCTCAAGCACATCCAGCTCGTCACGAGCCTGGAGCACACCTTCGGCATCAAGCTGTCCGCCGCCGACATCCGGGGCCTGACCTCCGTGGCGGCCATCCGGGAGACGCTGCGGGCGAAGGGAGCGGGCGAGTGACCGACCACCTGGCGACGCCGACGATCGAGAAGGCGCCGGATTCGCCACCCGCGGCCGCCGACCTCGCGACGATGCTGCTGATCCGCCACTTCGAACTCGCCCTGCTCGACCTGTTCGCGCGGGGCGAGCTGCACGGCACCACGCACACCTGCCTCGGGCAGGAGTACGTGCCGGTCGCGCTGGCCCCGTTGCTGACCGCGCGCGACTACGTGTTCAGCAACCACCGCGGTCACGGCCACTACATCGCCCGGTTCGGCGACCCAGCCGGCCTGCTCGCGGAGATCATGGGCCGCGCGGGCGGCGTCTGCCACGGCGTCGGCGGCAGCCAGCACGTCTTCCGCGACCGCTACCTGTCCACCGGGGTGCAGGGGGAGAGCCTGCCGGTCGCCACCGGCGTCGCGCTGCACCTCAAGCGGGAGGAGCCCGGCGCACTCGCGCTCGCCTACATCGGCGACGGCACGTGGGGCGAGGGCGCGGTCTACGAGGCGCTCAACATGGCGGCGCTGTGGCGGCTGCCGCTGCTCGTCGTCGTCGAGAACAACGGCATCGCGCAGTCGACGCCGACCACCGCGGAGCTGGCGGGCACCATCGGGGGCCGCGCGGCCGCGTTCGGCTGCGCTCACCTGCGCGTCGAAAACACCGACCCGGCCGAGATCCGCGCGGTGGCGGGACCGCTGGTCGAACGGGTGCGGGAAGGCGTCCCGCTCGTCCTCGAGTTCGTGACGAACCGGCTCGGGCCGCACAGCAAGGGCGACGACACCCGCCCGGCCGCGGAACTGAGCCGGGTGCGCGCGGCCGACTGGCACGCGCGGGGCTCGGGGGCGGAGTTCGCGGCGGCCGACGCGGCCGCGGCGGCGCGGATCGCCGCGCTGGTGGCCGAGGTGGCCGCGCGGCCACCGGCGGTCTGGAGCCGGGCGTGACCGCGCGACCCGAGCGGGTGGTCGAGAACCTCAACCACGCGCTGCACGAGCGGCTGCGGGCCGATCCCCGGCTCTACGTCCTCGGCGAGGACATCGCCGACCCGTACGGCGGGGCGTTCAAGGTGACCCGCGGGCTGTCGGACGCCGACCCCGGGCGGGTGATCGCCACGCCGATCAGCGAAAACGGCATCGCCGGCGTCGCATCGGGGCTCGCGTTGGCCGGCGACGCGGCGATCGTCGAGATCATGTTCGGCGACTTCGCCGGCCTCGCGTTCGACCAGGTGCTCAACTTCGCCAGCAAGTCCGTGTCCATGTACGGGCGCCCGCACCCGATGCGCCTGGTGGTGCGCCTGCCGTCGGGCGGTGGCCGCGGGTACGGCCCGACGCACAGCCAGTCCCTGCTCAAGCACTTCATCGGGATTCCCGGGCTGTCGCTGTTCGAGCTGTCGCCGTTCCACGACAACCGGGCGGTGCTGGCCCGCATGCTCGACCTCGGCGAACCGTGCGTGTTCGTCGAGGACAAAGTGCTCTACACGCGCCGGCAAGCCACCGGTGGCCGGCTGGACGACCTGTTCGACTACGGCTTCCTCGGCGCGGAAGACGTCGGTCCGGCGCACGTGTACGTCGACGACGGCGGAGACGTGGACTGCCTGCTCGTCGCCCCGGGCGGCGTGGCGGACCGGGCCGTCGCGGCCATGCGGGAACTGCTGCTGCACCACGAAATCAGCTGCCGGCTCGTGGTCCCGTCGCGGCTGTACCCGGTGGAAGCCGAGGCGCTGGTGAGCGCGGCGCGGCGCGCGTCGTACGTCTGCGTCGTCGAAGAGAGCACGGCGGGCGGGACCTGGGGCGCGGAGGTCGCGCACGTCCTGCACGAACGGCTCTGGGGCCGCCTGCGCCGCCCGGTGCGGCTCGTCCACTCGGCCGACAGCGTCATCCCGGCGGCCGTCCACCTGGAACGCGAGGTCCTGGTCCAGGCCGGCACGATCCGGGACGCCGTGCTCGCCGACCTGCGTGCGGAAAGGAGCCCGGTGTGAACGACATCGAGGTGCCGAAGCTCAACACCAACGACACCGCCTACGTGCTCGTCGAGTGGCTGGCCGAGGACGGGCAGCCGTTGAAGGAAGGCGACCCGGTCGCCGTCGTCGAGACGTCGAAAGCGACCGAAGAGCTGTACTGCGAGCACGACGGCGTCCTGCACCGGCTGGTCGCCGCACCGTCGGACTGCGGCCCCGGCGACGTCGTCGCCCACCTCTTCGCTTCGGACGAGGCCGTGCGGGAGTTCCTGGCTGCCCGGCCCGCCCCCGCGGCGGACGAGGCCGCCGAGGGGCGCTTCACGCTCACCGAACCCGCGCGGGTGCTGGCCGAACAGCACGGGGTCGCGCCCGCCGCACTGGCCGGGCTGGGGCTGCGGGTGATCCGCGAGGCCGACGTCCAGCGGCTGCTGGCCTCGCCTGGTGCGGTCCACACCCCGAACCGGGCCCAGCGCGGGGTGGCCGCCGCGGTTTCCCAGTCACATCGGGAGATCCCGGCCGCGTTCACCGCCGTCGTCGTCGGCGTGGACCCGGCCCTCGCCGCCGCACGGGAGCTGTCCGAGCGGACGGGCGCGCTGATCGGGCTGCCCGAGCTGCTCGTGGCCGTCCTCGGCCGGCTGACCGCGCGGTTCCCGCTCTGCTACGGCACGCCCACCGCCGAGGGCACGCTGCTGCTGCCGGCGGCGGCGCACGTCGGCGTCACCGTCGACGTCGGGAAGGGGTTGTTCGCGCCGGTGGTGCCGGACGCGGGCGAGCAGCCGCTCGCGGAGATCGCCGGGCTGCTGATGGACTTCCGCATCAAGGCGATGCGCGAGGACTTCCGCGCCGAGGACCTCGACGGCGCGAACATCCTGCTGTCGCTGAACAACGACGACGACGTCCTGTTCGCCCAGCCCATCGTGTTCCCGGGCCAGACCTGCGCGGTGGCGCTGGGCGGCGTCCGCCAGGAGGCGGTGTTCGCCGCCGACGGCACGGTCGCCCCGCGCTCGGTGGCCGTCGTCGGACTGGCCTACGACCACCGGTTCGTCAACGGCAGCACCGCGGTGGAGTTCCTCAAGGCGATCAAGGTGGCGCTCGAAGCGCCGGAAGGGATTCCCGATGCCGGCGACCGCTGAGCGCGACGCACTGGCCGCCGCGGCCGCCGCCGTGCGGGCCCGCCGCCGCACCCTGCCCGCGGTGCCGGCGGCGCTGACGGTCGGGCTGCTGGCCACCTACACGATCGACCCGGTCGAGCCGTACCTGCGGGTGGCGCTCGCGGACACGGGCCTGAGCCCCGGGATCGTCGTCGGGCCGTTCAACCAGATCCTGCCGGAGTGCCTCGGAGACCAGGGCAAACTGGCCCGGCTCGCCCCCGACGCGCTCGTCGTCGCCCCGCGCTGGGAAGAACTGCCGGACGGCGAGGAGGAGGCCGAGCTGCTGCGTCTCGCCGACGCCGCGACGGCGGCCGCCGACCGCTGGGAGAGCTGCCTGGTGTTCGTGCTCCCGGCGCTCCCGCAGGACACGGCCGGCGCGGCCGACGCGGGCCACGCGGACGGCGTCGCGGCCGCGGTCTCGACGGCCCGGCAGCGGCTGCGGGACCGGCTCGCGGGCCGTCCCCAGGTGCTGGTGGCCGACGCGGAGGCGGCGGTGCGCGAGGTGGGCGCGTTGCGCGCGCACCACCCGGCGCTCTACGCGTTCGCCCGGATCCCGTACACCGAGGAAGTGTTCTGGCGCCTCGGCCTCGCCATCGCCAGGCTCCTGCGCACCCACTTCGGCGGCGTCCCCCGAGCCGTGGTCCTCGGCCCCGATCTCGCGGAGCACGAGGAGGTACTGCGCGAGCCGTTGCGGCGCCTGGCGGCGGCCGGGGTGCGGATCGGTGCTTTGGAGGAGGCCGGTCCGAGCTGGCTGCTGACCACGGATCCGGACTTGGCGAGCACGCGCCCCGACGGGGTGCTCCTCGGGCCGGCCGTGGAAAACTGGCCGGCGGAACTGCAGGAGGCGGGCGTCTTCGACCGGCCACTGCCCCGCCGGCCCGGCGCGCCCCCGGCGTCGCTTCCGGAATCGCCGGGCCCGTTGTCGCTGGCGGATTTCCTGGCCGGCTTGGACCTTTCGGTGACGTTCGGCGAGCCGGACTTCCCGAAGGTGACGGAACTGCTCTCGCGGGCCAAGGACTTCGTACTGGGCCCGGTTCCCGCGGAGTTCGACCCGGCGGACTTCGCGGCCGGGCCGGATCGCTTGCTGCTGACGGCATCGGTCCGCGACCGCTTCGGCGACTACGGCCTCGGCGCGGTGGCGGCACTGGAGTTCGCTGCGGGCGTCTGCCGGGTCGAGGTGTTCTCGGTGTCGTGCCCGGTGATGGGCCGCGGCGTGGAACCGTTGGTGCTGAAGGAGATCGTGGCCTCGGCGGAACGGCGGGGGTGTTCCGCGGTCGAGCTCGTCCTCACGCCGACCGGCCGCAACGACGTGGCGCTGGAGTTCGCTGCTTCGGTCGAGGAGACCGGAGGTCCCGTGGCGGTCCGTGCCGTGTAACGGAAACCGGCCCCGCCCGGGTGCAGGCGGGGCCGGTTCACGTGCTACTCCGGCTTGCTCGCGGACAGCGTCCACGACAGGGGGAGCGGGTCGCCGGGCAGGCGCCAGAAGCCCTCGTCGTGCTCGTCGCGGACCATGGTGCTGAAGCGCTGCCGGCAGTCGACCGGCACCTCGGTGAACGTCCGGACCTGCAGGCCCGCCCCGATCAGCGCGCCCATGATCTCGGGAATGGTCCACAGCCAGCTGTACTGCTTGTACGACTCGATGTGCTGGACGTCGTCGTACCCGTCGCCGTAGGTCGCGGAGACCTCATCCTCCAGCGGCCCGCTCGGCAGCCGTTCCGGGCGGACCCGCAGCTCGCCGTCGACCTCTTCGACCGCGGCGAGGATCGGGTGGATCTCCGCGATGTGGAAGACCCCGCCGGGCTTGAGGAAGTGCGCCACGACCTTGGCCCACGCGTTGAGGTCCGGCAGGAGGTGGAGCACGCCGTAGTCGGTGTAGACGATGTCGAAGGAGTCGTCGAGCACCTGGGGCAGGTCGAAGACGTTGGCGTGCACGAAGTTGATTTCGGTGTTCAGCCCGTCGGCCAGTTCCCGGCCGATCTTGAGGGCCTCGTCGGCGAAGTCCACGGCCGTGACGTTCGCGCCCAGCCGCGCCCACGAGATCGCGTTCAGCCCGATGTGGCACTGCAGGTGCAGGAAGTCCTTGCCGGAAACGTCCCCGAGCGCGCCCCGCTCCAGCGAGCGGAGGCTGCTCTTCCCGGCCCGGAACGCATCGAGGTCGTAGTAGGTCGAGTCGAGGTGGGCGAGCGCCCGCCGGTTCCAGCCCTGCTGGTTGCTCTGCATACGAGTGCGGTCGTCGATGGCGGTGTCCAATGGAGGCCTCTCTTCGAAGTGATGGCCGGCGTCAGGATCCGATGGTGTCCCGCCCCGCTGACTCGACACTGAAGTGCGGCGGTTACGCCCGATCGAGTGATGAACAGGTGATCGAACGTCCGTAATCTTGTGGTGTGGACCGAGACCCGATCTCCGCGACGCAGCCTCAAAGATCCAGCACGACGTCCCCCTGCGGTCGCCCGCAGCAGACAAGAGCCTCGCCCTCCGCCGGCACCTCAAGCGGTTCAGGCTCATACGAAACCGTCCCCGACAGCACTGGAGTCACGCACGTGTGGCACACCCCCGTCCGGCAGGACCACCGCGTCGGCACATCGCACGCCTCGGCGAACTCCAGCAGGTTGGGATACCCCTCGCCCCACGGCACAGTCAGCCCGCTGCGCGCGAAAGTCACCGACGGCCCGGCTCCCGGCGTGCCCGCCGGCGCGTGCGGCGGAGTCCGGACAACCCCCACCAGGCCCGGGTTGATCGCCGACACTCCGCCGAACAGTTCACTGTGGACACGAGAACCATCGAAGCCCAACGCCAGAAAGGCAGACCGCATGGCCGTCATGAACGCGTCCGGCCCGCACAAGTACACCGCCGCGTCCGCCGGCAGGTCCAAAGCGGACAGCTCGGCCGCCGTCAGCCGGCCGGTCTCCGCCGTGAGGAAAACGTGCTCACGACCGCGCGGAAGCCCCGCCAAAAGCCGATGCGCCTCCGCGGCGAACGGCTGCTCCGCGGTCGTCCGGCTCGTGTGCACCCACCACACCTCGCGGTCCGGATCGCGGGCGGCCAAAGCGTGCAGCATTGCCAGCACCGGCGTCACGCCGATGCCCGCCGACACCAGCACCACCGGGCGGTCGTCCTCCGTCAGGACGAAGTCACCGCGCGGGCCCGCCACCTCCAGCACCGCGCCCGGGCTCAAGTGGGTCTGGAGGTAGCTGCTCACGACGCCGTCGCGCTTGACGCTGATGCGGTATTCGCTCTCCGACGGCGCCGCCGACAGCGAATAGCTCCTGACCGGCGCCGGGTCGCCGGCGCCCGGGACGCGCAGCGTCACGTACTGGCCCGGCTCGGGGCGGGGGAGCGGCTCGTCGGCGGCCAGGTGGATCGACGTCACCGTCGTGCTCTCGGGCACCACACGGGTCACGCGCAGCGGCCGGAAGCCCCGCGGGGCCGGGGAGGGAGGAGCCGCCGTCAGGAGGTCGCGGAACGAGCCCTGCCAACCTGGGCTGAGCGCCGGGATGTCCAAGGCCTTGCGCAGCGTGTCCCGGTCGCGGTCCGGCAGGTACAGGAGTGCGTCGATGGCCGCGACGCTCAGCTCGTGGCGGCCGGTGCGGGTGCGGACGATCTCGTCGCCGGCCTGGACGTGGCCTTCGGTGATGACGCGCAGGTAGAACCCCGGGCGGTGGTGGGCCACCAGCAGGGACGGCATCCGCGGCTCGCCCAGGCGCATGCCGACGCGGAAGCACGTCACCCGCGGCTGGGTCACCTCGAACTCCGCTTCGCCGATCCGGTACCGGTCGCCGATGTGCACCTCGTCGTCGGGCAGGCCCTCGACGGTGAAGTTCTCGCCGAACTGGCCGTCCTCGAGGTCGTCGCGGCCGAGGAAGCGCCGCCAGTGCTCGTACGACTCGCGCTGGTAGACGAGCACCGCGCGGTTCTCGCCGCCGTGGCCGCCGAGGTCGCCCTGGCCGTCGCCGTCCACGTTGAGGCGGCGGACCAGCCGTGGTCCCTCGACCGGGTACTTGAAGATTCCCGTGTGGACGGTCCGGTCCTGCCAGGCCACGTCCCGCGGCAGCCCGACGTTGAGCGACACCAAACGCGCCATCATCGTCCCCTTCACTCCGCGGCCGTACGCGAGCGCTGGTAGTGCCGCCGGGCCTTCATGCGGTTGCCGCAGACCGCCATCGAACACCAGCGGGCGCTGTTGGGCTTGCTGTGGTCGATCAGGAACAGCCGGCACTCCGGGTTGGCGCACGGGCGCAGCCGGCCGGGGCTCGACTTCGTCAGCGCGTCCCAGGCGAGCACGGCCCGCGCGGCGGCGGACCGGCCCGGCGGCACGTCGAGCACCCATTCGACGCCGTCGTCGCCGAAAGCCGCCCGGTAGGTGACTTCCGCCACGAACCGCGCGGCCGTCGCGGGGGAGCCGTCGCCGCGCACGATGTCCTGCAGCGCCGAGCGCGCTTCGAGCAGCGCGCGGTGCTCGTCGCCGGTGGCCGGCTGCCCGTGGGCCGCCAGCCACTCCCGGCCGGCCACCGCGTCCGCCAGGTCGTCTTCGGCCCGGCCGTCACGCACCGGGGTGCTGTTCAGCAGGTCGAGAAGCAGCGTCTCGTCCGTCGTGGTCACCCTAACCGCCAAACTCATGGTTGACAGGTTACACGACCGATGCTTGCATGTCTAACTGTCAAAGTCCTCTAGAAGGGTTAGAAATCATGGGACTGGCTTGGCAGCAAGGACCGCTGGCCACGCGGGCGGTGGGGCACTTCCTGGTCGGACAACCACTGCCCGAGCGGCTGTTGTTCGCCGAACCGCTGCGGCGGCGGATGCGCGTGCGGTTCGGCGGGGAGTGGATCGCCGACAGCGAGGACGTCGTCCTCCTGCACGAGCCCGGCCGCTACCCGGTGGCGTACTTCCCGCTGGCCGACGTCCGCGAAGACGTCCTCGTCGCGGAGAACCGGACGACGACACACCGCGAGCTCGGCGCCACCGGCTGGTACACGGTCCGGGCGGCCGGCACGGAAGCACCGCGCGCGGCCTGGCGCCACAGCGAGCTGCCCGGCCACGCGGACGCCCTGCGCGACCGCGTCGCCTTCGCCTGGCGGGCGATGGACGCCTTCTTCGAGGAGGACGAGCGGATCGTCGGGCACGCGGCGGACCCGTACCACCGCATCGACCTCCGCCAGACCTCGCGGCACCTGGTCGTGCGTGACGGCGACCGCGTCGTCGCGGAGACCCGGCGCCCGGTCGTGCTCTACGAGTCGGGCTTCGCGCCGCGCTGGTACGTGCCGCGGGAGGACATCGACCTCACGGCGCTGACGCCGGTGGCCGGCGAGACGTTCTGCCCGTACAAGGGGCTGGCCGGCTACTTCGACATCGGCGACGGCAAACGCGCGGCCTGGTCGTACCCGGAGGCGTGGCCCGAGGTCGCGCGCGTGTCGGGGTTCGTGTCGTTCGAGCCGGACGTCGTCGACGTGACCCTCGACGGCCGCAAGCTGGCCCTCGAACCGGGGCAGACCGTCACCCCGCACGGCGTCGACCGGGGCCTGGACCCCGACGAGCTGCGCGCGTTCGCCGAGAAGGGGATCTGACATGGCTTCACTGACCGGTCGCCGGGTGCTCGTCGTGGGCCGCGCCGGCGGTATCGCCCGGGCGGTGACCCTGGCGCTGCGGGCGGCCGGGGCCCAGGTCGTGGTGGCCGGGCGCGACGAACCGGCACTGGCCGCCGCGTACGACGACCCGGACGTCGAGGCCGAGACCGTCGACCTGACCGACGAACCGTCCGTCGCCGCGCTGGCCGGCCGGCTCGGCCGCGTCGACCACGTCGTCTCGACGGCGTCGGCCCGGGCGCGCGGCCCGGTGGGCGAGCTCGGCCACGACGTCGTGCTCAAGTCGTTCGACGTGAAGGTGCTCGGCCCGCTGCTGCTGGCCAAGCACTTCGCGCCGCACCTGCCCGCGGACGGTTCGTTCCTGTTCTTTTCGGGGTCGTCGGCGCGGAAACCGGCCGCCGGGATGCTCGCTGTCGGCGCGACGAACGCCGCGGTGGACGCGCTGACCCGCGGGCTGGCGGTGGAACTGGCGCCGATCCGGGTGAACGCGGTTTCGCCGGGCACGGTCGACACCGGCGCTTACGACGGGCTGGGCGAGCGGAAGAAAGCCGAACTGTTCGCCGCCCGTGAGGCAACGAGTCCGGCGCGACGCGTCGGGCGTGCCGACGAGATCGCCGAAGCCGTCGTTTTCGCGCTGGGCAACACTTTCCTCACCGGCGTCTCGCTGGCCGTGGACGGCGGTGAGCCCCTTGTCTGAGCCGGAGTTCCGCCTCGAAGTGCTCACCCTGCCCGTCGCCGACGTCGATCGGGCGGTGGAGTTCTACACGGCTCGGGCCGGGTTCGGCCTCGACGTCGACTACCGGCCGAACGCCGGGTTCCGCGTGGTCCAGGTGACCCCGCCCGGATCGGCGGCGTCGATCCAGTTCGGCGTCGGCTTGACCGACGCGGCCCCGGGATCCGCCCGGGCCGGCTACCTCGTGGTGCCCGACATCGAGGCGGCGCGCGAGCGGCTGGCCGGCCGCGGGGTCCCGGTCGGGCCGCTGCGGCACAAGAAGTCCGCGGACTGGCAGGGTGACTTCGCGCCGGGCGCCGACCCGGACCGCCGGGACTACGCGAGTTTCTTCGACTTCGCCGACCCGGACGGCAACACGTGGATCGTCCAGGAGCGCGCCGCGCGGTGATCCGCGCGGGCCGCCTATGCTCGGCACGTGCCGCCGCTGGTCGTGACCCTCGCCGTCGACGGATCCGCCCAATCGGCGTGGAACGCCCTGCGGCGCCGGTGGTTCCCGCCCGAGCGGCTGGTCGTCGACGCGCACCTCACCCTGTTCCACGCGCTCCCGGGCGAGCACCTGGCGGCGGTGCTCGCCGACAGCGCCGAGGTGGCGGCCGCCGCCGGACCGTTCGAGCTGGCGGTCACCGGCGCCCGGTCGCTCGGGCGGGGCGTCGCGCTCGACGTCGCCGCCGCGCCCCTGCTGCGGCTGCACGCCGAACTGCGGGCGCGCTGGGCGGACTGGCTCACCCGGCAGGACGCGCAGCCGTTCAAGCCACACGTGACCGTGCAGAACAAGGTGCCCCCGGAGGTCGCCGCCGAGACGCTGGCGGCGGTGCGCCTCGACCCCGGCCCCCGCACGGCGACCGCGACCGGGCTCGACCTCTGGCACTACGTCGGCGGCCCGTGGGAGCACCTCGCCACCGCGCCGCTGGCCGGGCCGCGTTAGCCGCGCTGAGGCGCGAGGGCGGCGAGTTCCGCCAGGTGGCGCAGCGAGTTCTCGAGGTGGCCGGGGCCGAACGGCGGGAACGAGATGCCCCGGTCGCGGATGTACTGCGGCACGGCCGACCAGTCGTAGGACAGCGTGACCTCGGTGGCCGACTCGCCGACCGGGGTCAGGTCGTAGCGCCAGACCCAGCCGCCGAACTCCGGCTCGCCGTCGTCCTTCCAGCCGCCGGTCACCCAGCCGATGGCCCGCGGTGCGTCGAACACCTCGACGCGATTGACCACTTGGTAGTCGCCGACCGGACGGCTGCCGTGGAACATGTCCATCCGGAACAGCTGCCCGACCCCGGTCAGCGGCGCCGGGTCGACCGGCTCGCGCACCCAGCCGGTGCCGTCGATCGCGGCGTGCGCCACCGGATCCGCCAGCACGGCGAACACCCGCTCGGCAGGCACGGTGAGGGTCAGGGTCGCGCGCACGTTCTCGTGGTCCGGCATGGTCAGGTTCCTTTCTCGGCGGTCTCTCCCCCCCCCACCACGAACGGGCGGGCCGCCGTTCGACACCGTGCCGCGAATTTTTCAGTCGCGGATATGGAAGGCCGGTCTGGCCCGATTCTTGCTGAGGAGGCACGACACCCAAGTCGCCTGGTGGGGGAGGTTGAGGTGGTGTTTTCACTCGAGCTCGGGATGGAGCCGCGGGCCGGTCTGGAGGTGTCGCCGGCGCTTGTGGTGTTCGGCGAGATGCTGATGCTCCCGTACGACGCGATGCGAGCCGCGATCGAAGACGAGCTGCTGGGCAACACCGCGCTCGAACGGCTGGAGAGCGAATGCCCGGTCTGCGCGGGCCGCTGGCGTTCGCGGTGCCCGGTGTGCGCGCCGCCCGGCTGCGGCCCCGGTCCCGGCCCGGTCGCTGCCCGGCCTGAGGCCGTCGACACCGAACCCGACACCCACGCCCTGCTGCGGGCCGTGCGGGCCGAGGTCGGGGCCGCCGAGGTGGCCGTGGCCGAATACCTGGTCGGCAGCCTGGACGAGCACGGGTTCCTCGACCGGTCCTGCGCGCAGGTCGCCACCGAGCTCGGCGCGCCGGAGGCGGTGGTGGCCCGGGTGGCCGAAGTGATCCGGCGGGTCGGGCCGCCCGGCGTCGGCGCCGGCGGGGTCGCCGAGTGCCTGCTGCGCCAGCTCGACGCGCTGGACTGCGATCCGGACGACGCGACCGTGCGCCTCGCGCGCGAGGTCGTCGCCGGTCACCTGCCCGCGCTGGCGAAAGGCCACTTCGCGGCGATCGCCGCGGCGTTGTCGGTGTCCCGTGACGAAGTCCGGCGCGTGCTCGAGTTCGTCAAGGCGCGCCTGCGGCCGTACCCCGCGTTCGACGGCAACGCCGCGCCCCGCGCCGGTTATGTGGTGCCCGACGTGCTCGTCCGGCCGCACGGGGAAATCTCCGGCGAGTTCGCGGTGACGCTGGTCGAGCCGGCGATGAACCGCTTGCGGATCCGGCGGGACGGCGGGCAGCTGCCGCAGGCCCGGTCGTTCCTCGCGCTGCTGCGCGACCGCTGGGAGACACTGCGGCGGGTCGTCGAACTCGCCGTCGAGCGGCAGAAGGATTTCCTGCGCGACGGCCCGGCCGCGCTGCGGCCGCTGACCCGTGCCGAGGCCGCCGCCGAGCTCGGCCTGCACGAGTCCACGGTGAGCCGCGCGGTCGCCGACAAGTTCGTGCTGCTGCCGGACCGGACGATCGTGCCGCTGGCGAAGTTCTTCGGCGTCGCCGGCGGCGTCGACGAGGAACTGCGCCGCCTGCTGGCCGCGGCGGACGGCCCGGTGTCGGACCAGCGCCTGGCCGACCAGCTGTGCGCGGCCGGCTACCCGATCGCGCGCCGCACGGTGGCCAAGCACCGCGCCCGGCTCGGGTTCGCCTCCACCGCGCTGCGCTGACCTGAAGGGGACGTTCAGGGCATCTGATGCGCTGAAGGGCGCTTTGCTGTCATCAGATGCCAGGAACGTCCCCTTCAGGGCACGCCGGCCGAGCGCTGACCCCACCCGGGCTGGCCCGGTTCTTGCAACGTCGGGAGACGTGCACCGAACCCCGTGGGAGGCCGGCATCCGGGACCTCGAAGCCGCATCCCGGCTGCTCGACGTGACCAGCCGGGATGGGCTCGCGGAGTTCGTCAGCGAGCTCGTCACCGGCGCGAGCGGCGGGCGGCTCTCCCGCGATGCGGCCCGCGCGCTCACCGGCGTGCTCACCACCACCGCCCTGCGGACCGTGCCGACGCTGAGTGCGCTGGTCGGGGCCCGCCGGGCGGTCGCACCCCACGTGTACGGCCTGGCGCTCGAAGGCATGAGCGCCGAAGACCGCGACCACGAGCTCGCCCACCGGTTCGTCCGGTTCGCCGAGGCGGCGGCCGGCCGGGCGGCGCGCACGCCGGACGGTGTCGCGGCGGCGGTCGAAGCGGCGGCGCGCGAGTTCGTGCCCGGGCTCGCGCCACGACCAGGAAAGGAATCCCGCATGTTCGAAACAGAATCCCCGACGGCGGAGTACGGAGAGGCCGAGTACGGACGGCGCGGGCGGCGCGGCCGCTGGGCCGACGACGACGAGTACGGCGGCCAGGGCGAGGCCCCGTACGAGGCCGAGCACGGCTACGGCGAGTACGAACAGGCGGGCCAAGGCGAGTACGGCCAGGGTCAGTACGGGCACGGCGAGTACGGCGGGCACCAGGAATCCGAAGAGGCGGAGGAGGAGCGGTTCCTGCCGCTCATCCCGCTCGCCGGCAAGGTGCTCGGCGGCCTGCTGGGCGGCCTGATGAAGGAAGGCGAAGCGGAAGGCCAGTACGAGTCGGGCTACGGCGAAGCCGAAGCCGAAGCCGAGGGGGAAGGCGAAGGCGAGGCGGAGGACGAGTTCCTCGGCAAGATCCTCAAGCGCGTCCTCGGCCAGGAAGCCGAGCACGACGAGCTGGCGCTGTCACCCGCCCAGGAAGCCGAGTTCGCCGGGCACCTGATGGAGGTCTCGAACGAGCAGGAGCTGGACCACTTCCTCGGCGGGCTGGTGAACACCGTCGGCAAGGTCGTGCAGGGCGTGCGCGGCGCGGCGAACTCCCCGCAGGGCCGCGCGCTGATCGCCGCGGTCAAGCCGCTGGCCAAGTCGGCACTGCCCGCGCTCGGCGGGGCCATCGGCACCGCGATCGCACCAGGCATCGGCACGCAGGTCGGCTCGGCGCTCGGCACCGCGGCCGGCTCGCTGTTCGAGGGCGAAGCCTCCTTGACGCAGGAGCAGGAAGAGTTCGAAACGGCCCGCCGGATCGTCCGGCTGGCGTCGGCGGCGGCTCAGGACGTGGCCTCCGCGCCGTCCGGCGGCTCGCCGCGGCTGGTCGGCGAGCTCAGCCTGTTCCGGGCCTCACGCCGGTTCGCGCCGTCGCTGTACCGCCGCGGGCTCCGGCGGCTCTCCCCGATGGCCCGGCGGTTCTACGGCCGCCGCTACCGCAGCTTCCGGCGCCGCTACGGCAGCAGCTCGTACCGGCGGCACTACGGCTACCACGGCTTCGGCTACCGCCCCCACTACGGCCACTACGGGTACGGGTACCCGTATCAAACCGGCCCGGAACCCGAGCCCGCGCCGTCGCAGCCGCCCGGCCCGCCGCAGCCCGGCTTCAAGTGGGTCGCCGTGCCGGTCGACGCTCCCGAGCCCGCCGCGGAGCCCGCGCCACCGGCCGGTGACGCCGCTCCGGCGTCGGGCGAGTACGCCTACAGCGCCAACGGGCGGGGCCGGTCCCGCGACGGCGGTCTGTGAGGCGACCATGGCCGCTCCCGTGTCCGCCACCTGGCTGCTCGAGCAGGAGACCCGCGCGCTGCTGACCCGGCTCGCGGCGGTCGAACCGTTCGTGCTCCAGGAAACCTGCGTCGCGGCGGCGGCGCTGTCGCCCGCCGCGCTGTCGGGGATCGAGCAGTACCTGATCGCGGGCAGGCGCGCGGTCCGCCGCCGGGCGGAGGAGTTCCTGCGGTGGCTGCGCGGCCACGGTTCGGCCGCGCCCGCCGCCGAGCAGCAGCGCCGGTTCTGGGTGCTGCGCCTGGCTTTCCAGAACGCGCTGACCCAGTTCGACCTGTTCTCCGAGGTGATCACCCAGCGCAGCGAGCACGACAACGGCGTGCTGCTCTCCGGGCTCGACCTGGCCGCCGCGGACGCGCTGCGGCTGCCCGGCACGCCCATCGAGGGGCCGCCCGTCGTCTGCTCGTTCCACCGCGGGATCGGCGGCTCGATCCGCCGGGCCCGCACCCGGCTCCCCGGCGGCGGCGACAACCCGGTCGCGCTGCTGCGCATCCCGCGTGAACGGATCGGGTTCGGGGTCGCCTCGACCCTCGGCCACGAGGCCGGGCACCAGGGCGCGGCGCTGCTCGGGCTCGTCGAGTCGTTGCGGGCCCGGCTCGACGAGACCCGCTGGCGGGCCGGCGACCACGCGCGCGAGCTGTGGCGGACGTGGCTCAGCGAGATCGTCGCCGACGTCTGGGCGGTCGCGAAGGTCGGGATCGGCTCGACGCTCGGCCTGATCGGCCTGGTCAGCCTGCCCCGGGGGTTCGTGTTCAAGCCGCCCGACGACGACCCGCACCCGGTCCCGTGGCTGCGGGTGCTGCTCAGCTGCGCCGTCGGCGACCGCTTCTACCCGGATCCGCAGTGGGCCGGGCTGGCCGCGACCTGGCGGTCCATGTACCCGCTGACCGGGCTGCGGCCCGAGCTCGCCGACACCCTCGCCGCGCTGCGCGCGGACATCCCGGAACTCGTCGGGTTCGTTGCCGGGCACCGCCCGCCACAGCTGCGGGGCCGGGCGCTCGGCGACGTCCTCACCGGCCCGGACCGGACGCGCCCGGCCCTGCTGCGGCGCTTCTGGTCGTGGCAGGCGGACCCGGACCGGATGGCGGCCGCGCCGCCGATGCTCGCCTTCGCCGTGCTCGGCCAGGCGCGGGCGGACGGGCTCCTCTCCCCGGAACGGGAGAGCGCGACGCTGCGCCGCCTCATCGGCCGGTGGGCCGTCACCAGCACGCTCGAGACGGCCCGCGCCACCAGCCGTCTGTTCGCCGGGCAGCCACTGCTCCCGGCACCCCCGTCAGTCAGCGCACCGCACTTGGAGGAACACCGTGCCGAATCCTGAGCCCGTCCACGATCTCGACCTGACCGCGAAGCCGCGCCGAACGACCGCGGGCGGCATCGTGCTGCTCGAAACCACACTGCCGAAGGGAACCAGCACCTACCGGGTCTTCTGGACGATCACCGGCCCGGTGCGCTTGACCGAGCAGGACACTCAGATCGCGCTGCTCGGCGCGACGCAGGTCAGCGATCGGGTGACCCTCCTTGAGAAGACGAACCGCGTGTTGCGAGCCACGCTCGACACCGCTCCGCTGGCCGTCGGCTCGTGGACAGTCGGTCTCCGGCTCGTCGTCATCGACGACAGCCCCGGTGAAGGCGTGGCCCGCGAGCTTTCCGGTGAAGCCGGGCCCATCGAAGTGCTGCCGCGCCCGTTCGCGGCCGGCGACGACGTGGCCGTGACCCTCAAGCGCGCCCAGGTCCCGCCCACCGAAGACCAGTCCCTGTGGGTGGCGATCCGCAACAGCACCAACGCGATCGGCTTCGAGAACTTCAGCCGGTTCGTCGACCAGGTGATGTGCGGTGACCTGCCGGGGCAGCCGAGCAAGCGCGAGCGGCACAAGCTGGCCAAGGTCGACCGCCGGACCGCACTGCCGTTCCCCAACGTCAACCGCTACCGCCTGCTGAAGGCCGCGACCGAGGTCTTCCTCATGGTGAACTGCGGGGTCGACCGCCGGGTGTTCGACGGGGTCGACGTCGCAGAAGAGTCCCGGCGGCTCAACCGGCCGGTCAGCAAGACCGACATCGAGCGGGAGTTCCGCGACTACCTCGTCCAGGTCGACCGCGGCAACGGCGGGGGCACCCTCGACGTCCTGCCTTACCTCGGGCTGATCCGGCTGCAGCTGCGGGACGTGGCCGTGACGGGGAAGGCGAACGACGACGAGGATGCGGAGGCGTGCTTCGGGATACTGGCCGACAAGCTCGTCCACCCGTGCTTCCTGGAGCTCATCTGGTCGTTCTGGACGGACGAAGCGGGCCCGCTGCAGGCGCTGAAGGCGATCAGCTGGCGGTTCCAGAACCGCGCGGCCGGCTCGCCGCGGCGGGACCCGCTGGCCACCATGGACATCGATCCGCTGCGCCCGCTCAACAACCTCGTCTGGGGCTGGATCCAGGACGAGCAGCACCGGCTCACGATGTCCCGCCGCGCCTACGAATACGACCACGCCTACGGGCTGGAGCTCTCGACCCGGCAGGGCCCGCCGGTGCGAGGCGTGGACAGCCGGTCGCGGTTCCTCGACGCGTTCCACAACCTCCTGTCGCTGTGCGAGGTGTTCTACCGCTGCGACGACGACACCACGGTCATCGCCGACGGGTTCGGGATGCTGAACGCGTTGAAGGAGACCCACCTGCTGCTCACCCAGGGCGCGCACAACCAGTACGGCGACCTGCCGTGGACCGCGCGCCACGAAATGCTGATGGCCGAATGGATCCTGGCCCGCCCGGAGCTGAAGGACTTCCTGGCCACCCGGACCATGGTGGCCTACCAGGAGACCTGGATGGACCGGGTCGAAGCGATGAACCGGCTGCAGCACTGGACGGACGTGTCGGTGCAGCACTTCCGGGACCTCGCGGTGTTCGGCGAGCAGCTGCTGCTCAGCATCCGGTTCGCCGCGTGGAGCGTGGTGATCAACCCCGAAAACGCGGCGCAGTGGGCCCGGTACTTCCGCGCCGAGGTGAAGGGCTACATCTACGCCTACCGCGCGGTCAGCGGCGTGGACCTGACGCGGCGCGACGCCTCGGCGGCGCCGGTGCGCGAGCGCCACGGTGCCTACCGCTCCTGACCCGGGCGGGCCGGCGCGGGTCATCGACGCGCACTGCCACGCGGGTCCCGGCGACGGGTTCAGCGGGCCGTGGGACACCTCGGCGCCGCTGTCCCGCTACCTGCGGCGCTGCGACGAGGCCGGGATCGGGGCCTCGGTGCTGTTCGCCGCGTTCCACTCCGACTACGCCACCGCCAACGAGGCCGTCGGCCGGATCGTCGCCGGGCGGCCCGGCCGGTTCTTCGGGTTCGCGTTCGTGCACGCCGAGCGCGACCGCGGCCGGGTCCGGTCGCTCGTGCACCGCGTGGTGACCGGTTTCGGCTTCTGCGGCATCAAGGTGCACCGCCACGACGCCCGGATCAGCCGGGAGATCTGCGAGGTCGCGGCGGAGTTCCGGCTGCCCGTGCTGTACGACGTCGTCGGCGAGACCGCCGCGGCCGAGCTGCTTGCGACCGAGTTCCCGGGCGTCGACTTCGTCATCCCGCACCTGGGCAGCTTCGCCGACGACTGGAGTGCCCAGCTCGCGTTCACCGGCCTGCTCGCCGAACACCCCAACGTCTACACCGACACGTCCGGGGTGCGCCGGTTCGACCTGCTGGAGCGCGCGATCGCGCTGGCCGGCCCGGAAAAGGTCCTGTTCGGGTCGGATGGGCCGTGGCTGCACCCCGGGCTGGAACTGGCGAAGATCCGGCTGCTGCGGCTGCCGCCGTCGGCGGAATCCCTGGTGCTGGGTGGGAACTTCCTCCGCCTCACGCGCGCGGCGCGCCGCAGCTCGTGCACCCGGCCGGGGGCGCGGAGTCCGGTGCCGGCCACTCGTGGTCCGGCACGTCTCCCACCGTGACGACGCCGTTGCCGAGGTGGCGGTGCCCGATCCGCAGCACGAGGCTGCGCAGGTCCCGGACGTTGCCCGGGTAGGACCGCCCGACGAGCAGGTCGCGGACCGCGTCCTCCAGCTCGGGCGGCTCGTCCTCCGGGCTGGCCTGGCGGAAGAAGTGCCGGGCCAGCGGGATGATGTCCCCGGTGCGCTCGCGCAGGCTGGGCAGGTGCAGCGTGCACTCCGCGATCCGGTAGTAGAAGTCGTCGCGGAAGGACCCGTCCGCGCGGGCCGAGATCAGGTCCCGGTTGGTGGCGCAGACGAGCCGGAACGAGCTCTTGCGCCACAGGTTGCTGCCGACCCGCTTGAACGTGCCTTCCTGGATCACCCGCAGCAGCTCGGCCTGCAGCGGCGCCGGCAGCTCGCCCACTTCGTCGAGGAACAGGGTGCCGCCGTCGGCCAGCTCGAACGCGCCCGCCCGCGCCGCCGCCGCCCCGGTGAACGCGCCCTTCTCGTGGCCGAAGAACTCGCTGCCGGACAACGACGGGACGACCGTGCTGCAGTCCAGCACGACGAGCTTCTTCTTGCCCCGCCGCGGATCCAGCTCGTGGATCAGCTGCGCGACCCGTTCCTTGCCGGTGCCGCTCTCGCCGGTGATCAGCACCGAGGCACCGGTGAACCGGGCGACCTCGACGGCGTCGCGGAGCGTCGCCTGCCAGACCGGGCTGTCGCCGACCAGGAAGTCCTGGACGTGTCGGCACGCCAGCAGGTCGTCGATGGCCTGCCACCGGCGCAGCCGTTCGGCGACGTGCCGGGCCGCGGCGGCGTCGCCATCGCGCCAGCTGCACGCGTCCGACGCACCGGCGCGCAGCAGCGCCCAGCTGTCCGCGCCGAGCGCGCGCCCGGCCGTCGACACCGCGAGCACCCGGCCCGGCCGGTCCCGCGACACGGCGCGGAGCCGGTCGGCGACCGCCGGGCCGGGGGAGTCGAAGGCGAGCACGCCGTGGCGCGGTCCGTCGTCGCCTCGGCGCAGCGAAACGTCCAGCTCACCGAGGGCGCGGACGAACGACTCGACCACGCCGCCGGGTGTCCCGACGACGTCGAGCCAGGCGTCGACCGCCGCCGTCGCTGCCGATCCGGCCACGGCGGTCAGGGCCGGGGCCGCACGGGGGTCACCGCGCCTTCCCGTCGCGCCCCGCCGGTTCGGGCGCCTCACGGGTGGTCAGCGGCGTCACGCCGGGAACGAACGCGAACGTGGACTCGGGCACGGTGAACGGACGGCCGATCCCGGCTCCCGGAACGGCGTCCTGCACTCTCTTGATCGCGCGCCTGGCCTTCTTAGCGGACGGGTAGAGCCGGCTCGACTTGGCCAGTTCCCGCTGCTCGCCCTTGCGATCCGCGATGAACACCCAGCCGAAGCCGTCGTCGTTCACGGTGACTATTTCGAACCAATAATCTTGCACAGCACGTCCCTTCATCGAGACCGGTGGAGCGCGAGCGCCCGCGCGGCGTGCGCCCGGCGGCGGGCGAGCACCTCCTGGACACCCGGGTCGCCCACCGGCCGGTCCAGCACCGCGGCCGGTCGTTCGAACTTCAGCACCACGACGTCGGCCGCCTGGTCGGCGGTCACCCCTGGGGAGCGCAGCACCGCGTCGACGGCGGCGTAGTCCCCGCGCAGCTCGGTGACCAGGTAGTCCACCTGAGCGTCCAAATCGGACAGAATGGCCGAGCCTGGTACCCGGCCCCGGAAACCGTGCCGGAACAGCCCCGCCCGGCGGTTCGCGCTCGTCCACTGCGCGAGGCCGATGCCGGGCAGGCGCGGCCCGGTGCGCGCGGTCGTGCTCCGGTCCCGCACCTCGTCCGGGGTGAAGTCCCGTACCCGGCCGGTGAAGTCGGCCGACCGCATCGGGGTGTCTTCCCGGCTGCCTTCGATCCGGTCCGGCTGCACCCCCGACTCGGCGATCAGGTTGCCGACCACGCCGGCCGCACCGTTGACCGGGTAGTGGTAGGTGTTCACCAGCAGGTCCATCACCCGCCGGATCCGGGCGTCCTGGCCGGTGGGGACGGTGCTCGCCGCCGGCGGCAGGTGCCGCCCGTCGCGGCGGCAGGTGATGACCGCGAAGAACCGGCTTTGCGGGCCGGTCAGGTCGAGCTTGCCGTCCGGGCGGGTGCGCAGCGACTTCTCGCCGACCGTCTGGCCGACCGTTTGGCCGACATTGCCGCCGATCACGCGGATCCGGCCCGGCCGCACGTCGGTCACGACGTCGCAGTGCGTGGCCCGGTAGCGCGCGTCCCCGATGTTGTCGTAGGTGGCGCCGCTGTCCTGCCGCGCCGCGCACACCAGATCGCCGACCCGCGGCACGGCCTCGGTGGCCCGGAA
Source organism: Amycolatopsis solani (assembly GCF_033441515.1). Classification (NCBI taxonomy): domain Bacteria; kingdom Bacillati; phylum Actinomycetota; class Actinomycetes; order Pseudonocardiales; family Pseudonocardiaceae; genus Amycolatopsis; species Amycolatopsis solani. The sequence goes on from NZ_JAWQJT010000002.1 coordinate 466,506, forward strand.
CGCCCAGAACGGGTTCGCGGTGTCCCCGCGCAGCCGGTTGGCCCGCGCCGCCCGGATGTAGGACTGGTGCGCCGCCGAATAGCGGAACGCGGGCCCGGCCCCCGCCCGGCGCATCACGTACGAGACGAACACCGCGCTCCACGGATGCCCGGCCTGGTAGGCCTTGCTTCGCAGTTGCGCGTCGGACACCGTGACGCCGACGCCCTCGCGGTAGTACTCGCGCAGGAGCGCCGAGGCCGCCGCGTCGGTCTCGGTCAGCGCGGCCCCACGGCCCGGCCGCCAGCGCCGGAACTGCTCGCGCGCCACTTTGGCGATCGCTTCGCACAGCGGCTGCGCCGGCCCGCCCGGCGAGGGCGCTTCGTGCTCCGGCCCACCGTGCCCGCCGGCCTCGGGCAGGTCCGTCCCGGGATCTGCGAGCAGCCGCCACCCGAAGATCCGCGGGATGTCGTCGTGCGCGACGCGCGTCCGCTCCACCCGGAAGGTCCGGCTCCCCGGCGCGAGGGCGGCGGCGACCCGCAGGCTGTTGGCGGCGGTCCCCTCACCCGGCCGGAACAGGACCCGCAGCGCCCCCGTCCCGGCGGCCTTCCGCTTCCGGGCCCAGGCGATCAGCGGCGCCGGATCGGTGTACAGCGCGTCGAACGCGTGCACCTCGTCCGGGTCGGCGTGTCGCAGGATGGCCATCAGGGCCGACCCGCCACCGGAGTGCGCGGTGAGGATGAGCTTGCCGCGCGTGGCGTGCACGCCGGTCGCGGCGGAGAACCGGCGCAGCGCGTCATCCACCAGCCGCGCGAGCGCGCCCGGCGCGGTCAGGGCGGGGAAGCTGTAGCGCCGTCCGCCGTGGAAGTGCCCGCGGGGGAGGACGAGCAGGGTGGGCGTGCGCCTGCCCCGCGTCGCCGGGTTCGCGGGATCCGACAAATCGAGTCCACTGCGGCGTTCCTTGTCGTCCGGCAGCGTCATCCGGGCCCCACGTGCGGAGAACCCGTGCAGGTGCACGACAACGTCGACGGTGGCGGCCCGCGGCATCGACCCCCACCGCAGCACCAGGTCCGGCCCGGTACCCCGATGGCGCACCAGCTGCGGAAGCCGTTCCACGACCAGCCGGCCGCCGTGCGTGCGGTCGTGCGGAGCGCGGTGTTCGAGCACCGCCGCGGGAGATGCCGTCATGGCCGACCCTTTCCGAAGCCCCGGGTGTCGGCCCCTGTGCCTGCAAGATGCGGGCCAGCACCGGAGCTCCACCCCACGCCTACGAAACGGCCGAACCGCCCGAAGTGTTACCGACCGGACGACGGCTTCGTCTGTCAGGATGCCTCGGTGTCACTTGTCGCCCGCTGGTGCCTGGAACACCTGGGGAGCGCGCCGGTGGAGGAGTTGTTCAGCTCCGGGCACTTGTCCACCGTCATCGGGCTCCGCCTGGCCGACGGCCGCGAGGTCGTGGTCAAGGTGCGCCCGGCCGCGCCGCGGGTGGCGGCGTGCGTCGAGGTTCAGCGGCGCCTGTTCCAAGCCGGTTATCCCTGCCCGGAACCGCTCACCGGCGCGGCGCCCTTCGGTGACGACATCGCCACCGCGGAGGTCTACGTCCCGGGCGGCGATGTGCTGCCGCGCGCGGACCACGCGCCCGCCGCCTTCGCCGAGGCGTTCGCGCGGCTGATCCGGCTGGCCCCCGGCCCCGCCGAGGTACCCGCCCTCGCCCCACCACCGTCGTGGGCGGACTGGAACCAGCCCGGGAACGGCCTGTGGCCGCGCTCGGAGGAATCCGATGTCGACCTCGACGCCGTACCGGGCGCGGAGTGGATCGACGAGGTGGGGCGCCGTGCCCGCGACCGGTTGCGCGTCGGTGGCTCCCGTGCGGTGGTCGGCCACAGCGACTGGCTCGCCGGCAACCTGCGCTGGAGCGAAGACGCGCTGCTGGTGGTGCACGACTGGGACAGCCTGACGGTGGACGGCGAAGACGTCTTGGTCGGCTTCGCGGCCGCGCTTTACTCGACCGTTGCCGAGGAGAAGCTGGCCACGGTCGGGGAAACGCGGCGATTCCTCGGTGCGTACGGCGAAGCGCGTGGCCGGGCCCTGAGTACCGAGGAACTCCGGCGCGCCTGGGCAGCGGGCGTGTGGACGAGGGCCTACGACGCCAAGTTCCAGCACGCGGCCGGGAAGCCGATCACCGCGTTGTCGGAGAACGAGGCACGCGAGCGCCTCCGCCGGGCCGGATGACCGGGTGGCCCTCCCAGTACCTGTCTCACCAGTGACTCCCAGCCGTCCCGGACGCCTGCCAGCCTGCTTTCAGAGGGCTCCACGCGCCCCGAACAGCCGAAGGGACGAAGACCACATGGCGGACCGCCAGTTCACCACTCACGCAGGCCTTTTCGATCTGAAGGGGAAATACGCCCTGGTCACCGGCGGCACCCAGGGCATCGGGATGATGATCGCGCGCGGCCTGCTGCAGGCGGGCGCCCGCGTCGTCATCAGCTCGCGCAACGCGGACACCTGCGCGGAGGCACAGCGGCTGCTGGCCGGATTCGGCGACGTCCGGGCAATTCCCGCCGACCTGTCGAAGCACGACGAGTGCCGGCGCCTCGCCGATCTCGTCGAGGACAACTCGGAACGCCTGGACATCCTCGTCAACAACGCGGGAGCGATGTGGCGCGAGCCGCTGGAGACGTTTCCGGACGAGGCGTGGGACACGGTGCTCGACCTCAACCTCAAGGCGCCGTTCTGGCTGGTGCAGGCGCTGCTGCCCGCGCTTCGCCGGGCGGGCACGGCCGAGGATCCCGCGCGGATCGTCAACATCGGCAGCATCGCCGCCATCCACGTCGCCGAGTCGCCCAACTACTCCTACGCCGGCAGCAAAGCGGCACTCCACCAGCTCACCAGGGTCCTGGCCCGTGAACTGGGCCCGCAGCACATCACGGTGAACGCCGTGGCCCCCGGGCCGTTCCCCTCACACATGATGGCGGCCACGCTCGAGGCCGTCGGCGACACGATCGCGGCGAAGGCCCCGCTGCGCCGGCTCGGCCGCGACGACGACATGGCGGGCGTCGCCGTATTCCTCGCCAGCCGGGCCGGGGCCTACCTCACGGGCACCGTCATCCCGGTCGACGGCGGCATCGCCACGACCGCGACGGGTACCTAGGGGTACCGGCAGTACCTCCCTCCGCCGGTGGGCCGGATCTAGGGTGAAGGGGTGACCAAGATCGATCTGCGCACCGAGATCAAGGAGTTCCTGCGCTCGCGCCGCGCGCGGATCGCGCCCGAGCGCGCCGGGCTGCCCGCTTACGGCGGCAACCGCCGGGTCAAAGGGCTGCGTCGCGAAGAGGTGGCTCTCCTGGCCGGGGTGTCGGTCGACTACTACGTGCGGATGGAGCGCGGCAGCCTCGGCGGCGCCTCCGACGGGGTGCTCGACGCGGTGGCCGCCGCCTTGCACCTCGACGAAGCCGAGCGCGATCACCTGTTCCACCTCGCGCGGCAGTCCCGGGCGCCCGGCGGTCCACGCCGCCGCCGACCCGCCACGACGGTGCGTCCGGCGCTTCAGCGGGTGCTCGACGCCGTCACCGATGCGCCGGCGTGGATCTGCAACGGCCGGTACGACGTGCTGGCCGTGAACCACCTCGCCCGCGCGCTGTATGCCCCGGTGCTGGCCGACCCGCGACGGCCGGCGAACACCGCGCGGTTCGTGTACCTGGAACCCGAGGCGGCGGAAGCGTTCTTCGTCGACTACGACCGGATCGCCGGCGACGTGGCCGCGAAACTACGGATGGAAGCCGGTCGCAATCCGCACGACGAGCAGCTGATCGCCCTGGTCGGCGAGTTGTCGACGCGCAGCGACCTGTTCCGGCAGCGGTGGGCGGCTCAGGACGTCCGGCTCCACCGCTCCGGACACAAGCGCCTGCACCACCCGGTGGTGGGCCGGCTCGACCTGGACGTCGAGTCGATGGAGCTGCCCGCCGACCCCGGCCTGCTCCTCAACGTCTACACGGCACCCGCCGGCACGGCCACGGCGGACGGCCTGGCCCTGCTGGCGTCGTGGGCGGCCGGCCACGTGCTCGAGGGCCGGAGCTGACGCCCTCACGACGGCGGCCGCTGTGCCGTTGCAGGTCGTGGATCAGCCAGTTCTGGTCGCACGCCCGGGTCGTGCCCGGGTACTCGGCCTCCGCGCTCCACTCCACCTGCGCGACCCACGCCTTGTCGCAGTGGTGGTCGCACTCGACGGTCTGGTGGCACAGCTTCCAGTCGCCGGGCAGCAGCCGCCAGGAGTCGCCGGCGGTGCTCCGCTAGGGGATGTTCATGGCCAAGAGCCGCGATCAGCTCGTCGGCGCGAGCCGCATCACGAGGCGTATTCGTCCGAGATCTCGGTGGCGTACTTCTTCCAAAGCGGTGTCATGGTCTCGGCGTTCACCGGCTGCCCGGAATCGATCATGGCCTTGAAGTCGCGGAAGTACTGCACGTACAGGTCGGGCGTGAAGGTGTTCAGCATGACCGCGTTCTCGGTGCCGACGTTGGCGAACGTGTGCGGCGCCCCGGTCGGCACGATGACCCAAGTGCCCGGCCCGGCGTCGTAGTGGTCCTCGCCGACGGTGAACCGGAACGTTCCCGCCAGCACGTAGAAGCCCTCGTCGTGCTGGGCGTGGCGGTGCTGCAACGGGCTCGGGGTGCCGGGCGGAATGGTGACCTCGGCGAACCCCAGCCGGTGGTCGGTGTGCTCGCCGTTCTCCAGGATGCGGATCCGCTGGGCCCCGCTGCCGAGGATCTCGCCCTCACCGGGGCGGACGATGTTCACCTTTGCCACGACTTCTCCTAGTTCTGTTGTCTGCCTTGAACACCACCATCCTTTCCCGGGCCGGCCGTGCGCGTCCTGGTCGTCCGTGCACGGTTGCTGGTCACCAGTGCGCGGGCGGTGTAGCCGTACGTCGCTTTGAAGAGCTTGCTGAAATGGGTGGGATCGGAGAATCCCCACCGGGCGGCCACGGCGGTGACCGTACGTCCGCTGCCGGCCAGCTCGGCTCGGCAGCGCTCCAAGCGGCGACGGCGGATCAGGGCCGCGACGGTGAGCGGCTGGTCCTCGAACAGCTTGTGCAGCCGGCGCACCGAGATGTGGTGGGCGGCGGCGATGCCGGGCGGGGACAGCTCGGGATCGGCCAGCCGGGCCTCGATGTAGCCGGTGATCCGGTCCCGCAGCCCCTCGTCCGGGGCCGGTCGGTCGTCGCCGAGCCGGGCCTCCAGCGCTACCGAGATCAGCTCGACGACGGCCGCCGCCGACCGCAGCGCTTCCGTCTCGCGGAACTCGGTCGCCGACCGCGCCGATTCCCGGGCCAGCACGGAGACGAGCGCGCCCGGGCCGTGGCTGCCGTCGATGCGTACCCCGGCGAGCCGGTCGATCTGCGCCGGCCGGATCCGCAGCTCCCGGCGCGGAACCAGGATGGTGACGTGCGCGGCGGCGGTGCTCTCGAACCGGAACGTCCGCGTGGGATCGAGCAGCACCAGGTCGGCCGGCCCGAGTTCGGCCTCGCCACGCCCTTGCTCGATCCGCGTCCGGCCCCGGGTCATCACCTTGATCGCCAGGTTCTCGCCGCCGGTGGCGTCGCGCGCCCGCCCGGTGCAGGCGCTCGCCGGCGTGTCGAGGGAGACCAGCCGCAGCGGCCCGAGGGTGCGGGTGGCGATCCGGCCCCGGAAGCCGGCCCCGGCCAGCTTGTTGACCAGCGGCGGGAACCCGCTGGCGGCCAACTCGTGCTGGAACGTCTCAAGATTGCCGATCACCGGTCAACGATACCGGCGACCCGCCCGGCACCGGCTCGCCGAGCAGGGCGCGCACCTCGCCGGCCGCCGGGATGCCGAGTTCCGTGTACGTCGCCAAGGCCGCTTCGAGGTGGGCCTTCGCGTCGGCGTGGCTGCCGGCCGCGCGGTGCGCCGCGCCCAGGCCGTGCTGGGCGACGGCCCGTTCGAGGAGGTGGCCGGATCGCTCGGCGAGGTCCAGCGCCTGCTCGTACAACGCGATCGCCTCCGCGCCGGTCTTCGTGGCCGCGAATTCGTTGAGGGCCGAGATTTCGAGGTTCGTGTCGCCGCCGGTCTTCGCGAAGTCCAGGGCGCGGCGGAAGTGGTCGTCGGCCTCCGCCGGCCGGCCCAGGCCGGCGTACGCGCCGCCCAGCGCGGCGAGCACCGGTCCGCCGAGGCCGGCCGAGCCGAGGTCCAGCGCGATGCGGCCGCTCCGGTGCAGGTAGCCGAGCGCCGTTTCGTGGTCGCCGCACCAGCGGTGGTGCTCGCCGATGTTGCACAGGGCGATGCCCTCCAGCAGGACGTGGCCGGTGCGCCGCGCGGCGGCGAGCGCGAGTCCGAGCTGCTCCCGCGCCTCCGGGCGACGGCCGCGCATGTCGTCGATCGTCGCGAAGTTGTTGCGCACCATGCTTTCGAGGAGGTCGTCACCCCGGTCCAGGGCCACGGACAGCGCCTGCCGGAGGTGGCCCGCGGCTTCGTCGTAGCGGCCGAGCCGGGTGAGCGCGGAGCCGGCGGCCATGGCCGCGAAGCCCCGCTCCCGGGTGCCGTCGGCGGTCGACGCGAGCGCGGCCGAGTGCAGGACGAGCGCGTCGTGGTAGAGCGCCGCGACGTCCAGGTACCGCCAGAGCGTCGCCGACAGGCGGACGACGTGGCCGCCCAGTCCGGCGGGAGCGTGGGCGGCCGTCGTCAGCATCGTCGCCCGCTCGGCGTCCAGCCACGCCCGCGCGGCGCCGACGTCGGCGAAGTCCGGGCGCGGCCCGGCCGGGCACGCGGCGGGCGCGCGGAGGTAGGGCTCGTGGGGCGAGAACCGGTCCATCGCTGCCGCGGCCCAGCCCAGGTAGTGGTCGAACAGCCGGGTCGCGGCGGCGAGCCGGGCGTCCGGATCGTCGGTCGCGGCGGCGAGCTCGCCGGCGTAGAGCTTGACGAGGTCGTGCATCCGGAACCGGCCCGGCGGCTCCTCCGACAGCAGGTTCGCGGCGCACAGCGCTCGCAGCGGCCGCGCGTCCCCGAGCAGCGCGGTCGCGGCCGCGCGCCCGGTGTCGCCGCCGGGCATCAGCCCGAGCAGGCGGAACGCGGTCGCGGCACTGGCGTCGAGAGAGCGGTAGGACGCTTCGAACACCACGCGCAGGCTCGCGGACAGCTCACCGGTGTCCAGCGCGTCCAGGCGGCTTTCCCGCAGTTCGGCGGCGAGCGCGGCCAGCGGGCGGTCCGGCTGGGCCGTGACGCGGGCGGCGACGATCGCGAGTGCCAGCGACAGGCCACCGCACCGGCGCAGGATTTCCCGCGTGGCCTCGGGTTCGGCGGCCAGCCGGGCGGCGCCGAGCTTGTGCGCGAGCAGGTCCCGCGCCTCGGGTTCGGCCAGGGTGCGCAGCGGGAGTGCGCCCGCGCCCCGGGTGGCGAGCAGCCCGCCCAGCTCGTGCCGGCTGGTGATCAGGACCGAGCACGACGACCCGCCGGGGAGCAGCGGGGCGACGTGCGCGGTGTCGCGGGCGTTGTCCAGCAGCACGAGCAGCCGGCGCTGGGCGGTGAGACTCCGGTACAGCGCCGCTTGCGCGTCCGGCTCCGGCGGGATCGACTCCGGCGCCACGCCCAGCGCGCCGAGGAGGCCGCGGAGCGCGCGTTCGGCGGGCACCGGTTCGTGTGCCGGGTCGAAGCCGCGCAGGTCGGCGTAGAGCTGCCCGTCGGGGAACCGGCTCGCGTGGCCGGCCGCCCACCGCAGGGCGAGCCAGGTCTTCCCGAGACCACCGGCGCCGGAGACGACCGCCACCGCACCCGGCGCGGCGAGCAGCCGGTCGAGCGCCGCGAGTTCGCCGGCGCGTCCGGTGAAGGACGGCGGCGCGGTCGGCAGCTGCCGGGGGAGCAGCCCGGCCGCCTGCCCGCCGCGCAGGATCCGTTCGTGCACCCCGCGCAGGTGCGGTCCCGGGTCGGCACCGAGCTCGTCGGCCAGCCGGGCCCGGACCCGCTCGTACTCCCGCAGCGCGTCGGCCGGGTGCCCGTCGAGGTAGAGCGCCTCGATCCGCTGCGCGGCGGCCCGTTCCGCGGCTGTGCCGCCGCGCTCGGGCCGGGCGAGCACCTCGGCGTGGGCGCCGGTGCGCAGCCGGAGGTCGTCACGGTCCAGCTCCGCGGCTTCGCGCTTGCGCTCCAGTTCGCCGCGGACGGCGTCGACCCACGGGGCGTCCAGCTCGCTGAACGGTTCGCCCCGCCACAGGGCGAGCGCCTCGTCGTACAGCGCGAGGGCCGCCTGGTCGTCCGTGGTGGCCCGCGCCCGCCGCAGGAGGTCCTCGAAGCGGTGCACGTCGACCGTCAGCGGGTCGGCGACGAGGACGTAGCCGCCGCGGTCGCGTTCGATCGCGACACCGTCGAGGGGGGCCAGCAGCCCGCGCAGCCGCGAGACGTAGGCGTAGAGGGCGTTCCTCGGCTGCCGCGGCGCCCGTTCACCCCAGACGCGGTCGATCAGCCGATCGACCGGAACGGCCCGGCCGGCGTCCAGCAGCAGCACGGCCAGCACGTCCCGCTGCCGGGCGTGCCCGACATCGAGCCGCCGCCCACCGGCCACGACCTCGACGGCACCCAGCACACGAAGTTCCACCACGACGCCCCTCCCAGCCCTCAGGCGTAGCGGATCCACAAGGTCCGCACAAGGTCTTCCGGCGACGGTGACACCGGCAGCACCGGGAGGCGCGATGATTTCCTTCGAGTACGTGACGGCGCGGATCGCCGACGTCCAGCACGAGTTCGCCGTCGCCCGCCGCTGGCGCCGCCGCATCGCCGGCGTGCTGGCGCGGCGCGGTCGAACCCGGGCGTGACCCGGCCGGTCATCGGGTTGCGGGGACCACCTCGACCACCTCGGCGAAGCCGACCACCCGGGCTCCCTCGTACATCGTCAGCCGCAACCCCGGGATGAGAGGCGGCCAGAGATCGGGTACCAGGGGGTGGAGGCGCACCATCGCCTCCTCGCCCGGAGCGAGTGTTCGCACCGCATCGAGGGTCACCGGGCCGTCGTGGCGGTCCGGGTGGTGGTCGGGCGGGAAAGCCCAGTGCGACCGGTACCCGGAGGTGATCGGGGTCCGGCGGCCGCCTTGCTCCGTGGTCAGGAGCCGGAGGCGCGCGCGGATGTGGTCGTAGTCCATGCCGGCACTATGCCCGGAACGCGTGGATCACGTGCGCCGCGAACCGGCGGGCCACCGCCGGGGTTGTGCCGTGGAGACCGGCGCCCGCGGTGATCATCAGGGTCAGGTCGCTCACGGTGACGCCCGGGCGCAAGTGGTCCGCGGCCCGGCGCATCAGTTCCGCCGCGGCGGCGAGCGAGGAAGCCCGCATCGACGCGAAGTCCAGCGCGTGCGGGTACGCGGACTTGACCGCCGTGACGAAAGCGTGGTCGCGCACCTGCAGCGCGCACAACTCCTCCACCGCGAAGCGGAAACCCCGCCAGGGATCGGGGTCGGCGAGACCCTCGGTCAGCACGGCCTGCCAGGCGAGAGCCTGGTCCGTGAACGCCTCCGTGACCAGCGTCTGCTTGGTCGGGAAGTGGCGGTACACCGTCGCGGGGCCGACCTCGGCGCGGCGGGCGATCTCGCGGATCGGGACGTCCAGGCCGTCCGTGCCGAACGCCGTGCGGGCCGCGGTGAGGATGCGCGCGCGGTTGTCCCGGGTGTCGCTGCGAGGCAAGCGGGCGGTCATCGCTCTCACTTTAGGTGAGCTCGCCCGGACCTCCATTATCGTCCACCGGCATGACACCCAGGCACGACGGCGACAGCTGGGACGCGACCTCCGGCGTCGGCGCGACCGCCACCCTGGCCGCCGTCGCGCGGGCGGTGGCGAGCCGCGAGGGGCCCGTCGACGAGCCGTTCGCCGCGCCGCTCGTCCGCGCCGTCGGGGTCGACCTCCTCACCCGGCTCGCGACCGGCGAAACGGCTCCCGGCGACCTGGTCGGCCGGGGTGCCATCGACGGGGCGAAGGTGCGTACCAAGTTCTACGACGACTTCTTCCTCGACGCGACCAGCGCGGGCATCACGCAGGCCGTGATCCTCGCCTCGGGGCTGGATTCCCGCGCCTACCGGCTGCCCTGGCCGCCCGGGACCGTCGTGTTCGAAGTCGACCAGCCGCGGGTCGCCGGGTTCAAGACGCACGCCTTGGCCGAGCTGGGCGCGGTACCCACGGCCGATCGCCGGGTGGCCGCCGCCGACCTGCGGGACGACTGGACCACCGCCGTAAGCGCCGCAGGGTTCGACCCGGACCTGCCGACGGCGTGGAGCGCTGAAGGCCTGCTGGGCTACCTGCCGCCGGAGGCGCAGGACCGGCTGCTGGACACCGTCACCGCACTCAGCGCGCCGGGCAGCCGGGTCGCCACCGAGAGCAGGCCCAACCCGGCGCCGGGAGACGACGAGAAAACCAAGACCGGCCTCGATCGCCTCTCCGCACGGTGGCGGGCGCACGGCTTCGACCTCGACCACGCGGCACTGCGGTACTTCGGCGCGCGCACCGAAGCCGCCCCTTACCTGACCGGCCTCGGGTGGACGGTGACCGGCCGCAGCGTCCGGGACCTGTTCACCGCCTACGGGTTCCCGATCGGCGACGACGAACTGCGGATGGGCGGCGTGCGCTACATCAGCGGACTCCGGTAGCGAGCCGCTCCGCCAGGTACGCGGCGAGGGCGGCCACCGTCGGGTGGTCGAACAGCGCCGCCGCCGGCAGGTCCACTCCCGCGCGGGCCGTGACGCGGGTGCGGATCTCCAGCGTGGTCAGCGAATCGAAGCCAGACCTCCCACAGGCCCCAAGCCAGTGACACCGCCGGAAGGCCTGCCGCGTGCCGGCGGGCGGCGAGGGCGTCCAGGATGCGGTTCGCGGCCGCGTAGTTGGCTTGGCCCGCCTTGCCGAACGTCCCCGCGATCGAGGAGAACAGCACGAACGCCGTCAGCGGCAGCTCGCGCGTCGCCTCGTCGAGGACCAGCGCCGCGTCCGCCTTCGGGGGGCGTCAGTCCTTTGTGGACTCGCCGGTCGCCGCCGCGGCGATGTCGAGCGCGGCTTCGGCGGGGGAGCGGTCGTCGGCGTCGTCGCCGCGTTCGGGGTGGGTGGCCACCGAGCCGGGATCGACGGCTTCGACGTGGATGCCGGTGGCGCGCAGCTCGGCGGCGAGGGCCGCGGTCAGGCCTTCGAGGGCGTACTTGGCCAGCGTGTACCCGGGGGCCCGGACGGCTTCGACGCCGGCGCCGATCTGCGCGGCGGCACCGCTGGAGACGTTGACGATCCGGGCGGCGGGGGCGGCCCGCAGCAGCGGCAGGCAGGCCTGGACGAGCGCCAGGGGTCCCAGGACGACGACGTCGTAGGAGCCGCGGGCCGCGGCGATGTCGGTGTCCAGAAGGGATGTCACGGTGAAGTCGGGCATGTTCGCGGCGTTGTTGACCAGCACGTCGAGGCGGCCTGCCGTGGCGCGGAGGTGCTCGGCGCAGGCCGCGACGTCCGCCGGGTCGGTGATGTCGAGGCGGACGGCGTCGGCGGAGAGCCCTTCGGCGACGAGCTGCGCGGCCCGTTCGCGGGTCTGCTCGAGGTTCCGCCCGGCGAGGACGACGTGGTGGCCGCGGGTGGCGAGCTCGCGGGCGACGGCGAAGCCGAGGCCCTGCGGCCGGCTGGCCCCGGTGACCAGGGCGACTTTGGTTTCGTTCATGCCACCTACTGTAGGGATCTCCTACAATTGTGCCAACCCGCTTTCTTGGCCTAGGATCACCGGCATGCCCGATCGCCCCCGTGCCCTGCTGCGCTGGCCCACCTACCTGATGGGCCGCCTCCACCGCGGCGGCGTCGCCCGGATCGACGAGGAGCTGGCGGCGATCGGCACGTCGTTGCGCGACTTCTACGTCCTGGTCTGCGTCGGCGAGTACGGCCCGCTGTCCCAGCAGTCCGTCGCCGACCGCCTCGGCCTCGACCGCAGCGACCTGGTGAAGGTGCTCGACCGCCTGGAAGCCGCGGGCTGGGTGGTGCGCGAACGCGACACGGAGGACCGCCGCCGGCACGTGCTGACGTTGACCGAAGACGGGCGGGCGGTGGTGACGCAGACCGAGGAGATCTCGGCGGCGGTGACCGGCGAGCTGCTCGCGCGGCTGACCCCGCGCGAGCAGGACACCCTGCACCGGTTGCTGCTGAAGGCGTCCGGGGATCAGGCGGACCGGTAGCGGGTGGCGAGTTCGGGGCTCTGCCCGCCGAACGCCGCCAGTTCCGCCTCGAACACCGACTCCAGCAAGCCGGCGTCCGCCACGCCCGGCGCGCAGACGACCTCGCCGAGCTCCAACCCGCGCAGCGAAGCCGATACGACGTCGGCCGCGCTCATCCGCGGGACCGCGCTCAGGTCCAGTCCCTGGCGCGAGTGGAACTCGGTCGCGACCACACCGGGGCACACGACCTGCACGCGGACGCCGGTGCCGTCGAGTTCGGCGCCGAGCGTCTGCGACATCGTGACCAGGTGGGCGAGCGTGCCGGCGTAGACCGTCCGCCGCGGCAGCTGCGCCTGCGGGGCGGGGCCGCTGAAGGCGATCATGCCCGCGACGTTCACGATCGCGCCGTGGCCGCGTTCGACCATGCCGGCCACCGCCGCGCGGGCGAGCAGGGTCGGCGCGAGGACCTTGACCTTGACCAGTTCGCGCGCCTGCGCGGCGGGCAGGTCGGCCAGTGGCATGTAGTGCGCGACGCCCGCGTTGTTCACCAGCAGGTCGAGCGGTTCGGTGCCGGCGATGTCGGCGACCGCGTCGATGCCGTCGTCGGTGGCCAGGTCGGCCGCCACCGTGCGCACCTTGACGCCGGTGTGGGCGGCGGCGAACTCGTCCAGCCGGTCCTGGCGCCGTCCGACGAGCACCAGGTCGTGGCCGTCGGCGGCCAGGCGCTCGGCGAACGCCCGGCCGATGCCCGACGTGGCGCCGGTGACGAGGGCGAGCTTGCTCATGATCGGACGTCCTTCCGGAGGGGTGAGGCCGGCGCGAGCGCCGCGGAGGCGAGGAGGGCGAGCTTGTCCGCGGCGTCGGTGCCGGGATCGGGGTGGTAGACCGCGAGCACGAGCCCCGGCGCGTCGCTGAGTTCGAGCTTTTCCCGGTTCAGCACCAGTTCGCCGACCTGCGGGTGGGCGAAGCGCACGGTCGCGCCCCGCCGGTTCGCGACGTCGTGGCGGGCCCACAGTTCGCGGAACCGGGGACTGGCCAGGGAAAGCTCCCCGACGAGCTCGATGAACCGCGGGTCGCCGGTCTCGGTCCCGACCGACTGGCGGAACCCCGCCACCAGCCCCTGGGTGGCGAGGTCCCAGTCGGGGAAGAGCGCTCGTTCGGCCGGATCGAGGAAGACGTCCCGCAGCCGGTTGGCCCCGGCCACGAGCCGCGGCGAAATCGCTTCGGCGAGCGGGTTGGCCGCCAGCACGTCGAGGTAGCGGCCCTCGACGAAGGCGGGCAGCCCGACCGCCGCGAGGAACTTGACCATCCCCGGCGGGACCGTCTCCTTGCGGCGCCGTCGCCGTCGTTTCGCGGGCCGCTGCTCGGTGAGGCCGATCAGGTACGCCGCGGTGTCGTCGTCGAGCTGCAGCACGCGGGCGATCGCTTCGAGGACCTGCCTCGAGGGGTTGCGGTCGCGGCCCTGCTCCAGGCGCAGGTAGTAGTCGGCGCTGATGCCGGCCAGCATCGCGACCTCTTCCCGGCGCAGCCCCGGCACCCGCCGCACGCCGACGGCCGGGATGCCCGCCCGCTCGGGCGAGAGCAGCTCCCGGCGGGCGCGGAGGTGATCGCCCAGGAGGTTCGGTTCGTCGGTCACCACTTCACGGTAGGCCGCGCGCGGTGTCCGTGCCTGGTCCTGTCACCCCCAGGGACGGCAGTCCGTTGTGGACGGATCAGCCGACCGGGAACTTGACGCCGGTGAGCTCCTCCGACACCGTCCACAGCCGACGCTGCACGGCGACGTCGTAGGACTGCGGGCTCGAGGCGACCACCTGCGGGCGGCCGCGGTACCCGCCGAGGCCGTCGGGGCCGTAGTACTGGCCGCCGAGGGCGGCGGGGTCGGTCGCGGCGCGCAGGATCGGCAGCGCGCCCCGCTCCGAGCTCTGGGTGAACAGCGGCGCGACGGCCGGGAAGAGCGCGCGGGCGATCGCGGGGGAGTTGCGCATCAGCTCGGTGCGCGCCACCCCGGGGTGCGCGGCGACGGCGGCGGTGGTGCCCCGCGACGCGAGCCGGCGCTGCAGTTCGTAGCTGAACATCAGGTTGGCGAGCTTGGCCTGGCCGTAGGCGGCGACGCGGTCGTAGGAGTTCTCCCACTGCAGGTCGTCGAAGTGGATCGCGGCGCGGATGCGGTGGGCGATGCTGGCGACGGTCACCACGCGGGAGCCCTCGACCGGCAGCAGGAGGTCCAGCAGCAGGCCGGTGAACGCGAAGTGGCCGAGGTGGTTGGTGCCGAACTGCAGCTCGAAGCCGTCGCGGGTGGTCTGCCGCGGCGGGTACATGACGCCGGCGTTGTTGATCAGCAGGTCGATCTTCGGCAGCGTGCCGCGCAGCTCGGCCGCGGCGGCCCGGACGGAATCGAGCGAGGCGAGGTCCAGCTCCTGCACGGTGACGTCGGCGTTCGCCCCGAGCTTGGCGGCCGCCTGCTTGCCCTTCTCGACGTCGCGCACGGCGAGCACCAGCGTCGCGCCGCGCTCGGCCAGCACCTTGGCGGTGTCGAAGCCGAGCCCGGTGTTGGCGCCGGTGATGACGGCGACGCGGCCCTGCTGGCTCGGCACGTCGCGGTCGGTCCAGTTCTTGCTCATGGCGGTGGTCCCTCCGGTGGCGGCCCTTGCGGACCGGCGGTCTGTTATGACTCCGACGCTAAGGAACCGTCGGTCTATTGTCAAGAGACTGTCGGTCTTTAAGTTTGGGCGAAGGGCGTTAGGCTGATCTCATGACGTTCCAACGGGCGCGCAGCGCGGAGCAGCGGGAGGAGCGGCGGCGCACGATCCTCGACACGGCGCTGGCCATGCTCGACGAGATGCCGGTGGCCGACGTGAGCCTCAACGAGCTCAGCCGCCGGGTCGGCCTGGCCAAGTCGAACGTGCTGCGCTACTTCGAATCCCGCGAAGCGGTCCTGCTCGAACTCCTGGACGGCGCCCTGCGCGACTGGCTGGTCGAGGTGTCGGCCGAGCTGACAGTGGGCGTGGACCGTGACCTCCCGGCACGGGAGCGCGGCGACGCGTTCGCGACGGTGGTCGCGCAGTCCCTGGCCCGCCGCACGGTGCTGTGCGACCTGATCGGCGCGCAGGCGGGCGTGCTGGAGCACAACGTGTCGGTGGACGTGGTGGTGCGCTTCAAGCAGTCGGCGCTGGCGGGCCTGGAGACGATGGCCGACCTGCTCCGGGGCTACGTCCCCGAGGTCGGCGAGGAGGCGCCGTCGGTGTGCCTGATGGCGATGATCCTGACGGGCGGCCTGTGGACGCACTGCCGCCCGGCCCCGAGCGCACTGGCGGCGTACGAGGCCGACCCGGCGTTGCGGGCGCTGCACCTGGATTTGGCGCCGGCGCTACAGCACGGGCTGGCGATGCTGATCGCGGGGGCGGTGGCCCGCAGCAGCTGATCAGGTCGTCGAGCGCCGCAGCACCAGCCACGCCGCGCCGCCCACGGCCAGGGCGAAGGCCAGCGGGTAAGCCGTGAACAGCGTCAGCGAAGGCTGGTCACCCAGGAAGCTCCCGATCGGCCGCCACCACCGCTGCGTCGTCGCCAGCGCACCGGCCGCCGCGAGGATGGCGACGCTGCCGAAGACCGCCAGGTAGATCCCCGTCTGCCGCCAGCGCTGGAACACCACGCCCGCCAGGACGCAGATCGCCGACGTCGCCACGATCGGGCCCGAGAACGCCAGCCATTGCGTCAGCGGGCCGTCCTGGCGGAGGACGCCGAGACCGTAGATCCGGGCTTCCCGGCCCCAGCCGCCGGTCCGGCGCTCGACCGTCGCGAACGCCACCAGCAGCAGGCCGAAGAACAGTGCCTGCGCCGTCACGACCAGCGCCGTCGCCGCGAAGAAGCGGCGGCGGGTCACCCCGAGGCCCAGTGCGAACGGGAAGACCTGGGTCATCGTCTGCAGGTGCGCCGTCGCGGCCACGCCCAGCAGCATCGGGAGCAGGTAGACCTCGTGGTCGCCCACCGCCGTCTGGCCGTTCGAGACGTCGATGCCCCAGCCCAGCAGGGGGAGTGCGACCACCGCGGCCAGCGGGTAGGCGAGCAGGGCCGGCCAGTTGACCAGCTGGATCCGGGCGACGTCGAGCACGCGGGTCATCGGGCTTCCTTCCCGGCGGCGACCGGCGCGCCGTGGTGCTGGGTGGTGCGGACGACCAGCTGCTGCAGCGAAACCGGCTCGAAGTCGAGTCCGGGGTGGACTCGGTCGGGCGCCCCGGCGAGGGTGACGCGCAGCGCGCCGCCGATCCGTTCGCGGTGCAGTTCTTCGTAGCCGGCGGCGAAGCGCTCGACGGCGTCGGCGGGCCCGGTCACCGCTACCGCCTCGCCGCGCAGTGACTCCGCGTCGGCGTCGATCAGCACCCGGCCGTGGTCGAGCAGCACGACGTGCTCGATCAGGTCGCTGACCTCGTCGATCAGGTGCGTGGACAGCACGATCGTGCGCGGATGCTCGGCGTAGTCGGCGAGCAGCCGGTCGTAGAACAGCTGGCGCGCGACGGCGTCGAGGCCGAGGTAGGGCTCGTCGAACAGTGTCAGCGGCGCCCGCGAAGCCAGCCCGATGACCACGCCGACCGCCGAGAGTTGCCCCCGCGAGAGCTTGCCGAGCAACTGTCCACTTGGGACGGCGAAGTCCGCCAGCAGTGCCGCGGCGAACGAGCCGTCCCAGTCCGGGTAGAGCAGTTCGGCCGCGCGCAGCGCGTGCTTCACCCGGAACTTCTCCGGGTAGTGCTGGCTTTCCTTGATGAAGCAGGTCCGCGCGAGCACGCCGGCGTTCTCGTACGGGTGCTGCCCGAAAACCTCCACCGTGCCGCCGGTTTCGCGGCTCTGCCCGGTGAGGATCCGCATCAGCGTGGTCTTGCCGGCACCGTTGCGGCCCAGCAAGCCGTGGATCGTGTTCTCGGCGAGCGTCACGCTCACCCCGTCGAGCGCGGCGAGCGAGCCGTAGCGCTTGGTCACCCCGGTCGTGCGCACCACGTTCATCGTTCCGGCTCCCAGACGTCGATCAGCTTCTTGATCTCCTCGGCTTCCATGCCGAGCTTGCCCGCCTCCGCCATCAGCGGGGCGAGGAACTGCCGCGTGAAGTCCCGGCGCCGCCGTTCGAGCAGCTGCGCGCGGGCATCCGTGGCGACGAACATGCCGATGCCCCGTCTCTTGTAGAGGATCCCGTCGGCGACGAGCTGGTTGATCCCCTTGGCCGCGGTCGCCGGGTTGATCCGGTGGAAGGCCGCGAGCTCGTTGGTGGACGGCACCTGCGTATCCGCGGTCAGGCTCCCGTCGACGATCGAGCTCTCGATCTGCTCGGCGATCTGCAGGAACAGCGGCCGCCCGTCGTCCTTCACGCCGACCACCGCACACGGCGGTTCGTCGGTTCGTTGGTCATGTAACTAACCATGGAGGCTCGATCCGGTCACTGTCAAGCCGCCACCTTGACAGGCCTGCCCCATCATTCATACATTCGTCGTCACTTTGTATGAATGACGGGAGTTGATCCGCATGCGGCTCGGCCAGACCGCCGTCGTCCTGGGGGGCAGTGCCGCCGGTCTCTGCACCGCCGGTGCTCTTGCCCCGTTCTTCGAGCGGGTGCTCGTCCTCGAACGCGACCGGCTGCCGGCCGGTGCCGAACATCGGCGTGGGGTGCCGCAGAGCAAGCACCCGCACTTCCTGCTGAACTCGGGGCGGCGGGCGATCGGCGCGCTGTTCCCCGGCTTCGAAGACGACCTGATCGCGGCGGGCGGGTTGCACCTGATGCCGTCCATGGACGCGGCCTACCTCGACGGCGAGGGCTGGTCGGCGCGCAAGCGCAGTGCGATGACCATGATCTACGGCTCGCGGATCCTCATCGAGCGGGTGCTGCGCGACAAGGTGCGGGAGCTGCCCAACGTCGTCATCCGCGAAGGGACCACCGCCGGCGGACTGACCTTCGACGGCGGCGCGGTCACCGGGGTCGACGCCGGGGGTGAGCACCTCGACGCCGATTTCGTCGTCGACGCGACCGGGCGCGGCTCCCCGGTCGCCGGCTGGCTGACGGCCGCGGGGTGGCCCGCGCCGGAAACGCGGACCCTCGACGCCAAGGTCACCTACACCTCACGCTGGTACGACCTGCCCGCCGAACGCCCGGCGTCCTGGTGGTGGCGGCACCTGGTGATCATGCCGACGCCGGACAAGGGCGCGCACCCCGCCGAGCACGACTTCCTGGTCAACTTCTTCCCCGTCGAAGGCAACAGGGTCATCGCCTGCATGGGTTCGTGGGGCCTGGACATGCCCCGCACCACCGACGCGTTCGCCGAGGTGGCCCGCCGGGTGCGGACGCCGTTGTTCGCCGCCGCGATGGACCGGTGCGAGCCGACGTCCGAAGTGCACCTCACCCGCTCGACCGGCAACAAGTGGCGCCGCTACGACCGCCTGCGCACGCCGCCGCGCCGCCTGGCGTTCGTCGGCGATTCCATCTGCGCCTTCAACCCCTTCTACGCACAGGGCATCAGCTCCGCGGCGGGCTCGGCGCTGCTCCTGCGCGAACACCTGTCCCGCGCCGGCCGCCTCGACGACGGCTTCGGGAAGCGCTTCCTCGCCGCGCAGCGGAAGGCGCTGCAGGTGCCGTGGCGCCTCGCGATGGCCCGCGACCAGGGGTACGAATGCGGCGAGGGGACCGAGAAACCGCCCGAATGGAAACGCCGGATCCTCGCGGCCGTGTCCGCGCCGGCGTTCAGCCTGATCGTCGGCGCCGCACGCGAAGACGACGTCGTCGACGAGCACTTCGCCAAGGTCTTCAACATGGACGAGTCGCTGGGGGACATGCTGCGCAACCCCCGCGTGCTCGCGGGACTCCTGCGTCACCGCGTCCGCGCGGCGCTCGGGCGGCAGCGGGTGCCGTTCGGGTTCGATCCCCGCGCCGAGCCGCCCGCCACCGACTACTCGCCCGCGGCCGCGCGGTGAGCACGGCGTGCGGGCCGGACGCCGAGGCCGTCACGCGCGGGCTCGGCTTCGACTGCCACGACGTCTCCCCGGTGGTGTCGGTCCGCTTCCCGGGGGACCTGGCGAACTGGACGCTGCCGGTGCTCGAAGCGCTCGTCGTCGGCGGAGCCGTCTTCGCGCTGGTGCACGCCGTCCGCCGGTACCGCGCGGGCGATCCGGTCAACCTGGCGCTGTGGTGCGCTTCCCTGGTCTACCTGTTCGTCACCGAACCGCCGCTGTACTTCCCGGAGTGGTTCGGCCTCGACGAGCTGTACGGCTTCATCTTCGCCCACAACCGGTTCACCGTGCAGTTCATGGGGGACCGGCTGCCGCTCTACATCGTGGCGTTCTACCCGGCGTTCAGCCAGCTCGCGTACGAGGTCGTGCGCTCGCTCGGGATCTTCCGGCGCGGCGCGCTGCGCGGTTCGATCGCCGTCGCCTTCGTGTGCCAGGTGTTCTACGAGGTCTTCGACCAGATCGGACCGCCGCTGAAGTGGTGGGCGTGGAACCCCGGCAACACCATCGTGAACCGCCCCGCGCTGGCGACCGTGCCGATGACGAGCATGCTGCTGTTCGCTTCGGTTTCGATGGCGGCGATGACGTACCTGGTCGTACGGCTGAAGGGCCGTGCCGCGTTCCTGCTCGCCGGCGTCCTGACGCCGCTCGCGATGGTGGTCGCGGGCCTTCCGGCGAGCCTGGTCCAAGGGCATCCGACCGCGCAGGCCTGGATCCTCGGCGTCGAACTGGCCGCGGTCTGGCTGGCCGGCGGCTGGATCGTCGCGACCCAGCGGTCACCTTCGGACGTATCCGCCTTCGCCCGGATCTACCCGGCCGCCTACCTGGGGGTCCTGGCGGTCATCTGGCTGTCCGCGCTGAACGACGTCCCGAGCGAAAGCGGGCTCTATGCGCTCGTGTGCTTCGTCGCGGCCGGCCTGGTGCTGGCCGCGCTGCACCGGGCCCGCCGGCCCGCCCCGGTGTGACGGTCGGGGAAGATGACGGGCATGGGGCACCACGGATGGCGGGGCAACCCGCCCGGCACGGAGGACGAGGCACGCCGCCGCATCGTCGAGGCGGCGACGGCGTGCCTCGACCGCGTGGGGCTGGCCAAGACGAGCCTGTCCGACGTCGCCGCCGAAGCCGGCGTGACCCGGCAGACGGTCTACCGCTACTTCCCGGGCCTCAAGGACATCCTGCGCGCGGTCGGGCTCGCCGGGGTCGAGGAGTTCGCCGGGCGGATGGAACGCCACCTGGCCTCGTTCGCCACCGCCACCGAAGCCGCGGTGGAATCGGTGGTGTGGGCCGTCCGCACGGTCCCCGGCGAGCCCCACCTCGGCCTCCTCCTGCAGGCGGGCGAAGCCGACTTCTTCACCGACGGGGTCATCTCGCCGCTCGCGTTCTCCTTCGGCACGCGCATCCTCCGCAACGTCCCGGTCGACTGGGCGGCGGCGGGCGTCACGACCGAGGAGGACCTCCGCGGCCTCGCCGAGATCCTGATGCGGCTCTTCATGTCCTTCCTGCAGCACCCGACGACCCCGCCGCCCGGCGACGACGAGCTGAGGGCGCTGGTCCGCCGCTGGCTCGGCCCGGCCCTCGGCGGCTGACGGGGTCAGACCTCCGTGATCCGCGGCGCCTCGAGGTACGTCACGAGGTTCGGGGGCGCGTACGGCGGCTGCATGTTTTCGTGGCGGTACTGCGCGCACGACGCGACGGACTCCGACGGCGGGTCCACCACACCGATCTCCCGGTCGATCGAGCCGAACATCTTGTAGACCCAGTTCAGCGAGTTGTGCAGGACGCCGAGTTCGTCCTCGGGCGGCAGGCCGGCGAACGCGCCCGGCTCGAACACGAGCCCGCACTTCTCCGCGCTCGCCACCAGCCAGCGCCGCGCGAGCCCCGACAGGCCCTGCTCGGGGTAGCCGCCGCCGACGTCGGAGTGCGCTCCGGAGAACCAGACCTGTTCGCGTTCCTGGCCGTTCGCGGCGGGGGACGGCTGCCAGACGGCCGGGCGGAACGCCTTCCGGTGCTCGTCCACGGCCAGTGCCTGGAAGGCCGACTGCACGGTCGACGTCAGCTGGGTGTCGTGGAACTGCCAGCGCCGGTTCATCAGGTTGAGCAGGCGACCGCCGCTGAGCGGGATGCCCAGCGCGCCCACGGTGTCCCAGACGCCGACGAACCGGACCGGGGTCACGTCCTCGTGCGAGAAGCTGTCCCGGAACTTCCGCGCTGCGGGGCTCAGCGGGCCGGTCGCCGGATCCCGGTCCCGGTAGAGCCGGTAGGCCTCGCCGATCCGGCTCGCGTGCCGGGGGAGCAGCACCCCGCAGTTGCGGATCAGCCCCACGGCACTGCGCGCGGTGTAGGCGCCGCGGCTGAAGCCGAAGAAGAACAGTTCGTCCCCGGGTTCGTAGTTCTCGACGACGAACCGGTAGGCGTCCCGCACGTTGGCGGACAGGCCCCAGCCGAACGCGCCGCCGGCCAGCCGGTCCCACCACAGCTTCCCGGTCCCGACGCCCTCGTGGTAGTGCACGAGCTGCCGCGTCCCGGCGGGATCCACGTCGGCGACGGCGTCCTTGACCTTGACGACGTTCGTCGGTGCTTTCTGGGTGAGTGAGTTCCAGGTGCCGTCACAGCAGACGACCAGTCGTTTCGCCATCGTTCCTCCCCGGCGCCGGACATGCGTGAGTCGCAGCCGGACGGGGGCCCGTTACGGCGATTGCGTTCAGGTAACTCATGACTTGCAATCGTTGCACTTGATGTTAACTACCCAGGTCCCTAGCGTTGCCGGTATGGAAATCACCGTCCTCGCGGCCTCGGGCCGGACCGGCCTCGAACTCACCCGCGAAGCGCTCCGGCGCGGCCACACGGTCACCGCCATCGCCCGGGACCCCGCCCGCATCCCGCTCCCCGACGGCGCCGGGCTGCGCAAGGCCGCGGCCGACGTCACCGATCCGGCGAGCGTCGCCGCCGTCGTCGGCGCGGACTCCGTCGTCCTTTCCGGACTCGGCACGGACCGGGCCGGCACGCTGCTGGCCGGCGCCGAGGCGGTCGTCGCCGCCGGGCCGAAGCGGATCATCTGGCTCGGCGCGTACGGCACCGGCCCGTCCGCCGAAACCGCCGGGGAAGGCGCGGGGGCGCTCGCGCGGATGCTGGGCGACCGGCTCGGGGACAAGGTCGAGGCCGACACCGCCGTCCTGGCGGCCGGCGGCACGGTGTTCCACGCCGGGCTGCTCACCGACGAACCGGAAAGCCCGCACCGGCGCACCGCCGCGCTGGCCGACGGACCGCCGTTCGACTTCGGCGCGAAGGTCAGCCGGGCGACCGTCGCCGCGGCCATGCTCGACGAGGCCGAGCACCCGCGCTTCGCCGGCGCCGTAGCGCTTCCGCTGTCCGCCTAGCCCGAGACGACCTCGTCGAGGGAGGCCGTCACCTGCTCGCGGAGCCAGGCGTGCGCCGGGTCGGAGTCGTAGCGCTGGTGCCACGTGCAGCTGATCGGCGCCGGCGGGGAGTGCGCCGGCAGCGGGCGGGTGATCAGCCCGAACGCGTCGACGAGCGGACGGCCGAGGACCTCGGTGCAGGTGACGAGCACGTCGCCGCGGGCCGCCGTCTGCAGGGCCGTCGCCAGGGTCGCCACGGCCGCGACCACCCGGCGGTGCAGGCCTTCGGCGGCCAGCACTTCGTCGATCGGCGCGGTGAGCCGGCCGCGCCGGGAGACCAGGACGTGCGGGTGCGCGGCGTACGCGCGCAGGTCGAGCTCGTCCGCGCACGGGTGGTCCCGGCGCATCGCGACGACGAGCGGGTCGTGGCCGAGCACTTCGGACCGGAACTCCGGCAGCTCGGGCGGGCCACCGCCGAGTTCGAGGTCGACGCGGCCGTGGCGCAGGTCGTCGGTGTCGGCGGCGTTTTCGGCCAGCACCCGCAGCCGTACGCCGGGGGCCAGTTCCTGGAGCCGCCCGACCAGCACCGGCGCGACCGACGCGGCGAGCGCGTCGTGGCAGCGGATCGTGAAGGTGCGGTCCAGCTCCGCCAGGTCCAGCTCGCGCGCCGGCGTCAGCACGTCGTGGGCCTGCCGGACCAGCCGGTGCACCTCTTCCCGGACCGCCAGCGCGTACGGCGTCGGAGCCATCGTGTGCCCGGTGCGCACCAGGATGTCGTCGCCGGTGACCTTGCGCAGGCGCCCGAGGGTGCGGCTCACCGCCGGCGACGACAGGTGCAGCCGCTCGGCCGCGCCCATCACGCTGCCCTCCTCGAGCAGCGCGTCGAACACCGTGAGCAGGTTCAAGTCCAGTTGCACGACCGCAAGACAACCACAGGAGGACCCATGACCCACGAACCGCTCGCCACCGCCGTCCGCGACGCGGGTGCCCGGATGCTGGCGCGCTACGCCGCCGGCAGCCGGCCGTCCGGGCTGCCGGAGCTGCTGGCGAACCTGCGTGACAACGACACCGCCGTCGCCGAGGTGCTGCGCCCGGCGTTGTCGGCGATCCGGCCGGAGGCGCGCTGGCTCGACGACGAGCACGGCTCCGGGCCGCTGGACCCGGGCGAGTTCTGGCTGATCGATCCGGTGGGCGGCAACGTGAACGCGGTGCACGGCATGCCCGACTGGAACGTCGGGGTCAGCCTCGTCCGCGACGGGCGCCCGGTGCTGGCGGCGCTGTACTTCCCGGTGCTCGACGAGCTGTTCACCGCCGCCGAGGGCGGCGGCGCGTTCCTGAACGGGGCCCCGCTGCGGGTCTCCGCCAAGACGTCGCTCGACGGCGCGCTGGCCGGAACCGGGCAGGCGCAACCCGGCCACGACGCCGAGTTCTTCGCGCGCATGGGTAAATCGTTCACGGCGATGTCGGCGGCCGCGCTGTACGTGCGGATCTCCGTGCCGGTGAGCCACCAGCTCGCCCAGGTCGCCGCGGGGCGGATGGACCTGCACTGGCAGCTCGACAACGTCCGCTCGCACGCGGCCGGGGTGCTGCTGGTCCAGGAGGCCGGCGGGGTGGTGACCGACCTCGACGGCAAGCCGTGGGACCTCACGAGCGAGAGCTACCTGGCCGCCGCGCCCGGCGTGCACGCGGCGGCGCTGGAGGTCCTCACGGCTTGACGCGAGCAGCGATCAGAAGTCGTCCGGTGTGCTCACCCGGCTCCTGACCAGCGAGCCGGACTCCGTCAGGGCACCGGTCCCGTAGTTGCCGCTCGCGCAGGAGCCGGGGCGGAGCGCGGCGCTGCTTTCGTCGGCGTCGGAGTAGGTCCAGTTCGCGTAGCCGATCTTCAACTGGTCGAGCAGGTCCAGCCAAGCTGTGGTGCTCGACTGGTCGAGCGCGCCGCCGCCGGTGGCGCTCACGGTGCCGAACTCAGTCACGAACAGCGGGAGCTTCGCGGCCGCCCGGCTCACCGCGGCCCGGTAGTCGTCCTTGTGGCTGGCCGCGTAGAAGTGGAACGTGTACATGATGTTCGCGGCGTTCACCGGGTTGTTGACGATCTCGGTCTCGTTGGAGCCGTCGGAGACGCCGAGCGACGACCAGCCGCGGGTGCCGACGATCACGACCGCGTCCGGGTCGGCGGCCCGGATCACCGGGATGACCTGCTCGGCGTAGCTCTTGATCGCGCCCCAGCTCACGCCGTTGGGCTCGTTGGCGATCTCGTAGACCACGTTCTTCTTGGCCGCGTTGCGCGCGGCGACCGCAGCGAAGAACGTTTTGGCGCGGTCGAGGTTGTAGTTCGGGTCGCCGGGGGTGAGCGTGTGGAAGTCGATCACCGCGTACATCCCGCGCTGCTCGGCCGCGTCGACGAGGCTGTTGACCCGGGCGGTGAACCGGGCCGGGTCGGTCTCGTACCCCTGCTCCTGCACGTACATGGCGATGCGCAGCAGATCGGCGTGCCAGTCGTTGGCCAGCGCGTCGAGAGAAGTGCTGTTGTAGCAGCCGTCGAACCACTGCAGCCCGTGCGTGCTCATGCCGCGCAGCTGGACGACGCGGTCGGCCTCACCGCAGAGGTGGACGCCGCAGACGTGCAGCTGCCCGTTGGCCGCCAGCGGCGTGCGCCCGGACGGCGGCGTGGTGGTCGTCGTCGGCGGCGCGGTCGTCGTCGTGCCCGGGCCGGTGGTGCCGGTGCAGGTGACGCCGTTCAGCGTGAACGACGCCGGCACCGGGTTGGCGCCGGTCGTGGTCCCGGTGAACCCGAGGTCCGCCGAGGCACCTGAGCCCAGCGTCCGGTTCCAGTCGGCGTTGGCGGCGGTGGCCGTCGAACCGCTCTGGGACCAGGTGGCGTTCCAGCCCTGTGCCACCTTCTGCCCGGAGTCGGGGAAGGTGAACCGCAACGACCAGCCGGACAGGGCGTCACCGAGGTTGGTGATCTTGACACCGGCCTGGAATCCGCCTTGCCACTGGTTGGTGACGGTGTAGTCGACCCGGCACCCTTGGACGGCGGCCTCGGCCTGGGGCATGACCAGCACGCCCGCGACCCCGAGCGTCGTCGCGCAGGCGGCCGCCAGTGCAGCAGTGGAGCGCTTCATCGAACTCCTTTGATCGAACGTCGAATGTGTCCCGCTGCGACTGGGAGCGCTCCCAAACAGGGGACCATTCGCGACTGGTCGCCGTCAAGGGCGGTCGATCGAGCCGTCGTCAGCTCGCGCCGGGCGGGCGTTCACCCACCGTCGTTTCTGGCAGAGTGGCCGCATGGGGGAGAACTTTGCCGCGGCCGTGGCCGCTGTCGTGCCAGCTGTCCGGGCCGTGCTGCCGGCCGCGCCGTCGGCGGCGCTGGGGCGGCTGGCGCTCGAACCGCCGCCGCGCTTTCCGGACTGGCCCGAAGCCGAAGTCGTGCGCTCGCTGCGGAGCGTGCCGTCGTGGGTGGTCGAGCGGGTGCACGGCGCCGTCGAGCTGACCCTGGACGGGTTGGTGATCGCGGCGCCGCCGGTGACGGGGGAACTGACGCCGCCGTCGTCCGGCTCGTTCGGCTTCCTCTCTTCCGACAGCGAAGCGGAAGCGGTGCGGGAGACGCGGTTGCTGGCCCAGTTCCGGCCCGACCTGCTCGAGCTCGTCGCCGAGCTGACCGCGGCCGTCGCGGCCGACGAAACGCTCGCGCCCTTGCTGGTTGCCGAAGGCGACGAAGGCGGGATCGCGGCCGCGCACGGTGCCGCGTACCTCTCGATCGCGCTGGTGACCACGGCGATCGCGGCACGTGAGGCCGGGCAGCCCGGCGTCGCCGCCATCGTCGGGACGGCGCTCGGCGTGGCGGCCGGGCTGCTCCGCGCGGCGCCGATGCCCGCCGGGTACGCCGAGGCCGTGCGCGAGAAGGAACGGGCCGAGTACCTGCTGCCGCGGTCCGGGAGCACGTCCGTGGCCGTCCGCGACCACGTGTTCGCCTTGACCGAGAGCGCTTTCCCGGCGTTCGGCGACTTCGCGGAAAACGGCTTGGCCGAAGCCGCCGCCGGGGGCGTGGTGATCCGCACCGGCATGGCGGCCGGTCCGGTGCCCGTCAGCGTCCGCGTGCTCGCCGAGCCCCCGGCCGAGGTGGAGACGCTGGGCTGGGAGGAGGTCGTGGACCTGAGCTGGCACGCGGACCACGGCTCGGCGAGCCTGGCGCCGTCGGCGAGGGTGGGCGTGACGACGCCGCCGTGGCCCGGCGACTACCGCGTCCGCGTGCACGCCTACGGCCGCGACGACCCGGACGTGGAGAGCTACGGCATCTGGGTCTGGGCGGCGCCCGCGGAACCGCCGCGGGTGCACGCCCGCGCCGACCGCCTCGGTCACCGCCTGCGCGGCGAACCCGAACCGGCGCTCGTCGACCGGCCCGAGGTGCGCTACCGCTGGATCCGGCAGTCCCGCCTGGCGGTGGCGGCGACCGTCACGGTGGCCACCGGCCTGCCCGCCGCGGACGTGGTGCGCGGCTTCGGCGCGGACCCGGACCGGCCGAAGCCGCCGGCCGAGCTGCGGCAGGCGTACGCGGACCCGTGGCTGGCAGTGCTCGACCTCGGCGGCGTCGTGCTGGTGATCGAGGAGAACGGCTACCTGGGCTCGCACGAAGACGTGCTGACGGCGATCTCGCGGGCCGGCGCGGCGGCAAGCATGTTCTGGAACGTCAACGCCGTGACACGGCTGTCCTTCGCCCGCGACGGCGAGCTGCTGGCGTCGTTCGAGCCGGGCCTGGGGGAGCCGGATTTGTCCCCGGAGACGGCGGCGGCGCTCGCGGGTCTCGACTTCGAGGACTACCGCGATCTCGACGAGAAGGGCCTTGTGGCAGTGGAGCGGTTCACCGGCCGGGGGCTTCACGCGGAGGATCTGGAGGAGATCGAGCGGGCGGGGGTGGCGTACCGGGTGCCGGGCGCTTAGGGCGAGATCGGTTCGAGCAGCAGCCGCGGCTGGTTCATCGCGGTGGAGACCGGGTCCTGGGGCTCGGCCGGCGGTTCGTAGCCCGGGCCCGGCTCGATGCGGAGCTCCGGTACCGGCACGAGCGCGCCGCACTCCTGGCAGCGGTTTCCGGCGTCGACCAGGCCGCCGTCGGCGTCGTGGCGCAGGGCGCGCTTGGCGCCGGACGGCGAGTAGGACTCGTCGCCCCAGTGCATCAGGGCGCGCACTGCCGGCCACAACGCGATGCCCCGCTCGGTCAGCTGGTAGGAACCGGCGTCGTCGCGGCTGAGCACGCCCTCCCGCACCAGGGACTTCAGCCGGCTGGTGAGCACGGCGCGCGGGATGCCGAGCTGGGTCGCGAAGTCGCCGAAGCGGCGCACGCCGAAGAACGCGTCGCGGATGATCAGGAGGGTCCACCGCTCGCCGACCACCTCCAGGGCCCTGGCGAGCGAGCAGTTGCGTTCCGCGTAGGTGCTGGGGAGGGGCATACCGTCCAGCCTAGCAGCGAAGTTCGTTCATTGAACTGATCCGTGCTACGGTCGGCGTCACCGCAGTTCAATCAATGAACTACCGCGAGGAGGGTATGCCGTGAACCAGTTCCGTGATGGCGAAGTGAGCCGGTTGTTCCTGGTCACCGCCGCCACCGGGAAGACCGGCCGGGCGACCGTCGAGCTGCTGCTGGCCCGCGGCCATCGCGTGCGGGCGATGGCGCACCGCGACGACGAGCGGTCGCGGGCGCTGGCCGCCGCGGGGGCCGAGGTCGTGCACGCCGATCTGCTGGACTTCCCCGCCGTGGCCGCCGCGATGAGTGGGGTGAGCGGCGCGTACTTCTGCTACCCGATCCGGCCCGGCCTGCTCGAAGCGACCGTCAACGTGGCGCAGGCGGCGACCGAGGCGGGCGTCCGCTCGATCGTGTCGATGTCGCAGATCTCCGCGCGCCGCGAGGCCGGCAGCACGGCCGCCCGGCAGCACTGGCTCGCCGAGCGCGTGCTGGACCGGACCGGCCTGCTGACCACCCACCTGCGGCCCACCTTCTTCGCCGAGTGGCTGACGTCCTGGTGGGACCGCCGGGACGGGATCGGCTACCTGCGGCTGCCGTTCGGCGACGGGCGGCACGCGCCGATCGCGGCGGCCGACCAGGCCCGCGTCATCGCGGCGGTGCTCGCCGAGCCGGAGCCGCACGACCGCGCCGCCTACCGCCTGCACGGCCCGGTCGAACTCGACCACCACGGCATCGCCGCGGCCGTGTCCGCCGAGCTGGGCATCCCGGTGCGCTACGAGCCGATCAGCGACGAAGAGTTCGCCGGGGCGATGACCCGCCACGGCTTCCCGGCGCACCTCGTGCAGCACCTGGGCCACGTCGCCCTCGACTACCGGAACGGCGTTTTCGCCGGTACCAACGACAACATCGAGAAGATCGGCGGCCGGGCCCCGCTGTCGGTCGGGCAGTTCGTCCGGGAGAACCGTGCCGAGTTCGACACCGACGGCCCGTACGCCGTCAAGCCGTGAACAGCGACCAGTTCTCGGCGAGCGCGAACCCCATCTCCGCGTAGAGCGGCACGCCCAGCGGGCTGGCGTGCAGGAACGCCGTCCGCGCGCCGAGGGCGTACGCCTCACGCAGCACCGCGTCCGTCGCAGCCCGGCCGTAGCCGCGGCGGCGGTACCGCGGCGGGACGCCGATGTTGAACACGCCCACCATGCCGTCCACCAGGACGCCGAACGACGTCGCGACCGGGGTGTCGTCGAGCTCGGCGACGTAACCGCGCATGGCGGGGTGGTCGAGCACGGACGGCCGGGCGAAGACGGCGAACAGCGCGTCCGGGCCTTCGTACCCGGCGGCCATCGTGGTCCGGTAGCGGTCACTGTCCACACCGGACACGTGCCGGACCTTGAGCCCGCCGGGGGTGCGGCCGGGGTCGTCGTCGATGTCCTTCACCATGAAGGGCAGCAGCGCCCGCTGCGTCAGGCCGTGGTCCGCCGCGATCGCGACGATCCGGTCGTCGACCCGCTCGCCGCGGACCTGGACGCTCCACGCCGCGGCCGCCGGCCGCGGTGAGCCGGCGAACTCGGCGATCTCGGCCGGGTCCGGTTCGGCGGCGACGTTGATGACGCCGTTGAGCAGGGGCATCGGGGCGCCCGAGACCAGCTCGGCGGTGCCGCCCGCGCCCTCGCGGAAGAAGCCGCCCGGCTGGGTGCCGGCGAACAGCGCCATCGCGCCGAGCCAAGCCCGTGCGGCCCGGTCGGTCGTTCCGTTTTCCATCGTGTTCCTTTTCTCTCGTGGTAACGCTGACCGCGCAACCGAGGTCTGTCACACGGCGCGCCCCACCGGTGTCTTGAGGTCGTTCACCCCGCGACACGAGTGAGGACGAAGCCATGGAAACCCGTCTCGACCTGTTCACCACCGAAACCGGCAGCCGGCTCGGCAAGCGGTTCGCCGCGCTCGGCCAGGTCATCGAGCGGTCGCCGCTGCCGGCGGCCACCCGGGAGCTGGTCAGCCTCCGGGCCAGCCAGATCAACGGCTGCGGCTGGTGCATTGACATGCACACCAAGGAAGCGGCGGCCGCGGGGGAGACGGCCGTCCGGCTCAACCTCGTCGCCGCGTGGCGGGAGTCGACCGTGTTCACCGAAGCCGAGCGGGTCGCGCTCGCCGTGGCCGAGGAGGGCACCCGCCTCGCCGACACCCACGAAGGCGTGTCCGACGAAACGTGGGCGCGGATGCGCGAGCACTACGACGACGAGCAGGCCGCCGCACTGGTCGCGCTGGTCGCCCTGATCAACGCGGCCAACCGGCTGGCCGTGCTCGTCCACCAGAAGGGCGGGTCCTACGAACCGGGGATGTTCGCCGCGTTCGGTGAGTGACGCTTCAGCAGTCCGGCGAGGACGGTGCCGGCCACGAGCACGGGGACGATCGCGAGGAACGCCCCGCCGATGTTCCCGGCCACGTCCTCGCCGAGCAGGGTGCCGAAGACGGCGACCCCGAACGCGGCGCCGATCGACCTGGCGAAGGTGACCACCGCGCTGGCGGCCCCGATGTCCGACGCCGGCACCGCGTTCTGCGCGGCCGTCAGCGCGACCATCGGGACCATGCCGATGCCGATCCCGGTGACGGCGAAGTAGCCGATGACGGCGAGCTGCGCGGTGCCGGGCGCCAGCGTGCTCAGCAGCAGGAGCCCGGCGACGTTCAGCGCCATCCCGGTCAGCAGCACCGGTCGCACCCGCGCCGGGTTCGCCACCCACCGGCCGGCGAACGACTGGCTGACGACCAGCCCGAGCACCAGCGGCAGCAGGTGCACCCCGGACAGCGTCGCCGACACGCCGTCGACGACCTGCAGGTACGTCGGCAGGTACACCAGGACGCTGAACATCGCGACGTTGGCGATGAAGCCGACGAGCGCGGCGATGACGACGGTCCGCGAAGCGAACATCGTCAGCGGCAGCACGGGTGCCGCGGCGCGGCGTTCGACCGGGATCACCAAGGCCACCAGGACGATCGCCGCCACCGCGAGCGCCAGGGTGCCCGGCGCCGTCCAGCCCCACCGGGGACCGAAGGAGGTGATGAGGACCAGCGCGGTGGCCGCGCCGGCCAGGAGCAGCGCGCCGGCGTAGTCGATGCGGGCCACCGACCCGCGCCGCGCGGCGGCGGGCAGGGCTCGCGCGGCGAGGACCACGGCCACCAGCCCGACCGGCACGTTGACCAGGAACGCCCACCGCCACGAGAGGTGGTCGGTGAACAGCCCGCCGAGCAGCGGGCCGGCGATGCTGGCGACGCCGTACACCGAGCCGAACCGGCCCTGGTAGCGGCCGCGCTCCGCGGGCGCGGCGATGTCGCCGACGAGCGCGAAGGTCAAGACGATCATCCCGCCGCCCGCGAGGCCCTGCAGGGCGCGGGCGGCGACGAGCTGGGGCAGGTCCTGGGCGAGGCCGCAGAGCGCGGAAGCGACCAGGAACGCCGTCGTGGCGACGAGGTACAGGCGCTTGCGCCCGAGCATGTCGCCGAGCTTGCCCCACAACGGCGTGGCGGCGGTCGAGGCGAGCAGGTAGGAGGCGGTGATCCAGGCGATGTCGCGGAACCCGCCGAGGTCGGCGGCGATCTTCGGCAGGGCGGTGGCCACGATGGTCTGGTCCAGTGCGGCCAGCAGGACGGCGAGGAACAGGGCGGCCATCGCGGGGCGCACCGCGGGTCTGGCGGGGGTGTCGAGGCTCATCGTTCTTTCTTTTCCGGCACGGTGATGGTCTTGTATTCGGTGTAGGTGCCGAGGCCGACGGCGCCGTATTCGCGGCCGAGGCCGCTGGCCTTGAAGCCGCCGAACGGGCCGTCGAAGCCGATCGGCGCGCCGTTGACGGTGATCGTCCCGGTCCGGATGCGGCGCGCGAAGGCCAGCGCGTGCGCCGGGTCGCCCGACCACACCCCGCCGGACAGGCCGTATTCGGAGTCGTTGGCGATGCGGGCCGCGTCGTCCTCGTCGTCGTAGGGGAGCACGACCAGCACCGGGCCGAAGATCTCCTCCTGCGCGATGCGCATCGACGGGTCGACGTCGGCGAACAGCGTGGGCGTGACGTAGTTGCCCGCTTCCAGTCCCGCCGGGACTTCCGCGCCGCCGGTGACGAGCCGCGCGCCTTCCTCGACGCCGGTGCGGATGTAGTCGAGCACGCGCTGCTGCTGGTCCCGGCGGATCATCGGGCCGATGAACGTCTTCTCGTCGGCGGGGTCGCCCACCGGCAGCGACTCGACCAGGTCCTTCAGGCCGGCGACCACCTCTTCGTAGCGGCTGCGCGGCGCGAGGATCCGCGTCTGCGCGATGCACGATTCGCCGTTGTTGAGCAGGGAGCCGAACTTGACGCCCTGGATCGCCGCGCCGAGGTCGGCGTCGGGCAGGAACACGACGGCGGACTTGCCGCCCAGTTCGAGGCTGACCCGCTTGAGCTGCTCGCCGGCCAGCGACGCGATGCGGCGCCCGGCGCGGGTCGACCCGGTGAACGCGATCTTGTCGACTCCCCTGTGCTTCACCAGGTGCTCGCTGGTCTCGCGGTCCGCGGGCAGCACGCTGACGACGCCCTCGGGCAGGCCGGCTTCCGCCAGCAGGTCCGCGAGGAGGCTCATGCTCAGCGTGTTCTCCGGGGAGACCTTGAGCACGACGGTGTTGCCGGCGAGCAGCGCCGGGATGATCTTGGCCAGCGCCGAGGAGAACGGCGAGTTCCACGGGATGACGGCGGCGACCACCCCGACCGCTTCCCGCCGCACGACCGACCGGAACGGCGCGGCCGGGTCCGACGGCTCGAGGCGCTGCTCCCAGCCGAACTCCTCGGCCGCCTTGAGGTAGGCGTTGGCCTGCCGGGTCAGGCCGGGCTGGCCGGCCTTGGTGAACCACAGCGCGGAGCCGTTTTCCGCCGAGATGAGCGCCGCGATCTCGTCGGCCCGCTGCTCCCGCAGCCGGGTCAGCCGCCGGATCACGGCGATCCGCTCGGCGGGAGCCGTCCGCGGCCACGGCCCTTCGTCGAACGCCCGCCGGGCGGCCGCGACGGCCCGGTCGACGTCGGCGGGCAGCGCCTGCACCGCGCGGCCGAGCACCGAATTGTCGTGCGGGGAAACGATGTCGAGCGGTTCGGTGCTGCTCGGGCTGGTCCACGAGCCGCCGACGAAGAGCTGGTTCCGGGTGATCACTGCGTGCCTCCTGCGTCGTCTTCTGTCACATCAATGTAGCACTTACTTGGATGAAGCGACGCAGATGTGAGGCGGTGCACAGAGTTACCAGAGCAGGAGGCGATGGTCTCAGCGGTGTGGCGGTTACCGATCTGAAGGCGACAGCGGAGCGTATGTTGAGGGGGTGAGAGCTGACGCCGCGCGCAACCTCGAACTCCTCCTGACCACGGGCGCCCGCATGCTCGCCGACGACCCGGCCACGAGCATCGCGGCGATCGCCGCCGCGGCCGGCGTGGACCGCCGCACGGTGTACCGCCGCTTCACGGGCCGCGAGGAGCTCCTGGCGGCGGTGTACGAGGCCCGCCTGGACGCGATCGAGGCTGCGATCGAGACGGCCCGGCTCCGGGAAGCCCCGGTGCCGGTGGCGCTGCACCGGTACGTGGAGGAGATCGTCGGCGTCAACCGCAAGTGGCCCGCCGAGCTGGCGATGATGCGCACGGACCCGGAGATCTGGACCCGCCGGCAGCGGTCGGTGGAGGAGGTGGACCGGTTCTTGCAGCGGGCCACTGACGAAGGGGTGCTCCGGGACGGGGTGCCGGAGCGGTGGCCGGGCAACGTGCTCGGCCAGCTGGTGCACTTGGCGACGCGCGAGATGCCCGGGTTGAGCGACGCCCAAGCGGCCGACGTCATCGTGGACACGTTCTTGCGCGCGTTCGGCACGGACCGCTAGCCCCGGCGCCCGAGCGTCGCGAATGACTCATTGGGGACCTCCCATGTCCCGAATGAGTCATTCGCGACGGTGCAGGCCCCCGCCCCCGCCCCGCCCCGCTGCCGCCGGTGTTCGCGGCCCGCCTGAGCGCGGGGGCCGCCGGTCGGTCACCATGGTGCGGTGCCCGAAACCCCCGGCCTGCTGTACCTGGTGAAACAGCTCGAGCTCGCCGTGCGGGCCCGGCTCGACGAGGTGCTGCGCCCGGTCGCGCTCACGCCCTTGCAGTACACCGCGCTCACCGTGCTGGAGCGGCGCTCGGGGCTCACCACCGCCGAGCTCGCGCGCAACTCGTTCGTCACCGACCAGGCGATGGCCGACATGGTGGTCGCGCTGGAACGGCGGGGTTTCATCGCGCGCGACGGCGATCCGCGCGACCGGCGGCGGCGGGTGATCCGGCTGACCGGCCCCGGCGGCGAGGTCCTCGACCGCGTCCGCGACGACGTGACCGCGCTCGAACAGCGGATGCTCTCGCAGCTGGACATCGGGGACGCCGCCCGCTTCCGCGAGTACGTCGTCGCCTGCCATTCGGCGCTCTCGGACCGGCCGTCCCACTGAATAAGTACAGGAAACCTGTACATCTCTCGATCGCCGTGGCACCCTGCCCGCATGGGCATGCGCAGGTGGTACGGCCGCGTGATCGCACTGGCCGCTTCGATCGTGACAGCGCTCGGCCTGACCGCGGGCGTCGCCGCCGCGGCCGGGCACCACACCGGGCAGCTGCCCGACGGCGCCACCTGGGTGGCCGACGTGCCGGCCGCCTGGAACGGCACGACCATCCTCTACAGCCACGGCTTCGGCCCGCTCACCGCGCAGAACGCGCCGGACGCCGCGACCAGGGACGCGCTGCTCGCCGACGGGTACGCGCTCGTCGGGTCCTCCTACAGCGGCCCGTCGTGGTGGGCGCTCGCCTCGGCCGTCGACGACCAGTTCGGCGCGCTGGCCGCCCTCGAGCGGATCACCGGCCACCCGCGGCGCACGATCGCGTGGGGCACGTCGATGGGCGGGCTCGTCAGCGCGCTCGAAGCCGAAACCCCGCGCCTCGACGGCGTGCTCAGCACGTGCGGCCTCGTCGCCGGCGCGCTCAACCTGAACGCCTACCAGCTGCACGGCGAATACGCGCTCGCCCGCCTGCTCGCACCGGGACAGGACATCAAGCTGGCCGGCTTCGCCAGCGCGGACGAAGCGAGCGCGTCGGCGGCGGCCTTGACGCAGCTCGCGACCGACGGCCAGGCCACCCCGGCCGGGCGCGCCCGGATCGCGCTGGCCGCCGCGTTCCT
This sequence comes from Amycolatopsis solani, assembly GCF_033441515.1. Classification (NCBI taxonomy): domain Bacteria; kingdom Bacillati; phylum Actinomycetota; class Actinomycetes; order Pseudonocardiales; family Pseudonocardiaceae; genus Amycolatopsis; species Amycolatopsis solani. The sequence continues at coordinate 501,620 of NZ_JAWQJT010000002.1, forward strand.
GAACGAGGCGGGCTGGCTGACCGGCCCGACGCCGCCGGCGCCTACCGACTACGCGGGCCAGGAAGTCCAGCAGCAGCAGGAACTCGCGCAGTTCGTGCTCGGGTTCGTGGTGACCGGCCGCTACCAGATCGAGCTCGCGGCGGGCGGCAACAGCGCGGTCACCGCGGGCGTCGACTACCGGGCTCTCCTGACCGGCAGCAGTCACGCCCGCCAGGTCCGCGCCCTGTACCGGGCGGCCGGGCTCGACCTGGACGCCGACCTGACGGCGCTGACCCGCGACGCGGACATCCGGCCGGACCCGAAGGCGGTCCACACTCTCGCGCGGACGTCGATGGTGACCGGCCGGCTGCGCGTCCCGGCGCTCGACATCCACACCACCCACGACCAGCTCGTGCCGGTGGAGCAGGAGGACTGGTACGCCGGCCAGGTCCACCGGGCGGGCCGCGCCGCGCTGCTGCGCCAGGCGTACGTCGGGACGACGGGCCACTGCGCGTTCCGGCCGTCGGAAAGCATCGCCGCGTTGCGGGCGCTGGAGTCGCGCATCGAGTCCGGGCGCTGGGGCGCCGTCGCGGAACCGGAGCGGCTGAACGAAGCCGCCGCCGCGCTGGGGGAGGCGGGACGGTACGTCCGGTTCGACCCGCCGCGGTTGACCGGCGGGCTCAGCGCTCGCGGTTGACCGCGCTGATCGTGTCCTGAAGTCGTTGCCGCGCGGTCGAAAGGCCGTCACGCGGTGCGGTCGCCGGTGCCGCTTCCGGCTCGCCCGCCGGGCCGGCGACGGGGAAGACTTCCTTCTCGCCCGGCAGCGGGACACCCGGGCAGATGGTCGCCGCCGGGCGGGCGGCGCCGAGGTAGAACCCGTTCACCAGATCGTCCACACAGGAATTGCCGCTCACCGCGTATTGGCCGTGGAACGGCGATTCCGCCACCGAGACCATCGGGACACCGGCCGCGCGGGCCGCCGACTCGGCCTGTTCGTAGCCGGTCTGCGGGTCGAACTCGCCCTGGACGACCAGGACGTTCTTGGCGGCGTCCGGCGGCAGCTTCGGCAGCTCGTGGCGGGGGAGCTCGGACCAGTAGCCGCACGCCTCGCTGAGGCCGTACGCCCAGCCGAACAGCGGGTACGCCGGACCCTGCAGGTCGCTGAGCAGCTTGTACCAGCCCGAATTCCGCGACGGCTGGTCCGCGCACGCCACCGCCAGCCGGGTGCCGGGGACGTCGGCGTAGTCGGCCTCGGGCGCCGCGAGCGTCCGCACCACGCCCGCGGTGGTCAGCGCGGCGGCCGGGACGCCGAACACCGCGCGCGAGACGTCGTCGAGGTCCTCCCGCAGCGCGGCGGGCGGCGGGGCGGCGGTGCCGTCGAGCGCGGCCGCGCCCTTGGTGAGGATGAGCGCGCCGGTCAGCCACTGGCGGGTGCTGCCGTTGCCGACGAAGACGCGGTCGAAGATGTCCGGCGACACGCCCTCGCGCTTGAAGAACGCGCGCAGCCGCTCCCACTTCGCCCGGACCTGGCCGGCGGTCTTGCCGAGCTGCTCGGGGAAGCGGCGGGCCAGCCAAGGCGCGTAGACGTCCTCGAACTGGCGCTGGTCGATCTTCGGGAACGCCTCGAACGCGGCCTGAAGGCGGCCCTCGAAGTTCACGCTGGAGTCGAGCACGAACTTGCCGGCGTGGTCCGGGAACAGCGACGCGTACTTCGCGCCCAGCCAGGTCCCGTAGGAAAAGCCCAGGTAGTTCAGCTTTTCGTCCTTCAGCAGCGCGCGGATCAGGTCCATGTCGTGCGCGGTCTGCCAGGTGGTGACGTAGGGCGCGATCGCGTCGCTCTGGCACGCCTCGGCCACCGCCCGCGGCGCCCGCTGGTGCTGCTTGATGCTGCCGGCCGAGCGGTCGCGGGCATCGAGGTCGTCGGCCTGCGGCAGCCGCCCGACGGGCACCCGGCAGACGAACCCGGCGTCGTCGCCGCCTTCCTGGCCGGTGCCGCGCGGGTCCATGCCGACGAGGTCGAAGTGCTCGTTCAGCGACGGCTCCAGCCCGGCCAGCACGCCGGCGAGCGAAGTGCCCTGGCCACCGGGCCCGCCGGGGTTCACCAGGATCGCCCCGCGCCGGCTCCCGGTGGCCGCGGCCCGGCTGATCGCCACCTGGAGATCGGAGCCGGCGCCGGGCGCGGCCCAGTCCCGGGGGACGGTGATCCGCGCGCACTGCGTGGGCTGCGCTTCGATCCGCTTGGCGAACGGGCAGCCACCCCACGACACCTGCTGCGTCAGGTACGGCGCCAGTGGATCGGGCGTGGTCGCGGCGGCCGGCGCCGTCGTCACCACCAGCACCGAGACGGCCACCGCCAACCCTGCCCGGGACGTTCGCACCGCAGTTCCCCTTCGTCGCGCACTGGCGGGAATCCAAGCACGACGGGCGGGGGAGCAGCAGCTCGAAGATCGAGATTGAGCTCGAACCGGTGAACCGGCTCAGGCGCGGTACGGCCCGTGGTGGCCGAGGTCGGGGCTCACTTCCGGGGCCCGCCCCTCCTGGCCCGGCACCGGGGTGACGGTGGGGTCGGTGAGCGGTTCACCACCGGTCCGCTCGGCCTCGCGCTCCTGGAAGCGGGCTTCGACGATCCGGTCCTGGCGGCTGCGGGCCAGCACCGCGAGCGTGAGGACGTGGACGACGGCCAGCAGCAGCAGGAAGACGCCGATCCGGCCGACAAGCGCGGAGGCCGATCCCGACCATTGCGGGCCGACCACCGACAGCAGCGCCAGGACACCGAACGCGACCAGGTGGAAGACGGTCACCACCGGCCACGCCATCGAGCCGGTCCCTTCGCCGCCGTCCGGGCCGGGCAAGGACTGGCGAGCGCCCCGGTAGAGCACCTGGCCGTCGGCGAGCACGATGACCAGTCCGATGATCAGGAAGCCGGTCAGATCGTTGTCGGGCATCGCTCCTCCTCGTTTCACGGCTTACGGCGGAGTACCCGGCCGGGCCGGTCGTCCGCCGCGATTCACCGGTACGAGTGACACCGGCCGGCCTGCTCACCCCCGGGAATCAAACCCGGCCGCCGAGCGCTGAAAGGGGGGTGAAGAAGATAGGCTTCCTGTCGTTCGGCCACTGGTCGCCGGGCGCGCATTCGGAGACCCGCACGGCCGCCGACTTCCTGCACCAGTCGATCGACCTCGCGGTCGCGGCCGAGGAGCTCGGCGTGGACGGCGCCTACTTCCGCGTGCACCACTTCGCGCGGCAGGCCGGCAGCCCGTTCCCGCTGCTCTCGGCGATCGGGGCGCGCACTTCGAAGATCGAGATCGGCACCGGCGTCATCGACATGCGCTACGAGAACCCGCTGTACATGGCCGAGGAGGCCGGCGCCGCCGATCTCATCTCCGGTGGCCGGCTCCAGCTCGGCATCAGCCGGGGATCCCCCGAGCAGGTCGTCGACGGCTGGCGCTACTTCGGCTACGCCCCGGCCGAGGGCGAGACCGACGCCGACATGGCGCGGCGGCGCACCGAGCAGTTCCTCGAGGTGCTCGGCGGCGAGGGCTTCGCGGAGCCGAACCCGCGGCCGATGTTCGCCAACCCGCCCGGGCTGCTGCGGGTCGAGCCGCACTCGGAAGGGCTGCGCGAGCGCATCTGGTGGGGGTCCGGCTCGAACGCGACCGGCGTCTGGGCCGCGAAGCTCGGCATGAACCTGCAGAGCTCCACGCTCAAGGACGACGAGACGGGCGAGCCGCTGCACGTCCAGCAGCGCAAGCAGATCGAGGCGTACCGCGAGGCGTGGCGGGAGGCGGGCCACACCCGCGAGCCGCGCGTGTCGGTCAGCCGCAGCGTCTTCGCGCTGACCACCGACCTCGACCGCGCCTACTTCGGCCGCGACCGCCACTCCCGCGACCAGGTCGGCATGATCGACGAGAACACCCGGGCGATCTTCGGCCGCTCGTACGCCGCGGAGCCCGACGAACTGGTGCGGCTGCTGAAGGAGGACGAGGCCGTCGAGGCCGCGGACACCCTGCTGCTGACCGTCCCGAACCAGCTGGGCGTCGACTACAACGCCCACGTGCTGGAGGACATCCTCACCCACGTGGCACCCCAGCTCGGCTGGCGCTGACCGGAAGGCGGCCCGGTGGCGGCCGGGCCGCCACCGTCAGCCGTGGGAAACGTTCAAGCCGTAGAACGCGACTCGTGCGCCCTTCGTCGTGCTGTCCGAAGAGGACTGGTTGTACGAGCCGGCCTTGAAGTACTGCTTGTACGCCTTGAACGACGACGGGATGCTGTAGTGCGTGGTGCTGCCGTTGACCGTGAGGTCGATCGTGTTGCCCCCGGAAATGCCGATCGTGTAGGTCCACGTCTTGCCGAGCGAGACGTGGCCGACGGTGTGCGGCGTCTGCCCGCCGTCGGGTGAGTTCTCCGTGCCCAGCACGATGTCGCCGCTCGCGCGGTAGTACAGCTCCAGCAACGGTTTCGTCGACGAGCCGCCGGTGCCCAGGTGCACCTGGCCGACGCACACGTTCGACGTCACCGACACCACGCGCAGCGTCGCGCTGAGCTTGTGCGACCCGCTCAGCGACCAGTTCGCCGCGGACCCGTCGCGGTTCATCTCGCGCAGCTCCGACCGCGCGTAGTTCGAATTCGGTGTGGTGACGCCCTTTTCCGGCGCCCAGAAGGTCATCGCGCCGTCGCGGGTGTCGGTGTAGAAGTAGCTGTCCTGGAAGCCGTTCGCGCCCTGCAGGCGGGACGACGAGATCGTGGTCGGCTTCCCGGGGGAGCCGACCGGCTCCTGCAGCTGCCAGACCGAGAGGTCGAAGTTGCCGCCCGGGGCCACGGACGGGTCCGCCGCCACGGCGGGCAACGCGGTGGCCGCGGCCAGGGCCGGGACCGCCAGCAGGACGAACAAGGCACGCACGCGCATCGTGGGTGTCCTTTCGCGATGGGGACACTGCACCATTCGTTCACGGACGTGAATAAATGGTCTGGACAACCCGGCGGCGTGGGCCCACGGTAGGACGGCGATCACCGGTTGTCAAGATCTTCGGCCGGAGTCGGGGGATCGAGGCAGACCCCGCCGGATCAGGGGGCAACGCGGCGGCGGGCCGGACATCCTGGGGTTACGTTCGGATCATCGACGGATTCGACACGCATTCCGCGGAAAGGAGCCGGAGCAATGGGGAACGGAACCAGAAAAGCCTTGCTGACCACGGCCGCGGCGGCCGCGCTGACCTTGTCCGCGGTCACGCCCGCGAGTGCGGCACCGGCGACCAGACACTGCGTCCTGAACGCCGGAACCGGTGTGCAGCAATGCTCTTCGAGCCGGGCCGCGCTGACCGCGCGGGCGGACGGGGACGTCGTGCAGGGCACTTTCTTCGACGGCCCGGACTACACGGGGAACTCGCTGACCATCACCGGCCCGGAATTGTGCAAGAAGGACGGCTGGGTGAATTGGCAGTTCGACCTCGGTGACGATTGGAAGAACAAGATCACGTCCGTGCAGCCGTGGGGCAACTGCTGGATCTGGCTCTACCCGGAGCCGAACCTCGGCGGCGACCGCGACGGACCGTTCAAGGAGAACACCGGCAACGTCGGGTCCTTCATGGACGACCGGACCCAATCCATCGGCTTCAGCTGAGCCACCGCACGGCAAGGAGTGACCGCATGACCAGCAAGCGCATGACGTGGATGGCGACCGGCCTCGGCCTGGTGACCGCCGCCGGCCTCGTCCTGACCGCCCCGGCCGCGTCCGCCGACGGCGGGCCCACCGCCCGCGAACTGCTCGACAAGTGCGACAACGGCACGGACTCGTGCGTGTTCCACCCGGCCGGCCCGCCGGAGGAGCACACCGGCGCCGGGCACCAGGTCGGCGAGGCCGCCTACAACTGCACGCAGGACTTGCAGCGCAGCACCGTGAACTGGTCCGACACCACGGGCGAGTCGAACAGCTTCGGCGTGTCCCTGTCGGCCGAATACGGGTTCTCGGAAGTGTTCAAGGTGTCCATCGAGACGTCTTACCAGCACACCTGGGAGTCGTCGCACACGGAGGGGCAGGCGACCAACGTCGACGTCCGCCCGGGCGAGAAGGGCTGGGTGGAGCGGGCGCCGAAGATGCAGAAGGTGCACGGCACCTACGAAATGCACTTCCCCGACCGCTTCTACGACCACTACATCTGGTACCAGGACTTCGACGCGGACGGCCCGGTCCCGGGCTCATCGGGTGACATCACCCAGCACACGGCGGCGATGACGGACCAGGAACGCGCCGAACACTGCGGCTGACGCGTCCGTGCAGGCCACGTTCACGGACCGAGTGTCCAGGGCTCCGGCGAAGTCGGAGGTCGACGCGGCGGATCGTGGCATCGGCGGGCTCGCCCGATGTCTTGAATGACTCATTCAGGTCGCCGGAGGTCCTGAATGACTCATTCAAGACTTCGCGGGGCCGCTCGAGCCGGCCCGCCTCCCGCGCACCGAGCGGCGGCTTGCCGAAGGCGAGGTCGCGAATGACTCATTCGGGACCTCCAAGGCCGCCAATGACTCATTCGCGACCTCGCTCGAACTGCCCACCCCGCCGGCCACCGGTGAAGCGAGCCGGGACCGGTGACTTTGCCGAAGCCCTGGACCGAGTGTCCGCGAACGTGGCCTGCACGACCACGGCCGATTTCCGCCAGCGGAACGTCCCCTGTGGACGGCACGATCGACCACGTGAAGACGGAAACCCCTGCGCACACGGCCATCGAGCCGGGCATCCTCTACTTCGGCACCCCGGTCGTGCTCATCTCCAGCAGCAACGAAGACGGCTCCGCCAACCTGGCCCCCATGTCCTCGGCCTTCTGGCTCGGCTGGCGTGCGATGCTCGGGCTCGGCGCCCGCTCGAAGACCACCCGAAACCTGCTCCGCACCGGCGAATGCGTGCTCAACCTGCCCTCCGACGCGCTCGCCGGAGCCGTCGACCGGCTCGCGCTGACCACCGGGTCCGATCCCGTGCCGGACGGCAAGCTCAAGCGGGGGTACTTCCACGTCGCGGAGAAGTTCGAGCGGGCCGGGCTCACGCCCGTGGCGTCCGAAACCGTTGCGCCGCCGCGGGTTGCCGAATGCCCGGTTGCCATGGAGGCCGTCCTGGAGGCCGTGCACCCGGTGGCAGGCGACGACGAACGGCAGCGCGGCGGGATCGTCGCGATCGAGGTGCGCGTGCAGCGCGTCTTCGTGCACGAAAACATCCGGGTGGCCGGCAGCGACGACCACATCGACCCGGATCGGTGGCGGCCGCTCATCATGAGCTTCCAGAAGCTCTACGGCCTCGGCCCGCAGGTCCACCCCTCGACGCTGGCCCGGATCCCCGAGCGGCTCTACCGGGGCCCGGACATCGACCGCGCCCGCGGGGTCACGTCGCGGTCAGCCGTGCCGGCCGGGGAGCGAGCGTCCTGATCCCGGTCACACCGGACGAATCCGGCACTGGTTCGCGGCGAAGCGGCGGTCACCGCGGCCGCCGACCGGAACCAGCGCCCCGGCGGCCGTGAGCCCGCGCCCGGCGGATCCGTGTTCGCATGCCCGTCCGAAGGCCCCGGGAATACCGCGGCCGCCGCCCGGCGTAGGTCCTGGGGTGAGCGACTTGCGGATTCTGGTGGTGGGCGCCGGCGCGACCGGCGGGTACTTCGGCGGACGGCTGCTGCAGGCCGGCCGGGACGTCACGTTCCTCGTCCGGCCGGGCCGGGCGAAGGTGCTGCGGGACAGCGGCCTGCGGATCGTCGGGCTCGGCGAGGACACGGTGCTCGAGCCGCCGCTGGCCGAGACCGGGACGCTCGAGGAGACCTACGACCTCGTGCTGCTCGCGGTCAAGGCGACCGGCCTCGCCCCGGCCATCGACGATTTCGCCCCCGCGGTCGGCCCGGGCACGCTGGTCCTGCCGTTCCTCAACGGCCTCGCCCACGTGGACGCCCTCAGCGCCCGGTTCGGCGAGGGCGCCGTGCTCGGCGGCGTCGCCAAGGTGATGACCACGATCGACGACGACGGCGCGATCCGACGGCTGGGCCCGCTGCAGCACCTGGCCTACGGCGCCCGCACCGAGCCCGCCCCGCCGCGGCTGGCCGACGTCGACGCCGCGCTGAACGGCGCCGGGTTCCCCGCCGTCCTCAGCGGCCGGATCACCGAGGCGATGTGGGCGAAATGGGTGTTCATCGCCGCGATCGGCGCGGTCAACAGCCTGCTGCGCGGCACGATCGGCGAGGTCGTCGCGGTGCCGGGCGGCGCGGAGTTCGCCGAAGCCGTGGTGGCCGAAGCGGCCGCCGTCGCCGAAGCCGCCGGGTACCCGGTGCCGCAAGCGGACCTCGAAGCGACGCGCAAGACCGTGACGGACCCCTCGACGGTGGGATCTTCGCTGTACCGGGACCTGCTCGGCGGTCACCCGGTCGAGGGGGAGCAGATCTTCGGCGATCTCACCGCGCGTGGCCGCGCGCTCGGGGTGGCCACGCCGCTGCTGGACCTCGTCAGCCTGCAGTTGCGCGTCCACCAGCACCGCATCGGGTGAACCGGTCACCGACGGCGCTTTGCCCGCGCAGTACCGGGGATCGTGGTCTTTCGGGCATCGGCGTGGCGGTGCCGTCACGGCCACTTCCAGCACTGCTACTCTTCGTAAGGGTACTTGCTTGAAGGTTTGACGACGAAGAATCGGCGAGGGGAAATGGCGGAGCGGTTCGAGTTCGTCCTCGGGGTCGTCGAAGCTCTCGTAGTCGGCAGGGCGACGGGCGGAGACGTCCGGCGGTACCCGCTGCGAGCGGGCAACCTGCCGGCCGACCCGGTGCGGTTCGTGCGGGTCGCGCGGCAGGTGTACGACGCGCTCGAGGAGCGGCGGCTGTCGGTTTCCGGCGAGCTGCACCCCGGCGTGCGCACGGCGTTCGAGCTGCTCGCCGAGCCCCGGGTTTCGGTTGCGGTGAGCGGGATCGACGGCCTCGGCGCCGACGTCGCCGTGCTCGTGGTCACCGACGGCGCGCAGGCGCTCGGCATCACCCAGGCCCCGGACACCGACGAACTGCTGTTCTCGCTGTTCGCGGACGAGGAGCTCGTCGAGGTCGTCACGGGCGTGCTGCCCCCGGCCCCGGCCGCGACCACCGGCAAGCACGTCGTGCACCGCGCCGCCGGGCGCGAAGTGTCGGCCATGACGGCGAAGCGCATCGCCGACGCCGAGTTCGAGGAAGAAGAAACCGACGCCTTCGGGATGATCGAGGTCAAGGCCGTGGTGCGGCCGGGCCGCCGCCCGCCGGCGCGGAAGCCCTCGGACGTCGCCGTGCTCGAGCGCGTGCTCGCCGAACCCCGGCTGGGCGGCGGCCACATCGCCGTCACCGCGCAGGGGCGCCGCGGCGAGCGCGTCGCGGGCGAACCGCTGAGCTGGCTCGACACCGCCGACGGCCGCTACCTCGTGCACACGACGACCGGCGAGGCCGGTGAACTGACCGCGGAATACGTACCGGCCGGGCGGGCCGACCTCGCCCGCGCGATCCGCGACGCCATCGCCGCGGTGTACTGACCGGAAAGGGAACAGTCCTGATGACGGAAGAGACCCAGGCGATGGCCCAGGCTCTCCAGGCGACGGCGCAGATGCAGACCGCGACCGAACCCGCCCAGAAGGCGATGGCCGCGGTGCGCGTCGGGCTCGCCGGCGCCCAGCTGAAGCGGCTCGCGCAGACCGGCGGCTTCGCCATCGACGACACCACGGGCAACCAGCTGATCGAGGCCCTCGAAGGCGTGCTCGAGTCGCTCGAGCAGCGCTGGGCGAACCTGCAGCGGCTGCACGACGCGCCGGCGATGAGCCGCACCGCGACCGGCCAGTGGGTCTCCGCGCACATGGTGAGCACCGCCGCCGACGAGAACGGCCTGGTCACCCAGCTGCAGGCGGCCCGCCAGGAGTTCCCCACCTACATCGAGGCCATCAAACTGGCCAAGCAGAACTACAAGTCCCGGGAAGAGACCACGCGCACGACGCTGACCTCGCTCCCGACCGCCGACCAGAGCTGAGGGAGACCGTGGCACCCACCGCCGAGTCCGTCTCGGACCCGTCGTCCCCGGACTACAACCCGCGTAGCCCGCTCTACGACGTGACGGCCGATTCGTCGTCGAAGTACTACGTCGGGCCGCTGAAGACGGACAACCTGCCCTCGGGCGACGAGATCCGCGAGATGGCCACCCAGCAGATCGACGACGAGATCCGGGCCGGCTGGCTCGGCCCGGCCGTCGACCCGGTGCTGCGCGACAAGAAGATCCAGGAGCTGTACCAGCAGCACCTCGACGCGGCCCGCCACGGCCTCGACGAGGGCCTCACCATGCGTGAGAACGGCGGTGCCCCGAGGACCCTGTGGGCCAACGCCAGCCACGAGCAGATGAACGACGCCATCACCCAGGACGCCAACCCGGCGACCGTCGCGGAGACGTCGGAGGAGTGGGTCTCGGTCGGCAACGAGCTGGGCACGCACCAGAAGACCCTGGGCGACGCGATCAACGCGAGCACCAGCAACTGGCAGGGCGACGCCGGTGACGCCGTCCGCGAGCACCTCGCCGGCGTCGGCAAGTGGCTGGGCGCGACCGCGCAGGGCGCGTCGCTCGCCGGCCGCCAGCAGGAGATCCACTCGCAGGCGCTCAACGAGACCCAGCGCCAGATGGTCGCGAACCCGCCGGTCCAGTTCGACCTGCAGAGCACCAACCAGCGCCTGATGTCGATGACCGACCCGGTGCAGTACGCCGCGGCGGCCGGCGAGGCCATGCAGACCTACCGGGCCCAGACGGCCGCGCGCGACCACGCCGCGCAGATCATGACCCAGTACGACGAGACCATCGGCTCGGCGGTCGCCACGCCGCGGTTCCCGGCCCCGCCGAAGCTGCCGACCGCCACCGCTTCGCGTCAGCTGGCCGGCACCCGGCCCGACGGCAGCGCCGGGGCGGGCGGCGCGCAGCCGCTGCTGGCGCGCGACGGGATGAACCCGGCGCTGGACCCCACCGCCTCCGGCCGCACCCGGGCCGACCTCGACGCCGCCGGGCTCGGTGGCGCGGGTGGCGCGGGCGGCCCCGGTGCCGGCGGGGCCGGCATCCCCGGCGGCGGCTCGGGCATCCCGGGCGGCGGCTCGGGCTCGGAGGGCTCGGGCTTCTCCGGCAGCGGCATCCCCGGTGGTGGCAGCGGCGGCGGCTCCGGCTTCTCCGGGGCCGGCATCCCGGCCGCGAGCGGGGGCGGCGGCGCCGGCGGTTCGGGCTTCAGCCCGTCGTCGATCCCGAACATCCCCGGCGGCAGCTTCACCGGCTCCGGCATCCCCGGTTCGTCGGTCCCCGGCTTCGACGACTCGACGACTTCGTCCGGCTTCTCGCCGTCCGGGATCCCGTCGAGCGGCGGCCCGGGCGGGGGCGGCTACACCCCGCCGTCGATCCCGAACATCCCGGACATCCCCGGCGGCGGCAGCACCGGCATCCGCGGCGGCAGCCCGATCCCCGGGTTCACCCCGCCCGGCATCGACCCGATCACCGGGCTGCCCACCGGCACCGGCCCCGGCGGCATCCCCGGCGGTGGCAAGCTGCCCACCATCGGCCGCGGCGGCGGCATCAACGGTGAGAGCATCGCGAGCCGGCTCGGCGGCATCGGTGGCGGCGGCGCCGGGGGCGGGTCCCTCGGCGGCATCGGCGGCGGTGGCTCGGGCGCCGGCGGCGGTTCGGGTGTCGGCGGTGGCGTGCGCGGCACGGGCGCGGGCAACCTGGCCGGCGGTGCCGCGTCCGGCGCGGCCGCGGAGGCCGAAGCCGCGGCGGCGCGCAACGCGGGCATGGCGGGCAAGGCCGGCGCGGCCGGTTCGCCCGGCATGGGCGGCATGGGCGCCGGTGCCAAGGGCGGCAAGGGCGACAACGACAAGGAACACAAGGCGGCCGACTACCTCGAGAGCGACGACCCCAACTTCTTCGCGGGAGAGCAGGTCGTGGCACCCCCGGTGATCGGCGACTGGAAGAACCAGGATTGGAAGTGAGTTCATGACGGCGGCCGGCTTCGAGGTCGAACCGGACGAACTGGTCGCGCACTCGAGTCACGTCGAGAGCCTGGTCGACCGGCTCAACACGGCCTCCGCGGCAGCCGACACGGCGATGTCGGACCACGCCTACGGACTGCTGTGCGCGTTCCTCCCGCCGATCATCCGGCCGACGGGGGAGAAGGCGAAGGAGGCGCTGACCGCGTCGATGGAGGGCGTGCGCGGGCTGGCGGACAACGTCAAGACGGCCGCGCAGTCCTACCGCGATGGTGAAGAGGCCAACGCGCAGCCCTTCGAAAAGCAGCTCACGGCGTCGCCGCGGACGGCGGAAGCGAGGACGAACGCATGACCGGCGCGAACGGGCTCGGGGACCTGATGCGGGACCCCGACGAGACGATCCGCCGGATGGACGACTGGGCGGCCGGGTTCGCGGCGAAGGCCGAGCGCTACCAGGCCGCGCAGGCGGAGACCGAACGGCTGCGGCTGACCTCGACCAGCTCCGACGGCGCGGTCAGCGTCACCGTCGGCGCCGACGGCACGGTCACCGACCTGACGTTCTCCAACAAGGTCAAGTCGTTCCCGCTGGAGGAGCTGTCCCGGGCCATCCTGACCACCATGCGGCGGGCGCAGTCCGGCATCGCCGAGAAGGTGGCCGGCGTGATGACCGAGCGGCTCGGCGACGAGGACCGCGAGACCCGCACGGCGCTGCTCGACACGCTGCGCGGCCGGTTCCCCGACCCGGACGAGCCGGACGAGCCGCAGCCCCCGGCTTCGCCGGACCCCGTCCCGCCGGCCCCCTCGGGTGGCGCGGCGGTCCCGCCGTCGCCGTCGGCTCCGCAGGCTTCACCGCCGCCGCGGCGGCGCCCCGACCCGGTCGAGGACGACAACAACCCCTGGTGACGGTGGCCAGGTCAGCCGCGCGAGTACGGCTGACCTGCCCCGTTCGGGGCTCGACACCGGCGCGCCGGGCGACGACACTGGGCCGATGACCGGCCTGATCACCGGTAGCCGTGTCCGGCTGCGGCCCGCCGCCGCCCCGGACGCCGCCCGGTTCGAGGAGATCCTGTCGCACCCCGAAGTCGCCCGCTGGTGGGCCGACGCCGAGGAGCCGGTGGCCGCCCAGGTGTCCTACTTGCTGGACCCGGACGAGGGCACCACGACCTACGCGATCGAGCACGACGACGTCGTCGTCGGTATCGAACTCGCCTTCGAGGAAGCGGATCCCCAGTACCGGCACGCCGGCATCGACATCGCGGTGCACCCGGACTGGCAGGGCCGCGGCCTGGGCTCGGACGCCATCCGGGCGCTGGCCGAGCACCTGTTCTCCGTGCGCGGGCACCACCGGGTGGTGATCGACCCCGCCGCGGACAACGACGCCGCGATCAAGCTCTACCAGTCCCTCGGCTTCCGGCCGGTCGGCCGGATGCGCTCCTACGAGCGCGGGCCCGACGGCAGCTGGCACGACGGGCTGCTGATGGACCTGCTCGCCGAGGACCTGGTCCCGACGGCCGCTCTCACGGGTTCGTGACCACCGGCGCGGACGCGACCCGGCAGCTGAGACGGGTCGCCGTGGCGAGCGCGGTGGGGACCACCATCGAGTGGTACGACTACTTCATCTACAGCACGGCGACGGCGCTCGTGTTCGGCAAGCTCTTCTTCACCACGCTGTCGCCCGCCTCCGGCACCCTCGCCGCGTTCGCGACGCTCGGGGTCGGCTTCCTGGCCCGCCCGGTCGGCGGGATCCTTTGGGGCCACTTCGGCGACCGCGTCGGGCGCAAGGCGATGCTGGTGCTGTCCCTGCTCCTGATGGGCGTGGCCACGGTCGGCGTCGGGCTGCTGCCGACGTACTCCGCGATCGGGGTGTGGGCGCCGATCCTGCTGCTGGTCCTGCGGCTCCTCCAGGGGCTCAGCGCGGGCGGCGAATGGGGCGGGGCGGCGCTGATGGCGGTCGAGCACGCGCCGGAGGGCCACCGCGGCCGCTACGGCGCCTTCTCGCAGATCGGCGTCCCGGCCGGGCTGATCCTGGCGCAGCTGATGTTCTTCGTCCTCGGCCGGTCCATGACCGACGCGCAGTTCGCGTCGTGGGGCTGGCGGGTGCCGTTCCTGGCGAGCATCGTGCTGGTCGTCGTCGGCCTGGTGATCCGGCTGCGGATCGAGGAGAGCCCGGTGTTCGCGCGGTTGCGGGACTCCGAGGCCCGCAGCAGCCGCCCGATGGTCGAGGTGCTGCGCGAGCGGCCGCGGGCGCTGCTGGTGGCGTCCGGCAGCTTCATCGCGAACACCGCCATCGGGTACATCTTCCTGGCGTACCTGCTGTCCTACGGCACTTCGGTGCTGAAGATCGACCGCACCACGTTGCTCGTGGTGGTGATCGTCGGCAGCGTGACGTGGCTGGTGAGCATCCTCGTCTCGGCGGCGTGGTCGGACCGCGTGGGCCGCAAACCGGTGTACCTGGCCGGGTCCGTGCTGCTGGTGCTCTGGCCGATCCCGTTCTTCCTGCTGGTGGACACGCGCGTGACGGCGTTGCTGCTGCTGGCGGTGGTCGTGCTCAACATCGGCCTCGGCGCGACCTACGGGCCGCAGTCGGCGCTGTTCGCGGAGCTGTTCGAGCCGCGCTACCGCTACAGCGGAGCGTCGTTCTCGTACGCGGTCGGCGCGGTGCTGGGCGGCGGCTTCGCGCCGTCGATCGCGGTGGCGCTGCAATCCGCCACCGGGACTTCGCTTTCGGTGTCGCTCTACCTGGTGGCGGTGGCGGTGCTGAGCCTGGTCGCGGTGCTGTTCATCCCGCGCTCACAGCCGGTCTAGGCGGATGGCGGCGGCCATCCGCTCGTAGCCCGCGTCGCCGGGGTGGAGGTGGTCGCCGGAGTCGTAGGCCGGCAGCAGGGTGAGCGGATCGGCGGGGTCGCGGACCGCCGCGTCGAAGTCGGCGACGGCGTCGAACACCCCGCTGGTGCGGATGAACGCGTTCACGGCCTGGCGCGTCGCTTCGAGCGTTTCGTCGTAGACGCGCCAGCCCTTGAACGGCGTGAGCGTGGCGCCGACGACCCGGATGCCGCGTGCGTGCGCCTGTGCCACCAGCTGGCGGTAGGCCGACGTGATCGCGCCCGGATCGGTCTGGTGCGGGTCCTGCTGGATGTCGTTGATGCCTTCCAGCACGATCAGCGTCCGCACGCCGCCGACGCCGAGCACGTCGCGGTCGAACCGGGACAGCGCGTTCTGGCCCGCGCCGGACCCGGGCACGTCGAGCAGCAGCCGGTTGGCGCTGATGCCCGCGTTCAGCACCCCGAACCGGCCGTGCAGCCGGTCGGCGAGGTAGTCCGGCCAGCGGTGGTTCGCCCCGGACTGCGAGCCGACGCCGTCGGTGATCGAATCGCCCAGCGCGACGATCGTGGCCTCGGCCCCGCCCTGGACGTCGACGCCGGAAACGTAGTGCCAGACGGAAGTCTGCTCGGTGTAGGGCGCACCGGACTCACTGGCGGCGAAGTCGCCCGCCCGGGTGAAGTACGACGTCTGCGCGGCGGCCGGGTGGTAGGTGACCGGCCCGGACTTCGTCGGGACGTAGGTCGTCACGAGCAGGTTGGCGTCGGCGGGCACCCGCAGGTCGGCGGGGTCGCTGAGCGCTTCGGCCCCGGCGGGCACGACGACGCCGGGCGCCCCGCCGAACGTGAGCGACCGCAGGGTGCCGGGCACCGCGTCCGGCCCGCTGCCCTGCACGGCGATGGTGACGTGCCCGAAGGTGAGGGGCGTGGCCCCGAAGGCGTTGGAGAGGTGGACGCGAGCGCGCCCGCCGCCGGCGCTGGTGTGCACGACGTTGCGGATCGAGAAGCCCGGGTAGCCGTCCGGCGTGTTCGCCACGGCGGACGCGGGAGCCGCGGCCCAGGTCCCGACCCAGCCGCCGACGGCGTGCTGCGCGAGGTTCGGGAGAGCGCTTTCCGGATTCGCGCTCCCGGACGTCGTGAGCAGACCGAACCCCGCCAGGATGGCCGCGCCCACGGCCAGAAAGCGTCGCATGCACTCACGGTGTCTCCCTTGCGCCCAACCAGGGACCGCTGATCAGGTGAGGGAACCGGACAAGATCCCGGACAGCGAGGGGCGGGCCCGTCCGGGATTCTGGGGATGCCGGACGGGCCCGCGCGAGGTGGCCGTTGCCGCGACGGCCGCTCGCCGGGGCGCCCGGTCCCGACCGGGCGGAGGCTGGCCCGGATCGTTGCATCGTGGCGACCCCGGAGGGCGGTGCGAGACGCCCTCAACCAGAGCACGGCCCCGGCCCCGCCGCGGTTCAGTCCGCCCGCCGATTTCTCGCGTCCCTGCTGTGCCAGGCCGCCTCACGCTCCGATGGCCGGCGCCGAACGACGTGAATGACTCATTCCTGTCGTCGGACGACAGGAATGAGTCATTCACTGCATTCGGTCGGGACGGACGGCGGTCCCGGAAGGTCAAGCGGCGGCGGGAAAGCCGCCCAGGGCGCGGTGGCCGGCGTCGGTCAGTTCCGCCGGGGCCCACTGGCCCGGTGCCGGGGTGCCGATCGCGCGGATCAGGCCGGCGTGGAAGAGGTCGTGGGCGGTGTTCTGGTCGCAGCACGACAACCCGTCGACGCGGAGATCGGGTTCGCAGCTGCAGCGGAGCTCGGCGCGACCGTCCGCGATCGCCTTGAGCATGGCGATCGCGCGGCGGCTCAGCGCGTTCGGGTAGGGGGACATCGGTCTGGCCTTTCGGTGCGGCTGGTCTTGGCGCGAGTGCTGCAGCTCGTCACTGGGGACCACGCACCGGCTGTGAGCGAGGTTCACTTCGATCGCCTCTTGACACCGCGAGACCCAACGAGCAGGGTCAGTCATCGGATGAATCAGCTCCACCTTCGACAGAACGGCCGACTAGGGGCGAACTCTGTCGTCATTCCGCCGTAGTCATCCGATCCCTGGAGGTTCAATGACGACCTTCCCTCGCCGACACGCGCTCGGCATCGCCCTGGGTGGTGCCGTGGCGCTGAGCGCCGCCGGCCGCACCCCGGCCGGCGCCGCCAGTCCCGTGGACGCCGCCGCCGACAACGCGGGCACGCCGATCGTCCCGCCGCCGCCCCCCGTTCCCGTCGCGCTCGACCCGTGGTTCACCAACGACGGCATCGACAGCGCGTCCGCCACCGGTGGTGACTTCGACGGGTCCGGGTACACCTTCCCGGCCGAGCACCTGCCCGCCGGGCAGACCGCCACCGTCGGCGGGGTGCCGTTCAAGCTCGGCTCCGCGGCCGCCGGGGCGAAGAACAACATCGCCGCCACCGGGCAGCGGCTCGACCTGCCGAAGGGCCGGTACTTCGTCGCGTACTTCCTGGTCGCCGCCAGCTACGGCACGACCGGCGGCACCGCGACCGTGCACTACGCCGACGGCACCACCAGCACCGGTTCCCTCTCCGGTCCCGACTGGTACACCGGCAACGGCGCCCTCGTCTCGCCGTTCCGCTACGCACCCGGCGGCGTCGTCGACCAGAACCCGGTTTCGCTGGCCACCGGCCAGGTCTGGGTCGACCCGGCCCGCGAGGCCGTCGCCGTGACCCTGCCGACCACGGCGAACCCGGCGCCGAACGTCTCCAGCCTGCACGTCTTCGCGCTCACCCTGCAGCCGGTCGCGGTGGGCCGCTCGGCGCTCGTGCTCGACGGCCGGTCGACGGCGAACCTGCTCACCGACGGTGGCCCGCAAGCCGCCGAAGCGACCGTCGTCAACGCCGGCACCGTGTGGCTCGGCGCCCGCGACCTGGTCACCGTCACCGTCGACGTCCCCGGCGGCCGGACCACGGTCCCGGCGAACATCCGCGCGCTGGCGCCGGGGGAGCAGGCGACCGTGCGCCTCGGGCTCGCGCCGAACACGTCCGTCCCGCCCGGCACCACGACCACCGGCCAGATCCGCGTCACCGCCGGCCGCGGCACCCTCGCCACGCAGCAGGTGCCGATCACCCTCGGCGTTCCGGACTTCCGCCCGACCGACGCCTCGCTCTCGACGCACCGGGCGCCGTACTGGTTCACCGACAGCAAGTTCGGCATCTTCATCCACTGGGGCGTGTACGCCGTGCCCGCGTGGGCGCCGGTCGGGCAGCAGTACGCCGAGTGGTACTGGCAGAACCAGCAGGACCCGAACGGCGCGACTTACGCCTACCACAGGGAAAAGTACGGCGAGGACTTCGCCTACGACGACTTCATCCCGCTGTTCACCGCGAAGGAGTTCGACCCGCGTGCCTGGCTGAACCTGATCGCCGACGCCGGTGCCGAATACTACGTCCTGACGTCCAAGCACCACGACGGCTTCGCGTTGTGGGACACCAAGGTCAGCGACCGCAACTCCGTCAAGCTCGGCCCGAAGCGCAACGTCATCGCCGAGCTGTTCGCGGCGTCCCGGAAGTACACCCCGCAGCTGCGCAACGGCCTGTACTTCTCGCTGCCCGAGTGGTTCAACCCGGACAACCCGTGGATGGGCCACACGCCGCGCAACCCCTACACCGGCGCGCCGCTGCCCTACACCGGGTACACCGCGGGCAAGGACTTCGTCCGCGACTACCAGGCGCCGCAGGTGCTCGAGCTGATCTCGGAGTTCGACCCGGACGTGCTGTGGTTCGACATCGGCGGCGTCAACGACAGCCGGACCGTGCTCACCGAGTACTTCAACCGCGCGAAGAACCGCAAGCGCCCCAAGGACGTCACCTACAACGACCGCGGTGGCATCCCGGACCACGACTTCACGACGCCGGAGTACACGACGTACCCGAACACCGTGGTGGCGAAGTGGGAAGCGAGCCGCGGCCTCGACCCGTTCTCCTACGGCTACAACCGCGCGACCCCGGACGACCGGTACATGACGGCCGAGGAGGTCGTCCGCACGCTCGTCGACATCGTCTCGAAGAACGGCAACTTCCTGCTCGACATCGGCCCGGACTTCGACGGCACCATCCCGGCCGTGATGCAGCGGCACCTGCGTGACACGGGCGCGTGGCTGAAGGTCAACGGGGAAGCCGTCTACGGCACGACGTACTGGTCGCGGATGGCGCAGCTGGGCGACCTGCGGTTCACGGTCAAGCAGAACGAGGCCTTCTACGTCCATTCGCTCGCCGCGCCGGGCAGCAGGCTGGTGATCGACGCGCCGGTGCCGATCCGCGCCGGCGATCGCGTGACGATGCTGGGCCACCGCGGGAACCTGCACTGGACGGTGGAAAACGGCTCGCTGGTGATCGACGTCCCGGCCGCGGCGCGGCAAGCCGGCCGCTACGCGTGGGTGTTCAAGATCGCCTGGAGCTAGTGGTCGGCGTCCTTGCCGATGTAGAGCTCCGCGAACGCCGCGGCCGCGGCGGGCGAACCCAGCAGGCGGCGCATCCGGGCTTCCGCGATGCGTGCCGCGAACGGGTTGTCCGCCGTGGCCGCGGTGTGGTGGAAGATGTCCGACAGCCACAGGGAAAACTCCTGGTACTGCCACACCAGCGGCAGGCACGCGGCGGAATACCCGGCCAGCCGCG
The DNA here is from genome assembly GCF_033441515.1 of Amycolatopsis solani. Taxonomy (NCBI): domain Bacteria; kingdom Bacillati; phylum Actinomycetota; class Actinomycetes; order Pseudonocardiales; family Pseudonocardiaceae; genus Amycolatopsis; species Amycolatopsis solani. The sequence goes on from NZ_JAWQJT010000002.1 coordinate 521,063, forward strand.
CGGGATCGCCCGCGTAGTGCGCCTGGAACGCCTCCGCGAGCAGGAAAGCGTCGTGCAGGGCCAGGTTCATGCCCTTGGCCGCGATCGGCGCGACCAGGTGCGCCGACTCGCCCGCGAGGTACAGCCGGCCGTACGCCATCGGCTCGACGACGTAGTTGTGCATGTCGAGGACGCGCTTCTCGAACAGCCGTCCCTCGACGATCGGGCCGTCCGGCACCGCGAGCCGGGCCTGCAGTTCGCGCCACACGCGCTCGTCGGGCCAGTCCGCCTCGGTCTCGCCGGCCGCCGTCTGCAGGTAGAACCGGGTGACGTCGGGCGTGCGGGCCATGTGCGCGCCGAAACCGCGCGGGTGGATGCCGAACAGCACGCCGTCGGCGGACGGCGGGGCCTCGGCGAGCAACGCCAGCCAGCCGATTCCGTAGTCGTGGTGGGCTTTCACGGTCGATTCCGCCGGCAGGTACCCCTGGGTGACGCCGCGGGCGCCGTCGCAGCCGGCGACGAAGTCGCAGTCGAGGCGGTGCGCACCCTCGGCGGTGCGGAACGTGATGGCGGGGGAGTCCGACGCGAGGTCGTGCAGCTCGACGTCCGAGACCTCGAAGACCGCCTCGCCGCCCGCGTCGGCGTACTGCGCGACCAGGTCGGTGACCAGGAGCTGTTGAGGGTAAACGAAATGCCGCTGCCCGGTGAGCTCGCCGTAGCGGAAGGTGTGCCGCCGCCCGGCGAAGCGGAACTCGAACTCCGCGTGCTGGGGCGCTTTCGCGACGAGTTGCTCGCCCAGGCCGCGTCGCTCGAGCCCGCGGACCGCCCACTCCTCGATGAACCCGGCCCGCGGCCGCTGCTCGACGAACGCCCGGCTTTCCCGCTCCAGCAGCACGCAGGCGATGCCCGCCCGCCGCAGCAGGTTCGCCACCGCGAGTCCGGCCGGGCCCGCCCCCACCACGGCCACCGCCGTGCGCCTCGCCACCATGCGCCCGAGGGTAGCGCGAACCGTTCAGTAGTAGTGCCGCAATCGCGGCCACGCCGTCGACCACGGCTCGGTCAGGGTGCACAGCGAAAGGACGACACCGTTCTCGTCGTTGTCCACCCCGCCTTCGGTGAAGTGCTTGGCGATCGCGCGGCAGCCGGTGATCAGCCCGGCGGCGGGCGAGTCGCGGTCGAGCCGCCCGATCAGCAGCACCGGCCCGACCAGCCGGTCCGGCGGCGGGCCCCAGTCCGCGTAGGACATGTGCGCGGAGTACGGCTGGGGGAGCCCCAGCTCGGGACCGTAGCGCTCGATCGCCCCGGCCTCCCCGTAGTTGCCGGCGAGGATCACCGCGGTGTCCCGCTCGGTGGCCGGGATCCGCTGCCACGCGCCCGCCACGCTGCCCGCGAAGTCCGGCCAGCCGACCTGTTCGCCGGGTTCCTTGTTCAGCGCCAGCAGGACGCCGTCGAGCGACGGCGGCGGCACCACGGGGAGTCCGATGAGGACGGACACCGCGACGCAGACCGCCGTCGCCGCACCGGTGAGCACCCGCCGGATCGCCCGGCCCCGGCCCAGCCACCGCAGCACCGGCTCGGCGCCGAGCGCCACCAGCGGCAGCAGCAACGGGATCGAGTAGTACGGCTTCCCGCCCACCGCCAGCAGTTCGAGGCAGACCACGGGGTAGGCGATCGCGAGGGCGCGCGCCCAGCGCAGCCCGGGCTCGCGCCACGGCCGCACGAGCCCGGCGATCCACACCGGCACCAGCACCGGCGAGAGCAGGACCAGCTGCATCGGCACGAACAGCACGCGGTTCTCGGTGCCGTCGTCCTCGCTGATCCCGCCGGCGACGGTGAGCATCGGCCAGCCGTGCGCGGCCTGCCAGGCCACGACGGGCGCGGCGAGCACGGCGGCGACCCCGATCCCGGCGGCGAGCCACCACGACCGGAACACCCGCCGCGGCCCGGCGACGGCCACGCCGACACCGAGCCCGGACAGCAGGAGCAGCACCAGCCACTTGTTCGCCAGCCCGAGCCCGGCGGCGGCGCCGACCGCGAGCCACCACCGGCCGTCGCCGGTGCGCAGCAGCTTGAGCCCGAACAACGCGATCAGCGACCACAGCAGCAGGTCCGCGGAGTTGGTGGCCAGCATGTGCGACACGACCAGGACGTAGGACGACAACGCCGTCGCGAGCGCGGCGAAGAGCTGGACCCCGCGCCCGCCACCGAATTCGCGGGCGATCAGCGCGACGACCACGACGGTCGCCAGGCCCAGCAGGGTCGCGACCACCCGCAGGCCGGACGGTGTTTCGCCGAACAGCGCCGTCGACGCGCGCGCGAGCCACGGCGTGATCGGCGGGTTGTCGACGTACCCCCAGTCCGGGCGGCGGCCCGCCGCGACGAAGTACAGCTCGTCGCGGTGGAACCCGTACCGGCCGGACAACGCGGTCAGCACGACCGCCTGAACGGCGACGACGATCCCCACCGGCAGCGCGGCGAACCGCGGCCGCCCTTGGCTGTCCCCCATGACAGTCTCCCCTCGGCGTGCCCGGATGCTACGCCGGGGGGTCACGCCTGTGGGAGCGCTCCGACGAATTCGCCGCCCGCGTCCGCGACCAGCTCGGCCAGTGTCTGTGCGCGGCGGATCGGGGTGAACCGGACGTCGCCGCGCTCGGACACGGTGAAGCCGTGCACGGCCGGGCGGGGCAGCGTGTTGTAGGCGTAGTGCGCGCCGAAGTAGTACGCGCCGGTGTCGTGGGCGACGACGAGGTCGCCCGGCTCCAGCAGCGGCAGCGGCCGTTCGCGGGCGAGGAGGTCGCCGGCGAAACACAGCGGACCCGCGATGTCCTGCGGCACCGCGGGTCCGGTCTTCGGGGTGCCGTCGGGGTGGAGCGCGGTCAGCCGCAACGGCCAGTGCTCCGGCTGGAGCACGGTGCGCGCGGCCACCTGGGCCCCCGCGTGCGTGACGGCGATGGGCCGCCCGCCCGCGACCTTCGTGTACTCGACGGCGCTGACCAGGAACCCGTTCTTGGCCAGCAGGGACCGGCCGAACTCGGTGACGAAGTCGTAGCGGCCGTCCGCGAGGGCCGGCACTCGCGCCAGCAGCGTCGCGACGTAGCCGGCGTAGGTCGGCCCGGCGTCGTCGGAGGTGAAGTCCACCGGCAGGCCGCCGCCGAGGTCGATGCTGGTGACCTGCCGGTACCCGGCTTCGGCGTTGATCTCCTCGGCGAGCTCGTGCACCGCGGCGACACCGTCGGCCATCAGCTCCGGCGGGCAGCCCTGCGAGCCGACGTGGACGTGCAGCCGCGTCAGCCACGGGCGGCGCGCGAACGCCGCCTTCACGAGCGCCCGGTCGTCCCGCAGGGGAACGCCGAACTTCGACGTCGTGGTCGCGGTGCTGGTGTCGCCGATCCGGCCCGCGCCGACCTGGGGGTTGATCCGCAGGCCGAGCACCGACCGCGGGGCGGGCCCGGCGAGGCCGTCGAGCCGGGCCAGCTCCTGGAAGTTGTCCGCGTTGATCGCGGTGCCGGCGGCGAGGGCGTGCGCGAGCTCGGCGGTGGTCTTGGCGGGGGAGTCGAGGACCAGCCGCGGGCCGCGGACCCCGGCGGCCTCGGCGACCGCCGTCTCGCCGGGGCTCGCGACCTCGGCGTCGACCCCGAGCTCGCCGAGGTACCGGAGCAGCGGCGCGAGACCGCACGCCTTGACGGCGATCGTGTGCTGGACGCGGCCGAGGGGCGCGAAGGCCTTCGTCAGGTCTTCGACGGCTTCGCGGATCCCGGCCAGGTCGACGAACCCGGCCATCGGGTCGGCGAGGTGGTGGCCGGCGGCGAGGGCGCGGAGCTTGCGTTCGGTGCGGTTCACGCCTCCAGGACAGCGCGTGCGAGTGGCGCCGGTCCAAGACTTCCTCCTTCTGATGTCATAGGGCGGGCCTATAGTGGCTGGGTGGACCTGCGCCGATGGCACTACTTCGCCGTGCTCGCCGAAGAGATGCACTTCACCCGCGCGGCCGCCCGGCTCTTCGTGTCGCAGCCGTCGCTGAGCCAGCAGATCCGCGCGTTCGAGGCGGAGCTGGGCGTCACGCTGCTCGATCGCTCGGGCCCCCGGTTCACGCTCACGGAGGCGGGCCGCGTCGCGGCGGCGGAGGCCCGCGAGCTGCTCGACCGCCTGGACCGCGCCCGCGGCGTCATCACGGCGACCGGCCGAGGCGACACCGGGCGGCTGCGGATCGCCTACACGCGCTCGGCGCCGGGGCCCCTGGCCGGCGACCTGGTCGCGGCCTTCCGCGCGCGGTACCCGGAGGTTTCCCTGGCGCTGGAGACCGGCTGGACGAGCTTCAACCTGAACCGGCTCCTCGCCGGGGAGATCGACCTGGGGTTCGTGCGGCCGCCGGTCGACGTCCCGGGCATCGAGGTCGCGGTGGTCGGCTCGGAGGAGGTGCTGCTCGCGCTGCCGTCCGGGCACGCGCTGGCCCGCCGCCGCGGCCGGCTGCGGCGGGCGTGGATCGCGGCGGAGCCGGTGGTGTTCTGGCCGCGCGAGAACGGCCCGGGGCAGTACGACGCGATCAGCGCCCAGGTCTGGCCGGGCGGGGTCCCGCCGATCGTGCGCGAGGAGCCGGAGGACGAGCAGCTGATGCGCGCGGTCGCGGAGGGAGCGGGCATCGCGGCGGTCCCGGAACACCGCGCACGCGCCCTGCGACGTCGCGGGGTGGTGCTGCGGCGGCTGGAAGACCCGGTACCGCGGATCGACCTGGGACTGGCGTGGCGCGCGGGCGCGCTTTCCCCGGTGGTGCGCGGGTTCGTGGCGCTGGCCCGCTGAAAACTCGTGGACGCCGTCGCTAGTCTGGTCCGATGGGGACGATCAGGCAGGTTCAGATCACGTTCGACTGCGCGGAACCCGAGCGCGTCGCCCGGTTCTGGTGCGAGGTGCTGGGGTACGTCGTCCCGCCCGCACCGCCCGGGTTCGAGACCTGGGCCGACTTCGACCGCTCGCTGCCGGCCGAGCGCCAGGGCGCGGCGTTCGCCTGCGCCGACCCGACCGGCGTGGGCCCGCGGCTGTTCTTCCAGCGCGTTCCCGAAGGCAAGGTCGTCAAGAACCGGGTCCACGTCGACGTCCGGGTCGGCACCGGGCTGAAGGGCGCCGAGCGCCTCGCCGCGCTGGAGGCCGAGCGCGACCGGTTGATCGCGCTCGGCGCGAGCCACTTCCAGACCTTGTACGCCGACGAGTACAACGAGTCCTGCATCGTGATGCAGGACGTCGAGGGCAACGAGTTCTGCTTGGACTGACCGCCAAAGCGCCCCAATGTGGCCTTGGGTGCGTCTGACGCACCCAAGGCGGCCTTCGGTGCGTCAGACGCACCGAACGCCACATTGGGGCGCTTGAGCCGGACCGGGGGAGCTCAGCGGTCGCCGAGGGCCATCCGGACCGCCGCCACCACCTCCGGGTGACCCAGCGGCAGCGGCGGGGGCACCCGGTCGTCCGGGCCGGCGCTGCTCGACGCCACCACCCGCACCACCGTGCCCGCCTCCCGCAGGCTCGCCACGGCGTCCTCGTGCTCGGCCAGCCAGGCCTCGTTCGCCGCCATCGCGTCGCCGGTCGTGAGGAACGCGTCCGAGGCCGGGTCGACCAGGAGGAGCTGGGCCGCCGCGCCCGGGTGGCGTTCGGCCAGCTGGAGTGCTTCCGACGCGAACGGGCCGCTCGCCACCACCGTGATCTCCGGGTCGGCCGGGCCGGCGTCGCCGAGGAGGTCGTCGGCTTCGGTGCGGGCGCCGCCGGTCGGGAGGCGGCACCAGAAGATCGCGCGCCGCTCGGCCAGTGGCCGCCAGCTGGCGGGCAGTTCGTCGTGCTTCGCGGCGCCCGCCGGGTCGAGGACGATCACCTTGGCACCCGCCGGGTCGCCGGCGATCACCACGGACGGGCCTTCGGAGCGCAGGGGTTCGGCGGCCATCAGGAATCCTTTCCACGGCGGGGGAGTTCCGGCGAATCCGTGTCGAGCGGGACCGCTCCGGACCGGACGAGTCCCAATTGGACGGTCTGGCGGCCGGTCAGCCGCTCCAGGAGCCAGTCCGCGGCCGTCCGCACCCGGTTCCCGGGCATCGCCATCAGGTGGTACGCGCGCGTCACGGCCTTCGCCGGGAGCCCGGACAGCGGGATGTGCAACGGGTTCGCCGCGGCGGCACCGGCGCCGAGGTCGACGACGAAGCCGAGGTCGTGGTGCCGGTAGGTCCCGGCCTGGCCGTAGCCGAGCGACGCCGCGACGTTGCGCCCGGCGAGCTTGCCCTGCCGCTCGGCGTGCTGCGCCGTCATCGCGGTGTACTGGCCGGGGCGGGTGAGGTCCGGGACGGCGGCGGCGTCACCGCAGGCGAACACGTCGTCGCGGCCCGGCACGTTCAGCCGCTCGGTGACCACCAGCCTGCCCTTCGCCGTCTCGAGGCCGATCTCCGCCACCAGCGGGTCCGGCCGCACGCCGACGCACCACACGAGCGTGCGGGTGGGCACCGGGTCGCCGTTCGTCAGCGTCACGCCCTTGGCGTCGGCGTGGTCCACCGACGTCTTCATCAGCACCTCGACCCCGCGCGAGCGCAGCACCCGGTCGGCGGTCCGCCCGAGCCGCTTGTCCAGTTCGGGCAGCACGCGCTCGGCGACGTCCAGCAGCAGCCAGCGGATCCGCTGCCCGTCGAGCTCGGGGTGGCGCGCGGCGAGCGCGGCGGTGAACGCCGGGCCCTGCGCGGCCACCTCGGTCCCGGTGTAGCCCGCGCCGACCACCACGAACGTGCAGCGCGCGTCGCGCTCGGCCGGGTCGTCCGCCGCGGCGGCCAGTTCGATCTGCCGGGTGATGTGGTCGCGCAGGTACAACGCTTCCGGCACGCCGCGGAAGCCGTGCGCGTACTCGGGGACGCCGGGGATCGGCAGCAGCTTGTTGACGCTGCCCGCGGCGAGCACCAGCCGGTCGTACCGGATGCGGTGCTCCTGGTCCTCCGGGTCGGTGTAGACGACGGCGCGGGCGTCGAAGTCGACGCCCGTCGCCTTCCCCAGCACCAGGCGGACGCCGGGCAGGGTGTCGGGGATCGACACCGCGACCCGCCGCGGGTCGAGGATCCCGGCCGCCACTTCCGGCAGCAAGGGCAGGTAGAGGAAGTAGTCCGTCGGGTTCAGCACGACGACTTCGACGTCTTCGCCGGCTTCTCCGCGCAGGCTCTTCGCCGCGTGGTACCCGGCGAAACCGCCGCCGACGATCACGACTCGCATGGATCCCCTTTCCTCGCTCTGACCTGGTCGTCCTCCGATTACCCGAGGTCGGGGCGGGGAAACCCGCGGGTTGACCTCTCGGCACAGGCGCGTACGGTCAGGGTGTTGGCTGTTGTTCAGACACGTGCTCCGGTCAGCGCCCCTGCACGCTGCGAAAGGGAGCGCCATGCACGACATCTTCCGAACGGTTTACGAGCCCGCGGGCTTGACCGCTACCACGACCGAGCGTCCGGGCGGGGTCCGCGTCGTCACCTTGGTGGGCGACATCGACGCCGCCACCGTCGGAACCCTCGACGAAGCCCTCGCCGAGGGCGGGCCGATCATCGTCGACCTGACGCGGGTTGCCTTCCTCAGCTGCGCCGGCGTCCGGTCGCTGCTGGTGGCGAACGACCGCACCGACCTCGCCGTCGTCGTCGGCGGCCACGCGGTGTCGCGCTCGCTGGAGGCGACCGGCGCCGACCTGGTGCTGAAGGTCCACCCGCGGGTGGGTCCGGCGCTCGCCGGTCTCACGACCGAGCCCGGCCGGGAGGCGTGACCGCCCGGCGGCCACGCCTCCTGCCGTCCACTGTGGACTGAGCCGGGTCAGTCGTCCGGCCAGTCGCCGGTCGCCTTGCGGTAGCCGACCGCACCCGCTCGTTCCGTGGCCGCCTTGACGGCGGCGAAGATCGCGCCCTGCACCGCCGCCGCGATGACCACCTGCTGCCAGGTGTAGTCGCGGTCGGTGGCGTCGGGCGCGTCTTCTTCGCCGGCCACCCGCTTCCAGACCTGCTTGAAGGCCTGGCCGGCGAGGATGCCGCCGAGGGCACCCACCACCCAGCTCAGCGGCTTGTACAGCACCTTGTTCACGAGTCTTTCCTCCGTCGCGTGATCAGGCGGATCACGATCAGCAGCCCGAGCACACCCGCGAACACCGGCACCGGGTTGGCCCGGACCGCGTCGGCGCCCTGGCGGAACTTGACCGCGGTCGGCTCGTTCGTCACCTCGGCGACCTTCGCGGTCGCCACGTCGAGCTTCTCGTCGACGTTCTCCTTGACCCTGTTCTTCACGTCGAGCTTCTGCCCGAGCGCTTCCAGGGTCTCGGTGAGCTCCTCCCGGGTGGTGTCCCGGTCGAGGCGCGCCTCCTCGGCGTTCTTCGGGAAGTCGCCGCTCATGTCCGCACCCCCTGCTTCACGGTGTCCACGTCTTCGCGGACGCCGGTGATCGCTTCCTCGGGTACCGGCGGCACCGCCTGGGTCACTTCCTTCTTGCCCACCAGCGCCGCGATCCCCGCGATGAGGAACAGCGCGACCGCGACGAGCACGGCCGCGAGCCAGCCGGGCAGGACCAGCGCGAGCGCCAGCACGGCGGCCGCGACCAGCGTGCCGGCGCCGAACAGCGCGAACAACCCCGCCGCGCCGAACAACCCGGCGCCGACGCCCATCTTCTTGCCCTTGCGCTGCAGTTCGAAGACCGCGAGCCGCATCTCGTCCCGGACCAGTCGTTTGACTTCGCCGGTCAAGTCCGTCACCAGTTCGCCGACGGAACGGTCCGCCGCCGGTTTCTCGTTCACTTCTTCGATCACGGAACACCTCCTTCGCCTGGCCGCCGGGTACCCGGCTCACGGCCGGGTCAATCACGGCGCGTTTTGCCCGCGGAACGACCGGGTAGCCGGGGAATTCCACCATCGACCAGGAGGAGTGCATGGGCACGATCACCGAAATCGTGGACGTGGAAGTCCCCGTTTCCACCGCGTACAACCAGTGGACGCAGTTCGAGGAATTCCCGCGGTTCATGGAAGGCGTCGAAGAGATCCGCCAGGTCGACGCCACCCACACCCATTGGGTGACGCGCTTCGGTGGCGTGACGCGCGAATTCGACGCGACGATCACCGAGCAGCACCCCGACGAGCGGGTCGCGTGGACGTCCGATTCCGGTCCGGACCACGCCGGCGTCATCACCTTCCACCGCCTCGGTGACGGGCACACGCGCGTCACCGCGCAGATGGACATCGACCCGGAGGGGTTCGCCGAGAACGTCGCCGACAAGCTGGGCGTGCTCGACCGCCGGGTCAAGGGCGACATGAAGCGGTTCAAGGAGTACATCGAGCAGCGCGGCCGCGAGTCCGGCGGCTGGCGCGGTGAAGTGGACCGCCCGGGGAAGTAACCCGATCGGGGTGAACGGGCACGGCGGGGCGGTGACAGCCGCTCCGCCGTGTTTCGCGTCCGGAAACCACGGGTAGGCCGCATCCATGACGACCACCGACACCGACGTTCCCACCGTCGAGCTGAACAACGGCGTGCGGATCCCGCAGCTCGGGTTCGGCGTTTTCCAGATCCCGCCGGAAGAAACCGCGCAAGCCGTGCGGACCGCTCTCGAAGCGGGCTACCGCCACATCGACACCGCGCAGATGTACCGGAACGAAGAGGGTGTCGGCGCGGGGATCGCGAAGTCGGGCCTGAACCGCGAAGACGTCTTCGTCACGACGAAACTGGCGAACGACGCGCACGGCCACGACAACGCGATCACCGCGCTGGAAGGCAGCCTGCGGCGGCTCGGTTTCGACCACGTCGACCTGTACCTGATCCACTGGCCGTTGCCGCACAAGGAGAACTACGTCCGCACCTGGCAGGGCTTCGAGGAAATCCTGCGGGCGGGCAAGGCGCGCGCGATCGGCGTGTCGAACTTCCAGCCGGCGCACCTCGACCGGCTCGCCGAGGAAACCGGCACCGTGCCCGCGGTCAACCAAATCGAGCTGCACCCCGCGCTGCAGCAACCCGAACTGCGCGCCTACCACCGAGAGCACGGCATCGCGACCGAGGCGTGGAGCCCGCTCGCGCAGGCCGAAGTGCTCGGCGACCCGGTGCTCGCCGACCTGGCGGGCAAGCACGGGCGGACGGCCGCGCAGGTGGTCCTGCGCTGGCACCTCCAGCTCGGGAACATCGTGATCCCGAAGTCGGTGTCGCCCGAACGGATGCGGGAGAACATCGACGTGTTCGGCTTCGAGCTGGACGACGAGGACATGGCCGCGATCGGCAAGCTCGACGCCGGACGGCGCACCGGACCGGACCCGGACGCTTTCACGGGGTGACCGAGGCGTTTCCCTGCGCGACACGACGGGTATCCCTCCGGCAAGGTCCCCCTGGAAGGAGCAACCCGGCATGACCACGAACGCGTATCTGTCGTTCCTCGCGATCGGCATCGCGCTGGTCTTCATCGACGGGCAGATCATCTACCGCAGCGGCCGCCGCTACCTGGAGAACTCCTACGGCGATCCGGCGGCGGGTGCTTCGATGACCCGCCTGGTCACGGTGCTGTTCCACCTGGCGACGCTGGGTGTACTGGCGCTGATCTCGACCATCGACATGGGCGGCAGCGACCTGCCGGGTGTCGTCGGCCGGCTCGGCGTGCTGCTGCTGATCCTCGCGATCGCCCACGCGATCACGCTCGGCGTACTGGCCCGCATCCGCGGCGAGCAGGAGGTCGAGGCGGTCGTCCAGCGCGGCGGGCGGCGGCAGCGGGTGGAGCCGCAGACCCCGACGGTGACGCCGGTACCCGGCCAGGCCGGTCAGTACCCGGACGTCAGCCCGACGCTGGAGAACCGGTCCCCGTACTCGGCCCAGTAGGGAGCGCCTCAGCCCTCGGCCGCCGGGAGGTCGATCTCGGTGTGCCGGGTGGCGAGGGTGTGCGCGAGGTCCGCGAGCTTGACGTTCAGCTCCTGGGACGTGCGTCGCAGGACGTCGAAGGCTTCGTCGGCCGTGATGCCGCGGCGCTGCATCAGGATGCCCTTCGCCTGGCCGATGACGTCCCGGCTGTCCACCGCGCGCCGCAGGTGCTCGGCTTCCAGGTCGGCCGCGGCGACGGCTTCGGTGTGGGCGAGCGCCAGCGACGCGTGTGTGGCCAGCAGGAGCGCGCTGTCGATGGCTTCGCGGTCGAACGCGCCCGGCGTCCGCGAGTAGATGTTGAGCGCTCCCGACAGGCGCGGCGGGCGGGCGTCCGGGACGAGGGCCGTCGCCAGCACCGAGTGGTAGCCGTGCCGGGCGGTGGCCGGGCCGAACGACGGCCACCGCGGGTCGCGTCCGACGTCCTGTGACCACCCGACGGCCGGGCCGTCCGGGCGGGCCGATTCGACGCACGGGCCTTCGCCGTGGTCGTACTGCAGCTGGTCGAGCACCAGGGCCACCGGGTCGGTCTCGACCGGCGTGTGGAACCGGCCGTCGGGGTCGCGCAGGGTGACGCTGACCAGGTGGGCGTCCGGGACGATCGCGACCGCGGCGCCGACGACGAGCTTGAGCACGCCGCCGACGGTCGGGGTCACGTCGAGCAGCGTCCGCGTGAGGTCGGCGAACTGCGCCGCCAGCGGCCCGGGCGCCCGGACGCCGTCCTGCCCGAACGAGATCCGGTCCCGGGCCCACTCCTCTTCGCTGACGCTCATCCGTCCATTCAACCTGATGCCGATGCGCCCTCGCCGCGCCCGGGCTCGCGCAACGCCGTCCGGGCGCGGTCGACGAAGCCCGGCCCCGGCCACAGCTGCTCGGCCGCCGGTACCCGGTCGGCCAGGTCCGGGTGGGGCACCGTCGGAGCGGCGTCCCGGGCTTCGAGGACCTCCCGGCCCAGCGCGGTCCGCCGTTCGGGCGAACACCGGCGCCGGACCTCGGTCACGGCCGCGGGTCCTTCGTCGCGGACGTGCCGCCGGACCGCGCGGATCAGCGCGCTCAGCAGCAGCTCGAACCGGGTCTCCTGCGGGCCAGCGCCTTCGATCTGCCGCATCAGCCGCTCGGCTTCGGCGAGGTCGCCTTCGCCGTCGATGAACTCCTCCTCGGCCACGGCGTGCCGGACCAGCTCCGCGATCAGGTGGTCCGAGAGTTCCTTGCGGTTCTCCGGGCTGCCCTGGCCGAGTTCGAGCTCGGTGGCGAGCCGGTCGAGCTCCCGGTGGTCACCGGCGAGGACGATCGTCAGGTCGGTTGCGGGCTGGCTGCCGTTCATGCACGCTCCTGGTCCGGGCTCGGGGTTTCCGGGACGGATACCCGCTGCTCGCGCGCCGAATCCCCGTGTCGGCCGGTCGCGCGCCGGGTATGCAAAGAGGAGAACCGGACTCCAGGGAGGACGACCATGGCGGCGCCGTCGTCGGTGATCGAGCGCGAACGCAAGTACGAAATCCCGGCGGGCAGCGGCGTGCCCCGGCTGATCGGCGTCGCGGGCGTCGTGACGCAGGACGACCCGGTCGAGCAGATCCTCGACGCCTCCTACTACGACACGAAGACCTTCCGGCTCGCCGCGGCCGGCATCACGCTGCGGCGGCGGGTCGGCGGGCACGACGCGGGCTGGCACCTCAAGCTGCCGGTGTCCGCCGACGAGCGGCAGGAGATCCAGCTCCCACTGGGCGCGGACGTGCGGAAGGTGCCCGGCCGGCTCCGGCGCCTGGTGCGCGCGTACACGCTGGGGGAGAAGCTGGTCCCGGTCGCGCACCTGCGCACCGACCGGTTCGCCCACCGGCTGGCGGCCGCCGACGGCCGCACGGTGGCGACCCTCACCGACGACCACGTGACCGGCGAGGCAGGCGGGGAGACCGCGCGGCTCGACGAGTGGCGCGAGCTGGAGCTGGAGCTCGACCCGGACACCGAACCGGGCCTGCTCGAGGACTTCGACCGCGCGCTGGCCGAAGCCGGCGCCTCGGCGTCGCCGTGGTCGTCGAAGCTCCGCCGCCTGGTCGGCGACCGCGTCCCGGCGCCGCCGCGCCCCGGCAAGAAGCCGTCGGCGGGAGACGTCGTGCTGGCGTCGCTGCGCGAGCACGTGGCCCGGTTGCGCCGCGCGGACGTCGGTGTGCGGCTCGACGTCGAGGACTCCGTGCACCAGATGCGCGTCTCGGCCCGGAAGCTGCGGAGCACGCTTCGCACCTTCGGGTCGGTGCTCGACGGGAAGAAGACCGCCGGCCTGGCGGCCGAGCTGCAGTGGCTCGGGCAGCAGCTGGCCCCGGCCAGGGACACCGAAGTCACCGAGGAGCGGTTGCGCGCACAGCTCGACGAGCTGCCGGGCGAGCTGGTGTTCGGGCCGCTGCGCCAGTTCCTGACCCGCTACTTCGCCCGCGAGGCGGAGGAGGGACGTACACGGGCGCTGACCGCGTTGACCGGCAAGCGCTACTTCGCGCTCCTGCGGGCGCTGGACGCCTTGGTCACGGACCCGCCGTTGACCGCGAAGGCACGCAAGCCGGCGAAGGCCGGGCTGCGCAAGCCGCTGCGCAAGGCGGCGGGCAAGCTGGCCCGCGCGGAGGCGGCGACCCACGGCCTGACGGGCCAGGAGCTGGAACGGGCGCTGCACGACGTCCGGAAGAAGGCGAAGCGGGCCCGGTACGCCGCCGACACGGTGAAGCCGGTGGCCGGCAAGAAGGTGCGGAAGTGGCGCCGTGACGTGAAGGCGGTCCAGGAGACGCTCGGCGCGCACCAGGACACCGTCGTCGGCCGGGAGGTCCTGCACCACCTCGCCATCGCCGGGCACGGCGAGGGGCAGAACACGTTCACGTTCGGGGTGCTGTACGGCCGCGACGCCGAGCGGGCGGAGCGGCTGCGGAAGCTGTTCGAGAAGCAGTGGCGGCGGCTCCGGAAGGGGTGACCGCGCGGCGGCCGGCCCGGGCCGGCCGCCGCCTAACCTTCTCCGGTCAGCTTGCCGCGCAGCTGCTCGAGGGTCTGCGACAGCAGTCGCGAGACGTGCATCTGGGAAATGCCGACGCGGTCGGCGATCTGGGTCTGGGTCAGCCCGCCGAAGAACCGCATGACCAGGATCGCGCGTTCGCGCTTGGGCAGTTCCTGCAGCAGGGGCTGGAGGGCCTCGTGGTTCTCCACCATGGCCATCTCGTGGTCCGGTTCGCCCATCGTGTCCGCCAGCGACAGCGCCTCGGCGTCGTCGTGCACGGGCTTGTCGACCGACAGCGCCTGGTACGCGTTGCCCGCCATCAGGCCTTCGCGCACTTCGTCGACGTCCAGGCCCAGGTGCTCGGCCAGTTCCGTCGGGGTCGGGGCCCGGCCGAGGCGCTGCGAGAGCACCGCCGAGCCCTGGCTCAGGGACAGGTGCAGTTCCTTGAGCCGGCGCGGGACGCGCACCGACCAGCCGGTGTCGCGGAAGTGGCGCCGGACCTCGCCCATGATCGTCGGCACCGCGAAGGACAGGAAATCGTGGCCGCGGGTCGGGTCGAACCGGTCGACCGCGTTGATCAGGCCGATCCGGGCCACCTGGACCAGGTCCTCGCGGGGTTCGCCGCGGCCGGAGAACCGCGTCGCGATGTGCTCGGCGAGCGGCAGCAGCTCGGTCACGAGCTTGCTCCGGACGACGTCCCGCCGCGGGTCGTCGGCGTCGAGCTCGCCCAGCTCCTCGAACAGCGGTTCGCAGTGGGCGTATTCGTCCGGGCGGTGGAGGACGGTTTTGCGCTCGCCGCTCACGCGCTCGTTCCCGGGTTGAGGACCAGCTCGATCGTGACGATGCCCGCGCCTCCACCGGGGAGGACGTCGCAGTGCGCGGTCACCGACCGGCTCAGGGTGGTCAGGACGTGCCAGCCGAACGTGCGGTCGCTCGGCGGGCGCGGGTCGGTCGAGCGGGTCGAGACGACCACGTGCAGCCCGTCGACGGCGAGCCGGAAGCGGCACTGCAGCTGCGACCCCAGCTCGGCGAGCTGGACCAGCTGCGCGCAGGCCTCGTCGACGGCCATCTTCGCGTCGGCGATGGCGTCCAGCCCGAAGTCCGCGCGCGAGACCACGCCGTGCGTGAGCATGCGGACCAGGGGGATCTGCTCCGCCATCGCGGGGAGCCGCAGCTCGACGAGCTCGTCGAGCATCTCGTCGACGGTCGGTTTGCCGCCGGACGAGCCACTTTCTTTTTCTTCCATGCTGGAGGTACTACCCATCTGGGCGAAGGCCGACACCGGTGGTTGGGGGGTTTCGGCCGTCACCGGCCCAGCGCCCGTTCGAGTTCCTTCTTCGACATCTTCGAGCGGCCGTCGATGTTCTTCTTCTTGGCTTCGTTGTAGAGCTGGTCCTTCGTCGGCCCGCCCGGGCCCTTGCGGTTGCCCGACCGCTCGCCGCCGCGCTGCTGCGGGGACTTGTCCCGCAGGGACGTCTTGCTCGCCTGCCGGGACTCGCCCGCCTGCGCGCGGTTCTTGTTCACCGTCCGGGCCGCGATCTCCTCGGCCCGCTTGGTGCTCGCGCCACGGTCCTCGGCCGAGTCCTTGATGTGTTCGTACTGGCGTTCACGTTTGCCGCTCCACGACTGAGGCATGGCTGCTCCCTTCGCCTTTCGATCCCGGATACCCACTTGATCTCCCGGCAAACGTCGTCTGCGCGCGGTTGCCCACCGCATCGGCCGGGTACGCCACGGGCTGACGGAGAGGAGGCACCGATGCGGATCGGCTACACGCTGATGACCGAGCAGACCGGGCCGAACGAGCTGGTCCGGTTCGCCGCCGGGGCGGAAGCGGCCGGCTTCGACTTCGAGGTGATGAGCGACCACTACTCGCCGTGGCTGGCCGAGCAGGGCCACGCGCCGTACGCCTGGAGCGTGCTGGGCGCGGTCACCCAGAGCACTGAGCGCGTCGAGCTGATGACCTACGTGACCTGCCCGATCATGCGCTACCACCCGGCTGTGGTGGCGCAGAAGGCGGCGACCGTGCAGGCGCTGTCGGCCGGCCGGTTCACCCTGGGGCTCGGCGCGGGCGAGAACCTCAACGAGCACGTCGTCGGCCGCGGCTGGCCGCCGGCCAACGTCCGGCACGACATGCTCGCCGAGGCCCTGCAGATCATCGGCGGCCTGTTCGACGGCGGGCACTTCGACTACGAGGGCAAGCACTTCCGCGTCGACTCCGCGAAGCTGTGGGACCTGCCGGAGAAGCGGACGCCCATCGCCGTCGCGGTGTCCGGCTCGCAGTCGGTGCGGCGGTTCGCCCCGGTCGCCGACGCGATGGTCGCGGTCGAGCCGAAGGTGGAGCTCGCCCGCGAATGGGACGCGACCCGGCTCGGGCCGCCGACCCGCAAGATCGCGCAGCTGCCGGTCTCGTGGGGCCCCGACCGCGACGCCGCGGTGAAGCGCGCGCACGAGCAGTTCCGCTGGTTCGCCGGCGGCTGGAAGGTCAACGCCGAGCTGCCGGGCCCGGCCGGGTTCGCCGGCGCGACGCAGTTCGTCCGCGAGGAGGACGTCGCGGGCTCCATCGCCTGCGGCCCGGACGTGGAGCCGATCGTCGAAGGCGTCCGCGAGTTCGAGAAGGCGGGCTTCACCGACGTCGCGCTGATCCAGATCGGCGGCGACCAGCAGGAAGGCTTCCTCGACTTCGCCGAGAAGGAGCTGCTCCCGGCCCTGCGCGGCTAGCCCGCGCCCGGTGTAGTCCACTTCGGACCGGCCGTTGCTCCGAACGGCCGTGTGGCGCGCCATCGTGGTGACCGCTTGCGCCCGTGCCGATCGCGATGCAGTAATCTCGCGTCGGACCCGTTAAAGCGCTAGCGGCCCACTAGTGGCGCGCGCCCGGGTCCTCCCTGGTGTAAGAGCGCCCTGAGGCAACAGGATGAAGGGCGTCAACCAGATGATGGGCGGCCACGAGCAGCTCACCGCACGACTGGACGAAGTCACGGTCGCGATGGAGTCGCTGACCGCGATGCTGGACACCGAGCTCGACCTCGGTCAGATGCTGCAGGCGGTCTGCGACCACGTGGTGCACGTGGTGCCGGGAGCGGACATGGCGAGCATCACCCTCGTACGCGACGGCGTACCGGAAACGGTGGCGAGCACCGACCAGCGAGCGGTCAACTTCGACCGCGAGCAATACCGCATCGGCGACGGCCCGTGCCTGCGCGCCGCCGAGACCGGCCAGCCGGTCCGGGTCGGCGTCGGCGCGGTGGGCGACCTGTGGCCCCAGTTCGTGACGGCGGCGGAGCAACTGGGCGTGGCCAGCTTCCTGGCGGCCCCGCTGACGGTGGACGAGGACATGTCCGGCGCGGTCAACCTGTTCGGCTTCGGCGAGCACGGTTTCAGCGAGCTGAGCACGAAGATCTTGGAGCTGTACACGGCCACGGTGGTGTTCGGCTTGCGCAGCGCCCGCCGGTACCTGGCGGCCCGCGATGTGGTCGATCAGCTGAACCGGGCGCTGGAGACCCGTGCGGTGATCGACCAGGCCAAGGGGATCCTGATGGCGGCGCACCGGATCACGGCGGAGGAAGCGTTCCAGCGGCTGGTGAAGCGGTCGCAGGACGGGAACCGGAAACTGCACGAGGTCGCGGCGGAGTTCGTGGCCGCGGTGGCAACGACGACGGCTTAGGTTTGAGCCGCGCGGCTCGGCCGGCCAAGCCCGGCCGGCCGCCGCGGCCCGGCAGTCCCGAGTCCTGCTGGCCATCCGTGTGGCGGCCCGTCAGCCGAGTCCGCGGCGGCCCGCTGGTCGAGTCCGCGGCCCGTCGGCCGAGCGCCGCCAAGCGGGCCCTCGGCGGCGGCCGGTTCCGGCCCGGGGTTCCCCTCCTGGACTCCGCCGGCCCGGGTTCGGCCGTCGGCAGGCAGCCCCGAGCCGGCCCCGAGTCCCGCCGGCCGCCTACAACGTCCCGCAGACCAGCCACCTCCTGCCGTGGCCAGGCTGCCCTGAAGGGGACGTTCAAGGCATCACACGCCAGCAACGTCCCCTTCACCTCACCACATGCCCTGAACGTCCCCTTCAGCCCGCGGGGACCTCGTCCGGGGGAGCGTCGGGCTCGGCGGCCGGTTCCGGGCGGCTGCGGCCGAGCTGGCAGGTCGTGCACACCAGCGTGCGGCCGAGCACCGTCCCGTCGTCCGCGACGACCTGCGCCACGTGCATCGTCGGGAAGCCGCAGACCTCGCAGGGGAGTGAGCCGCTCTCGCGGCTGATGCGGATCTGGGTGCCCATTCGACCTCCTGCTGTGACGTGGGTCTCACCTACCTTGCCGTCTCCTGGGCCTTCACCGGGCGAATTCACTCGGTCGGCCTAACGTTCGCTGT
Organism: Amycolatopsis solani; assembly: GCF_033441515.1. Classification (NCBI taxonomy): domain Bacteria; kingdom Bacillati; phylum Actinomycetota; class Actinomycetes; order Pseudonocardiales; family Pseudonocardiaceae; genus Amycolatopsis; species Amycolatopsis solani. The sequence goes on from NZ_JAWQJT010000002.1 coordinate 539,219, forward strand.
CTCCGGAGTCGCGTCCGGTGCCTCCTGTGTTTCAGGGAGCGATCCGGGGTAATCGGCCGGCGAGACGCACTGGCGGATGCCCGGAGGGGAGCGGAGATGCGAGACAAGCGGAACGACCTGCAACCGGTGGCGGACCTTCTCCTGGAGGGCCTCGACACACCGGAGCAGGAACGCACCCGGCACAAGGCGGCGCTGGCCGTCGCCGCTCAGGCCAAGGACCCCGAGGACTGCGCGCGGCTGCTGGAGATGCTCGGCCTGCACCGCCCCGGCCGCGCCAGCGAGGTCGCCTGACCTTCGTCACGCTGAGTTTCGAGAGGCCGCCACACGGGTATCGCTGCTCGTGAGGAGGTCGACATGGCGAGACCGGTGTGGAGCGGCGCGCTGAGCCTGGGGCTGGTCACGGTCCCCGTGGAGCTGTACCCCGCGGTGGCGGACCACACGATCCACTTCCACCAGTTCGAACGCGGCACGTCGGACCGGATCCGCAACCGCCGCGTCAACGAGCGGACCGGCGACGAGGTCGGGCAGGACGAGATCGTCAAGGGCTACGACCTCGGTGGCGGCGACCACGTGCTCGTCGAGCCGGACGAGCTGGACGAGATCGCGCCCGAACGGTCCCGCCGGATCGACATCGAGCAGTTCGTCGAGCTCGGCGACATCGACCCGTGGTTCTTCGACAAGACGTACTGGCTCAAGCCGGCGAAGGAGGACTTCGCCAAGGCGTACGGCCTGCTGCTGCAGGCGATGGACCGCAGCGAGAAGGCCGGCATCGCGAAGTTCGTGCTGCGCGGCAAGGAATACCTCGCTGCGATCCGCGCCGGTGAAGGCGTCATGGTGCTCAACACCCTGCACTTCGTCGCGGACCTCCGGAAGCCGGCGGACGTCATGGGCGAGCTGCCCGAGGTGCCGAAGCCGCGGCCGAAGGAGCTCGACATGGCGCTCGCGCTGGTCGACGAGATGACCGCGCCCTGGAAGCCCGAGGACTACCGCGACGAGTACTCGAAGCGCGTCGAGGAGCTGGTCAAGGCCAAGCAGGCGGGCAAGGAGATCACGCACGAAGAGGAGCCGGAGGCCTCGGCCGACGTCGTCGACCTCTTCGAGGCGCTGTCGCGCAGCGTGAAGAACCGCAAGAAGCCGGCCAAGCAGGAACTCGCCGAGCTGTCCAAGGCCGACCTGGAAAAGCTCGCTCGCGAGCAGGGCGTCAAGGGCCGCTCGAAGATGACGCGCGCCGAGCTGGAGAAGGCGCTGAAAGCCTCGTGACCGGTCAGCCGAGCAGCTTGCCCGCCGCCTTCAGATCCGCCACGAAAGCCGCGTAGGCCTCGTCCCGGTCCGGCGCCCGCAGCACCGCCGACGGGTGCACGGTCGCCATCGCGGCCGGCGCCCCGGGCAGGTCCAGCGGCTCGCCCCGGTGCCGGGTGAGCCGGAAGTCCGGGCCCAGCAACGACTGCGCGGCCGTCGCACCCAGCAGCAGCACCAGGTCCGGGCGCACCGCGCGCAGTTCCGCCAGCAGCCACGGGCGGCACGCGACCACCTCGGTGCGACCCGGCTTCTGGTGGATGCGGCGCTTCCCCTCGCGCTTGAACTTGAAGTGCTTCACCGCGTTCGTCACGTACAGTGACTGCCGGTCGAAGCCCGCTTCCTCGAAAGCGCGGTCCAGCAGTTTGCCCGCCGGGCCGACGAACGGCTCGCCCGCCACGTCCTCCTTGTCGCCCGGCTGTTCGCCGACGACGAGGACCTTCGCCCCGGCCGGGCCTTCGCCGAACACGGTCTGCGTGGCGTCCTGGTACAACGCGCACCCCTGGCACCCGGCCGCCGCCGAGCGCAGGCGGCCGAGGTCGGTGGTGTCCGGTGGCTCGGCACCGCGGGAATCGGGCATGTCCCCGGAAGTTCCCGGTGCGCCGACGGGCCAAACGACTGACCGGCGCCCACGCGGGTACCCGGCCGCCATGACGCGCAGCCGAGGCAAAGTGGAAGTGGCGGTCCGGGTCGCCCTGGACACCCCCGAAGACCTGGCCGAGCACTACACGCCCGGCGTCGCGGACCAGGCGGAGCAGGTCGCCGACGACCCGTCGGTGCTCGGCCGCGAGACGGTCAAGGCCAACTCGGTCGCCATCGTCTCCGACGGGTCCGCGCTGCTCGGGCTCGGCGACCGGGGCCCGGCCGCCGCCCTGCCGGTGATGGAGGGCAAGGCGGCCCTGCTCAAACGCTTCGCCGACGTCGACGCCTGGCCGATCTGCCCGGTCAGCCGCGAACCGGACGACCTGGTCCGCACGGTGAAGGACCTCGCGACGTCGTTCGGCGCGATCAACCTCGAAGACATCGCCGCCCCGCGCTGCTTCACCGTCGAACGGCGGCTGCACGACGAGCTCGACATCCCCGTCTTCCACGACGACCAGCACGGCACCGCGGTCGTCGTGCTCGGCGCGCTGCACAACGCGCTCAAGCTGACCGGCCGCGCCCCGGACGGGACGTCGGTCGTCATTTCCGGCGCCGGCGCGGCGGGCAGCGCGATCGCCCGGCTGCTGCTGCGGGCCGGCTACCGGTCCGACGGGATCGTCGTCTGCGACCGCGAAGGCGCCCTGCACGAGGACCGCGACTTGACGGGGGAGAAGGGCTGGCTCGCGGAGAACACCAACGCGGGCGGCACCACCGGCTCGCTGAAGGACGCCCTGCGCGGCGCGGACGTCTTCATCGGCGTCAGCACCGGCGGGCTCTTGGCGCCGGACGACGTCGAGGTCATGGCCGAGCGCGCGATCGTGTTCGCGCTGGCCAACCCGGACCCGGAGGTCGACCCGGCCGCGGCCGGGCGGCACGCGGCGGTCGTCGCGACCGGGCGCAGCGACTTCCCCAACCAGATCAACAACGTGCTGGCGTTCCCGGGGATGTTCCGCGGCCTGCTCGACTCGGGCGCGCCGCGGGTGACGCCGCAGATGCTGCTCGCGGCGGCGCACGCGCTCGCGGACGTCGTGGGGGAGGACCTGGAGCCGGGGCGGATCGTCCCGAGCGTGTTCGACGAGTCGCTGGTGCCCGCGGTGGCCGAGGCGGTGACGGGCGCGGCGAAGGCCGCCGGCTAGTCCACTGTGGACCAGCGGGTCACGGCGCGGCCGGTGCGGCGTCGTCTTCGGTGGCCTCGCGGGCCGATTCGGCGCGGGCGATGTGCCACGCCACCAGCGCGCCCGCGCTCACCGTGCCCCAGAGCACGAGTGCGGCGTCCTTGGCGAACAGGCCGACGAGCAGCATCACGACGGCGGTGACGTCGCAGAGCACCAGCAGCAGGTTCCAGCGCCTGAGCCCGCGCAGCTTGCGCCCGGTGAAGGCGGCGGCGAACGCGGGGTCGCTGGCCTGCAGCTCCGCTTCGATTTCGCGCAGCGCGTGGTGTTCTCGCTCCGGAAGCATGGGGTCCTCCTGGCCTCGGCTACCGGAGTGGTACCCCCTCCGCGCCCGTTCAATGCGGCCTTCGCGGGAAATCAGTGGTTGTCGCGGGGAATGCCCTTCGTCTCGGCGATCCGCTGGTACGCGACGGCCGGGCGCAGCACCATGCCGTCGCAGAGCTGGTCGACCATCGACCGCTGGATCTCCTGCCACGGCGTCTGCGCCGCCGGCACCGGGTAACCGCCCGCCTCGGCGAGCTCCTTGTGCCGCAGCGCGAGTTCCTCGTCCGGGATCAGGACGTCGGCGGTGCCCGCGGCGAGGTCGATCCGGACCCGGTCGCCGGACCGCAGCACGGCCAGCCCGCCACCCGCCGCGGCTTCGGGGGAGGCGTTGAGGATCGACGGCGAGCCGGACGTGCCCGACTGGCGCCCGTCGCCGAGGCACGGCAGCTCGTGCACACCGCGTTTGATCAGCTCGGCGGGCGGGCGCATGTTCACGACCTCCGCGGAACCCGGGTAGCCGAGCGGGCCGGTGCCGCGCATCACCAGCAGCGAGTGCTCGTCGACGCCGAGGTCCGGGTCGTCGATGCGGGCGTGGTAGTCCTCCGGGCCGTCGAACACGACCGCGGTGCCCTCGTAGACGCCGCCGGCCAGGTAGCGGCGCCGGAACTCCGGGGAGATGACGCTGGACTTCATGATCGCCGCGTCGAAGAGGTTGCCCTTGAGGACGAGGAACCCGGCATCCTCGGTGAGGGCCGTGCCGAACGTGCGGATGACGTCCCGGTCGCCGGCCTCGGCGTCGCGGCAGTTCTCGCCGAGCGTGCGGCCGTTGACCGTGCGGGCGTCTTCGTGGATCAGCTGGTGGCGCATCAGCTCGTGCACGACGGCCGGGACGCCGCCGGCGCGGTGGAACTCCTCGCCGAGGTACTTGCCCGCGGGCTGCAGGTCGACCAGCAGCGGGACGTGGTGGCCGAGCCGCTGCCAGTCGTCGAGGGGCAGGTCGACGCCGATGTGCCGGGCGATCGCGCCGATGTGGATGGGCGCGTTGGTCGAGCCGCCGATGGCCGAGCTCACGACGATGGCGTTCTCGAAGGCCTCGCGCGTCAGGATGTCCGACGGCTTCAGGTCTTCGCGCACCAGCTCGACGATCCGCAGCCCGGTGCGGTAGGCCATCCGCGCCCGGTCGCGGTGCGGTGCCGGGATGGCCGCGCAGCCGGGCAGGCTCATCCCGAGCGCTTCGGCGAGCGCGTTCATCGTGGAGGCGGTGCCCATGGTGTTGCAGTGCCCGGGCGACGGCGCTGAGGAAGCGACGAGCTCCATGAATTCGGCGTCGTCGATCTCCCCGGCGGCGAGCAGCTCGCGGGCCTTCCAGACGATGGTCCCGGACCCGGTCCGCTCGCCGTTGTGCCAGCCGTTGAGCATGGGGCCGCCGGACAGCACGATGGCCGGGATGTCGACGGTCGCGGCGGCCATCAGGCACGCGGGGGTGGTCTTGTCGCAGCCGGTGGTCAGGACGACGCCGTCGATGGGGTAGCCGTAGAGCGTCTCGACGAGGCCGAGGTAAGCGAGGTTCCGGTCGAGGGCGGCGGTCGGGCGCTTGCCGGTCTCCTGGATGGGGTGGACGGGGAACTCGATGGCGATCCCGCCCGCTTCGCGGATGCCTTCGCGGGTGCGGTCGGCGAGCTGCAGGTGGTGCCGGTTGCAGGGGGACAGGTCGGAGCCGGTCTGCGCGATCCCGATGATCGGCTTGCCGGACTGCAGTTCCTCCCGGGTGAGGCCCCAGTTCATGTACCGCTCGAGGTAGAGCGCGGTCATCCCGGGGTCGGCGGGGTTGTTGAACCAAGCTTCGCTGCGCAGTCCCATACCGGCCAGTCTGTCAATGGCGGCCCGGGAATGCACGCCCTTGACGGGAGCTTCCGGCACCCCGAAGCTGTCATTGTGACTACGGCCGGCGGCGCCGCGTCAAGGCGGGAAAGATGCCTTGACCCGGCGCCGTCGGCCGTGTTTCGGCTTCGGATCGGGGTGCGGGGGGTCTGGGTCCTCGTCGGTGTCCGTTCTCGTGGGTGCCTGCGATCCTTGGTGGCCGGCCAAACGACGTGAATGACTCATTCATGTCGTCTGGTGACAGGAATGAGTCATTCACGTCGTGCGAGACCGGGCGTGCGGGACGTGGCGGCCACCCGCGCCGGTGGCCGCCACGAACCCCCACGGGCTCAGCCCAGGCCGTTCATCCCGATCACCCGGGAGTACCACTGCGCGCTGCGCTTCAGCGTGCGGACCTGGGTCTCGTAGTCCACGTGGACCAGCCCGAACCGCTTCGCGTAACCCTCGGCCCACTCGAAGTTGTCGAGCAGCGACCAGTAGAAGTACCCGCGCAGGTCCACCCCCGCCGCCAGGGCGTCGTGCGCGGCTCGCAGGTGGGAGTCGAGGAAGGCCACGCGGTCGGTGTCGACGATGTCACCGCCGTCGCCGACGACGTCCGGGTAGGCCGCGCCGTTCTCCGTGATGTACAGCGGGACCGGGCGGTAGCCGCGGTGGACCTGCAGCAGCGACTCCGTCAGGCCGGCCGGCTGGACCTCCCAGCCCGAGTCCGTGCGCGGGGCCGCCGGGTCCGGGACGAAGTGGACGTCGCCGGCGCCCACCCACTCCGGGCCCGCCGGTTCGCTGTCCGGCACCGGGCGGCCCGCGACGCGGTAGTCGCGGTAGTAGTTCACGCCCAGCCAGTCGACGTGCGCCGCGATGATCGCCGCGTCCTCCTCCCGCACCACGTCCCCGAGCCCGAACGGCGCGAGGTCGGCGACCAGGTCGTCCGGGTAGCCGCCGCGCAGCACGGGGTCGAGGAACAGCCGGTTCTGCAGGCCGTCGATGCGCCGGGCCGCGGCGACGTCGGCGACGTTCGCCGGGTCGTGCGGGGTGACCGGGTACAGGTTCAGCGTGATCCCGGCCGGGACGCCCGGGGCGTGGCGGCGGATGGCGTCCATCGCCAGGCCGTGCCCGAGCAGCAGGTGGTGGGTGGCCGCGACGGCCGCGGGGTGGTCCGTGCGGCCCGGCGCGTGGATGCCGCCCGCGTAGCCCAGCATCGCCGCGCACCACGGCTCGTTCAGCGTCGACCAGCTGGCGACGCGGTCGCCGAGGCGCTCCAGCACCGTCTCGGCGTACTCGGCGAAGCGGTACGCGGTGTCCCGCGAGGTCCAGCCGCCCTTCTCCTCCAGTGCCTGCGGCAGGTCCCAGTGGTAGAGCGTCGCCCACGGCTGGACGCCCGCCTCCAGCAGGCAGTCGACCAGCCGGTCGTAGAAGGCGAGCCCGGCGGCGTTCGGCTCGCCGCCGTCGGGCCGCACCCGCGGCCAGGCCAGCGAGAAGCGGTAGGCGCCGAGCCCGAGGCGCCGCATCAGGGCGACGTCTTCGGTGTACCGGCGGTAGTGGTCGGCCGCCGGGTCGCCGGTGTCGCCGCCCACGACCGCACCCGGACGGCGCGCGAAGACGTCCCAGACCGAGTCGGTGCGACCGTCGGCCGTGGTGGCCCCTTCCACCTGGAACGCCGCGGTGGCGGCGCCCCAGACGAATCCGGGCGGGAACATCAGCGCGGTCTCCGCCCGAACGGCGTCGGGATGTACGGACATGTTCACCCTTTCACGGCACCTTGCATGATCCCGGCCACGATCTGGCGGCCGAGGAGGACGAAGACGATGAGGATCGGGATGGTGGCCAGGGTCGTGCCGGCCAGCACCAGCGAATAGTCGACGTAATAACCGCTCTGGAGCTTCTCCAGCGCGACCTGGACGGTCGGGTTGCCCGCGTCCAGCACGACGAGCGGCCACAGGAAGTCGTTCCAGGACGTCATGAACGTGAACATCGCGAGGATCGCCGCGGCCGGGCGCACGGCGGGCAGGCAGACGTTCCAGAAGATCCGGATCATGCTGCAGCCGTCGACGCGCGCGGCCTCGATGAGCTCGTACGGCAGAGCGTCCACTGTGTACTGGCGCATCCAGAACACGCCGAACGCGGTGACCAGGTTGGGCACGATCACCGACTGCAGGCCGCCCGCCCAGCCGAGTTCCGACATCGCGATGAACAGCGGGATGATGCCGAGCTGCGTCGGCACGGCGAGCGTGACGACGATGAACACGAACATCCCGTTGCGGCCCTTGAACCGCAGCTTGGCGAAGGCGAACCCGGCCAGCGACGAGAACAGCACCGTCGTGAGCGTGACCGTGCCGGACACGATGACGCTGTTGGCCAGTGCCTTCCAGAACGGGACGGTGTCGAACACCCGGGCGGCGTTGGCGAAGAAGTTGCCGCCGGGGACGAACGGCGGGATGCGCTCGGTGAGCATCCCGTTGTCGCGGCTGGCCACCAGGAACGACCAGTAGAACGGGAACAGCGAACCCAGCACGAAGATGGCGAGCACGATGTACGTCGCCTTGCGGGGTTTCCCGAGCGTGGCGACGGACTTCCGCAGTCCACTCTGGAGCGTCGTCATTTCTTCTTCACCGCCGGGGTGCGTGCCAGCCGGCCGGTGAGGAAGAAGTTCACCAGCGCGATGAGCACGATGATCACGAACAGCACCCAGGCGATCGCCGAGGCGTAGCCGAGGTTGTAGTTCTCGAACGCCGACTGGTACAGGTACAGCGTCACGGTCTGGAACTGGTTGGTCGAACCGCCGTTGTTCGACCCGGGCAGGGCGTCGAACAGCTTGGGTTCGGTGAAGATCTGCAGGCCGCCGATCGTCGAGGTGATGGTGACGAAGATCAGCGTGGGCTTCAGCAGCGGCAGGGTGACGGCGGTGAACCGGCGCCAGGTGCCCGCGCCGTCGATCAGCGCCGCCTCGTGCAGTTCCTTCGGGATGGCCTGCATGGCCGCCAGCACGATCAGGGCGTTGTAGCCGGTCCAGCGCCAGTTGACCATGATCGCGATGGCGACGTGGCTGCCGAAGCGGCTGGCCTGCCAGTCGACCGGGTCCAGCCCGATCGTCTGCAGCACCCCGTTGATCAGCCCGTACTTGGGGCCGAACAGGTTGGCGAAGATGATGCCGATCGCGACGAGGCTGGCGGCGTACGGCAGCAGGATGCCGACGCGCCAGCCGGTCGCGCCGCGCAGCCGGGCACCCAGCAACGCCGCCAGCAGCACCGCGATGATGAGCTGCGGGACGCTGGAGAGCAGGAAGATGCTGACCGTGTTGGTCAGCGCGTTCCAGAACTGGCTGTCGGCGAACAGCTCCTTGAAGTTGTCGAAGCCGATGAATTGCGGGTCGTCGTCCCCGGCTTTCCACTTGAACATCGAGACGTACGCGGTGTAGAGCAGCGGGAACAGCCCGACGATCCCGAACACGATGAAGAACGGTGCGACGTAGAGGTACGGCGATACCTTGACGTCCCACCGGCTCAGCTTGTGCCGGAAGGTGGGCCGGGGAGACGTGCGCTCCCCGGCCTTGCTCCCTTCCGGCGCGACTTTGTCGATGACGGTCATCTTGGTCAGCGGGTGATCTTCTTCGCCTGGTCGACCAGTTGCTGCCAGCCGTCCGCCGCCGACTTGCCCTGTTCGACCGCCTGCAGTGCCGGGCTCGAGGCGTTCTCCTGGATCTGGCCGTCACCCGGGCCCTTGTACTGCGGCTTCTGGACCTTCTTGGCCTGCTCGGCGAACAGCTCGCCGACCTTCGCGCCGCCGAAGTAGGCGTCGGTCTGGCTCAGCAGCGCGGGGTCCGACAGCGCCTTGACCTGGCTCGGGAAGGTGCCCTTGGCCTGGAACGCCTTGATCTGCTGCTCCGGCGCGGTCAGCCACGCGGCCAGCTCGGCGGCTTCCTTCGGGTGCTTCGACTGCGTGGGCACGGTCAGGTACGAGCCGCCCCAGTTGCCGCCGCCGCCCGGGAAGGCCGCGGTGACGGCCCACTTGTTCGCGTTCTCCGGGCCGGCCTGCTCCTTGATCACGCCGAGCATCCACGCCGGGCACACCTTGGTCGCGAACGCGCCCTGCTTGAAGCCGGTGTTCCACTCGTTGCTGAACGCGGTCAGCTTGGCCGACTCGCCCTTGGCGACGGCGTCGGTGACCTTGGTCCAGGCGTCCTTGATGCCCTGGTTGCCCTCGACGGCGAGCTTGTCGTCGCTGCCGATGTAGCCCTGGGGGAGCTGGTTGACCATGGCGTTGAAGTTCTGCGCGGCCGAGTCGAACCAGGCCTTCTTGGTCTTGGCGGAGTAGTCCGCGCCGGCGGCGAAGTAGCTGTCCCAGGTGGCGAACAGCGGCTTGACGGCCTCGGGGTCGTCGGGCAGGCCGGCGGCCTTGAACATGTCCTTGCGGTAGCACATGGCGAGCGGGCCGATGTCGGTCCCGTAGCCGATGACCTTGCCGTCCTTGGTCTTGGCGGCGTCGTACTTCCAGCCGAGCCAGCGGTCGGGGGAGGCGTCGGCGGGCCCGATCTTGCTCAGGTCGTTGAACTTCGAGCCCTTGTCGAGGACGTCGGACAGGTGGCCCTCTTCCACCGCGGCGACGTCGGCGAGACCCGAGCCGGCGGCCAGCTTGGTGATGAGGTCCTGGTGGTAGGGGCCACCCTGGCCGGTCTTGCGGTGGGTGATCTTGATGTTCGGGTGCAGCCGCTCGTACTCCGGGATGAGTGCCTCGTAGCCGAACTCGGTGAACGTCGACAGCGTGAGCTCGACGTGCTCGTTCGGGTTCGCGGCGGCCGGCGTCTGGTCACCACCGCTACCGCAGGCCGTGGCGCCGAGCGCCGTCATCGTGATGCCCAGTGCCAGGACCAGGCCGTTCCGGATCGTTCTCACGTGTCCAACCACCTTGTTGACGGGAATGAGCGCTCTCACTGCTGGGAGCCCGATCTGGGAGCGCTCCCAGGTGTCGCAGAGTCTGCTGGGGGGCCTCACCGGTGTCAAGGGGTCGTAACCGGAGCGTTTCCTGCGAGGAGCGCTCCCGGACGTCATCCGGCTTGCCGGTTAAGCTGTCCGCGTCAGGGTGGTTGCGGGAGCGAGGGCGGTAGGTGTGGGGCCTCGATCAGGGGATGAAGAGCGGCCGACGCTGGAGGACGTCGCGGCGTTCGCCGGCGTGTCGCGGTCGACGGCGTCGCGGGCGCTGAACGACGACGCCTACGTCAGCGCGGCGGCGCGCGAGAAGGTCCAGGCCGCGGCCCGTGACCTGGGCTATTCCCCGAACCAGGCGGCCCGCTCGCTGGTCACCCGCCGCACCGGCGCGATCGCCGTGGTGCTCTCCGAGCCGGAAGCCCGGCTCCTCGACGACCCGTACCGGACGTCGGTCATGCGCGCCGGTTATCGCGAGCTCGCCGACATCGGCCGCCAGATGGTGCTCATCTTCAGCGACACGCGCGAGGACCTCGGCAAGACCGTCCGGTTCCTCGAGGGCGGCCACGTCGACGGCGCGCTGGTGTTCGCGCCGCACCGCGCCGACCCGCTCCCCAAGGCCCTGCGCCTGCTGCGCATCCCGGTGGTGTTCGGCGGCCAGGCAGCCGGCATCCGCCGCGGCGTCCACGTGGTCGACTTCGACAACGAAGGCGGCGCCCGCCTGGCGGTGGAACACCTGGTGGCGGCCGGTCGCCGTCGGATCGGGACGATCGCCGGCCCCCAGGACCAGAGCGCCTCGATCGACCGCCTCGCCGGCTGGCGCAAGACCCTCCTCGACGCCGGCCTCGACCCGGCCGACCTGGCCGAAGAGGCCGACTTCACGCTGTCCGGCGGCGCTTCGGCGATGTCGGCCCTGCTCGCCCGCCACCCGGACCTCGACGCGGTGTTCGTCGCGAGCGACATGATGGCGGTGGGCGCACTGCGCACCCTGGACGCAGCCGGCCGCCGCATCCCGGCCGACGTCGCGGTGGTCAGCTTCGACGACAACGCAACCCTGGCCCCGGCGATGGACCCGCCGCTGACGTCGGTGCACCAGGACCCGCGCGAGCAGGTCCACGCGATGGTCGAGACGCTGCTGCAGCTGCTCGACGACCAGAGCTTGAAGCCGCGGCAGCAGGTCTTGCCGGTCTCGTTGGCGGTGCGCGCCTCGAGCTGAGGGCCGCTCTGACGCTCCCGGCTCCCTGGCCCTCGCTCCGGGCACCTCGCACCGGTCACGGGGCCGCGGCGAAGGTCGCGAATGACTCATTCGGGACCGCGGAGGTCCCGAATGAGTCATTCGCGACCTGGGGCCGCTCGCCTGGGGGCCGCTCGACCTGGGCCGCCGGGTCTGGGGTCGCCCGACCTGGGTGGAGCCGCCCGCGGGGCTCGGCGCGGCTCAAGAGCCCGCCGCGCGGCCGCGACCTGGGCCGCTTGACCTGGGGCCGCCCGATCTGCGAGCGCCCGACCTGTGCGGACCCGTCCGTCCACCCGGCGTGGCCCCGGAAGCACCCCAAGCGGCCGTTCGGCCGCACCCCAACCCCACCCATCCCGCACCCGCCGCCCAACGTGCGGTCTCAGCGGACGCCACCCTTCCGGCCGAGATGTACGCCTTCGGCGCTAAACGCCGTTTCCTCACCGCTCCAAGTAACCGCCAGGCTAAGCCAAACGAGTGAAACCCCCACTATCGGGTAGAGCTGTTCAGGAGTGTTCAGCGAGCCGCCGTTCGCCGCGCGCGCAGAAGTGACGTCCGTGGCCGACGTGTCCTTCTGACTCGATTCTTTACATCCAGGTTTCCGGCTGGCTACCGTCTGCGCCTGGAAGCGCTCCCAGATCGCTGGCTCCCTACGGACAAAGGAGTTCCGCAGCCATGCGTTCCTCTCCCCGATGGCGCCGATGGCGCCGAACGCGCCGGTCGCGTGGCCTGGCCCTGGCCACGGCCACGCTCGCGGCCGCCGCCTCGCTGGTCGCCCCACCTCCGGCGCTCGGCGCCGATGTCGCCTGTTCCGTCACCTACACCACCAACGACTGGGACACCGGGTTCACCGCCAACGTCTCGCTGCGCAACGACGGCTCGCCGCTCGACAGCTGGAAGGTCGGCTGGACCTTCCTCGACGGCCAGCGGGTCCAGCAGGGCTGGAGCGCCACCTTCGCCCAGTCCGGCGCCGCGGTCACCGCGACGAACCTCTCCTACAACGGCCACCTCGGCACCGGGGCGAGCACCAGCTTCGGCTTCAACGGCTCGAAGGGCTCCGCCAACCGGCCGCCCACCGACTTTTCCGTCAACGGCACCGCGTGCACCGGCGCCAACAAGGCGCCCACCGTCACCCTGACCTCGCCCACCGCGAGCGGCACCTACTACGCCCCCGCGACGATCCCGCTCGCCGCGACTGCCGCGGACAGTGACGGGACCGTGAGCAAGGTCGAGTTCTACGCCGGCGACACCCTGCTGGCCACCGACACGGCCGCGCCGTTCGAAGGCAGCTGGGGCAACGTCCCGGCCGGGACCTACTCGATCACGGCGAAGGCCTACGACAACAAGAACGCCTCGACCACGTCGAGCCCGGTGAGCGTGAAGGTCCTCTCCGGCCCCACGATCGTCGCCACCCCGGCGACCGCGCAGGTCAAGCAGGGCGGGACGACGACGTTCGCGGTCAGCCTCGCCGGCGCGCCCACCGGCTCGGTGACCGTCGGCGTCGCCCGGACCGCGGGCAGCACCGACCTCACCGCGAGCCCCGCGAGCCTCACCTTCACGACGGCGAACTGGAACACCCCGCAGAACGTCACCGTGACGAGTGCCGACAACGGGGGAGCGCTGGGCAGCGCGACCTTCACCGCGAGCAGCAGCGGCTACACCGCGGCCACCGTGGCGGTCAACGAAATCTCGTCGTCCACTTCGGACTACCAGCTCGCGTTCCTGACCCAGTACAACAAGATCAAGGATCCGAACAACGGCTACTTCCGCAAGTTCGGCTCCATCCTGGTGCCCTACCACTCGATCGAGACGCTGATCGTCGAGGCACCGGACCACGGCCACGAGACGACGTCGGAGGCGTTCAGCTACTACCTGTGGCTGGAAGCGTCCTACGGCCGGATCACCGGTGACTGGTCGCCGTTCAACCAGGCGTGGACGTCGATCGAGACCTACGCGATCCCGTCGGCGGCCGACCAGCCCGGCAACTCCGGCTACAACGCGAGCAAGCCGGCGACCTACGCGGCCGAGTACCCGAGCCCGAAGCAGTACCCGTCGCAGCTGCAGTCCGGCGTGTCCGTCGGCGCCGACCCGATCGCGGCGGAACTGAAGGCCGCCTACGGCTCGGCGGACGTCTACGGCATGCACTGGCTGCTCGACGTCGACAACATCTACAAGTTCGGCCACTGCGAGGACGGCACGAACACCGCGCCGGCGTTCATCAACACCTTCCAGCGCGGCTCGCAGGAATCGGTGTGGGAGACCGTCACCCAGCCCAGCTGCGACATCCTGCAGTTCGGCGGCAAGAACGGGTACCTCGACCTGTTCACCGGCGACTCGTCGTACGCGAAGCAGTGGAAGTACACCAACGCGCCCGACGCGGACGCCCGCGCCGTGCAGGTGGCCTTCCAGGCCGAGAAGTGGGCGGCGGCGCAGGGCAAGAGCGCCGACGTCTCGGCGGTCGTGAAGAAGGCGTCGAAGATGGGCGACTACCTCCGGTACTCGCTGTTCGACAAGTACTTCAAGAAGATCGGCAACTGCGTCGGCGCCTCTAGCTGCGCGGCCGGCACCGGCAAGGACAGCGAGCACTACCTCGTTTCCTGGTACTACGCCTGGGGTGGGTCGATGGACCCGTCCAGCGCGTGGGCGTGGCGCATCGGCGACGGGGCGGCCCACCAGGGCTACCAGAACCCCCTGGCCGCGTACGCGCTTTCGGCCGACCCGGGCCTGAAGGTCACCTCGGCCACCGGCGCGCAGGACTGGGCGACCAGTCTGGGCCGTCAGCTCGAGTTCCTGCAGTGGCTGCAGTCGTCCGAAGGCGGGCTCGCCGGCGGCGCGACCAACAGCTGGGACGGCCAGTACGGCACTCCGCCGTCCGGCACGCCCACGTTCTACGGGATGTTCTACGACCAGCAGCCGGTCTGGCACGACCCGCCGAGCAACCAGTGGTTCGGCTTCCAGACCTGGGGCATGGAGCGGATCGCCGAGTACTACCAGGCGACCGGCGACGCCCGGGCGAAGAAGATCCTCGACAAGTGGGTCCCGTGGGCGATCGCGAACACCACGGTCGGCTCGGGCGGCAGCTTCCAGATCCCGGCCGACCTCACCTGGAGCGGCGCGCCGGACACCTGGAACGCCACCAGTCCGGGCTCGAACACGAGCCTGCACGTCACGGTGAAGAACTACAGCAACGATGTCGGGGTCGCGGCCTCGCTGGCCAAGACGCTGCTCTACTACGCGTCCGGGTCGAGCAACGCCCAGGCCAAGACGGTCGGGGAGCAGCTGCTGACGGCGCTGTCCGCGAACACCGACACCAAGGGCATCGCGGTGCCGGAGACGCGGTCGGACTACAACCGGTTCGACGACGCCTACAACGCCACCACGGACCAGGGGCTGTACGTGCCCCCGGGCTGGACGGGCACGATGCCGAACGGCGACCCGATCTCCTCGAGCTCGACGTTCACCTCGATCCGTTCCTTCTACAAGAGCGATCCACAGTGGCCGAAGGTGCAGTCCTACTTGGACGGTGGCGCCGCGCCGACGTTCACCTACCACCGGTTCTGGGCGCAGTCGGAGATCGCCACGGCGTTCGCCGCCCACGTCGCCCTGTTCGGCTGAAAGGCACTCGATGAAGCGACTGCTCTCGTTGGTGGTCGCCGCACTGGTCGGGGGCGCCGTTCTCACGGCGTCCCCGGCCACCGCGGCCTCCGCTGCTGCATCCGGCACCGGCACCGGGTTCTGGCACGCGTCCGGCTCCCAGCTGGTCGACGCCACCGGCGCGCCGGTCCGGATGACCGGTGTCAACTGGTTCGGCGCCGAGACCGGCAACTACTCGCCGCACGGGCTGTGGAGCCGCAACTACAAGGACATGCTCGACCAGATGGCGGGCCTCGGCTACAACACGCTGCGGCTGCCGTACTCGAACCAGCTCTTCGACTCCGGCGTCAAGCCCAACAGCATCGACGCCGTCCAGAACCCGGACCTGCAAGGGCTTTCCGGCCTCCAGGTGCTCGACAAGATCATCGCGTACGCCGGTGTGAAGGGCATGCGCGTGATCCTCGACCAGCACCGGCCGGACTCCGGCGCGCAGTCCGCGCTCTGGTACACCAGCGCGTACCCCGAAAGCCGGTGGCTGTCCGACTGGACGATGCTCGCCCAGCACTACAAGGGCAACACCACGGTGATCGGCGCCGACCTGCACAACGAGCCGCACTCGATCCAGGGTGGCGGTGGCGCGTGCTGGGGTTGCGGCGACACCGCGACCGACTGGCGCTTGGCCGCCGAACGCGGCGGGAACGCCGTCCTGGAGGCCAACCCGGACTGGCTGGTCATCGTCGAGGGCGTCGACTGCGTCAGCGGCACCGGCGACCCGCAGTGCGGCTGGTGGGGTGGCAACCTTTCCGGGGCGAAGACGTTCCCGGTGCGACTGTCCAAACCGGACAAGCTGGTCTACTCGGCGCACGAGTACGCCACTTCGGTGTTCGCGCAGCCGTGGTTCTCCGACCCGTCGTTCCCGGCGAACCTGCCCGCGTTGTGGGACCACTTCTTCGGCTACCTGCAGAAGCAGAACATCGCGCCGGTGCTGCTCGGCGAATTCGGCAGCACGCTCGCCGACCCGCGCGACAAGACCTGGCTGCAGGAGCTGATGAAGTACGCCGGCACCGGGACCACCGGGATGAGCTTCACGTACTGGTCGTGGAACCCGAACTCGGGGGACACCGGCGGCATCCTCAACGACGACTGGACCACCGTCAACCAGGCCAAGCAGGCGATCCTGCAGCCGTACCTGATCCCGCCGGTGGGCTCGGGCGGCGGGACGACCGATCCGCCGCCCGCGATCTCGTGCGCCGTCACCTACCACGTCGACAACACGTGGCAGGGCGGGTTCGTCGCGTCCGTGACGCTCAAGAACACCGGCAGCTCGCCGCTCAAGAGCTGGGCGCTCGGCTGGACCGTGCCCGCGGGCACGCAGATCACCGGCGGCTGGGGCGCGACCGTCACCCAGTCCGGGCAGCAGGCGATGGCCAAGGCGCCGACGTGGGCGCCCGACCTGGCCGGCGGCGCTTCGGCGTCGATCGGCTTCCAAGCGACCGGCGCCTCGACCGGTTCCCCGACCGGCTTCGCCGTCGGTGCCACACCCTGCAGCGCCTGACCCGACAACACGAAGGAGCACACTCGATGAAGAGTGAATTCTGGTCCCCGAAGAGGAAGGTGCGGCTCGCCGCGGCTTCCTCGGTGACGGCCGCCGCGGTCGTCGCGGGGCTCTTGGTGGCCGGCGGCAGCCCGGCGACCGCCGCCACGGGCTGCAAGGTCACCTACACCGTCAACCAGTGGGACACCGGCTTCACCGCGAACCTCGCCGTGACCAACCTCGGCGACGCGGTGTCGAGCTGGGACGTCCAGTGGGACTTCGCCGGCAACCAGCAGGTGCAGCAGGGCTGGAGCGCGACGTTCAGCCAGTCCGGCAAGCACGTGAGCGCGAAGAACCCGTCGTGGGGCGGGAACCTGGGGTCGAACGCGACGGCGAGCTTCGGCTTCAACGGCTCGTACTCCGGCACCAACGCCGTTCCGACGTCGTTCTCGCTCAACGGCACGGTCTGCACCGGCAGCACCGGTGGGCCGACCACCACGCCGACGACGCCGACCACCCCGACGACACCCACCACCCCGACGACGCCCACGACCGTGACCACCACGCCGCAACCGGGGACCCACGTGGACAACCCGTACGCGGGCGCGAAGGGGTACGTGAACCCGGACTGGTCGGCCTCGGTGACCGCCGCGGCCGCGGCCAAGGGCGGCACGCTCGGCGCGCAGATGGCCAAGGTGGCGAACACGTCCACGGCCGTGTGGCTGGACCGGATCGCGGCGATCGAGGGCACGTCGAGCGCGCGCGGCCTGCGCGGGCACCTCGACGCGGCGCTGGCCCAGGTGAGCGGCGGCACGCCGGTGACGATCCAGATCGTCGTCTACGACCTGCCGAACCGCGACTGCGCGGCGCTGGCGTCCAACGGTGAGCTGCAGGCGGGCTCGGGCGGCCTGGCCCGGTACAAGAGCGAGTACATCGACCCGATCGCGTCCATCCTTTCGGACTCGAAGTACGCGCCGCTGCGGGTCGTGGCGGTCGTCGAGCCGGACTCGCTGCCCAACCTGATCACCAACACCGCGACGGCGAAGTGCGCCGAAGCGCAGTCCACCGGGGCGTACACCCAGGGCATCCAGTACGCGCTGAACAAGCTGCACGCGATCTCCAACGTCTACAACTACCTGGACATCGCGCACTCGGCGTGGCTGGGCTGGGACAGCAACTTCCAGCCGTTCGTCAACCTGGTCAAGCAGACCCTGCAGGGCACGACGGCCGGGGTGAACAGCATCGACGGCTTCATCAGCGACACGGCGAACTACACGCCGCTGACCGAGCCGAACCTGCCGGACTCGAGCCTCAACGTCGGTGGCCAGCCGCTGCGGTCGGCGACGTTCTACCAGTGGAACCCGTACTTCGCCGAGGTGCCGTTCGCCACGGCGATGTACAACGCGTTCGTGTCGGCGGGCCTGCCGAGCGGCATCGGCATGCTGATCGACACCTCCCGCAACGGCTGGGGCGGCTCGGCGCGGCCCAGCGGCGCGTCGGGGTCCACTGTGGACAGCTACGTCAACTCCGGCCGGATCGACCGGCGGCTGCACCGCGGCAACTGGTGCAACCAGAGCGGAGCCGGCCTCGGCGTGCGGCCGACGGTCGCGCCCGCGTCGCACTTCGACGCCTACGTCTGGATCAAGCCGCCGGGTGAGTCCGACGGCGCGAGCTCGCAGATCCCGAACGACGAAGGCAAGGGCTTCGACCGGATGTGCGACCCGACCTACCACGGCAGCGACCAGGCGAACGGCGGCAACCTGACGGGTGCCCTGCCGAACTCGCCGCTGTCCGGCAAGTGGTTCCAGGCCCAGTTCGAGGAACTGGTCCAGAACGCCTACCCGCCGGTGCAGTAACGATTTCCGGGCCGGGCGGTGCCGCGCAGCCGCCGCCCGGCCCGGTCTCCACTCACAGGTTTTTGCGGAAACTCAGCCGGTCCAGGCCCGGCCCGTCGTAGTCGGGCTGGACCGGCAGACCTTCGAACTCTGTCGGCCCTGGTTCGGTGACGAACCCCATCCGGGTGTGGAACGCGTGCGAACCCTTGTTCACCGGCGACGTGATCGCCCGGACCACCGAGCGCCCGTGCTCGCGGCTGTAGGCGAAGAAGCGCTCGTACAGCGCCGCCCCCAGGCCGCGCCCGCGCTCGGCGGGATCGACCCCGACGAAGTGGATGTAGCTCTCGGCCGGCCGCGACGGCGAGAGGAACCCGATCAGGAACGCGACGATCCCCTCGTCGCCGGTCACGAGGAAGCTGCTGCCGGTGAAGTGCTGGAACATGAGCTTCGGCAGGAGCAGGGCCCGTTGACGGGAGCCTTCGTCACCACCGAGCCCACCCCACCACCGATCGAGGACGGCGAGCACGGGCAGGTGGTCATCCGGCCCGGGGCGGCGGACGCGGTGGCCGAGGATCGGGTCGAGGTCGCTCATGGCGGCCACCTTGCCCGGCGGGGTGGGCGGGCGCGACCGGGTTTCGCCGCGGCCCACGGTGGTGACGGGGTCGCAGCGGCTCGCGGTGGTGGCCTGGCCGGTGGCTCGCCCGGCGGTGTTCTGGCCGCGGCTCGCGGTGGTGGTGTCGCGGCGGCACGCGGTGGTGGCCCGCCTGGCGGCAAGTCGCCCGTTGCTGGTGCTGGTGCTGGCATGGGTGGCACGGGCCGTGGCTCGACTGGCGGTGGTCTCACTGTGGCTCGCGGTGGTGGCCTAGGTGGCGGTGGTGTCGCGATGGCTCGCGGTGGCGGCCCGGGCGGTGCCTCGCCCGGCGGGGGTCTCGCCGCGGCTCGCAGTGGTGGTGTTGCGATGGCTCGCGGTGGCGGTCCGGCCGATTGCTCGCGCGGCGGTGGTCTCGCCGCTGCTCGCGGTAGTGGTGTTGCGGCGGCTCGTGACGGTGGCCGGGGCTGTGGCTCGCCGGGCACTGGTGGCCGCGCAGTTCGTCGTGCTGGCCGCGCTCGTGGTGGGGACCCGGCGCGCGGTGGTGTGGCCGCGGCTCGCGGTGGCGGCCACCTCGGCGTCGACTCACCCGGTGCCGGTGCCGCCAATGACTCATTCGCGACCTCCCAGGTCCCCAATGAGTCATTCGCGACCCCGCCCGCCCGGCCCGCCCCCGCCCCCGGCTCACTTCACGAGCTGGTGCACCCCGATCAGCACCTGCTGCCAGACCGCGGCCGGGTCGGCGCCCTGCTCCACCGACTTGAGCGCCGGCGCCACCACCGTCTCCTGGATCTTGCCGTCGCCCGGGCCCTTGTACTGCGGTTTGCCGACCTTCTGCGCCTGTGCGACGAAAACCTGCCCGCTCAGCGCGCCGCCGAAGTAGCCGTTCATCTCGCTGAGCAGGTCGGGGGAGGTGAAGGCGTCGACCTGGCTGGGGAAGTTGCCGCTCACCCGGAACGCGTGCAGCTGCTGCTCGGGCGCGGTCAGCCAGGCGGCGAGCGCGGCGGCCTCCTTCGGGTGCGCGCTCTTGGCGGGGACGGTCAGGTACGAGCCGCCCCAGTTGCCGCCGCCGTTGGGGAAGGCGTCGGTGATCGCCCACTTGCCCGCGTTGCCCAGCCCGGCCTGCTGTTCGATGACGCCCAGCATCCAGGACGGGCAGACCTTCGTCGCGAACGCGCCCTGGCGCAGGCCGTTGTTGCCGTCGTCGGCGAACGCCGTGAGCCCCGCCGACTGGCCCTGCTTCACCGCCGTGGTGACCTGGTTCCAGGCGTCGTGCAGGGCGGCGTTGGTCTCCAGCGTCGACCGGTCGTCGCGGTCCAGGTAGCCGACCGGGAGCTGGTTGACCATGGCGTTGAAGTTCTGCGCCGCGGAGTCGAACCACGCCTTGCCCTTCGAGCGCTTGACGTACCGCGCGCCCGCTTCGAAGTAGCTGTCCCAGGACGCGAACATCGTCTTCACCGAGCCCGGATCGGTGGGCAGGCCCGCGGTTTCGAGCAGGTCCTTGCGGTAGCACATGGCGAGCGGGCCGATGTCGGTGCCGTAGCCGATGAGCTTGCCGTCCTTGCTGCGGCCCGCTTCGTACTTCCACTCCAGCCACCGGCCGGGCCGGACGTCGGCGGGCCCGGCCTTCGCCAGGTCGGTGAACTTGCCCGCCTGCGCGAGCACGTCGGAGAGGTGGCCTTCCTCGACGGCCTGGATGTCCGCGAGGTCCTGGCCGCTCTGCAGCTTGGCCAGCAGGTCCTGGTGGTAGGGCCCGCCCTGCTCGGTGCGGACCTGCCGCACGGTGAGGCCGGGGTGGGTGAATTCGTAGCCGGGGATCAGGTCCTCGTAGCCGAACTGCCCGAACGTCGCCAGCGTCAGCGTGATCCGCTCGGGCGTGGCCGGCCCGCAGCCGGCGAGCACGACCATCAGGACCAGCGTGACGGCGTGGGCCAGCCGTCTTCGAATCTGCTTCATGTGCGCGCACTCCCCGTCCACGACTCACTCCCTCGTGATTGGGAGCGCTCCCGGATGGGAGTCTCGTTCCGGCTGGGGCGGGTGTCAAGGTGCGCGACGGCGGGTGTCCGGACGGACACCGGGCGAACGGAGGAGCGCGGTGAAGCGGCCGACGATCACTGACATCGCGCGGGAAGCGGGGGTGTCGAAGGGTGCGGTTTCCTACGCGCTCAACGGCCGCCCGGGCGTCTCCGAAGCGACGCGGGAGCGGATCACGGAGATCGCCCGTCGCCTCGGCTGGTCCCCGAGCAGCTCGGCGCGGGCGCTGGCCGGCGGCCGGACGGGGGCGATCGGCCTGGTCCTCGACCACGCCCCGGACGTGCTCGGCGTCGAGCCGTTCCTGGTCGCGCTGCTGGAGGGGGTCGAGCGCGAGCTGGGTCCGGTGTCGTTGCTGCTGCCCGTCCACGGCGCGGGCCCCCGCAAGGTGGACGGGCTGCTGCTGGCCGGGCCGCGGTGCGCGTTGACGGCGCCCGGCGTACCGGCGGTCCTGCTGGGCGGCCCACCCGGACCGCCGGGCGTCCCGTCGGTGTGGGTGGACGACGCGGCGGCGGCGGGCGAGGTGCTCGGCTACCTGGCCGCGCTCGGGCACCGCCGGGTGGTCCGGATCGCGGGGCCGGCGGTGTTCGCCGACCCACGGGCCCGCGCGGCCGCGTTCACCGCGGCGGCCGGCCGGCTGGGTTTCGTGGAGACGGCCACGGTCGACGCGGGCACGGCGGAAGCGGGCGCCGGGGTGGCCCACCGCCTGCTGTCGGTTCCCCGGCCACCGACGGCGCTGGTGTGCGACACGGACGTGCTGGCGGTGGCCGCACTGGTGGCGGCCCGCGAGCTGGGACTGGCGGTCCCGGGCGACGTTTCGGTGGTGTCGTGGGACGACTCGCCGCTGTGCCGGCTGGTCCGCCCGGCCCTGTCGGCGGTCCGGCGCCCGTTGGCCGAGCTGGGCGCCCTGGCGGCGGCGCTGCTGCGAGACCTGCTGGTGGGTGAGACGGCGACCGACGTGTGCGCCCCGCGGCCGACGCTGGTGACGCGGGGGAGTACCGGCCCCGTGCGGGCGTGAGTCCGAGCGCCCCAATGTGGCGTTGGTTGCGTCCAGCGCACCCAATGTGGCGTTCGGTGCGTCAGACGCACCGAACGCCACATTGGGGCGTTTGGAACTGTCCACACCAGACGGTCAGCTTCCTTGGCAGGACGGGGAAGGCTGCGCCGGGTTGCTCCCCGGCGAGTTGACCACCAGACCGAACGTCGTCTGCCCGTCCGGGGCGATCCGGCCGTTCCAGTCGGCGTTGCGGACCGTCACCGCCGACCCGGACTGACTCACCGTCCCGTTCCAGACGCTGCCGATCGTCTGGCCCGAAGGCAGCGTCCACCCGGTTTGCCAGCCGTTGTACGCGGTCGTGCCGTGGTTCATCACCGTCACCGTCGCCTGGTAGCCGCCGCTCCACGCGTTGGTGATCTCGTACATCGCCATGCACGAGCCCGGCGGCGTCGTGGTCGTGGTCGTCGGGGTTGTCGTCGGCGTCGTTGTCGGAGTGTTGCCCGGGTCCTTCACCCCGGTGACTTCGCCGTGGCCGCCGTCGAAGGTCACGTCCGAGCAGCCGTAGAACGTCTCCGCGCTGTCGGAGCGCTTCCACACCGAATAGATGATGTGCCGGCCGGTCTTGTTCGACGGCAGCGCGCCGGACCACTGGTACTGGCCCTCGACCGTGCCCACCTGGCCGGTCACCGGGGGGTGGTCGATCGTCAGGAACGGCTGATCCTCCAGGGAGTCCCAGGTCAGCGGCTGGTTCGGGTTCCAGCCGTCCTTCGTGACGTAGGTGTAGAACCAGCCCGGGTGCGCGGCCCACGCGTTGTAGGAGAAGTCGAACTTCGCGCCGGACGTCAGGTGGGTCAGGGGCCAGTTGCCGACCTGGTCGAAGCCGGCGTAGCCCGCGTTGCCGCCGGAACAGAGCTTGCCGTCCGGGATGAAGCCGCGCGTGCGCCCGGCGCCGTCGGAGCGCAGCACGGCGAACCAGTTGTACAGCGAGTTGGCGCCGCTGGTGTTCACCGCGGCCGAGCAGGCCGGGTTCTGGGGGATGATCTGCCCGGTCGAGCTGAGCCCGTCCTGCCAGCACAGGAAGGTCCGGCTGCCCGGTTTCATCATGGCGCCGTGCGCCTCGGCCGTGCCGGTGTTGAGGAGAATGGCGGTCAGGCTCGCCAGCAGCACGGTGACGGCGGCGAGGATGGTACTTCGTCTCCTGGTCACGTCTGTCCCTTCGTCGGGTAGCGTGCGTCGAAGACTGGGAGCGCTCTCAAGGTCAGCTTACGCGGCGGCGGTCACTTCCGGAACAGCCCGCGGTGACCTGGACGGCGGCCTTGGCCTACGTTGGCGGAGGTCGTCGATCACCGAGAAAGGCACAGCGTGGAAAGTCCGTCTCCGGTCCCCGCCTGGGTGCGGGCCGAACCCCTCCGGCTGCTCGGATTCGCCGCGCGCGCGGCGCACCCCGGCGGCGGGTTCGCCTGGCTCGACGACACCGGGCGGCCGGTGCTCGACCGGCCCGTCGAAACCTGGATCACCTGCCGGATGACGCACGTCTTCGCGCTGGCGCAGCTGCAGGGCGCGCCGGCCGAGGCGCAGGTCGCGCACGGCGTCGAGGCGCTGACCGGCGTGCTCCGCGATCCCGACCACGGTGGCTGGTACGCGACGACAACGTTGTCAGAAAAGCGCGCCTACGAGCACGCCTTCGTCGTACTGGCCGCCTCCAGTGCGGCCGCCGCGGGGGCGGCCGGTGCGGAGAAACTGCTGGCCGAGGCCCTGGACGTCGTCGAACGCCGCTTCTGGGAACCGGGGCCGGGGCGGGTCGCCGACGTCTGGGACCGCGGCTGGACGCGGCTGGAGGACTACCGCGGGGCCAACGCGAACATGCACACCGTCGAGGCGTTCCTGGCCGCCGCCGACGTCACCGGCGACCGCGTCTGGGCCGGCCGCGCGCTGTCCATTGTGGACCACCTGGTGCACGGCGAAGCCCGCGCGCACGGCTGGCTGCTGCCCGAGCACTACGACGCGGACTGGCGGGTGCGCCTCGAGTTCAACCGGGCCGAGCCGGCCCACCCGTTCCGCCCGTTCGGGGCGACGATCGGGCACCTCTTCGAGTGGGCGCGCCTCGCCGTGCACCTCAAGCGGGCGCTCGGCGCCGACGCGCCGGACTGGCTGGTCCCGGACGCCGCGGCGCTGTTCGAAACCGCCACCCGGACCGGCTGGGCCGTCGACGGGCACCCCGGCTTCGTCTACACCACCGACTTCGCCGGGACGCCGGTCGTGCGCACCCGGCTGCACTGGGTCGTGGCGGAGGCGATCGCCGCCGCGTGGACGCTGCACCAGGAAACCGGCGAGCCGGCGTACCTCGAGCGGTTCCAGGAGTGGTGCGCCCACGCCGAGGCCTGCTTCGCCGACCGGGAACGCGGGTCGTGGCACCACGAACTCGACCCGGAAAACCGCCCCGCCGCGACCGTGTGGGCGGGCAAGCCGGACATCTACCACGCCTACCAGGCGACGCTGCTGCCCGCACTGCCGCCGGCCGCGTCGTTCGCCGGCGCGCTCGCCCCGCGTCGCTAAGCTGCCCGTGATCGACTGAGGAGGACCATGTCGCCTTTCGCCGCCCACGCGGACCGGTACTCGGACATGCCGTACCGGCGGGCCGGGCGCAGCGGGCTGAAGCTGCCCGCCGTGTCGCTCGGCCTGTGGCACAACTTCGGGGACGACAAGCCCCTCGACGTCCAGCGCGCGGTGCTGCGCCGGGCGTTCGACCTCGGCGTGACGCACTTCGACCTGGCCAACAACTACGGCCCGCCGCCCGGCGCGGCCGAGGCGAACTTCGGGCGGCACTACGCGGCCGACTTCCGGCCCTACCGCGACGAGATCCTGGTGTCGTCCAAGGCGGGTTACCTGATGTGGGACGGCCCGTACGGCGAATGGGGCTCCCGCAAGAACCTCCTCGCCAGCCTGGACCAGAGCCTCGCCCGCACCGGCCTGGACCACTTCGACGTCTTCTACTCCCACCGCCCGGACCCGGAGACGCCGATCGAGGAGACCATGGGTGCCCTCGACACCGCGGTCCGGTCCGGCAAGGCGCTCTACGCCGGCATCTCGAACTACTCGCCCGAGCAGACCGAGGCCGCGATCCGGGTGCTCCGCGAGCTGGGCACGCCGCTGCTGCTGCACCAGCCGTCGTACTCGATCCTCAACCGGTGGGTCGAGGACGGCCTCCTCGACACCCTCGACGAGCACGGCGTCGGCTCCATCGCGTACTCGCCGCTCAGTCAGGGCCTGCTGACCGACCGCTACCTCGACGGCGTCCCGGCCGGCTCGCGGGCCGCGGGCGCGAGCCCGTTCCTCACCCGTGCCCGGCTCACCGAGGAGACGCTGGGCACCATCCGCGCGCTGAACGACGTCGCCAAGCGGCGTGGGCAGACGCTGGCCCAGCTCGCCATCGCCTGGGTGCTGCGCCACGGGCGCGTCACGTCCGCGCTGATCGGCGCCAGCAGCGTCGCGCAGCTGGAGAACACCGTCGCGGCCACGGCGAACCTGGAGTTCACCGACGAGGAGCTGGCCGAGATCGACCGGATCGCCGCCCGGTAGCTCAGCAGCCGATCCGCGAGGAGCCGACGGCGACGTCGTCGAACCACAGCGTGTCGGCGTCCCCGGCGTAGCTCTCCCAGCCGAGGCGCAGGTCGGTCACGGCCGGGTGCCAGGCCCGGGCGAGCCACTGCTGGTCGACGTCGGCGGTCGGGACGCCGTCGACGACGAGCCCGGCCACTTCGGTCCCGCCCAGCCACGTCCGGAGCTGCCCGGCCGCGCCGTCGAGCCGGAACTCGAAGCAGGACCAGGTGCCGGTCGGCAGCGGGACGCTCTGGGCGACGCCGGCCGGGCTCTGCGCGGGCAGGGTGGCGTCGTCGGACTCGCGGTTCCACTGCAGCGCGCGGTTCTGGCCGCCGGCCCGCAGGTCCCGGCCGTCGGTGCTGTCGCGCATCGCCAGGAAGGTGACGTGCCCGGTGGGCAGCGCCGTGGTGTGCCGGACCCAGAACCGCCCGTACAGCACGCCGGAGCCGGTCACGGGCGTGCCGAGGAACGCGTGGTTGCAGTAGCCGCCCTGGCCGGTGACCTTGACCGACCGGCTGCCCGAGTGCGCCACCGAGCCGTCGACGGTCACCGTGCCGGTGCCCTGGCAGTTCGCGGCGCCGACGGTCCAGCGGCCGCCCGGGGTGCCGCCGGCCTGCTGCTCGAAGTCGTCGCAAAGGGCGGCACTGTCGCAACCCTGCGGCGGCGGCGTGGACGTCGTCGTGGTGGGCGTGGTGGGTGTGGTGGTGGTCGTCGTCGGAGGGGGAGCGGAGTCGCCGCAGGAGACGCCGTTGAGCGCGAAGTCCGTGGGATCGGGGCCGCTGCCGGTGCCCTGCAGGCCGAACGACACCGAACCGCCGGCGGGCAGGGTCGCGTTGTAGGGCAGGCTTTGCGCGGTGACGGCCGTCCCGGACTGGCGGACGGTGGCGTTCCAGGCCGACGTCACGGCCTGGCTCCCGGAGTAGGTCCAGCCGAGGGTCCAGGAAGAGAGCGCGGTCGCGCCGTTGGTCAGGGTGAGGTCGGCGGTGTAGCCGCCCTGCCACTGGTTGACCCGGTAGGCGACCGAGCAGGCGGGCGCCGCGGCGGCCGGCCCGGCGGCGAGGACCGCGGTGGTGCCCGCCGCGGCGAGGCAGAGTGCGGCGAGGGCGCCGGCGAACCTGCTGGGCATCGGGGTCCTCCCGGGACGCGGACAGGGGCGCCGTGGCCTGCACCACGACGCCCCTGGGTGGTGGCCGCGTTCTGGCGAGGCGACCTGGCATGGGAGCGCTTCCAGCCGCCGAAAAAGTAACCCCGGGATGTCGGTCTTGTAAAGCGGGACCCGGACGCACCTCGGTCCCGCGGTCCGGTTTCCGGCGGCGCCGCGCCCCGGCGCGTCCACTGAACCGTACTGAACAGCCGAATGCGTTGTCCGGCAACGGGTGTGGTGATCGCGCTGCGCTACCGCGGCGCGCCGGTCGATGCCGCCGTTGGGGTGGATTCCGTGAATCCCGTTCAAGATCGCCCCGGCGGCTCGGCGGGTGCATGGCCAAGTGACTATGGGAGCGCTCTCAACCACTGTCGAGGCCGAGTTCGAGTCCTCTGTGGAACGGATGGGCGCGTGCCCGCGTCGAAGGCCTCGTGGCCGAAACCCCAGCCGGACCCCCGGCGATGCGCCCGGCGCGGCGGAAACCCTTGTTGCGGGCTCAACATCTCGGAAATCACACGGTCCCGGCACCGGTGACGCCCTGGGCCCCCGCCGTCACGCTGGGGTACTGTCTTCCGTGTGCACCAGTACTCCGAACCGCACTGGGTGAACGATGAGCCGACAGGTCAAGCCAGGGAGTAAGCCGTACCGTGCACAACTGCGCGACCGGCTGGCCGCCTTGGGTTTCCCCGAAGCGGAGATCCCGGCCCGGGTGGCGGAGAACCTGGTGGTCGAATGCGGGATTCCGCCGCGCACCGCGTGGCGGCTGGCGTCCGAGCTTTCGCTCGACGTCGCGGCGCACCACTACAACGCCGCGACCGGCGATCCCCGCGCGGGCATGCGCGGCACCCGCATCTGGGAGTACGAGCAGTGGCCCGAACGCGGTGTCCGGCCGACGGTCGCGGCCCTGCGGGTGCTGGCCGGGGTGTACGGCACCAGCTGGAAATCGCTGCTGGGCCTGCGAGATCTCGAGCAACTGCCGGCCAAGGACCTCGCCGAGTACCACGCCGGCGAGGAACCGGCGGTGCCGCCGCCCGTGCCCGCGCCGCCCGCTCTCGCCGTCCCGCGTGGCGAAGCCCGGCCCGACGAGGAAATCGGGGCAAGCGCACTCGATGACGCGATTCTGCTCACGAGCACCAACGTCGACGACGTCCAGCTCGACGACCTGTGGGCGGACCTGGACTTCCTCGGCGGCGCCTACACCCGCACCGCGCCCGACGCGATCCTCGGCCAGCTCTCGGTCATCGACGAGCGGACTTCGGCGCTGCTGAAGGGCAGGCAGCGGCCGAAGCAGACACAGGACCTGCTGCTCGTCGGAGCGAAGTGCGCGGCGATGATGGCGTGGATCGCCGGCGACCTCGGCCGGTACCGCCTCTCCCGCCAGCTGAACTCCGCGGCCTGGCTCTACACCCAGTACGCCGACGACTTCCTGGCCCGGCGCTGGGTGCGCACGTCGCAGGCCCGCGTGGCGTTCTGGTCGGGCAACGGCATCGAGTCCGCGCGGCTGGCCGCCGACGGGCTGAACTACCAGGCAGGCGGGCGCCTCACCGACGCGCCGCTGATCCTCGCCGAAGCCCGCGGCTGGTCGTCGGTGCAGGCCGAGCCGCAGGTGCTGGAGGCGATCGCGCGCTGGACCAGCATCGAGGACCCCGACGTCGGGGCCGGCGGTGAGGACCAGTTCTTCAACATCACGAAGGACCGGCGGCACTACATGGCCGGGACGTCGCTGCTGTCGGTCGGGCAGGCGTCCGCCGCGCTGCGCGAGTTCACGACCGCCCGCGAGGCCTACGAGAAGCTTTCACTGGAACACCGCTGGGAGGCCATGGACCCGATGATCCGGATCGACACGGGCCGCGCGCACCTGAGGCTCGGCGACCTCGACGGCGCCGCCGCGCAGGTGGAGCCGGTGCTGGCCGCGAACGTCGGCAAGCAGCCGGACATGGTGCACGCGATGCTGAAGGTGCTGGCGACCGAACTGACCGACCCACGCTGGCGCGCGACGGCGACCGCGCGGAACCTCGCCGAGTCGGTCCTGGACGCCCACGCTTCGGCGCGGCCGTGACGGGCGACCCGACGCGGGCGGAGGTGTCCCCGGTGGTCCCGGGCACCGCGAACGAGGAAACCTGGGCCCGTGACGGCCACACCCGCCGGGACGTGGTGGTGGTCGCCGACCGCTTCGCGCGGTTCGCCCGCGGCGACCGCGTGCTTACCGTGTCCGGCCTGCTGGCCCTGCTCGCCGCGGGCGACCCCGGCGACGGCCCCGAAGCCGACGGCGGCCACTGGGTCGTCCACCTCGGCCAGGGCATCGACGCGACCGACCACGACCTGCTCGAAGCGGCGCGTGAGAAGAGCGGGGTCACCGTGACCTTCGCCGACCCGGAGGCGTTCCGGCGCGTCCGGGAGCGCTCGGTGCTCGTGCACAAGGACCGGTCCGAGAACGTCCTGCTGGCGGGCGTGCACAGCCCGTCGGCCGGGCACTGCCGGGCCGAGCTGCGGATCCACCGCGACAACGAGCTCATCCTCGACCACCACACCGGCGAGCACGTGCAGGGCATCGTGATCGTCGAGGCGATGCGCCAGATCTGCATCGCCCAGTTCGAGACCGCGATCCGGCCCGGCCTGGCGACCGCCGCGTACGCGGGCGTCTGGAAGCGGATCGACCTGTCCTTCCAGGACTTCCTGTTCCCGCTCCCGGCCACCGTCGAGTCGCTCATCGAGGAGTCCGACCTCGGCCGGGAGACCAACCTGAAGTTCCGCGCCACCACGGCGGTGCGCCAGCAGGGGCGCACCGTGGCCACCGCCGGCATCGAGTACTCGATGATCGCGCAGGGGCGCATCGACACGCTGGAACGCCGCAAGGCCGACCAGGCCACGCGCACCTACCTCGGCTGAGCCGAAACCCACTCCGGAAGGGAAACCACACCACGATGTCCGAAGAGCCGGACCGTTCGGCGTCCTTCGCCCAGGGACTGAAACTCATCCAGCAGCTCGGCGGGGTGGACCGGCCGGCCGTGCTGGACCTGTTCGAGAGCATCGGCGAGGCCGAGTTCGGCGAGCAGTGCGTCGGGTTCATCTACGGCGACGTCTACCACCGGCCCGGTCTCGAGCTCCCGGAGCGGCAGCTGACGACCGTCGCCGCGCTGACCGCGCTCGGCTACGCCGGCTCGCAGCTGCAGTTCCACGCCAAGGCCGCGCTCAACGTCGGCTGCACCCGCCGTCAGCTGGTCGAGGCGGTCATCCACGTCAGCTCGTTCGCCGGGTTCCCCGCCACGCTCAACGCGCTCACGGCGCTCAAGGCGGCGTTCGAGGGCCTGCCGGCCGACGAGCCGTCGCCCGAGCCCGCCGACGTGCCGTGGGCGGGCATCGAAGACCGCTACGAGCGCGGCCTGGCCGCGATGAAGGCGGTCGACGGCGAAGCGGGCGAGAAGGTCGCGGTCGCGCTGGCCGACATCGCGCCCGACCTGGCCACCTACATCATCGAGTTCACCTTCGGCGAGGTCTACACCCGGCCGGGCCTGAGCCTGCGCCACCGCGAGCTCGTCACGATCGCCGCGTGCGTCGCGCTGGGCACCGCGCTGCCGCAGCTGAAGGTGCACATCCACGGGCTGCTGAACGTCGGCGGCACCGAGAAGGAGGCCGTCGAGACCGTGCTGCACCTGGCGTTCTACTGCGGCTTCCCGGCCGCGCTCAACGCGATCGGCGCCGCGCGGGAAGTGTTCGCCCAGCGATGACCTTCGAAAAGCTGCGCGTCGTCGCGCTCGACTGCGACGGCGTGCTCATCGACGACACCTACCTGGCCATGATCGCCCGGTTCGTCACCGACCACGGCGGGGTCTACGACGCCGCGGCCGAGCGGGACGTGATCGGGCTGCGCGACATCGTCGTCGCCGAGAAGGTCACCGCGCTCTGCGGCCTCGACCAGCCGGCCGAGGAAACGCTCAAGCAGCTGTGGGCGGCGCGGCAGGAGTACCTGGCCGAGCACCCGATCCGCGTCGCCGAAGGAGCGCGGGACGGCCTGGAAGCGCTCTCAAAACTCCCCGTGCGGCTGGTCTGCTACGGCGGCCGGACCCGCGAGCACACCTTCGACCGGTACCTCGGCGACTTCGTCGACCTGCTCGACCCCGCCGTGCCGTACGTGAGCATCAACGAGCACCGCCCCGGCGTCGACCACATCACCCGGACCGTCCTCGGGGTGGGCTTCGACGAGATCGTGTTCGTCGACGACGTCAGCCGCGTGGCCGAGGACGCCCGCGCGCACGGCGCCGGGTTCATCGGGTTCCCGTCGAGTCCCGCGCACGCGCGGCAGCGGGAGTTCATGGCGGGCCACGGGGTCCGGCACTTCGCGGCGTCACTCGCCGAATTGACGCCCGAACTCGTGGAGATCGTCGACGCGGAGCTCGCGACTTCGACACACTGGCTTCGTTGAGGAGTCCCCGCACCCTTGGAGCCGCCGTGAAGTACTTTTCCCTGCCCCGTCCCGGCGCCGGGCTCGTCCTGGGCGAGCGCGACGTGCCCGAGCCCGGCCCCGGGCAGGTCCTGGTCCGGCTGCGCGGGTGGGCGGTCAACGCCCGCGACCTGATGATCGTCAAGGGGTTCTACCCGAAGCCGGTGAAGCCGGACGTCGTGCCGCTGTCCGACGGCGCGGGCGAGGTCGTCGCGGTCGGCGACGGCGTGCGCGCCTGGACCACCGGCGACCGCGTGGCCGCGACCTACTTCCCGGACTGGCTGTCCGGGCCCGGCACACCCGAGAAGACCGCCGACGACCTGGCGGGCACGCTCGACGGTGTGCTCGCCGAGTACGCCGTCTTCGCCGAGGACGCGCTCGTCGGCGTCCCGGCGCACCTCGACTACGCCGAAGCCGCGACGCTGCCCAGCGCCGGCGTCACGGCGTGGCGCGCGGTCGTCGAAGAAGGCGGGCTCGTGCCCGGCCAGACCGTGCTCACCCTGGGCAGCGGCGGCCTGTCGACGTTCGCGCTGCAGTTCGCCGCGCTCGGCGGCGCGCACGTCGTGTCGACGTCCAGCTCGGACGAGAAGCTCGAGCGGCTGCGCGAGCTGGGTGCCGCCCGGACGCTCAACCACGCGACGACGCCGGAGTGGGGCGCCGCGGTGGCCGAGCTGACCGGCGGCGGCGTCGACCACGTCGTCGACGTGGGCGGCGGCGGCACGATCGGCCAGTCGATGATCGCCGCCCGCTACGGCGGGCACGTCAGCGTCGCCGGCGTCCTGACCCACGAGGGCGGGGCCGACCCGATCCTCGTGCTGGTCAAGCAGCTGACCCTGCGCGGCCTCACCAACGCTTCCCGCGAGACGTTCCAGGCGATGAACCGGGCGATCGAGCACACCGGGCTCCGGCCCGTGATCGACCGCCGGTACGCCTTCGACGAGGTCGAAGAGGCGCTCAAGCACCTCGAGTCCGGCAGCCACGTCGGGAAGGTCGTGCTCGAAAGCGCCTGAGCGGCCCTCGGTCCCGGGTAACTTTTGCCGTCCCGGCTGGGTATATCCGTACCCCGTCCGCTCCTTTTCGCAGGTCAGCGGGGGTGGGTTCGGGGGAAAAAGTCGCTTTTCGACAGGAATGGCGGCCGCTGACGGCACCGGGGAGAGTGGTGGATACCAGGACATCGCTCGAGCAGGCTGCGGCTGCTCGGGCGGACCGTCCGGGACTGGGGGCGCGGGGAGGGGGTTTCAACCGCCTGGGGGTGGGTTGAAACCCCCTTCCCGCCCGCGCCCCGCACCGGCCCGAAGTCACGTCGTGCAGGCCCGCCCGTTGAGCGAGATCGTGGCCGGGGCGCGGTTGGCCGTGCCGGAGCTGCCGGTGAAGCCGAACTCGGCGCTGCCGCCCGCGGGGATCGTCTTGTTCCAGCCCGCGTCCACCGCCGTGACCGCCGCGCCGGTCTGGGTGACCTGAGCGTTCCACGCCTGTGTCACGCGCTGGCCGTCCGCGAACGTCCACGCCACCGTCCAGCCCGTGACCGCCGCGGCGCCGGTGTTGCCCACCTTCACCGAGGCCTGGAACCCGCCCTGCCACTGGTTCGTGACGGTGTAGGCCGCCGTGCAGGAGCCGGACGGCACCGGCGTGGTCGTCGTCGGGGGAGTGGTGGTCGTGGGAGTGGTCGTGGTGGTCGGCGGCGGCTCGGTGCCGCCGGAGTCGCCCACGATCACGCCGCGCCCGTTCGTGCCCACGTAGACCCGCCCGTACACCCGCGGATCGCCGCTGAGCGCCGCCCCGATGTTGCCGTACTGGTGCCGGTCGTCGTTGATCCGCGTCCACGACGCGCCCGCGTCGTCCGAGCGGAAGATCCCGCGCACCCCGCCGATCTTCGCAATGGTGTATAACGACGCATACGTCCGGCCGGAGGCGGCCTTGCCGAACCCGATGTTGTCGGCTTCGGCGACCCCGCTCAGCTTCGTGAAGGACGCACCGGAGTCGGTCGAGTGCCAGAGGCCGTACGCCGTGCCGGAGCCGCCGGCGAGCCAGACGTCGCCCGCCACCCCCGGCATCGCCTTGAAGTGCGCGGAGCCGGCGGGCAGCCCGGTGGCCGCGGTCGCGGTGAAGCTCGCGCCGCCGTCGGTGCTGAAGTAGAACTTCCCGGCGGCGAACCCGTAGAACCGCTTGGGGTCGACGCGGTCGGACTCCACGACCGCGCCGGCCGGGATGCCCGCGGACGCCGTCCAGGACGAGCCGAAGCCCGCCGAGTAGCTCACCGCGGTGCCGTCCGGGCTCCACACGAACCGGCTGCCGTCGGCGGCCGCGGCCACGGTGCCGCCGCTCGCGCCGCCGGCGGGCTCCGCGCCCTGGAACCAGTTCTTGCCGCCGTCGGTGGAGAAGGCGATCCGGTTGTCGTTCGGCCGGGCGCTCCGGTCCAGTGTGCCGGCGCGGACGATCGTCGCCGGGTTCAGCTCGGCGTAGTCGAGGCTGGTGGTCGTGGTGAAGACCGGCTGGGTGTACATGGTGGCCGGGACGGCGTCGAGGCTGTCGTGCCGGAACCCGCCGATGTCGCCGAGCCCGGACAGCAGGGGAGCGCCCGACGGCGGGCTGATCAGGTCGAGCACCGCGGTCTCTTCGAGGCCGCCGACGACCGGCTTCAGCGTGATCTTCCCGCCGCTGTCCCACTTCGTGAGGTCGCTCGTCCCGTAGATCGTCGCGCCGGTCCCGTAGAGGAAGTGGTTCGAGTCGAAGGGATCGATCTCGGCGGACTCGGTCATCCAGCCGAGCTTCGGTGACGGCACCGGGGGAGCGGGCTGGACGCCGAAGGTCAGCCACGGCACCGCGGAGATGTCCTGCGTGTACCGCAGCGACCGGTCGGGGTAGCTCGTGAAGTCCCAGATCCGCGTCCAGGTGGCGCCGCCGTCGGTGCTGCGGAAGAAGATCACGTCCGGCCACCACGACACCTGCGTGGCGACCATGAGGGTGCCCGGGTGCTGCCGGTCGATCGTGAGGCCGCTGTAGCCGAAGTAGTCGTCGGTGCTGTCGGACGGGATCGGGCTGATCCGCGTCCAGGTGCCGGTCTTGGTGGCGTACTTCCAGACGTCGCCCTTCGCACCGTCGTACGGGCCGCCGGTGTCGCTGGTCGCGAGGTAGAGGTAGCCGCCGACCGGGTCGAGGACACCCTTGTGCGCCAGGTATCCCGTGGGCTGGCCGGCCGGCCGGGCCCAGGTCGCGCCGCCGTCGGTGCTGCGGTAGACGGTGTTCTGCTTGTCCGCGACGCCGGCGTAGATCGTCTGCGTGGTGCTGCCGCGCGTGCCGGTCGTGGGGTCGAACGTCACCCAGGTGACGCCCTCGTTGTCGCTGGAGTAGCCCGACGGGTCGCTCGGGTCGGGCGCGTAGTTGCCGGGGTTGGGGAAGCTGGTCACCTTCGCCCAGGTGACGCCGGAGTCGGTGCTGCGCCAGAGCCCGTTGCCGCTGGGGGCGCCGAGGTACAGGACGCTGTCGCGGTTCGGGTCGATCGCCAGCCGCTCGCCCATGCCGCGCCCGGGCATGTTGCCGCCGAGCTTGAACGGCAGCGCCGCCGCCTGCCACGTGGCGCCGCGGTCGGCCGAGCGCAGGACGGCGCCGTTGTTCGGGTCCCAGCTGTTGGTGTACATGCCCGCGGCGACGTACACCCGGTTCGGGTCGACGGCATCGGTGGCGAGGCTGACGACGCCGTTGTGGCCCCAGTCGGTCCAGCCGACCGAGTCCAGCAGCGGGAGCCAGCGGCCGGTCGAGGGGTTCCAGCGGTACGCGCCGCCGATGTCGGTGCGGGCGTAGACGAGCCCGGGCTCGGTCTGGTTGAAGACGATGCCGGGGACGAACCCGCCGCCGCCGATCTCGGCGTTGCGCCAGGTGTAGGCCGCCGCCGCGGCGGGGGCGGCCGGCACGCCCGCGGTGATCGCGACGGCGGTGGGCAGGAGCAAGGCCAGCGCGGCCGCGAGGACCCGGCTTGCCCTGGGTGCACTGGGGGAACGCAGTCGTCTCACGTCGGCCTCCACCACTCTGGGAGCGCTTCCAGGTGGAAGGTAAACGAGCCGCCGGAACGTTGTAAAGCGTTCGATGATTTCTTCGCCCGCGACTGTCCACAGTGGATTTGAGAGCACTTTGAGCGTGTCACGTATGTGAACGTCGATCAGGTTTCTGAATTGTTATCGGTCAGCGTCTTGTCGGGCTTTTTCCGGCGTGTGAGTGTGGTGCCCGCTGGCTGGACTGGACCTACGAAAGAGGCGACCCGGCAATGACGCAGACAGCCCCGGCGCGGCACATCAGCCGGACCACCTTGTACTTCTTCGGTGCGCTCGGCGGCATCCTCTTCGGCTACGACCTCGGCGTGATCTCCGGGGTGCTCCCGTTCATCGGGAAACTGTGGGCGCTGACCAGCTGGGACAAGGGCGTGATCACCGCCAGCCTGTCGGTCGGTGCCATCGTCGGCGCGCTGTTCTCCAGCCGCACCAACGAAGCGCTCGGCCGGCGCCGCACGATCATGGTCGCCGCGGCGATCGTCATCGTGGGCACCCTGGCGGCGACCTTCTCGCCGACGTTCACGCTGCTCGTGCTTTCCCGCCTGATCATCGGGCTGGGCATCGGGCTTTCGTCGTCGACGGTTCCGACGTACTTGTCCGAATTGGCGCCGGCGCGGCTGCGCGGCGCGATGGGTGCGCTGAACCAGATCTTCATCGTCAGCGGCATCCTGATCGCGTTCCTGGTCAGCTACTGGCTCGGCCCGGTTTCGGCGTGGCGCTGGATGTTCGCCGGCGCGATCGTGCCCGCGGCGATCCTGCTCGTCGGGCTGGCGTTCCTGCCCGAGACGCCCCGCTGGCTGGTCAAGAACGGCCGCGAGGAGGAGGCCCGGCGCGTTCTGGCCAGCGCGCACGGCAACTCGGTGAACCTCGACGAGGAGATCTCGACGATCCGCGACGTCATCCGGATGGACACCGAAGAGAAGCCGCGGTTCCGCGACCTGTTCGCCGGCTGGGTGCGGCCGATGCTGTTCGTCGCCGTGCTGCTCGCGGTCGGCCAGCAGTTCAGCGGCGTCAACGCGATCAACGCCTACTTCCCGACGATGCTCATCGGGCTCGGCTTCGCCACGCAGGCCGCGCTGCTGTCGGGCGTGCTGCTGGGCGTGACGAAGTTCCTGTTCACCGCGTGGGTCGTGTTCGTGGTGGACCGCTGGGGCCGCAAGCCGCTGCTGCTCATCGGCAACGTGATCATGGTGCTGACGCTCACCGCGGCGGGACTGGTCGTGCTCAACGTCCACGACACCGGCCTGCGCGGCATCCTGATGCTGGTGATGATGGTGCTCTACCTGGTCGGCTACGAACTCGGCTGGGGCGCGGTCGTGTGGGTGATGATGTCCGAGGTCTTCCCGCTCAAGGTCCGCGCGGCCGGCATGGGCGTGAGCAGCGTGGTCCTCTGGGCGGCGACGGGCATCGTGAGCGCGGTGTTCCCGATCATCTCCGACCCGAAGTCCCTCGGCATCGGCGGCTCGATGTTCCTGTTCGCGGGGATCAACGTGGTGCTGTTCGTGCTCACGAAGTGGCTGGTGCCGGAGACGAAGGGCCGCTCGCTGGAGCAGATCGAGCTCGACCTCCGTGCGCGCCAAGGGGTGGCGGTCAAGAGCTGAAACGCCGTGAATGACTCATTCCTGTCGTCCGGCGACAGGAATGAGTCATTCACTACACCCGGGCGGGGCGCGCTCAGCCGACCGGCGCGGCCAGGCCCGGTGGTGTCTTGAATGAGTCATTCAGGTCTCGCGAGGTCCTGAATGACTCATTCAAGACCCTTCGCCGACCGCCTCGGCTTGCGCGAAGTCGTGTCCGGGCGCGCGCGGCGGGGCCGATGTGGCTGCTGGGTCTGGTGTTCTGACCCCGGACGCACCCAATGTGGCGTTCGGTGCGTCCAACGCACCCAACGCCACATTGGGGCGCATGCATCGGCCGCGTCCGACCGTGTGTCAGTGTGCCGCGGCGGTGGCGAGGCTCAGCTTGACGGCGAGGCGGCCGACCCACGCTTCCACTTCCTCCGGGGCGCGGTCCGGCAGCCCGAAGATCGTCTCGGTCACCCCGAGTGCGTCCAGGTGGGCCAGCCGCTCCGAATCGGGCCGCTCGCCGAGCGCGCAGATCCGCGGCCGCCCGTCGCGGCCTTCCTCGGCCCAGATCCGGTGGAGCAGTGCCACGTGCCCGTCCAGGTCGCTGTCCGCCGGGGTCGTGATCCAGCCGTCGGCGTGGCGGGCGATCCAGCGGAACGTCTTCTCCGTCGGGCCCGCGCCGAGCAGCACCGGGATGTGCGCCTGGACCGGCTTCGGCCACGCCCAGCTCGGCCCGAACGACACGAACTCGCCGTCGTAGGCCGCTTCCTCTTTCGTCCACAGTGCACTCATGGCCTCGAGGTACTCCCGCAGCGCGGTGCGGCGGCGGTTGCCGGGCACGCCGTGGTCGTTCAGCTCGTCGACGTTCCAGCCGAAGCCCGTGCCGAGCGTGACGCGCCCGCCCGACAGGTGGTCGAGGCTCGCGATCGTCTTGGCCAGCGTGATCGGGTCGCTCTCCACCGGCAGGGCGACCGCCGTGGACAGCCTGATCCGCGACGTCACCGCGGCCGCGGTCGCCAGCGCGACCCACGGGTCGAGGGTGCGGCTGTAGCGGTCGTCGGGCAGGGACGCGTCGCCGGTGCGCGGGTGCGGCGACTCCCGCTTCACCGGGATGTGCGTGTGCTCGGGTACGTAGAAGGTGGCGAACCCGGCGGCCTCCGCGACGCGCGCGGCGGCCGCCGGGGTGATGCCCCGGTCGCTGGTGAACAGCACGATTCCGTAGTCCACTCGGCGAGCGTATTAGAACGTGTTTCAGTTTTCAAGGTCGGCCGGGTGCTGCGGAGGGTTGCTGGTCGAGTACCCTTGGTGACCCTGTCGAGCGGCGGTCGAGCCCCGCTGGACGGGGTGCGGGTAGGCAGGCGGGGAGCAGAGCGACGGGCCGGGCCGCGGGCACGGTGGAGGGGCCCGCGACCGAACGGGGAGGCGACGTGTCAATCCTTTGTGGACGGATGGTGTCCCAGCCAGTGGACGCCGGGGTGGGGCGGGATGGCGTGCGCGGCCCGGGATCCGATACCGTGGACCACGAGCCGAGAGGCGCTGCAACGGACCACCGGGTCCGCCACGCTCGGCCGGGATTGACCAACCAAGGGCGCCTCCCGACCAAGGGAGGCTGCCGGTGAGTACCCCGCGAGAGTCCGCCGCGTTCGATTCGACAGCGCGGTTGCGCGAGCTGTTCGACCAGCGGGTGGCGGTGCTGGACGGCGCCTGGGGCACCATGTTGCAGGGTGCCGGGCTGACCCCCGCCGACTACCGCGGCGACCGCTTCGGCGACCACACCCACGACGTCACCGGCGACCCCGACCTGCTCAACCTCACCCGCCCGGACGTCATCCTCGACGTCCACCGCCAGTACCTGGCCGCGGGCGCGGACATCACCACGACCAACACCTTCACCGCCACCAGCATCGGCCAGGCCGACTACGGGCTGCAGTCGCACGTCCACGAAATGAACGTCCGCGGCGCGCAGCTGGCCCGCCAGGCCGCCGACGAGGCCGGCGGCAAGTTCGTCGCCGGCTCGATCGGCCCGCTCAACGTCACGCTCAGCCTGTCGCCGAGGGTCGACGACCCGGCGTACCGCGCGGTCACGTTCGAGCAGGTCAAGGCCTCCTACGCGGAGCAGATCGCCGGGCTCGCCGAGGGCGGCGTCGACCTGCTGCTGATCGAGACGATCTTCGACACCCTCAACTGCAAGGCCGCGATCGCCGCCGCCCGCGAGGTGGCGCCGGAGCTGCCGCTGTGGATCTCGGTGACCATCGTCGACCTCAGCGGGCGGACGCTCTCGGGCCAGACGGTCGAGGCGTTCTGGAGCTCGATCGAGCACGCGAAACCGCTGGTCGTGGGCGTGAACTGCTCGCTGGGCGCGGAGGAGATGCGCCCGCACGTCGAGGAACTCGCCCGGATCGCCGACGCCTACGTCGCCTGCCACCCCAACGCCGGGCTGCCCAACGCGTTCGGCGGCTACGACGAGACGCCCGAGCAGACCGCCGGGCTGATCGGCGGCTTCGCCCGCGACGGCCTGGTCAACCTGGTCGGCGGCTGCTGCGGCACCACCCCGGCGCACATCGCGAAGATCGCCGAAGCCGCGAAGGGCGTCGCGCCGCGCGAGGTGCCCGCGCCGCGGACGCACACCCGGTTCAGCGGGCTCGAGCCGTTCGGCATCGGCGCCGACACCGGGTTCGTGATGATCGGCGAGCGCACCAACGTCACCGGCTCCAAGCGGTTCCGCCGGCTCATCGAGTCCGACGACCACCAGGCCGCCGTCGACGTCGCGCTGGAGCAGGTCCGCGGCGGGGCGAACCTGCTCGACGTCAACATGGACGCCGACCTGCTCGACTCCGAGCAGGCGATGACGACGTTCCTCAACCTCATCGCCACCGAGCCCGAGGTCGCCCGCATCCCGGTGATGGTCGACAGCTCCAAGTGGACCGTCCTGGAAGCCGGCCTGCGCTGCCTGCAGGGCAAGGGCGTGGTCAACTCGATCAGCCTCAAGGAGGGCGAGGAGCCCTTCCTGGCCCAGGCCCGCACCATCCGGAACTACGGCGCCGGCGTCGTCGTGATGGCCTTCGACGAGCAGGGCCAGGCCGACACCGCCGACCGCAAGGTCGAGATCTGCGGCCGCGCGTACGACATCCTCACGCAGAAGGCCGGGTTCGCGGGCGAGGACATCATCTTCGACCCGAACGTCCTCGCCGTCGCGACCGGCATCGCCGAGCACAACGGCTACGCGAAGGCGTTCATCGACGCGCTGCCCCGGATCAAAGAACGCTGCCCCGGCGTACACATCAGCGGCGGCATCTCGAACCTGTCGTTTTCCTTCCGCGGCAACGACGTCGTCCGCGAGGCGATGCACTCGGCGTTCCTGTTCCACGCGGTGCAGGTCGGCCTGGACATGGGCATCGTCAACGCCGGCCAGCTCGCGGTCTACGAGGACATCCCGAAGGACCTGCTCGAGCTGGTCGAGGACGTGCTCTTCGACCGCCGCGAGGACGCGACCGACCGGCTGGTGAGCTTCGCCGAGAACGTCAAGGGCAGCGGCACCAAGCGCGTCGTCGACCTGTCCTGGCGCGAAGGCTCGGTCGGCGAGCGGCTGTCCCACGCGCTGGTGCACGGCATCGTCGACTTCATCGAGGACGACACCGAGGAAGCGCGGCAGCAGATGGCCCGGCCCCTCGACGTCATCGAGGGCCCGCTGATGGACGGCATGAAGATCGTCGGCGACCTGTTCGGCTCCGGCAAGATGTTCCTGCCGCAGGTGGTCAAGAGCGCCCGCGTGATGAAGCGGTCCGTCGCCTACCTCGAGCCGTTCATGGAGGCGGAGAAGGAGAAGGCGCGCCAAGAGGGCCGGCTCGCGTCGACCGGCGGGCAGGGCAAGATCGTGCTCGCCACGGTGAAGGGCGACGTCCACGACATCGGCAAGAACATCGTCGGCGTCGTGCTGGGCT
Organism: Amycolatopsis solani; assembly: GCF_033441515.1. Taxonomy (NCBI): domain Bacteria; kingdom Bacillati; phylum Actinomycetota; class Actinomycetes; order Pseudonocardiales; family Pseudonocardiaceae; genus Amycolatopsis; species Amycolatopsis solani. The sequence continues at coordinate 579,938 of NZ_JAWQJT010000002.1, forward strand.
GCAACAACTACGAGGTGATCGACCTCGGCGTGATGGTGCCCGCCGGCAAGATCCTCGACACCGCGGTCACCGAAGGCGCGGACGCCGTCGGGCTGTCCGGGCTGATCACGCCGTCGCTGGACGAGATGGTCGCCGTCGCCACCGAGATGCAGCGGCGCGGGCTCAAGCTGCCGCTGCTGATCGGCGGCGCCACGACGTCGCGGCAGCACACCGCGGTCAAGATCGCCCCGGTCTACGACAACGCGACGGTGCACGTGCTCGACGCCTCCCGCGTGGTCGGCGTGGTGTCGGACCTGCTCGATCCGGACCGCTCGATCGCGCTGGCGGAGAAGAACCGGGCCGACCAGGAGGTGCTGCGCGAGCAGCACGCGAGCAAGCAGCGCCGTCCGATGCTCACCCTCGAGCAGGCGCGCGCGAACCCGGAGCGGGTGTCCTTCGACGGCCTGCCGACGCCGGCGTTCACCGGCCTGCGCGTCGTCGAGCCGAGCATCACCGAGCTGCGCGAGATGGTCGACTGGCAGTTCCTGTTCCTGGCCTGGGAGCTCAAGGGCAAGTACCCGGCCATCCTGGAGCAGCCGGTCGCGCGCGAGCTGTTCGACGACGCGAACACGCTGCTCGACGAGATCATCGCGAACGGCAGCTTCACGGCGAAGGGCGCGTACGCGTTCTGGCCGGCCCACCGCGAGGGTGATGACATCCTGCTGGACGGCGAATACTCCCACGTCGGGTTCCCGATGCTGCGGCAGCAGACCTCGAAGCCGGTGGACCGCGCGAACCGCTGCCTGGCCGACTACATCGCCCCGGTGGGCGACCACCTCGGCGGGTTCGCGGTGACGATCCACGGCGCCGACGCGCTGGCCGCGAAGTACGAGGCCGAGCAGGACGACTACCGCGCGATCATGGTCAAGGCGCTGGCCGACCGCCTCGCCGAGGCCTTCGCCGAGTACATCCACCTCAAGGCCCGCCGCGACTGGTTCGAGCCCGACGCCGAGCCGCTGCTGGAAGACCTGCACGCGGAGCGGTTCCGCGGCATCCGGCCGGCGCTGGGCTACCCGGCCAGCCCGGACCACAGCCAGAAGCGGGAGCTGTTCGAGCTGCTGGAGGCGGACGAGCTGGGCATGGCGCTGACCGAGTCGTTCGCCATGACGCCGGCGGCGAGCGTGTCCGGGCTGATCTTCGCCCACCCGGACTCCCGCTACTTCACCGTCGGACGGCTCGGCCGCGACCAGATCGAGGACTACGCGCGGCGCAAGGGCGTCGAGGTGGCCGAGGTCGAGCAGTGGCTGCGGCCGAACCTGGCCTACGAGCCCGGGGCGTAGTCCGTCAGCTCGATGTCCGTGGCGAACTTGTCGGTCGCCTTGAGCATCAGGCCGAGCAGGAAGCGGGACTTGAACGTCCAGTCCCGCAGCTTGATCCGCAGCGGGGACGGCGGCGCGAGGAACGGGCCCGCGCTGCCTCGCTGGGAAATCTTGGCGTAGCCGCGGAACTGCTCTTCGTAGCGGGCGAAGGCCACTCGGTGGTCGCCGTCCGCCGCGAGGAGCTCCCCGGCGAGGACGTACGCGCCGACGACCGCCAGCCCGGTCCCGAACCCGCCGAGGGTGTTGCCGTAGGCGGCGTCGCCCAGCAGCACCACGTGGCCGCGGGAGTAGTGGTCGACCGTGACGCGGGCGAGCTGGTCGAGGTAGAACTCCCGGGCTTGGGGGACTTTGGCCATCAGCTCGGGCACCCGCCAGCCGGCTCCGCGGTAGGCGTCGACCAGCAGTTTCCGCTGCTGCTGGGGGTCGTCGCGGTCGTAGTCCGGCTCCGGCGAGGCGAACACGAAGAACGCCGAAGCCTTGGGTCCGCCGACGGCGGCCATCCGGCCCGGCTCGTTGTACATCACCGCGTCGCCGCCGGCGACGTCTTCGCCGAGTTCGGCCAGTGCGTAGTGGTAGCCGAGGTACTGGACGTAGTCGCGTTCCGGGCCGAACGCCAGCCGCCGGACGTTCGAGTGGATCCCGTCGGCGCCGACGACGAGGTCGAACCGGCGCGGCCCGGTGTGGGCGAAGGTGACGTCGACGCCGTCCGCGGTCTCGGTCAGCGCGGTGACGGTGTCGCCGAACAGGTACTCGCAGTCCGTGTGCGCGTAAAGGATTTCCGCCAGGTCGCCGCGGCGGATCTCGATCTCGCCGCCGGTGAACTCGCCGGGGATGACGGCGCGCGGCCGGCCGTCGGCGTCGACGATCGTCTGGTCCTGGCCGCCGGTCTGGCGCGCGAGGACGTCGTCGAGGATGCCCGTGCGCTCGAGCACGGTCCGGTGGGTGGCGCCCTTGAAGTCGACGGCCTGCCCGCCCGGCCGCACCGCCGGCGCGCGTTCGACGACGGTGACGGTGCAGCCGTAGCGGGTCAGCCAGTGGGCGAGCGCGGGGCCGGCGATGCCGGCGCCGGAGATCAGGACGGTGAGGTGCTTCATGCCGCAGAGCTTCGCCAGGGACGCTTACCGGTCCCTGACGAAGCGCTGACGGTGCCCGGTCGTGAGTGTTCAGTCGGGTTAGAACCCGACTGAACACTCACGACCTACTCGGCGGCGCCGGTCAGCAGCGACTGGTACCAGGCGTCGTACGGGTGGTTCGTCGCCGGGTAGTTCGCCAACGGCGTGGTCGCCTGGCTCGCCGAGTCGAAGTCCCAGCCGCGGACCAGCTTGCCCGACTGCCGGGCCGAGGTGATGAACGCCGACTCCGTCGCGGGGGCGCCGTAGAACAGCGCGCCCTGCTGGAGTTCGGCGCTGTCGCCCTTCTGGAACTCGTCGAACGCGACCTGCCGGTAGCGGATCCGGTCGCCGCCGACGCTCGCGGTGTCCGCGCGCAGGGTGTTCGACGGCGTCGGGCCGTCGGCACCCGTCCACACCTTCACCCGCTGGGTGCCGCTGGTCGCGGTGTCCTTCGCGAAGCGCGCGTCCGACGTCTTGGCGTTGCCGGTCCAGGAGACCGTCGTGGCCGACAGCGTGCCGTTCCACGTCCAGTTCTGGCTGCCGCTCTGGCTCTGGTGGATCTCCCGCAGGTGCGTGCCGTCGGTGAACGCGACGGTCGGCTGCACGCCGTTGTCGTACTGGTGCGACGCCTGCCAGGTGATCTCGCCGTCCGCGCCGAGCTTGCCGACGTGGTACCAGAGCGTGCTCGCGCTCTGCGACTGGTGCACCTCGACGAGGTCGCCGTTGTCGTTGAGCGCGACGGCCGGCGTCTGCCCGCTGTCGTACTTGCCGTGCCGCAGCCAGGTGACCCGCCCGTCGGCACCGTAGGTCCCGGTCCAGTACCAGAGTGCGCCGCCGCCGGAGTCGTGCACCTCGACGAGCTGGCCGCGGCCGTTCAAGGCGACCGCGGGGTGGTAGCCGACGTCGCGCTTGTATTCCGCGCGGCTCCCGGCGTGCCCGGACAGCAGCGGCAGCACGCGCCCGCGCAGCGCGTCCACCGACGGCTGCCCGGCGGGGTAGTCCGGCGCGCGCAGCAGCCGGCCGCCGAACACCGACTCCAGCTCCTGGTTGACGGCGGTGAGGTTGCCGGCCGCGAACGAGGGGGTGTCGGTGAGGTCGTCCTTGAGGTCGAGCATGACGACGATCGGGGCGGCGGCCGGGTGCTGCGCCGACCACGTGTTCACCGCGGCCAGCCAGTCGCGGAGGTTGTTCGAGGCCGGGTTGCCGCCGCTGTGGTCGACGAGGTTGCCGGGGGAGTCGTGGCCGACGCCGTAGTCGTGGGTGGTCGCGTAGCCGTTGTCGTGGACGTCGAGCTCGATGAACCGGACGCCGTGGTCGAGCTGGTAGGCGATCGAGTTCTTGGCGCCGTCGACGTTGCCCGAATAGCTGTTGTGCGTCGCCCGGAACACCGACTCGGTGAACGGCGGGCTCGCGGCGGCGGCCGTCCCGGTCAGCAACGCGGAAGCGCTGAGCGCGGCGACGGCCAATGCGGGCAGGCGGATCATCCTCGGGTCCTCACTTCGGGGAACGGGGCGAGGCCCATCCTCGCGGTCCCGCGAGGAGTTGTCTTGAATTCCGCGAAAACGGTTGATCACGGTGCCGCGAGAATGGCCGGAAAATGCTCACGGAATGCCAGATCAAGTGTCCGTTATGTCGTTTTTGTCGCACCGCTTGAAGAATTATGCCAAATCGCTGCGCGGATTCGGTACTTCGAAGACCCCTCCGTTGTCATTATCCGGAGAAGAGCTGTGCGCAGGCAGGGGAGGCAGTGGGTGTGGCGAACGACTGGCCGCTGGTGGGCCGCGAACAGGAGCTGGCGTTCGCGCGCCGGGCACTGGCCGACGCCGAGGTGTGCGGCCTGCTGCTGACCGGGCGCGCCGGGGCCGGCAAGACCCGCCTGGCCAAGGTGCTGCTGACCGAGCTGGCCGCCGGCGGGGCGCGCACGCACTGGGTGCGCGCGATGTCGTCGGCGTCCACGATCCCGTTCGGTGCCTTCGCCCACCTCCTGCCGGGCAGCGCGGACGGCACGGCCGACCGCGCGCACCGGCTCAACCAGGTCGCCGGGCACCTCACGCGGGGCGCGGAAGGACGGCGGCTGGTGCTCTGCGTCGACGACGCGCACCTGCTCGACGACCTGTCCGCGACCCTGGTGCACCAGCTGGCCGCGACAGCGTCGGCGTTCGTCATCGTGATCGCGCCGCACGGCGTGAGCGTGCCCGACCCGGTGTTCGCGATGTGGAAGGACCGCGTCGCCGAGCGGCTCGACGTCGGCGAGCTGAGCCGCGCGCAGACCATCGAGCTCATCACCGCGGCGCTGGGCGGACGGCTCGAGGACGGCGCGGAGCACCGGCTGTGGCACCTGACCCTCGGGAACCCGCTGTTCCTGCGCGAACTCGTCCAGGGCGGCCTCGACAGCGGCTCGCTGTCGGCCGCGGACGGCCTGTGGCGGTGGAGCGGCGCCCTCACCGCGACCCCGCGGCTGGTCGAGCTGATCGAAACCCGCACCGACCGCGTCGACGCCGACGAGCGGCGGCTGCTGGAACTGCTGGCCTTCGGGGAGCCGCTGGGCAGCGAGCCGCTGGTCCGGCTGGGCGCGGCGAGCGTGCTCGCGTCCACCGAGCAGGCCGGGCTCGTCGTGTCCGAGCGCACCGGGCGGCGGCTGAACGTCCGCCTGGCGCACCCGCTCTACGCCGAGGTGATCCGGCGCCGGACGTCGCCGCTGCGGCAGCGCGACACCTACCGGATCCTCGCCCGGACGCTGGACATGACCGGCGCGCGGCGGGCCGAGGACAAGCCGCGGCTGGTCCGCTGGCGGCTCGCCGCCGGCCTGCCGACCGACCCGCAGCTGGTCCGTGCCGCGGCCGAGACGTTGCTGCGCAAAGACTTCCCGCAGGCCGAGCAGCTGGCCGCGGAAGCCGTCCGGCTGGGTGGCGGGTTCGCCGCGAAGTACCTGCTGGCCCAGGTCCGGATCGCGGGCGGGCGGCACGCCGACGCCGACGCGCTGCTGGCGGAGCTCGCCGGCGAGACGGTGTCGGACGCCCAGCACGCGCGCGTGGCCGGGACGCGCGCGCGGAACCTGGCGTTCGGCCTGAACCGCTTCGAAGAGGCGGAGTCCGTGCTCGACACGGCCGAGACGGCGGTGTCCGGGACGGCCGACGAACTGGTGGTCGCCCGCGCGGCCCTGCGTGCGGCGGAGGGCTCGTGCCGCGCGGCGCTGGACCTGCTCGGCCCGGTGCTGGACCGCAACCGCCGCGGTGACGTGCTGCGCCTCGGGGCGCTGGTGGTCGCGGCCGGGGCGCTGGCCGAGGCCGGCCGCACGGAGGCGTGCCTCGGCGTCGTCGAAGAGGGACTGGCGATCGCGGTGTCCGACGCGTCGGTGCCGGGTTCGCGGATCCGGCTGGAGCACGCGCGGGTGGTGGCGCTGTGCCGCGCCGGTCGTCTGGAAGAGGCCGAGGACCTGGCGGGCGACGACTACCGCGACGCGGTCGGCGACCGCTGGGGCCCGGCACTGGCGAGCGCGGCGGCGTCCCTCGGCACGGTCGCGCTGGCGTACGGCAACGTCCGGGCGGCGATCCGGCGGCTGCGCGAAGCCCTGACGGTCGAGGGCCACGACCAGCCCCACGAGTTCCGCCCCGCGGTACTGGGCGCGCTGGCCCGGGCGTGCGCGATGACCGGCCAGGTCCCGGAGGCGGACCTGCCCGGCCCGCTCGGCCGCTGGGCCGCGGCCTGGGCGTGCGCGGCCGGGGGCGAGCTGACCCGCGCGGTGTCACTGGCCTCGGAAGCGGCGTCGGCAGCGGAGTCGACGGGCCGGGCGGCGATCGCGGCCGAGATCCGGCACGACCTCGTCCGCTTCGGCGTCCCCGAGTTCTCGTCGGATTTGGCCGGTCCACTGGTGTCGTCGTACGCGGCGCACGCACGGGCCCTGTCCGCCGGTGACGCGGCCGCCCTGGACGCGGCCGCGACGGCGTTCGCCGACGTGGGCGCGCGCTTGCTCGCCGCGGAGGCGGCGGCGGAGGCATCCCGAGCCCACCGCGCGGCGGGAAAACTGGGCAGCGCGGTCGGTTCGGCCCAGCGGGCCCAGACGTGGCTGGCGTCCTGTGAGGACGCCGCGACGCCGGCGCTGGCGCTGCTGGACACGCCCCTCGATTTGACGGTCCGCGAGCTGGAGATCGCCCGCCTGGTCGCAACGGGCCTGACCAGCCGAGCCGTCGCGGACCGGCTCGTGGTGTCGGTCCGAACGGTGGACAACGTGCTGCACGGCGTCTACGCGAAGCTGGGTATCTCGGGGCGCCGGGAGCTGGCGTCGGTGGTGGGCCGTCCGGAGCCGGGGAGTAGCGCGGACGACGGCCCGTAGGTAGCCGGCGGTGTGAGCCAGGGAGAAGCCGAGTAGAGCGCTACTCATGACCGAGGCGGTTGTCGGTTCGACACTGGATGACAACGGAGGGGCACGGGCTTCACCGATCCGAATGTCAGGAGTGCACAGGATGACGACTTCATCGGGCGACGTTTTCCAGAACGAGCAGGGTTCGGGTGGTTCCGGGGGGAACCAGTTCAACGAGCAGGCTTCCACGGGTGGCTCGGGGAACATTTTCCAGAACGAGCAGGGTTCCGGTGGTTCCGGTGGGAACCAGTTCAACGAGCAGGCCTCGACGGGTGGTGGTTCGGGGAGCATCTTCCAGAACCAGCAGGGTTCCGGTGGCCACGGGGGGAACCAGTTCAACGAGCAGGCGTCGACCGGCGGCCGTGGCGGCGACATCTTCCAGAACGAGCAGGGCTCGGGTGGCCACGGGGGCAACCAGTTCAACGAGCAGGCCTCGGCCGGCCACCACGGTGACGTGTTCCAGAACGAGCAGGGCTCGGGCGGTCACGGTGGCAACCAGTTCAACGAGCAGGCCTCCACGGGTGGCGGCGTTGGCAACATCTTCCAGAACGAGCAGGGCTCGGGTGGCCACGGTGGCAACCAGTTCAACGAGCAGGCCTCCACGGGTGGCGGCGTTGGCAACATCTTCCAGAACGAGCAGGGCTCGGGTGGCCACGGTGGCAACCAGTTCAACGAGCAGGCCTCGACCGGCGGCCACGGTGGCGACATCTTCCAGAACCAGCAGGGCTCGGGTGGCCACGGTGGCAACCAGTTCAACGAGCAGGCTTCAACGGGTGGCCGCGGCGGCGACATCTTCCAGAACCAGCAGGGTTCGGGCGGTCACGGTGGGAACCAGTTCAACGAGCAGGCCTCGACCGGCGGTCACGGGAGCATCTTCCAGAACGAGCAGGGTTCTGGCGGACACGGCAACCAGTTCAACGAGCAGGCCTCCACGGGCGGCCACGGGAGCATCTTCCAGAACGAGCAGGGCTCGGGCGGGCACGGTGGCAACCAGTTCAACGAGCAGGCCTCGACCGGCGGCCACGGCAACATCTTCCAGAACCAGCAGGGTTCTGGCGGACACGGCAACCAGTTCAACGAGCAGGCCTCCACGGGCGGCCACGGCAACATCTTCCAGAACGAGCAGGCCCAGGGCCACCACGGCGGCAACCAGTTCAACGAACAGGCTGCCACCGAGCACCACGGCGGCCACGAGCACGAGCACCACGAGCACCACCACGGCGGCCACGACCACGACCACGGCCACCACCACGACGTCGAGCACTACTGAGCAGCACGACTGAACAGCACGACTGAGCAGTAGCACGACTGACCAGCACCACTGAGCCCGGCGCAAAGAACGAGGAGCGGTCATGCAGGAGCCGAGTGGCGGGGGGCGCGTCGCCCTCGACACCCTCGACCTCGCGGTCAAGGGGGCGAAGGCCTACGGGCGGGACGATCTCGTCCAGCGCCTCACCGACGCCCGGCGCCTGCTGTCCGAACCGGACGTCACCGTCTACGTCGTCGGGGAATTCAAGCAGGGCAAGAGTTCGCTCATCAACGCCCTGCTGACCGCCAAGATCTGCCCGGTCGACGACGACATCGCGACCGCGGTGCCGACCGTTGTCCGGTACGCGCCGGAGTCCGGGGCTCTGGCGACCTACGAGCCGGCCGATCCGTCGTCGCCGCCGTGGACCGAGCGGATCTCCCTCGAAGACCTGCCGAACCACGTCAGTGAAGCCGGGAATCCCGGCAACCTGCGGAAACTGAAGTCGGTCACCGCGTCGATCAGCCGCCAGCTGCTGTCCGGTGGGCTGGTGCTGGTCGACACCCCCGGCGTCGGCGGGCTCGGCTCGCTGCACAACGCCGTCACCGTGAGCTCGCTCCCGCGGGCGCACGCCGTCCTGTTCCTCTCGGACGCTTCCCAGGAACTCACCGGCGCCGAACTGCGGTTCCTCCGGACGGTCAAAGAACTCTGCCCGAGTGTCTTCTTCGTCCTCACCAAGATCGACCTCTACCCGCAGTGGCGGCGCATCCTCGAACTGAACGCCGGCCACCTCGAAGCGTGCGGCATCGTCATCGACACCGTCGCCGTCTCCTCGGAGCTGCGGACCATCGCGGCCCGGTCGGCCGACCAGGAGATGAACGTCGAGTCCGGCTTCCCGCAGCTGGTCAAGCGCCTGCAGGGCGTGGTCGGCGACGCCGAGCGGTCCGCGCTCAACGCCGTCGGCCTGCACGTCGGGTCCGCGGTCGGGCAGCTGCACGCCGGCCTGCGCGCCCGCCGGACCGCGCTCGCGCACCCCGAACAGTCCGCCGCGCTCGTCGCGGAACTCAGCCGCGTCAACGACCGCGTCGACGCGCTGCGCAGCCAGTCCGCCAAGTGGCAGCAGCTGCTCTTCGACGGCTTCGCCGACATTTCGTCCGATGTGGACTACGACCTGCGCGCCCGCTCGCGAGGGGTGCTGCACGAGGCCGAAGAGGCCATCGAGGACGGTGACCCGGCCAAGAACTGGGCCGAGTTCGAGAAGTGGCTGCGGCAGCGCCTGGCGAACGAGACCCTCGAGAACTACACGACGTTCGTCAAGCAGGCCAGGGGACTGGCCGGCCGGGTCGCCGACCACTTCGAGCTCGCCGAGTCCCAGGCCGTGCTGCCGCGCGAGGTCCAGGCGCCGGTGAAAGTCGTCGAGGAGATCGACATCGACGCGTCCTTCACCGGCGTCAAGACCCGCGGCGCCACCGGGATGGCCGCGTTCCAGAAGGCCTACAGCGGGTTCCTGATGTTCTCCATGCTCACCAAGATGGCCGCGCTGGCCATCCCCACGCCGTTCGGGGTCGCGGCCGGCCTGCTGATGGGCCGCTCCGGGTTCCTCGACGAACGCAAGCGGCAGCTGGAAAAGCGCCGCGGCCTGGCCAAGACGGCGGTGCGCCGGTTCGTCGACGAGTTCAACCTCCAGGTCGGGAAGGACTCCCGCGACGCGATGCGGACCGTCCAAAGAGAACTCCGCGACGCCTACAGCGCGCGCGTCGAAGAACTCCAGCGGTCCCTCACCGAGGCGCTGGCCAACGCGAAGAAGGCGGTCGTCGACGACGACGCCGAGGCGGCCGAGCTCAAGCGGCTCGAAGCCGACATCGAAGCCCTCGAGGTGCTCGGCCGGCGCGCCGACGAGCTCACCGTCCGCAGCGCGCCCAAGTCACTGGCGGTGACCGGATGATCCCGCTCTACGTCCAGGTCCGCGGGTTCGTCGCCCGCGCGTGCGCCGGTTACGCGGGCACGCCCGCCGAGCCGCAGCTGCGGCAGATCGCCGGCCGGCTCGCCGAGCCGCTGCGCGTCGCGATCGCCGGCCGCGTCAAGGCCGGGAAGTCCACGCTGCTCAACGCCCTCGTCGGCCAGGAGCTCGCGGCGACCGACGCGGGGGAGTGCACCCGGGTCGTCACCTGGTACCGCAACGGCCCGACCTACCGGATCATGCTGCACCCCGTCCGCGGCATCCCGCGGCAGCTGCCCTTCGGCAGGCTGTCGGGCACCCTCGGCCTCGAACTCGGCATGGCGCCCGACGACGTCGACCGGCTCGTCGTCGACTGGCCGTCGCCCGCCCTGCGCGTGCTGACGCTGATCGACACGCCCGGGCTGGGGTCGGCGCGGGCGGAGGTCTCCGGCCGCACGGAAGCGGCGCTGGTCCCCGAGGGCGACGGCGTGAGCACCGCGGACGCCGTGGTGTACCTGATGCGGCACGTGCACGGCGACGACGTCCGCTTCCTCGACGCCTTCCACGACGACCCGGCGCAGCGGCGCCCGGTGAACACGATCGGCGTGCTGGCGAAGGCCGACGAGGTCGGGCACGCCCGGGTCGACGCGCTCGATTCGGCGGCGAAGATCGCCACCCGCTACGCCCGCGATCCGCGGGTCCGCGGGCTCTGCCAGACCGTGGTGCCGGTGGCCGGGCTGCTGGCCAGTTCCGCGGCGTCGCTCAAGGAATCGGAATTCCGCGCGTTCCGGCGGCTCGCGGCCGCGCCGGAGAGCGAAGTGGCAAGGCTGCTGACGTCGGCCGACCGGTTCGCCGCCGGTGAGTCCGATGTGGACGTCCCGGCGGCCGAACGGGCCGAACTGCTCGCCCGCTACGGCCTTTTCGGCGTGCGGCTGGCGGCCGAGCTGGTCCGCGGCGAGCTGGTGACGGGCGCGCGGGCGTTGTCGGGCGAGCTGCTGGCCCGCAGCGGCCTGCACCGCCTCCGGTCGCTGCTGACGACGCAGTTCGCCGCGCGGGCCGACGTGCTCAAGGCCCGCTCGGCGCTGGAGGCGGTGGAACTGGTGCTGCGCTCCTACCCGGATCGCACCGGCGGGCTGCTGCACGAGTGGGAGCGGATCGTCGCCGGGGCGCACGAGTTCGCGGAGATCCAGCTGATCGACTCGATCCGGCTCGGCGTCGTGCTGTTCACCACCGACGAGGCCCGCGACGCGGAACGGCTGCTCGGCGCGACCGGGGTGGACGTGCCGAGCCGGCTGGGCCTGCCGGGGGGCGCGGGCCGCGGCGCGATCCGGCAGGCGCTCGGCGCGCAGCTGCTGAGGTGGCAGCGGCGCGCCGAGCACCCCGCGTCCCCGCGCGACGTCCGCGACGCGGCGCGCGTGTTGGTCCGCACGTGCGAAGGCATCCTGCTCAGCGAAGCCAGGGCGGAGGTCCTGTCGTGACCGACCAGCCGAAGGGCAAGATCAGGAAGGCCGTCACGGCGGCCGCCGGCGCCGTCGCGTCGGAACTGGTGGGCAACGCGCTCACGCCGGGCGCGACCCCGCCCCCGCCCCCGCCACAGCCGGAGCCCGTCGCCGCGGAGACCGCGCACGACGTGCCCGAGCACGAGTACGTCCCCGAAGTCGAGACCAGCACGGTCACCCGCGGCGAGGACGGTTCGGTGGCGGCGCAGACCGGCACCGTGTGGCACCCCGAGACCGTCGACGGCCTGCCGCTGAAGGACCTGCCCACCGTCGAGGAGTTCGAGCAGATCGAGGTCCGCGAAGACGAGTTCGGCAACTTCATCATCGACGCGACCGAGCGGTTCGTGGTGCACACCAACGGCCACGACGAGGTCTACACCGACCACCAGCACATCGTCGTGCCCGGCGACGGGACACCCGGCGACACCGACATCGACATCGTGCAGGACGCCGACATCGTCATCCACGAGAACCCGGACGGCACGATCACCGTGGAGCACCAGGGTTCGCTGACCTACGAGCTCACCCCGGACGCGCCGGGGCACGGCGACATCGAGATCTTCCAGGAGGAGACGGTCCTGCTCGACGAGGCCGAGACCGGGCCGCCCGGGATCGACGTCGCGGTGACCGTGGACGAGCAGGCGAAGGCCGACGACCCGTTCGGCGAGCCGGCCGGGCCGGCCATCCACCAGACCGAGGTGATCGCCGACAAGGGCCGCGGGGCCACGGTGACTGCGCAGGTCACCGCCCCCGCGCCGGCGCTGCCCGGGGCACCGCCACCGGCGGTCGTCACGTTCACCCGCACGCCGTCCACAGTGGACGCCGCGCCGGTGGCCGTCGAGACGACGACGCTGGCGGCGTCGGCGTCGCTGGCCGAGCACCCGGTGCCGCGGCACAGCTTCGCCACCGAACGCGAGCCGGCGCACCACGACGCCGGCGAGGTCACCGGAAGCCGCCCGCATCCGTTCGAGCCGCCGCGGCACGACGCCGGTGAGGTCACCGGGAGCGAGCCGCCGCCGGGGGAGCACCCGTTCGAGCCGCCGCGGCACGACAACGGGACCCAGCCGTCCCCGGAGGAGCACCCGTTCGAGCCGCCGCGCGACCACGAGCCAGGCCCCGGGCCGGCGTCGGACCACGTGCCGGGCGACCCGCCACCGCAGCGGCACGAGCCGCACGAAGACCACCTGGCGGAACCGGAGCCGGTTCCCGAAGACCACCCGATTCTCGACCACGCGCACGCTGACGGCGGAGGCTGACATGGGCTACGGACTGGGCATCGACCTCGGCACGACCTTCACGGCCGCCGCCGTCGACCGGGCCGGCCACGTCGAAATGGTGTCGCTCGGCGACCGCACGGCGGCCATCCCGTCGGTGGTGCTGCTGCGGCCCGACGGCAGCGTGCTGGTCGGGGACGCGGCGAGCCGGCGCGCGACCGTCGAGCCGGACCGCGTCACGCGGGAGTTCAAGCGGCGCCTGGGCGACCCGACGCCGGTGCTGCTCGGCGGCGCGCCGCACTCGGTGGCGTCGCTGATGGCCCACCTGCTCGGGTACGTGGTCCGGACGGTCGCCGGGCAGCAGGGCGGGCGTCCGGACCGGATCACGCTGACCCACCCGGCGAACTGGGGGCCGTACAAGCGGGAGCTGTTCGAACAGGTGCCGAAGCTGACCGGGATCGACCGCGTCGGCCTGATCACCGAGCCCGAAGCCGCGGCCGCGCACTACGCGGCGCAGGAGCGGCTCGACGAGGGTGCCGTCGTCGCGGTGTACGACCTCGGCGGCGGCACGTTCGACGCGACCGTGCTGCGCAAGCGCAACGGCGGCTTCGAGATCCTCGGCACGCCGGAGGGCATCGAGGGCCTGGGCGGGGTCGACTTCGACGAGGCCGTGTTCGGGCACGTCGACCGGATGCTGGACGGCAAGCTGTCGCAGATCGACCCCGACGACCCGGGCGCGGTGGCGGCGGTCGTCCGGCTGCGCCAGGAATGCGTGCTGGCGAAGGAAGCTTTGTCGGCGGACACGGAGGTGGCCGTCCCGGTCCTGCTGCCCTCGGTCCAGACCGAGGTGCGGCTGACGCGTGGCGAATTCGAGGAGATGATCCGCCCTTCGATCACGGCGACGCTGGGTTCACTGCACCGCGCGCTGAGGTCGGCCAACCTCCGCCCGGCCGACCTGGGAGCGGTGCTGCTGGTCGGCGGCTCGTCCCGGATCCCCCTGGTGTCCCAGCTGGTCTCGGCCGAGCTGGGCCGCCCGACGGCGGTCGACATCCACCCGAAGTACGGCGTCGCACTGGGAGCGGCGGCGCTGGCTTCGGGCCGGTCGGGCTTGGTGCAGGCGACGGAGGCGCGGCCGATGACCCCGCCGCCGGTGCCCTTGCCGCTGGTGCCGTCGCCGCGGGAGGAGACGCGCGTGCCGGTGTCCCGCGGGCCGGCGCCCCGCGAGGAGACGCGCGCGATGGCGGCGCCCGAGTTCGGCGCGGGCGCCCCGCCGCCGTCCCTGGGCCGCCCGAAGTCGGACACCCCAGGCCGCCGAGCGTCCCGGCGCGGCGTGGTGGTGGGCTTGTGCGCGGTGGCGGTGGTGGCGATCGGCGGCGTGGCGGTAGCGGTGAGCAGCTCCGGCGGCGGCCCCTCGGGCAACACCCCACCGGCGACGAGTTCGGCGAGCGAGACACCGGAATTGGTGACGCTGCCGCCACCGGAGACACCGCAGACAACACACGCGACGGTGGTGCCCCCGCACACGAACGCGCCGGTCACCACGCGACGCAAGACGCCACCGAAGACGACGACCCCGACGAAGACGACCACGCCGACGACGACCACCACGCCGACGACAACCACGACCCCGACCACCTGATCTGAGCGATCCGGCTCCGGCCGCCCACGCACCCGGCTCCTGTGGCCCGGCCCGGCGACCTGACCGGTTGGGCGACTGGCGGTGGCGTGGCTCCCGCCCGGCCCCACCGGCGGCTCGCCGCCAGCGGCCCGGGCCGGCGAGCAAACCCCAGCGGCCCACCCCAACGCCCGGAAAGTCCCCTTCACCAAATCCAACGCCATGAAGGGGACCTTCCTGCCATCACACGCCAGCAAAGTCCCCTTCACGACACCCCGCCAGCCCGACCGCAAGCCCAGTATGTGAGAGATTTTCCAGCCCAAGGAGTGAAGCCGCGCGACCTGCCGTTGACCAGCGCCGTTCGCCACCCGCAAGTAGAGTCGGTGATCTTCCTCCGCTCCGCCCCGGTGCGGCCCACCACCGCCGCCCGGCAGCTTGCGTTGCTCGCCGTCGTGCAGGTGGGGGCCATGAGCGTCTGGTTCTCCGCCTCCGCCGTCGTTCCCGCCCTGCGCGCCGAATGGGGGCTTTCGCGCGAGTACGGCATCCTCCTGACCGTCGCCGTGCAGGTCGGGTTCGCCTGTGGTGCCGTCGTTTCGGCCGCCTTCACCCTCGCCGACCGGATCCGCCCGCGGACGCTCATTGCCGCCGGTGCGCTGCTCGCCGCGGTCGTCACCGCCGTCCTGCCGTGGTGCGGGCAAGCGTTCGTCGTCCCGCTCCGGTTCGCCACCGGCTTCGCGCTCGCCGGCGTCTACCCGGTCGGGATGAAGGTCGTCGTGTCGTGGTTCCCCCGCAAACGCGGGATCGCGCTGGGCACCCTGCTCGCGGCCCTGACGCTCGGCTCGGCCCTGCCCAGCCTCCTGGCGCCACTGGACTGGCAAGCCGTCCTGCTCTGCGCCGCCGTCCTCGCCACGATCGGGGCCGCCGTGTCGGCGCTCTTCGTCCGCGAAGGGCCGGATCGGGTGCCTTCGCCGCCGTGGCAGCCGCGGTACGTACTGCGGATGGTGGCCGACCGGCGGCAGCGGCTCGTGTGCCTCGGCTACTTCGGGCACATGTGGGAGCTCTACGCCCTCTGGGCCTGGCTGCCCGCCTACCTCGCCGAAACCGGAACCGAAACCGGAGCGGGCGGAGTGACCGCCTTCGCCGTCATCGGGATCTGCGGCGCGGCCGGGTGCCTGCTCGGCGGCGCGCTCTCGGACCGCTGCGGCCGGGCCGTCGTCGCGATGACGGCCATGCTCGTCAGCGGGGGCTGCGCCGTGCTGTCCTCCGCCGTCTCCGGCACTTTCCTGCTGCTGCCCGTGCTGCTGGTCTGGGGCGTGGCCGTGATCGCCGACTCCGGGCAGTTCTCCGCCGCGCTCGCCGAGGCCGCCGATCCGCGGTACGTCGGCACCGCGCTCACCGCCATGACGGCGTTCGGCTTCCTGCTCAGCGCCACCACGATCCAGCTGCTGCCGCTCCTGGCCGACGCCGTCGGCTGGCGGGCCGCCGTGCCCGTGCTCGCCGTGGGGCCCGCGCTCGGCGCTGCCGCGATGCACCACCTGCGCCGGTAGCCTCTCGGCATGGCGGAGCACGTGATCGTGACGTCCACGACGGACTCGGAAGCCGCAGCGCGGGAGCTGGCCACCCAGGCGGTGGCGGAACGGCTGGGGGCCTGCGCCCAGGTGGTCGGCCCGATCACCAGCGTCTACCGCTGGGACGGCGCGGTCCAGGCCGACCAGGAGTGGCGGGTCGAGATCAAGACGACCACCGGCCGCGTACCGGCACTGACCGCACGCCTGAGACA
The DNA here is from genome assembly GCF_033441515.1 of Amycolatopsis solani. NCBI lineage: Bacteria > Bacillati > Actinomycetota > Actinomycetes > Pseudonocardiales > Pseudonocardiaceae > Amycolatopsis > Amycolatopsis solani. The sequence continues at coordinate 596,061 of NZ_JAWQJT010000002.1, forward strand.
GCTGCACAGCTACGACCTCCCCGAGGTCGTGGCCACGCCGATCGTCGGCGGCAGCGCCGACTACCTCGCCTGGGTGAGCGCCGAAACTGACTAAGGTCAGGGAATGGAGCTCGAAGGACTCAGACAGCGCTTCGCGACGCTGACCACCGCCCACGTCGCCGACGCGTGCATCCGCGCCGGCCTCCCCGTGCGGTGCGCCCCGGCGCCGACGCGCGCGGTGGTACCCGGGGGACGGCTGTTCGGCCCGGCGGTCCCGGCCCGGCACGTCGGCAGCGTCGACGTCTTCCTGGAAGCGTTCGAAACCGCGGCCGAGGGCGGGGTGCTGGTCGTCGACAACGGCGGACGTCTCGACGAAGCCTGCGTCGGCGACCTCGTCGTGCTCGAGGCGCGCGCCGCCGGGCTTTCCGGCGTGCTGATCTGGGGCCTGCACCGCGACACCGCGGACATCCGGGCCATCGGGCTCCCCGTGTTCAGCCTCGGGTCCCTCCCGACCGGCCCGCTCACCCTCGGCCCCCGCGTCGACGGCGGCCTCGCCGAAGCGATCGTCGGCTCCTGGCGGGTCGGGCCGTCGGACCTCGTGCTCGGCGACGACGACGGTGTCCTCTTCGTCCCGCTCGCCCGCGCCGGGGAGCTGTTCGCGCTCGCCGAGGCGATCCGCGACACCGAACGCCGTCAGGCCGACCGGATCCGGGCCGGCGAGCCGCTGCGGGAGCAGGTGCGCTTCGCCGACTTCCTCACCGCCCGGGAAGCGGATCCCGGCCTGACCTTCCGCGCGTACCTGCGGGCCGTCGGCGGGGCCATCGAAGAATGACCACGGAAGTGTGATCGTTCACCCGGCGGGGTATACCGCGCCGGGAGGCGGGACATGAATGCGCTCATCGGCTTCGGCCTGGACATCGAATACCACTTCGCCCGGGGGCTGCGGGCCTACCTGGCCCGGGTCGCCCGCGCGGTCGGCGTCGGGTTCGAGTCGTGTTCGCTCGACCTCGACGTGCCCAGCTCCGGGTACGTGGCGCTCGACCGCACGCTCCCGGACCGGCCCGCACACGACCTGGCCCTGATCTGGGACGAGGTGCACGGCTGGTCGGCGGTGGTCGAACCGGCGAGCGGTGGCGCGGCGAAGGTGCTCGGCTACCTCGGGGGCGCCGAAGTCGTGCCGCCCCCGGGCGCGGTCGCCGGGTTCGTCGACGCGCTGCGGGTCACCGCGTCCGCCGGCGCCTGCCCGCCACCGGTGTTCCGGCGGGCGGGACACCACGAGGACCTGGTCGACCGGCTGCCGGTCACCGGCCCGGAAGGCCTGCTGCGGCCGAGCTCCGGCGCCTGGTGATCACCGGACGGGCACCTAGGATGAGCGGACCGCTCCCCGTTCCCCCGAAGGAAGCCCGTGACCGCCGATGAGCCCGACCCCGTCCGCGTCCTCGTCGTGGAGGACCACGACATGGTGGCGGAGGCGTTGCAGCAGGCCCTCGACCGCGCCGACGGGATCACCGTGGTCGGCCGCGCCCGCTCCCGGGCGGAAGCCGTCGCGGACGCGCGCGAGCACCGCCCGGACGTCGTCCTGCTGGACCGGCGGCTGTCCGACGGCGACGCGCTGGGCGTCATCGCCGACCTCGCGGCCGGCGGCGCCCGCGTGCTGGTGCTGACCGGCGACGCGACCCCGGCGATCGCCGCGCAGGTGGCGCAGGCCGGTGGCGCGGGCCTGCTGTTGAAGTCGTCGCGGCTGGGCGCGCTGGAGTCCGCCGTCCGGGACGTGGCCGCCGGCGGCGTGGTCTTCGAGCCGGAACTGCTGCCCGGCGTCTTCGACCGGCTCACCGGCCGCGTTCCCGCGGTCGGAACGGCGCTGACCGCGCGCGAGCGCGAAACCCTCGACCTGCTCGGCGAAGGCGCGACCACCGACGAGATCGCCCTGCGGCTCGGCGTGTCACGCAACACCACCCGCAACCACGTGCAGCGCGTGCTGGAAAAGCTCGGCGCGCGCTCGAAGCTCGAAGCCGTCGCCGTGGCCCGCCGGGAGGGCCTGATCAGCTGATGCAGCTGCACCAGCCGTAGCCGGGCGGTTGCATCTCGTGCGGCCCCGTGAGCTCGACGAGGCTGGGCGCCGTGGACATCTCTCCTCCGCGTGGGGGACCGCAAGGCACGGTCGCTGGGAAGCGGTCCGCCGTGCGCTGCCTGCGATTTCGGCCCGGGTCGCGGGGTGAGCGGCCGGGCGCACGCCGTGCCGGGCGGGCGGCGATCCGGCACAGTTGCCGGATGGACGACGACCGGTTCCGCCTCCTGGTGCAGGGGGTGCTCGACTACGCGATCTTCATGTTGGACCGGCAGGGGCGGATTTCGAGCTGGAACGCCGGTGCGGAGCGGATCAAGGGTTACCCGGCGGAGGAGATCATCGGGCAGCACTTTTCGGTGTTCTACCCGCCGGAGGACGTCGCGGCCGGGAAACCGGCCTGGGAGCTGGAGGTGGCGGCCGCGGAGGGGCGGCTGGAGGACGAGGGGTGGCGGGTGCGCAAGGACGGCACCCGGTTCTGGGCGAACGTGGTGATCACGGCGCTGTACGACGATCGGGGTCTCTTGAAGGGTTTCGGGAAGGTCACCCGCGACGTGACGGACCGCCGGGCGGCCGAAGTCGCGCTGCGGGAAAGCGAAGAACGGTTCCGCCTGCTGGTGCAGAGCGTGGTCGACTACGCGATTTTCGTGCTGGACCCGGCGGGCCGGATTTCGAGCTGGAACGCGGGTGCGGAGCGGATCAAGGGTTACTCGGCGGAGGAGATCATCGGGCAGCACTTTTCGGTCTTCTACCCCGCCGAAGACGTGGCCGCCGGGAAACCGGCCTGGGAACTGGAAGTCGCGGCCGCGGAGGGGCGGCTGGAGGACGAAGGGTGGCGGGTCCGGAAGGACGGCACCCGGTTCTGGGCGAACGTCGTCATCACGGCGCTGTACGACGACCGGGGCCGGCTGCAGGGCTTCGGCAAGGTCACCCGCGACATGACCGAGCGCCGCAACGCCGAGCGGGCCCTGCGGGACCGCGGCCGGCTGGTCGGGCACCTCGTGGAGGCCCAGGAGGTGGAGCGGCGCCGGATCGCCTGGGACGTCCACGACGAGTCCATCCAGTCCATGGTCGCCGTCGGCATGCGCCTGCAGCTGCTCGCTTCCCGGCTGCCGGAACCGGAAGCGGCCGCCGTCGAGGGGCTCGACGAGTCGGTGCGGGCCGCCATCGCGCGGCTGCGCGGCCTGGTGTCCCGGCTGCGGCCGCCCGCGCTGGACCACCACGGTCTCGTGGAAGCGGTTTCCGCTTACGTCGACGACGTCGCGGGCCAATGGGAACTGGCGCACTCGGTGCGCGACGAGCTCACCACCGAGCCGTCCCCGGAGGCGGCGACCACGGTCTACCGGATCTGCCAGGAAGCGCTCAGCAACGTCCACAAGCACGCGCGGGCCACGCGGGTCGACGTTCTTTTGTCCACAATGGACAACGGGACCCTGGTGCGGGTCTCCGACGACGGCGTCGGCATCGCCGGCGACGAAGCCGGGACGGATCACTTCGGGCTGGTCGAGATGCACGAACGGGCCGAAGCGGCGCACGGCTGGCTCTCCGTGACGAGCACGCCCGGCGTGGGCACGACCGTGGAGTTCTGGCTGCCGAACCTGCCCGACGTGACGGGACTCGAACCATGACCGAGCTGAGCGTGCTGATCTCCGACGACGACGTGATGATCCGCGAAGTCCTGAAGGAAGTGCTCGAGGAGGAGCCGGACATCGCCGTGGTGGCGGTGGCCGGCGACGCCGACGAGGCCATCCGGCTGGCCGAGCGGCACCGGCCCGCGGTCGCCGTCCTCGACGTCCGGATGCCCGGTGGTGGCGGCGCGCGGGCGGCGCGGGAGATCGCCCGGTGCAGCCCGGGCACCGCGATCCTGGCCTTCTCCGCCTACGCCGACCGGGCGTCGGTCGCCGGGCTCGCGGCGGCCGGCGTCACCGAGTACCTGGTGAAGGGCGCACCCAACACGGCGATCGTCGAAGCCGTCCGGCGGCTGGGCGGTCAGCCCGCCCGGTAGTGGTCACGGCCGGACGTTCGCCGCGACGCTGTCGAAGTCCGCCGGGAGCAGCTTGAACAGCCGCCGCACCGAACGCGACCGCCCGGGCGCCACGCTCAGGTGCGCGCCGGTCGAGTCGGCGAGCAGTTGAGCCCGCAGCAGCGAGTTCAGCCCGGCGACGGAGAAGAACGTGACGCCGGAGAGGTCGACGACGACCTCCTCGAGCGGTCGGCGGATGCGGGTCTGGAGGACGGCGTCCAGTCCGCGGGCGGTGTCGAGGTCGACTTCGCCGGACACTTCGACCAGCACGGTGTGCGGGCCGGGGTGGCACACACGCAGGGACATGTGGCCGCCGGCGGTCAGCAGGCCGGCGAGCTCGTGGTCGGCCGAGCGCGGTTCGGGAACCATCGCGGCACACCCTTTCCTCGGGCAGCGGGGAGCGAACCGGACGTTCGGGACGGATGCCGCGGGAGGCAGCCTGCCTGCCCGCGACGTGGGAACGTCCGGCGGCGGCTGACGGTTCAACCGTGAGCCGTCAGCATAGTGCATCTGCACTAGGCCGACCATCGGGCGTAAACCGGTGGACACCGCGGCCGTCACCCGGTGTGATGAGCCGCGACTCAACGCCGACGTGGGGGAGTGCCTTGGTCACGGGTGACCTGTCGTCCGCCGAAGCGACCATCACGGTGCCGGTCGTCCGGCGCCTGGTCGACACGCAGTTCCCGCACTGGGCGGGCCTCCCGGTCGAGCCGGCGCCGTCGCAGGGGGTGGACAACGCGACGTACCGCCTGGGCCCGGACCTGTCGGTGCGGCTGCCGCGGTACGCGCGCTGGGCCGGGCAGGTCGGGCGGGAACAGGAGTGGCTGCCGAAGCTGGCGCCGCACCTGCCGCTGCCGATCCCGGTCCCGGTGGCGGCGGGGGAACCGGGCGAGGGGTACCCGTTCCCGTGGTCGGTCCTGCGCTGGCTGCCCGGGACCGCGGTGGCCCCGGACGCCGTGGACGCGTCCGGCCTGGCGGAGTTCTTCGCGGCGCTGCGGCGGATCGACGCCACCGGCGGCCCGCCGCCGCAGTGGAGCAACGGCTTCCGCGGCGTGGCCATGACGGACGAGCGCGATTCGGCGATCGCCCCGGCCCGCCTCGCCCCGCGGATCGAGGCGCTGGCCGGGGTGATCGACCTCGACGCGGTGGCATCGGTCTGGGAAGCGGCCCGCGCGGCCCCGCCGTGGCCCGGCCCGCCGGTGTGGATCCACGGCGACCCGGCCCCGGGCAACCTGCTCGCCCGCGAAGGCCGGATCAGCGCGGTGCTCGACTTCGGCACCCTGGCGGTCGGCGACCCGGCGTGCGACCTGATCGTGGCGTGGTCGGTGCTGTCCTCGGCGGAGCGCCGGGCGTTCCGCGCGGAGCTGGACATCGACGACGACACGTGGACCCGCGGCCGCGGCTGGGGACTGACGGCGGTGCTGCCTTCCCGCGCGGAGCTGACCGGCCCGCACCGGGCGCGGGCCCGCCGCCGGCTGGACGAGCTGGTGGCGGACCACCGGTAGGCCACGCCGCCGGACCCGCGCGGGAACGTCTTGAATGAGTCATTCAGGACTTCCGACGACCTGAATGACTCATTCAAGACGTTCGGCGGGCCCGACGCGCCCGGACGGCTCGCGCGAGGCGGTCGTCGCCAAGTACCGCGAACACCTGCTGTCGCGGCCGGATGTGCTCGCCCTGCTGCCTGCGCTCCGCGGCCGCCGTCTCGGGTGCTGGTGCGATCCCGAAGCCTGTCACGCCCAGGTCATCGCCGAACTTGCAGATCACGGGCGGTAACGAAACGCACCCCCTCCGCGAGTAACCTGACACGAGGGGGTGATCGATGGTGTCCGCGCGGCGACACGGGGGCTTCGACGAAGCCGAACTGCCCGGGACGCACCGGATCCGGTGGTGGCTGGCGGCCGGGGCGGCGGGGCTCGTCGCCGCCGGGTTCGCCGTCGTGCCGTACCTGCCGTTCTTCCAGAACTGGACCTTCGTCCGGGATCCGAAGGTCGCGAGCGTCATCACGTGGACCGTCCTGCAGACCTCGGTCGTGCTCGTCTCGGTCGTCCTGACGCTGTACTTCGTCGGCAAAGCACGCCTCGAAGCCGCCGCCTACCGGGCCAACCAGATCGACATCCGGCTCTTCGCCGACGAACGGCCCGAAGGCAGCCACGACCGCGAGATCGACTCCGCCGTCGAACTGACCGCCACCTTCAAGCGGTTCCTCAACGACTCCCGCCTCTACACACCCACCCCGGTCCCCGGCGTCGGCAGCTCGTACGACTTCATCCAGATCGTCGAGCACGCCGGCGATTCCGCCGACGGCTGGTGGAAGGCCGCCACCAAGCTGATCCGGCTCGCGCAGCCGCCCGCCGCGTTCACCGTCAGCGGCACCATCCGGCCGGGCAACACGAGCGGCCGCTACCAGCTCATCCTGGAGCTCGTGCGCGTCCCGCGCTTCGCCGCCGGCCCGCTCGTCATCGAAGACGAGAACTGGGCGCGCGTGCTGCACCGCGCGGCGAACGCGGTGGCGGCGCTGGTCATCCCGCGCAGCGCGTACGTCCGCACGAACATCCACTGGGCCGCCTGGCGCGACGCGAAGATCCCCTACGAACTCTTCGACGCCTACCAGCGCGCCAACCACTTCATCACCTACCGCCGCTACGACGAAGCCCTCGCCGAGTACTACCGGGCGCTCAGCCTCGACCCGGCCAACGTCTACATCAGACTCGAGATCGCCGCCCTCCAGGAGCAGCTCGACCTCCACCTCGACGCGCTCGCCACCTACGACGACGTGATCACCCTCTGCAGCCGCGGCCACCCCACCCTCGCCCGGTGGTGGATCGGCCCCGATTTCGCGCAGCAGCCCCGCGGCGACACGCGCTGGCGCGACGTCGCCCTGCTGATCGCCCGCTACCGCCACGCGCTCGTGCTCGGCCACGGCGATTCGGTGGCCGGGTCCTGGTGGGTGCGGCGCACCACCGCGGGCGCCCCGGGCGACGCGCGGGCGCAGCGCCGCGCCGAACTGCGGGCCGCCATCGAGCTGCGCTTCCGCCGCTACGTCGACCTCGACGTCCGGACGCAGCGGCACGCGGTCCCGCGCGCGAAACGGCTGGAGCTGCACCGGCGCGTGCTCCGCGTGCCGGTGCCGGAACTCGTCGTCCAGGAAGCGACGCCGGAGCAGCTGGCCGAGTACAACCAGCGCGCCGCGGAGATGCGCTCCTACTTCTGCGCGCTGTCGCAGTACGAGATCGAACGGCTCGTCGAGGACTACCGCCGGTTCGGCAGGCGCTGGCGCAGCAGCTGGCGGCAGCTGACCAACCGCGCGCTCGACCTGTCGCTGGTCTGGGCGGTGCTGCGGCGGGCGATGGCGGACGTCGAGCCGGTCACCGGCGCCGTCCCCGAACCGCAGCCCGCCTACCCCGGCAGCCGCGTGCGGCTGGCCGACGTCTGCCCGGACCGGCACTGGCCGCCGGACCCGCGGGCGCTCGACGAGACCGTCGAAGCCGCCGGACCGCGCAGTTCGTGGGAGGAGTGCTACAACGCGGCGAGCGTGTACGCGGTCGCGATGCTCGAAGTCGGTCCGCGCGGCGAACGCGATCTGCGCGACCGCGCCCGCAATCCCCGCCTGAGCGGCGAAGCGCGCGACGATGTGGCCCGCCGCGCGGTCCGCGAGCTCTACCACGCGGCGACGATCAGCCACAGCGGCCGGCTCCCGGAGCGCCGCTCGTGGGTGATGGGCGAGGACCCCGACCTCGCCGCGCTGCGCGGGCACGAGCTGTTCCGCGTCTTCGAGATGGTCACCTTCTCCCCGGACCGCGCGGCGCCGCTGCGGCCGCAACGGGCCCACGTGTGGGAACAGGTCAGCTACGTGCGGCAGCTCGTCGCCGAGATCGCCGGCTGCCGCGCGCACTTCTGGCGGACCCGGCCCGTCGAGCCGTCGCCGGACAGTCGGACCGTCGACCGCTGGCGCGCCGCCGACCGCGACGCCTGGCGCAAGCTGTCCGCGTTGGCCACCGGCAAGCAGGACTGGTACACGCGCTACCAGGCGATCTGCGCGTTCCGCGAGTGGTCGGCCGAATCCGGCTACCCGGGGTCGATCTCCGGGTTCCCGCTCTACCGCGAGGAAGACCTGCACGCCCAGCTGCGCGGCGCGGCGGGACGGCACGGGAAGACGGGCCTCGACCCGAACGTCGTCGTCCGCGAGTACGTGCGGCTGTGCGACCAGCGGCTCGACCAGCTGGTCGCCGACATCGCGGAGCTCGAGCACACCCTGGTCGCGGAGGACGACTACGCGGCACGCGCCCAGCTGTGGGCGGCGTTGTGCTCGTGGTTCGAGGACGACATCGCCGACGGCTCGTCCGCCGGCGAGCGGCGCGAACGGTTCCGGAAACTCGCCCGGACCTAGGACGGGCGCGTGTAGCGGTGCTTCACCCCGACCGGGAAGTACTCGGGGTCGCCCGCCGGGCGCAGGACGACGTCGGGCAGCTGCCGCTCCGCCGGGACGTAGTGCGCGAACTCGCTGTTGAGCCGCACCAGCTGCGCGCGCACGGACTCCGCGATCCGGCCGGCGTCGGCGCTCGCGCCCGGCGCCGTCTCGACGGTGATGCGCAGCCGCCGGTCGCGGTCGGCGTCTTCGTGCGCCTCGATGACGAACTTGCCGGTGACGGTGTCGCTGATGCCGGGCTGCTCCAGGCCGACCGTGACGTTCTCCGGGTAGACGTTCGCGCCGAAGAACGACACCGTGAACAGCGACCGGCCGAACACGTACACGAACGGCAGCTCCGGCCCGGGCGGCGGCGTGAACCCGTGGCGGGCGCAATAGGCGAGCAGCTCGGCGTGCGGCAGGACGCCGCCGTCGTCGGCGATGTGGTAGCGGATCAGCGGGATCCCGCCGTCCGCGGTGAAGACGAGCGTGCCGTCGTGCACCTCGAAGAAGCGGCTCGCCGGGTCGTACTGCACGAGGGTGGGGAGCCGGGCGTCGCCGAAGACCTCGCGCGCGAGGTCCGGGCGGCCGGCGAAGAACCGGCGGATGCCCACGGACACCGGGGTTTCGGTGCCGAGCACGCCCGCGTCCGCCGTCCCGTAGAGCGACGCGATGTGGCGGACCGGATCGGCGACGCCGGCCCGCCGGGCGACGAGGTCGCGCCACTGCTCGCTGAAGACCTCGCCGGCGAGGACGAGCTTGATGGCGTAGGCGGGCCAGTCGACGCCCTCGGCCAGTCCGGTGTCGACGACGTCCTTGACGAACGGCGGGTAGCCCAGCAGCACGACCTGCTCGAAGTGCGGCGCGAGTTCGGGGAGCACGCGCAGGATCTCGGCCTTGTTGTTGCCGGGCGCGACGACGGTGATCGGGCAGCCCTTGGCGGCGAGGTGCCGCACGCAGGCCGTCGTGAAGAGGCCGCCGACCCAGGTCCCGAGCGGGAAGCAGACGACGGCGAGCGTCCGTTTGCGGTCGGCTTCGAACGCGTTCACCAGCACCTGTTCGAAGCGGCGGGCGACGTGCAGCTCGTCTTCGAGCGCCCGCGGCCAGATGGTCGGGTGGCCGCTGGAGCCGGAGGAGACGGCGATCATGTCGAGCTCGTCGAAGGTGCCGCCGCGGCACAGCTCGGGCAGCGGGTACTTCCGGTGGTAGCCGGCCTTGTCGACGAGCGGCAGCGACTCGAAGTCGGCCATCGTCGTGACGTCTTTCGCGTCGATCCCGTGTTCGCCGAGGAACTTCCGGTACGCGGGCACGGTTTCCGCGGTGCGGCGGAAGAGGTCGAGGACGTGCGGCGCGGAGGCGGGTTCCGGGGGAGCGAAGAAGGTGCCGAACGCCTGCCGCACGCGGGTCTGCCGGCCGAGGTCCATGACCGGAGCATAGCGGCCACCGCGTGTCATGATGGGCGCGTGAGCACCTCCGCGGAGCCGCACGCCGCCGGCGCGCCGTTGACCCTTTACCTGGTCAAACGGCTCGAGCTGGTGATCAGGGCGCTGCTCGACGACGCGCTGCGCCCGCTCGGGCTCACGACGCTGCAGTACACGGCGCTGACGGTGCTGCAGGCCAGCGGCCCGCTGTCCTCGGCCCAGCTGGCCCGGCGGTCGTTCCTGCGGCCGCAGACGATGCACGAGATGGTGCTGGCGCTGGAGAACCGCGGGCTGATCGCGCGGACCCCCAAGGCGGGCAACAAGCGCGTGCTGCTGGCCGGCCTGACGGACGCCGGCCAGGCCGTGCTGGCCGGCTGCGCCCCGGCGGTGGCGGAGGTGGAGCACGCCCTGCTGGCCGACCTCAGCCCCGGCCAGCGCGCGACGTTCCGCGAAGGTCTCCAGCACGGGGTGACGGCGCTGGGAGCGCTGTCGGAGCTGCGACGCTCTCAGGAATCCTGACTTCTGGCGGACGCACGCTTCTTGTGGCGACTGGTCGATCAGTGTCGGCCGACTGGAGTCTTTACTCAGGCTTGCTGATACCCGCGGATTAGCCCGGACGAGTGGAAGCGGCAGGCGGCGCGTAGCACGGGTGTGGTGCCGGACGTTGGAGGGTACGTCCCAGTCCTCGCACTGTGAACTTGGAGGTTCGCCGACGTGACCCGGGCTCGCGACGTGGCCGGCACCGCGGTCACCGCGCGCCGGCTACTGCTGGTGGCCGGCGCGGCAGCGGGCATGTGGCTGACCCTGTGGCTGACTTCCGGCGACGCGGATGCGGCCACGGCGGGTGATCCCGGCGCGCAGGTTGTGCACGGGGTCGGGCCTGTGGTGCCGCCGGTTGCCGCGGGTGCGCGCTCGGTGGGACCGGAGGCGCAGGCTGTGCGCTCGGCCAGGCCGGCGACCACCGTGGCCGCCGCTGTGGTGGGGCCGGTTGCCAAGACCGTTGCACCAGTGGTCGGGCCCGCAGCGCAGGTCATGCGTTCGGCCGGGCCCGTGGCCAGCGTGGCCGCCGCTGTGGTGGCGCCGGGTGCGGCGATCGGCGGGCCGGTGGCGGGGGGCGTGCGTTCGGCCGTGCCGGTGGCCAAGGCGGCTGCTGCCGTGGTGGGACCGGTTGCCCCGGTGGTGGGGACCGCAGCGCAGGTTGTGCGTTCGGCCGAGCCGGTGACCAACGCCGCCGCCGCTGTAGTGGGGCCGGTTGCCAAGACCGTTGCACCAGTGGGCGGGCCGGTGGCGGGCGGCGTGCGTTCGGCCGTGCCGGTGGCGAAGGTGGCCGCCGCTGTGGTGGCGCCGGTTGCCCCGGTGGTGGGGACCGCAGCGCAGGTCGTGCGTTCGGCCGTGCCGGTCACCAAAACCGCCGCCGCCGTGGTGGCGCCTGCCGCCGCGATCGGTGGGCCCGTCGTGAACTCCGTGGTGCGAGTCATCGAGCCGGTGACCAAGACGGCTGGTGCCGCCCTCACCCCTGTCCTCGAGCCGATCGTGACAGTCGCGAAGCCGATCACCAGCGCCGCCGCTGCGGTGGTGCGGCCCGTCGGCCCGGTCGTGGCGCCGCTGACCGCCGTGGTGCGGCCGATCGTGCGTGCCGTCGAGCCCGTGCTGGCGCCCGTCGCCAAGACCGCCGGCACCGTCCTCACGCCGGTGACCGATGTCGTGGGGGCGGCGGCGAAGCCGATCGTCGACACCCCCGAGCCCGTCGCGCGTACCGTCGAGCCGCGGCACAGCGCCGCCAAGGGAGTCGAGTTCGTCACCAACGCAGCCAAGCCGCAGGCGAAAAGCGTGCTGCCGGAGGGGAAAGCCCTCCGACCGTCACCCGCGCGAGCTACAAAGACGGATCCCGCCCGTCCGTCCCGAGTGGACGTCCAGCGCACGGCACACAAACCACACCAAGCCCGCCGCGCACCGGCCAAGGCCCCGCCGGCACCCGCGACCCCGGCCCCGCCTGCGCCGTCCGATCTCGCCGGTGGCTCCGGCAGCAGCATTCCGCCCGCGTTCCTGACCCCGGACCACGGACGCCGCGACCTGCGGGCCGCCGCGTCACTCTCGCAGGACTTCCGGCCGCTCTTCCGGCCCGACGAACCGGGCACCGGCCCCGGTTAGACGCGTCCCGATCTTCCCTTCGTCGTGTGCTCCGCGGCGCGTTCCGCGCTGCCCGCGACCAGAACTCGAACCGAACCAACCCAGCGTGGAAGAGGGACGCAATGGAAGCGAACGTGTTCGACCTCGGGAAAGTGCGAAGAGACGCGGTGGTCACCGTCCGCCTGGACGCGATGGCCAACGTCAGGCTCCTGACGGAGGTCAACTTCCAGGCATACCGGCGCCGGCAGTACTACCGGATGCACGGCGGGGTGGCCACCGCACCGATGTTCAAGATCCACATCCCCGCCAACGCGCACTGGTTCCTGGTGCTCGACGTCGAGGGGCTGGAAAACCTGCCCCTGCGCCCCCGGGTGAGCGTCGAACCGGAACCGGCCGCGACGGCGAGGGGACGCACCGGTCGGCGGTGACCCCACGTCCCTCCGCGGCCTCCGGGTCGCGGAGGGACGGCGACCGCCGGGGGTTCGCCGCACTCCGTTTGCGACACTGGCGGCGTGCGTGCCGACCCCCTTCGCCGGTTCCTCGACGAGCAGAACCCGCCGACGCCGTGCCTGGTCGTCGACACCGACGTCGTCGCCGCCCGGGCGCGGGACGTGCGCGCGGCCTTCCCCGGCGCGCTGATCCGGTACGCCGTCAAGGCCAACCCGGCGCCGCCGGTGCTCGACGCACTGGTGGCGGCCGGCATCGGCTTCGACGTGGCCGGGCCCGCCGAACTGGCGCTGTGCCTCGCGCGCGGCGCCGCGCCGGCCGACGTCGCCTACGGCAACCCGATCAAGAAGCCGCGGGACATCGCGGACGCCTTCGAGCTCGGGGTCCGGGAGTTCACTTCGGACACTCCGGACGACGTCGACCACCTGGGCCGGTACGCGCCCGGCTCGGCCGTGTCGATCCGGGTCGTGCTCGACGCGCCGGACTCGGTGACGCCGTTCGGCCGCAAGTTCGGCTGCGAGCCGGCCGAGGCGCTGGACCTGGTGCTGCGCGCCGCCGCGCTCGAGCTGCGGCCCGGCATCGCCTTCCACGTGGGCTCGCAGCAGCCGGACGTCGCCGCCTGGGAGATCGGGATCGCCACGGCGGCGAAGCTGTTCGCCGAAGCCGGCGCGCAGGGGGTCGCGATGACGCGGCTGAACCTCGGTGGCGGCTTCGCGACCGCGCACCGGAGCGCCGTCCCCTCGCTGGCCGCGTACGCGCAGGCGATCGCGAACGCCCTCGACGCGCACTTCCCGGGGGAACGGCCCGAGCTGCTGCTGGAACCGGGCCGGGTGCTCGTCGCGGACGCGGGCCTGCTGCGGACCGAGGTCGTGCTCGTCGCGCACCGGGGCGAACGGCGCTGGGTGTACCTCGACATCGGCCGCTACAACGGCCTCGCCGAGGCCGAGAACGAGGCGATCGCCTACCGGTTCGAGCCGGTGGACGCGGCCGGCGGGCCGAGCGGCCCGGCGGTGCTCGCCGGGCCGACGTGCGACGGTGACGACGTGCTCTACCAGCGGACGCCGTACGAGCTGCCGCTGGGCCTGCGGACCGGCGACCGGCTCGACGTGCCGGGCACCGGGGCCTACACCGCCAGTTACGCGTCGGTGGGCTTCAACGGGATCGAGCCGCTGCGCACGTACTGCCTCGGGAGGTGGGGGGATGCCTGAGGTCGGCCGGTTCACCGGGCGGCACGTCCTGGCCGAGCTGCACGGCGTCGACCCGGGCCTGCTCGACGACCCCGTGCGGCTGGGGGAGCTGCTGCGGGCCGCCGTGACCGAGGCGGGCGCGACCGTCGTCGACGTCGTGGCCAAGCGGTTCGCGCCGCAGGGCGCCACCGTGATCGCGCTGCTGGCGGAGTCGCACGCGTCCGTGCACACCTACCCCGAGCACGGCTCGCTGTTCGCGGACGTGTTCACCTGCGGCGAGCGCGCCGATCCCGAGCACGCGCTGCGGCTGCTGGCGAAGTCGCTCGACGCCGCTTCGGTCCACCTGTCCGTCCTGCACCGCGGAGAACGCTGATGCCCCAGATCACCGAACCGGTCGGCCCCGGCCTCACCCGCGTGTGGGAGGTCGGTGACGTCGTGTTCGACGAGCGCACGCCGTACCAGCACGTGCTGATCGGCAAGACCGCCCAGGGGGTTTCGCTGTTCTGCGACGGCGAGCGCCAGAGCACCGAGGCGAGCCAGCTCGTCTACCACGAGGCCTTGATGGTGCCCGCGCTGCTGCTGGCCGAGCGGGTGCGCCGGGTGCTCGTCATCGGGTCCAGCGAGGGGGTGGCGTCGCAGCTGGCGGTGGCCGCCGGGGCGGCCCGCGTCGACCACGTCGACATCGACGAAGCGGCCGTGCGCGCCTGCGCCGAGCACCTGCCCTACGGCTACACCCCGGCGGACCTCGCGCGCGGCGACGGCCCGATCCGGGTGTCCTTCGAGGACGGCTGGGCCTTCCTGGCCGCGGCCGAAGCCCGCGGCGACACCTACGACGTCGTCGTGATCGACCTGCCGGACGAGAACGAAGACCCGGACGCGCAGCACAACCGCCTGTACGGCAAGGACTTCCTCGCCCGCTGCGTGCGGGTGCTGGCGCCGGGCGGGGTCGTGAGCTGCCAGGCGGGCTGCCCGACGCTGTGGCGCAACGAAACGCTGCGGACGTCGTGGCGCCGGTTCCGCGAAGTGTTCGGCACGGTGCTGTACTTCGGGTCCGACGAACACGAGTGGGCGTTCCTGTCCGGCCGCGTGGACCACGTCGACGACCCGGCCGCGCTGGTGGCGCGGCGGTTCGCGGAGCGGGGGAGCAGGGCTTCGGCCCTGGACGCCGAGGCGCTGCTCGGCGGCGCCACCCCGCCGTATTCGCTGCGGCACGGCAGTGGTCCGGACCAGTCTTGACCTTCGATTATCCGAATATCCCACCCCGGCGAACGTGAAATTGCGGGAAATGGATTTCCCGTACTCTTCGCTGTCGTGTTACTCCGTTCAGTGGCCGTCGGAAAGGTTGCGATCGCGCTACGATCTGCTCCGCGCGCGATCATCATGACCACCAGGCACCGTGGCCCCGTTTGGAGGAGCGTCATGCTCGTTATGCCGATCGTCGCCGGAATGATTCTGTCCGCTCTCGCCGCCCCCGTCGATTCCCCGGCCACCTCGGCTCCGACCGAAAAGATCACGCTCGACATCAAGACCATCAACGGCTCGGGCTGCCCGGCCGGCACGGCCACGGCGTCCGCCGACGTCGCGTCCGACAACACGTCCTTCACGGTGCGCTACACGAACTTCACCGCCAAGGCCGGTGGTGGCGCGCCGGCGCTCGACGCCCGGAAGAACTGCCAGATCAACGTGCTCGTCCATGTACCGCAAGGATTCACGTACGCGATCGCCGAGGCCGAGTACCGCGGCTACGCGCACATCGAGAGCGGTGCGAGCGCGCTCGAGCAGGCCAACTACTACTTCGCCGGAACGTCGCCGACCGCGCGGGTCCGCCACACCTTCCCCGGCCCGTTCCACGGCGTGTGGCGGGCCTCGGACGTGACCGAAGTCGCGGAGCTGGTGTTCGCCCCGTGCGGCGAGAGCCGGAACCTGAACATCAACGCGGAACTGCGGGCCGACGCGGGTAGTGCGGCCGGCACGACTTTCATCGAAATGGATTCGGAACACGCGAGCGTGGACACGATTTACCACTTCGCGTGGAAGACCTGCTGAATCCGCGATGCCGTGAATGACTTATTCCTGTCGCCGGACGACAGGAATGAGTCATTCACGTCATCCGGGCCGCTCAGACGTGGGTGACCAGCAACGTCACACCCGCTTCGCCGCCGCAGTCCACGAAGACCGGGCCGACCCCGTTGCCGATGGTCTGGACCAGGTTCGCCTTGGCGACGAAGTGGTCCGGGCCGGCCGACAGGATCCGGATGTTCTCCAGTGCCGGCCGCTCCGGGAAGCCGCCGAGCACGGACTTCAGGCCGGTGCCGCCGCTGCAGTTCCCGGTGATCGTCACCTCTTGGCCGCGCTGGGTGGTCGGGTTGGGGCTCACCTGTACGGTGGCCCGCGCCCCCTTCGGGGGCTGGTTCGCGTTCGTCATCGTCCCCTCCGTGTCGCCCGGCTGCGCTGTCGCGCCACCGGCCATCCCGATGCTCGCCGCCGTGACCAAGCCGGCCGCGAGGGCCAGGCCGAGCACGGTGCGGGTGGTTTTCGGGTTGCCGCGCATGGTGTTCTCCTCCCTGGAACCC
Organism: Amycolatopsis solani; assembly: GCF_033441515.1. Taxonomy (NCBI): domain Bacteria; kingdom Bacillati; phylum Actinomycetota; class Actinomycetes; order Pseudonocardiales; family Pseudonocardiaceae; genus Amycolatopsis; species Amycolatopsis solani. Next base: position 612,294 of record NZ_JAWQJT010000002.1, read on the forward strand.
GGTCTCGGTCCGCCGGATCCGATCAGTCAGTCGCCGGGAGGAAGGCGCGGGGTTCTCACTGGAGGAGAGTGAGACGTGGATCACATGCGATGAGCTACCGCGCGACGGGGGCGGGTTCGGTCTCGGCGGACGGCCTCAGCTCACATCGTCGTTCGAACCGCTCCATCAGGACGGTAGCGATCAGGACGGCCACTGGGGTGCTCACCGCGATCCACATGCCAGAAAAGCTACCCAGACCGGCGCGGTCTCAATCGCCCGCCGACAGGCCGGCGATCAGCGTCAGCAGCCGGGCGCGAAACGCGTCGTCGTCGCCGAGCCCGCCGAGCAGGCCGGGATCTTCGCGCTCGGCGCGCACCGCCCGGTCGAGGACCGCACGGCCGGGTGGAGTCAACGCCGTCAGGTGACGGCGGGCGTCCGCCGGGTCCGGCGTGCGCGTCACGAAACCCGCCTTCGCGAGGCGGTCGAGCGTGCGGCTCATCGTCTGGTCGGTCACCTGGCAGTGCTGGGCGAGCGTCCGCTGGGAGAGCGGCCCGTCGCGCAAGGAGTGCAGCGCGATGAGTCCCGCGTGGGTGAGCCCCAGGCCGGCGAGGACGGTCACCCAGCGTTGCTCCACCAGGCGGGCGGCCACGGCCAGCAGCCGCCCGGTGGGCCACGTGCTCAGGTCGGGTTCGGGGGCTGTGCTCACCGTCACTCCGGGTCGTCGTGCAAAATGTTCAGCCTGCTGAACAATAGGGCGTGTTCGCCCTCGAAAGGACCTTAGCGACCATGAACGAGACCCCGCGCCGGCTCCGCTGGCTGCTCCCCGCCCTGCTCGTGGTCGCCTGGCTCGGCCTGGGCGGGTTCGGCGGCCCGTTCGCCGGCAAGCTCAGCGAGGTCGCGAAGAACGACAACGCCGCTTTCCTGCCGAGCTCGGCCGAAGCCACCGCGGTCTCGAACGAGCAGAAGGCCTTCAGCTCGCGCCAGGTGCTGCCCGCGACCGTCGTCGCCGAGCGCCCGGCCGGCCTGACCGCCGCCGACCGGCAGTTCCTCGACGCCAAAGCGCGGGAGCTCGGCGGCGTGCCCGGCGTCGTCGGCCCGCTCGGGGCACCGGAGAAGGCGCCCCGCGACGACCAGGCCGTGCAGCTCAGCGTGCCGATCCTCGCCGACGGCAACCCCGGCGAGGTCGTCAAGGAGGTCCGCGCGAAGCTCACCGGCGCCCCCGACGGGCTCACCGTGCTCGTCACCGGGCCCGCCGGGCAGATCGCCGACCTGGTGAAGGCGTTCGGCGGCATCGACGGCATCCTCCTGCTCGTCGCGGGCGGGGTGGTCGCGCTGATCCTGCTCGCCGTCTACCGCAGCCCGCTGCTGCCGTTCCTGGTCCTGCTGTCGGCGGTGTTCGCGCTCGGGCTCGCCAGCCTCGTCGTCTACCTGCTGGCGAAGCACGACGTCCTCGCGCTCAACGGCCAGAGCCAGGGCATCCTCTCGATCCTCGTCTTCGGCGCGGCCACCGACTACGCGCTCCTGCTCGTCGCGCGGTTCCGCGAACAGCTGCGGGACACCGAAAGCCGCTTCGACGCGCTGAAACTGGCCTGGCGCGCGACGCTCGAACCGATCGCCGCGTCGGCGGGGACCGTCGTGCTCGGCGTGCTGTGCCTGCTCTTCAGCGACCTCAACTCCAACAAGGGGCTGGGCCCGGTCGCGGCGATCGGCATCGGTGCCGCGCTGCTCGCGTCGACCACGTTCCTGCCCGCCGCGCTGGCGCTGTGCGGCCGCGGCGCGTTCTGGCCGTTCAAGCCCGCGTTCGGCTCGCCACACCCGGAGACGGCGGGCGTCTGGGGTCGCGTGGCGCGGCTGGTCGGGCGCCGGCCGCGGGCGGTCTGGGTGGTGACGGCGCTCGTGCTCGGCGTCGGCGTCGCGTTCCTGCCGCAGCTCAAGGCATCCGGCACCGCGCAGTCCGACGTCTTCCTCACCGAAGTCGAATCCGGGGCGGGGCAAGAGGTCCTCGGCCGTCACTTCCCGGGCGGCCTCGGCGCGCCCGCCATCACGATCGCCGACGCCGGCGCGCTGCCCGCGGTGCTGAAAGCGTCCACAATGGACGGCGTGGCGCAGTCGTTCCCGTTGCCGGGCCCGGACGGGCGGCCGAAGGTGGTCAACGGGCGGGTGCAGGTCCTGTCCGTGCTCGACGATCCCGCGGACTCCGAGACGGCGGTCGCGACCGTCGCCAAGCTGCGCGACGCCGTCCACGCGGTGCCCGGCGCGAACGCGAAGGTCGGCGGCCCGACCGCGATCCAGTTGGACACGCAGCAGACGTCGAAGCACGACCGCGCGCTGATCATCCCGATCGTGCTGCTGGTGATCTTCCTGGTGCTGGCCCTGCTGCTGCGGTCGCTGCTCGCGCCGCTGCTGCTCATCGCCACGGTGGTGCTGTCGTTCGCGGCGACGATGGGCGTGTCGGCGCTGGTGTTCAACCACATCTTCGGCTTCCCCGGCGCGGACCCGGTCGTGCCGCTGTTCGGGTTCGTGTTCCTCGTGGCGCTGGGGATCGACTACAACATCTTCCTGATGACCCGGGTCCGCGAAGAGGCGCTGACCCGCGGGACGCGCGACGGCACCCTGCGCGGGCTTTCCCTGACCGGCGGGGTGATCACGTCGGCCGGGGTGGTGCTCGCGGCGACGTTCTCCGCGCTCGCGGTCATCCCGATCCTGTTCCTCGCCCAGATCGCGTTCATCGTGGCGTTCGGCGTCCTGCTCGACACGCTGCTGGTGCGGTCGCTGCTGGTGCCGGCGTTGACGGTGGACGTCGGTCGCCGCATCTGGTGGCCGTCGAAGCTGGCGCGGGCGCAGGACTAGGAGTCGCGGAGGGCTCGGGAGTCCGCGGCCTCGCCGGTCAGGTAGCGCGCCGTGCCGGTGAGGATGAGGAGGCGGTCGAGTGCGGGCTGCCGGTTGTCCAGGTGCAGCCGGCGGCCCGTGCCGACGACCGCGCGGTGCACCTTCACCAGTTCCGAGAGGCCCGAGGAGTCGCAGAAGCCGATCTCGCCGCAGTCGAGGCGCACCTCGCGCACGCCCGGGTGGCCGGCCAGCCGGTCGATGATCAGGCGCAGGAGCACGCCCGCGGTGGCGAACTCGAGGTCGCCGACGATCGCGACGCCTGCCGTGCTCTCGTCCAGGGGGCGCCAGGTGCAGGTCAAGCCGTTGGTCATGCCGAGAGCTCCGATCCGGTGGCCGCTTCGGCCAGGTGCGTGCGCGCGGCGCGGAGCAGGCCGGTGGCCCGCGGGAAGTCGCGCAGCTCCGCCTCGAGCAGGTCGAGGGCGGGCACCAGCGAGGCGGCCGGGACGCCTCGTGCGGTCAGGATCCCGGCGGTCCAGGTCAGGAACCCGGTGAACAGCTCTTCGTCGCCGACGTACAGCGCCGTCGCCAGGTACTCGACGGTGTGCGCGAGGTCCTCGGCGGTGTACTGGCGCTGCAGGTCGGTGTAGTTCCGCATGGCCGGGATCCGCTCCTCCAGCCCGGCCAGCACCGCCTTCACGAGCCGGCCGGAGCTGCGCGTGACCAGCGTGTACTCCTGGTCGGCCAGGTGCGGCAGGTCGTCGAGCGGCTGGTGCGCGGCCTGCGGGCGGGGGAGCGGCCGGGTCAGCCGGTCGGCCGCCGTCCGCGCGTCCGGCGCCCACGCTTCGGCACCCAGCAGCCGGGCGTACCGGCCGTCGGGACCGAAAGCGGCGCCGCCCGCGATGACCGGGGTCGCCGCGGCCTGGCACGCCGTGATCGTGGCGTGCGCGGTCGGCAGGCGCGTCGCCAGCGAGCCGGACAGCGCGACCGCGTCCGGGCCGGTCCGGTGCAGGTGGGCCACCAGGTGCGGGGCGGGCACCTGCGCGCCGAGGTAGTCGACCTGGAAGCCGCGCAGGCGCAGCACCTCGCTGAGCAACCGCGCCGGCATCGCGTGCCATTCGCCGTCGACGCACGCGACCGTGACGCGGCCGAGGTGCGGCTCCGGGCGCGCCAGCACGTAGCCGAAGGTGGCGATGACGCGGTCGTTGATCGCGGTCGCCGCGTGCTCCTGCGCCACGGTCAGGCGGTTGGCCGCCCACTCCTGCCCGACCCGCCGCTGCACCGCGCCGATCACGTCGAGCAGCACGCTCTCCGGGTCGGTCCCGTCGCCCAGCGCCTGGACGACGACGTCGCCGGCGGTGTACTCGTCGCCGGTCGTGACGGCGTCCCACAGCCGCTCGGCGTGCTCGGCCACCGCGGTGCTCCGGGTAGCGGTGCTCATGCGGTGTACCTCCCGCGCCCGTGACCGCCGACGGCGGCGAGGTGCTGCCCGCGCGGCGCGGTGATCGCCAGCACGGCCATGTCGTCGTGGGTGCCGCGCCCGATCCACTGCGAGGCGAGCATCTGCACCCGCTCGACGACGGCGTCGGCGGGCATGCTGGCGCACTCGGCGACGGCCTGGTGGAGCCGTTCCTCGCCGAACATGGCGTCCCCGAGCGGGCCGCCCCGCGCCTCGACGATCCCGTCGGTGTAGAGCAGGCAGGTCTCGCCGGGGTTGAGCGTGACGTCCGCGCTCACCGACTCGATCTCGGGCAGGACGCCGATCAGGCTGCCCCGCGTGTCGGCCTCCTCGACCCGGCCGTCGGCCCGCACGATCAGCGGCGGCGGGTGGCCCGCGCTGGTGACGCGGAGCCGGACGGTCGCACCCTCGCGGCGCGCCGACGCCAGCACGAGCGTGACGAAACGGGCGTCTTCGTTGTGCCCGAGCGTGCGGTTCAGCAGGTCGAGCAGCCGGTGGTGGTCGCCGGCCATCGGCAGCAGCGCCCGCAGCGTCGTGCGGATCTTGCCGGTCAGCACGGCGGCGTCGAGGCCCTTGCCGCAGACGTCGCCGAGCACGGCCAGCGACTCGCCGGAGTCGGCGGTGATCGCCGAGTGGACGTCGTAGAAGTCGCCGCCGATCCGCTCGCCGTCGCGGGCCGGGCGGTAGCGGCCGGCGAACTCGACCCCGCCGAGCTGCTCGAGGGTGGGCGGCAGCAGCTCGCGCATCAGCGTGTCGGTGATGGACGCCTGCAGCGCGAACACCCGCGCCGCCGACATCGCCGCGCCCGCGCGGGCCGCGAACAGCCGCGCGAAGAGCTCTTCCTGGTCGGTGAACGACTCCCGGTCGCCGCGGCGCAGCAGCACCAGCGCGCCGGCGGGGACGCCGTGGCCGGGCAACGGCGTCACGACGATCGACCCGACCGGCCCGAAGCCGGCCGGCAGGACCCAGCGGGGTGCCGCGTCCGGGTCGAGCCAGCGCGACGGCACCGGCGGGAAGCCCTGCAGGGCCTCGCCGAGCCCGGGCAGCTCGTCCGGGTCGATCTCCAGCCGGGACCGGGTGGGCTCGCCGCCGCGCACGCAGGTGACGGCCGGGAACGTCCCGCCGTGGGTGGGGGCCAGGACCAGCGCGGCGTCGGCGAGGTGCTCCGCGGCCAGCCGGGCGGCGACCTCCATGCAGCGTTCGAGGTTGAGCGAGCCCAGCAGGGCGGCCGACGCGTCGCTCAGGAAAGCGGTCCGCTCCTGCTCGCGGGCGAGCGCCTCGCGGGCCGAGCGGGCGTCGGTCTCGTCGACGAGCCACCACGTCACGGCGTCGCCGTGCGGGATGGGGTGCGCCGCGAAGGACTGGGCGCCGACCTCTCCGCGGGCGACGCCGTCGGGGCCGTGGGCGGCGGCGAGCCAGTCCGCCACCGTGCCCGCCAGCGGGCGGCCGGGCTCGGCGGCCGGGAAGAGCAGGCGAGCGGCCTCGTTGAGCGACCGGATCACGCCGGACCCGTCGGCCACCAGCGCCGCGATGGGGGCGGCGGCCCACTCCCGGCCGCCGTCGACCGGGGTGGCTCGCGCGGTGCGCGCGCGGTCAGCCACGGGCTCCGGCCGGGTCCGGATCGGTGACCAGCTCGGCCCACAGGGTCTTGCCGCTGGGCCGGCGCAGCTGGCCCCAGGCCGCCGCGCAGCGCTCGACCAGCAGGAGCCCGCGGCCGCCGTGGTCGGACGGCGCCCGGCGGCGGGCGGTCTCGCCACCGCCGTCGTCGACCTCGATCCGCAGCTTGGCCGCACCCGGCAGCAGCCGGACGTGGTAGGGCGCGCGGCCGTGGCGCAGCGCGTTGGACGTCAGCTCGTCCACCACCATGACGGCCGTGCTGACGACGTTGGCCGGCAGGCCGCAGAGGACCGAGCGCACCCAGTGGCGGACCCGGGCCAGTTCGGACAGCTCGGCGGAGATGCCGAGCTCGTGCCGCACATCGCGGAGCTTCACAACCGCCTCCTTCGCCGTGGCGGACCCCCCGGAGAGGCCTTCCCCTTCTTCATGCCCGGATCCGGGGCCGCCCACACGGGTATCGGAGGTCGTCATGCGTCTTCCCAGGAAGAACGGGCCGCGCCGAGGGTCGGGTGCACCGGCATGACGTCGCCGAGCCCGAGCAGTTCGATCGGCCGGGTGACTTCTGGCGCGGCCGTCACGACGGCGAAGCGGCCGCCCGCCCGGTGCAGCTGCCGGCCGAGGCGCAGCAGGACCTGCAGGCAGCTGGAGTCGCAGTAGGTCACGCCGGCCATGTCCACGACGATCCGCGCGGCGCCGGGGTCCGCCGGCACGAAGACCGCGAGCTTGGGGGACACCGCGAAGTCGAACTCGCCCCGCAGCGTGTAGACGCCCAGGTCCCCGTCTTCGGAGCTTTCCAGGGACCAGCCGTCGCCGGAGAGCCGCTGCCGGGGCCGCGTTGCGTCGGTGGTCATGAAAACTCCAGGCCGGGGGATCGGGACGCGGGCTGGCGGCTCAACCCGTTCTCGACGCAATCTACCAAAGCCGCCCGCCCCGGACGGCGCCCTGTCCCGTCACCGTCCTTTAAGGACTTCCTCGCGGGGGCGCGCGGCGCCGTCCGGTGCGGGCACCTCGGCCCCGGCCGGCACGATGGCGGTGTTCACCGTGCGGGTCAGCCGTTCGTAGGGTGCGCGGTGCTCGTCGTCGAGCAGCACCGCCAGCGGGGTCCAGATCCCCGCCACGAACACCGACGCGGCCAGCGCGACGGGCAGGAGCAGCTGCTCGGGGTGGGTGCCGAGGTCCCAGTGGTCGAGGTCCAGCACCCACCACGCCAGCCACAGCGGGGAGAGCAGGACGCCGTTGCGGACCAGCAGCGCGATCGGCCCGGCGCGCCGCCCGCCCCGGCGCGTCACCCGCAGCAGCATGGCGCGCTTGCCCGGGGTCGAGCCGGTCACGGCGGGCAGCACCACGAACCACACGACGGCGAGGATCACCACCGGCGTGTCGCGGTGGTTCAGGTCCTCGCCGAACAGCGTGAGCAGGCCGAAGAGGAACCCGAGCAGCGCGGCGAACCCCAGCAGGTCGCTGGCCAGCGCGAAGAGCCGGCGGGTGAAGGTCACCTTCGCGGCGTAGCGGCGCCGGTCGTGCTCCGGTTCGGGGGTGGGCAGCAAGCGGCCGAGCGGACCGGCGAGCAGCCAGCCGGCGACGACGCCCGCCGTGTTGAGGATGAGGTCGTCGACGCTGAACAGCCGGTACGGGCACGGGTAGACGAACCACAGGCCGGTCAGCTGCGTCAGCTCGAAGAACAGGGAGACGCCGAAGCCGATCAGGGCCGCCGGCACGAGCCGCATCCGCTGCGCGTACCGGACGTAGAAGCCGAGCGGGGCCAGCATCACGACGTTGAGCGCGGTGGTCCAGACCGCCGGGTTGTGCAGCAGCGCGCCGGGGCTCCAGTGCCCGCGGGCGCGCTGCGAAACCACTTCGACGAAGTAGAACGGCCGCAGCTGCGGAGAACTCGCGTAGGTGTGTCCCGCGCAGTACGCCGGATCGGCGGGCAGCGGCAGCACCGTCTGCGTCGCGATCGCCAGCAGGTAGAAGAGGAACGTGTAAAAGACGAAAGTCTGCCAGCCGCCGGCGCGGCCGCGACGGCGGTAGCTGACGAACGCGGCCGGCAACATCACGGCCAGCGCGAGGAGCGGGAAGAGGAGGAGGGCGGTGCGGACGGGGACGAGGTAGGTGGCGACCACGGAGCCGGTGGTACCCAGCCGCGGGGGACGTGAAGCGTGCTTCCCCCGGACGGCTGGGTTTCCCCCGCGCAGGGCTACTGCGGCGGCGCGTCCTGCTGCCCGCCGCCCTGCTTGTGCAGGAAGTCCTTCACCTTGTCGGAGCCCTGGTCGATCTTGTCGGAGTGCTCGCCGAACCGCTGCTTGGCGGCGTCGGCGGCCTTGTCGACACCCTGGTCGGCCTGCTCCGGGTTCTTCCCGAGCGCTTCCTTGGCCTTGTCGAACAGGTTCATCCGTCGTGCCTCCGTCCGGAATTCGATCTTCGGTCGTCCTGAGGAGAACACCGGCTCCCGGAGCCCGCAACCACCAGGCACCCGTCGCGGGGATTTCCGGTGTTTTCGCGGGTGAAAGCCGGTGGACGGGGTTTGACGCGGGGGGTTCGGGGTAGCGGCCGCGTCCTTCGCGGGTGGCGCGTGAACCGCGCGGGGCCGCGGCCCGTATACCGGGTGAGGATCGCCGGTCCCGCCGCACGGGCCGGGTGGTCACCGCCGCGAACGACTACGTGAGGCTCGCATGCTCGGAAGAACCGCCCCGGTCGCGCCCCTGCCGGACTTCGGCCTGCCCCGGCCCGGCCGTCGGCACGCCGTCGCGAGCGGGGTGCTCACGGTGCTGGCCGCGGTGCTGGTGCTGTTCGGCCTCCTCGCTCCGGACGACCTCACCGCGTTCTCCGCCGAAGCGCTCGTGCGGGTGCCGGTGGAAGGGGTCGTCGTCGCCGCGTTCGTGCTGGTCCTGCCGCCGCGGGCGCGCCGCGTCGTCGCCGTCCTGTTCGGTCTGGTGCTGGGGCTCCTGACCTTGATGAAGGCGCTCGACACCGGGTTCTACGCCACCCTCGAGAAGCCGTTCGACCCCGTCTACGACTGGAGTTTCTTCCACGCCGGCGTCGAGTTCCTGGCCGGTCAGATCGGGGACGCGGCCACCATCGGCGCGCTCGCCGGGGCCGTCGTGCTCGCGGTGGCCGTCGTGGTGCTGATGGTGCTGGCGGTGCTGCGGCTCTCGCGGGTCGCCGCCGGGCGCCGGACCGCGGCGACGCGGGTCGTGGCGGTGCTCGGGGTCGTCTGGATCGTCTGCTCGGTGCTCGGCGTCGAGATCGCGCCGGGGCAGCCGGTGGCCGCCCAAAGCGCCGCCGCGCTGGCCTACGGCGATCTGCGGCAGGTGGGCGCCGACCTGCGGGAGCAGCGCCCGTTCGGCGAGGTGGCCGCGGCCGACGCGTTCCGCGGCACCCCCGGCGACCAGCTGCTGAACGGCCTGCGCGGCAAGGACGTCGTGCTCACGTTCGTCGAAAGCTACGGCCGCGTCGCGCTCGACGACCCGGCGTTCGGCCCGAAGATCGGCGCGACGCTCGACGCGGGCACCGCCGAGCTGCGCGCGGCGGGCATCGGCGCGAAGAGCGCGTTCCTGTCCTCCTCGACGTTTGGCGGTGGCAGCTGGCTGGCCCACTCGACGGTGCAGTCGGGCATGTGGATCGACAACCAGCAGCGCTACAACGACCTCCTCGCCAGCGACCGGCTCACCCTCGGCGGGGCGTTCCAGCGCGCGGGCTGGCGGACCGTCTGGGACGTGCCCGCGCACACCAAGGACTGGCCCGAGGGGCAGAAGTTCTACCACCCGGAGGCCTACTACGACGCCCGCGGCATCGGCTACCACGGCCCCGGTTTCGCCTACGCGACCATGCCCGACCAGTTCACGCTGTCGATGCTGCAGCGCAAGGAACTCTCGAAGGCGGGCCCGGTGATGGCCGAAGTCGACCTCGTGTCCAGCCACGCCCCCTGGTCGCCCCGCCCCTGGCTGGTCGACTGGAACCAGGTCGGCGACGGCTCGGTCTTCGCCCCGATGCCGGCCGCGGGCGAGGCCCCGGAATCGGTCTGGAAGGACCCGGCGAAGATCCGCGACGCCTACCGCGACGCCACGGACTACTCGCTGAAGACGCTGATCTCGTTCGTCCAGCACTACGGCGGCGACGACCTGGTGCTGGTCTTCCTCGGTGACCACCAGCCGCCGGTGGTCACCCCGCAGGGCGCGGTGCACGACGTGCCGATCACCATCGTGGCGAAGGACCCGAAGGTGCTGGACCGGATCGCGGGCTGGGGCTGGACGGACGGCCTGCACCCGGCCGCGCAGGCCCCGGTGTGGAAGATGGATTCGTTCCGCGACCGCTTCCTGACGGCGTTCGCCCGCTGATCGTCGTTTTCGGAGCCGCCGGGGTTTTCGCCATCCGTCCAGGGGCGCGGGCTAGCCCGGATGGAGCAGTGTCGTGACTTTCCGCTGCGCGCGGATTCACTGGCCCGATGAATTGCCGGTAATTCTTCCGCAGTTCTACGCTCATAAACGTCGGGTTTCTCCGCGTCGAGGAGTGTTCATGCGAAGGAAATTGGCGGTTCTCGGGGTCGCTTTGTTTTCGCTGTTCGGTTTGACGGTCGTGCCCGCGGCCGCGGCCGGCGGCGACTTCGCGCCACCCGGCTGCTTCGGGGAGCGGTACGGGCTCCTCTTCGGACAGGGCGTCTCGGTGAGCTGCTTCCCCGGTGAGGGGTACGGCTACCGCGTGATCGCCCACTGCGCCAGCGGCAACGCCTTCTGGTTCGTGGCCGGGGAATTCGTGCCCTACGGGTTCGGCCCGGCGGTCGCGGAATGTTCGGGTGCGCTGCTGGTGCCGGCGCGAGTGGTCACCTACCAGGTCGACGAAATCTGATTCGGGCACGGAACCGTCCGGCCACCCATTTCCGGGGTGGCCGGGCGGTGTCGTGCTGTTCACAGAACGCGGCGGTCGTCCATGGCGTCGCGGTCCCAGTCGATTCCGAGTCCGGGCGTTTCCGGCGCGGCTGCCTCCGGTGCCGAACGTGGCGGAGTAGCAGGGTGCAGAATCCTATAGGATAGATGATCCTGGCCGGACGGGATGTGAGCTGTCAACGACGAGGGACGGTCGTGCACGTTCGCTGCCCCGCGGTCTCCGGTTCGGGCCGGTGCCCGTCGCGCCGTGCTGTACTTGGTCCAGACCTTCGTCGGCGCGGACGGGTGATCCCGGCTCGCGCTTCTTCGCGTGCCCGGAAACCCTTGGCCCGCAGGGGAACCATCCATCCAGTCCGCAGTGGACAGTCGTTCGCTCCCGCGAATTCCGGACAGAAGACCGGACAAATCTGGACCCGCCGCGCACCGCCCCGCACACTCGGCGCACGGTGAGTTTCTTTCCCCCGGTCCTGGAGGAGTCCCCATGCGTCGAAGAATCGCCATCGCCCTCGGCGGCGCCGCCGTCCTGACGGCGTCCCTCGCTTCCGCCTCGCTGAGCCCGGCCGTCGCCTCGCCCGGGCTGATCTCCGCCATGCAGCGGGACTTCGGCCTGACCGCCGCCCAGGCCGAAACCCGGCTCGGGCAGGAAACGTCCGCCGCGCGGGTGATGCCGGCCGCGCAGCAGGCGGCGGGTGCCGCGTTCGGCGGCGCGTGGTTCGACCCCGCGCTCGGCAAGCTCGTCGTCGGCGTGACCGACCCGGCCGCCGCCGACGCCGTCCGGAAAACCGGCGCCGAACCCACCACCGCGCGGGTCAGCGCGGCGAAGCTCGACGCCGCCAAGGCCGCGATCGACGCCTCCGCCAAGGCCGACCCCGCCCCGGCCGCCGTCAGCGGCTGGCGCGTGGACCCGCGGGCCGGCAGCGTCGTGGTCACCCTGCAGCCAGGTGCGCGCGGGGCCGACGTCGACGCCTTCCTGGCCCGCGCCGCGAAGGCGGGCCCGGTCACCGTGGCGAGCGCGCCGGCCGCGCAGCCGTTCTCGGCGGGCACCGTCGGCGGCGACCCCTACTACATCAACGGCAACACCCGCTGCTCGATCGGGTTCTCCGTGCAGGGCGGCTTCGTCAGCGCCGGCCACTGCGGCGGCGCGGGCAGCTCGGTCGTCGGCTGGGACGGCTCGGCGATGGGCAGCTTCGCCGGCTCGTCCTTCCCCGGCAACGACTACTCGTTCATCCGCATCGGCAACGGCTGGTGGACCGCGCCGGTCGTGCTCGGCTGGGGCACGGTCAGCGACGCGCTCGTCCGCGGCTCCTGGGTCGCGCCGGTCGGCACCTCGGTGTGCCGCTCGGGCTCGACGACGCACTGGCACTGCGGCACGGTGCTCGGCCTCAACGAGACCGTCAACTACTCCCAGGGCGCGGTCTACCAGATGACCCGGACCAACGTCTGCGCCGAGCCCGGCGACTCCGGCGGCTCGTTCATCACCGGTGACCAGGCACAGGGCGTCACCTCGGGCGGCTGGGGCAACTGCAGCTCGGGCGGCGAGACGTGGTTCCAGCCGGTGAACGAGATCCTGCAGACCTACGGCCTGTCGCTCGTCACGGCGTAGGAAAAATCTCCGGCGGCGGCCGATGAATCCGTCGGCCGCCGCCGGTAGGTACCGGTGAGGCCGCGCCAAGGGGGCGCGGCGGGAACCACCGGGAGCAGTCATGAGTGTGATCGTCACCGAGTTCGTCACCCTGGACGGCGTCGCGGAGGACCCGGACGGCTCGGGTGGCACGGCCACCGGAGGCTGGGCGTTCCGGCACGGGCCCGAGGCGGTGGCCGGGGACAAGTTCCGGCTCGGCACCCTGCTCGAAACCGGCACCCTGCTGCTCGGCCGCACCACGTGGGAGCTCTTCTCGAAGCTCTGGCCCGGCCGCACGGACGAGTTCTCGGCCCGGCTCAACGCGGCGCGGAAGCTGGTCGTCTCGCGGACGCTGACCGACGTGACGGCGTGGCAGAACTCCGCGCTGCTGCGGGGAGATCTCGCCGAGGCGGCCGAGCGGCACGACGGCGACCTGATCGTCATCGGCTCGCTCGGGGTCGCGCAGGCGCTCGCGCGGCACGACCTGGTCGACGAGTACCGGCTGCTCGTGTTCCCGAGTGTGGCGGGGGAGGGCCGACGGCTCTTCGAAGCCGCCGTCGACCTGCGGCTGGTCTCCAGCACGCCGGTCGGTTCCGCGGTGCTGAGCACCTACCGGACGCGCTAGGTCCGCAGCAGGCTCCCGAGCCAGCCGCCCAGCACCTGCTGGACCTCGGCGCGCGTCCGCGCCGGGTCCTCGGCCGCGGCGATCATCCGCGCCGCTTCCATCACCGCGCTGAGCACGAGCTGGGCCAGTGCGTGGACGGGCTGGTCGACGATCAGCCCGTCCGCCCTGGCCTGCTCCAGCACCGACACGAGCAGGCCGAGCCCGTACTCCGCCTCGATTTCGCGCCAGACGTCCCACCCCAGCACGGCCGGGGCGTCGGTCAGCGAGATGCGGCGGACCTCCTCGCGCAGGCAGGCGTCGAGGAAGACGCCGAGGCCCTGCAGCAGGCCGCTCAGCGGGTCCGCGGCGCCGGCGAACGCGGCTTCGACCTCTGCGGTCAGCTCGCGCTCGAGCTCCTCGACGACGGCGCGGAACAGGCCCTGCTTGTCGGCGTAGTGGTGGTACAGCGCGCCCCGGGTGACCCCGGCCGCGCGGGTGATCTCGTCCGCCGGCACGGCCTGGTAGCCGCGGGTGGCGAACAGTTCGCGCGCGGCGGCGACCAAGGCGGCCTTCGTGCCGGCGGAACGGTCCTGCTGGGTACGTCGCACCCGCCTAATCTGCCATGACGCCCGCGAACTCGACGACGTGACGGGCCAGCACGGCGGGCTGGTCCTCGGAGATGAACGTATAGGAGTCCGGCACCTCCACGAGTTTCGCGTCCGGCAGCAGCGCGGCGAGCCGGTGGGCCAGCCGGATCGGGAACAGCTTGTCCTCCGGCGCCCAGGCGAGCAGCACCGGCCGGTCGAAGGTCTTCAGCCGCTCCGCGGCGGCGAGCGTGTGCCGGGGGTGGACGTCCTCGAGCAGCTTGCGCAGGTCCCGCCGCACCCCGGCCGACTTCCGCAGCTGCCCGAGGTAGGACTGCGCGACGGCGTCCGGCAGTGGCCGCTTGGTCACCCACCCGAACAGCAGCGGAAGCCGGTAGAGCGCGCGGATCCGCAGCAGCTGCCCGAGCACGGCCATCGACCCGGGCACCCGCGCGATCGGCGGCAGCGCCTTGAAGATCGGTGGGAAGAAGTACTCGAAGCAGTCCGACGGCGTGAGCACCACCCGCCCGACCCGCTCCGGACGGCGGCTCAGCATGATCTGCGTCAGCGCGCCGCCGGTGTCGTTCGCGACGAGCGTGACGTCGCGGAGGTCGAGCGCCTCGAGGAAATCGGCGATGACGTCGGCGTTCCCGGTGGGGGAGAGGTCGGCGCCGGTGCGCATCGGCAGGTCGTGCGCGCCGAGCGGCAGGTCCGGCGCCAGGCACCGGAACCCCGCCGCGGCGACGTCGGGGACCACCTTCCGCCACAGTTCCGCGTTCGTCAGCACGCCGTGGACGAACACCACCGGGGCGCCCGAGCCCCGTTCGAAGTACCGCACTTCGCCGGCGGGCAGCCGGACGCGGTGCTCCTGGCCCAGGGATTCGCTGCGGTCCGTCATGAGGGCAGGTTACATGCGTGGTGTATGTATGTAAATGAGTGCGACGACGAACTGATCGCGGATCGGCCAGGTGGGAAGTGATGCGGTGGGCCCCCGGACTTGGCTTCGGGGAAAGGTCGGATCCGGGGGCACCACCGCCCGCGGGACAGCTGACACGGTGTCCTGCGGTGGACTCACCCTACGAACCGCCGGCGCGTCTGACCAGGGCCTCGATGCGGTGTCGAAGGTTTGTCGCCCGGTCGGAGACCGGACCTACTGAGAGTGGTTCGTGGTAGCCTGAAGTTGAAACTTCAATCGATTGCGAGTCCCGATGTCGATCTTTCGCCTGAACCACGCCGTGCTCTACGTCCGGAGCCTGGCGGAAAGCGTCGCGTTCTACCGGGACGTGCTGGGTTTCGGTTACATCGACGGCGGCGACGCCCACCGCGGCGCCGCCTTCCTGCGGGCGCCCGGCTCGACCAACGACCACGACCTCGGGCTCTTCGAAATCGGCGCCCACGCCGAGGACTCCGGGGCGGGCCAGACGTCGGTGGGGCTCTACCACCTCGCGTGGGAGGTCGACACCCTCGGCGACCTCGAGCGGATCGCCGGCCGGCTCCGCGAGGCGGGCGCGCTGGTCGGGTCGTCGGACCACGGGACCACGAAGTCGTTGTACGCCAAGGATCCCAGCGGCATCGAGTTCGAGGTGGTCTGGATCATCCCGCGCGAGCTGCTGACCGACGACGACCGCGCGAAGAGCGCGGCCATCGGGCGGCTCGACCTGGCGGGGGAGCTGGCGAAGTACGGCCCGGACGCGCGCAGCGGCGTGGGCATCTCGCGCTGAGGGGGACCCGGCGGCGCGTGGGCGCCGCCGGGCACTCCCCGCGTCAAGCCGTGACGCCGGCCCGTTCCGGCCGCGCTTCCCGCTGCCGGGTGGTGAGGTTGCCGAGCGCGAAGCGGCCGGGGCCGACGAACGCGACGACGAGCAGCGACCAGCAGAAGAGCGTCGCGGCCTCGCCGCCGTTCTGGATCGGGAACAGGCCGTCCGGGGCGTGCGAGGTGAAGTACGCGTAGGCCATCGAGCCGGAGCCCAGCACGGCGGCGACCCGCGTGCCGAAGCCGACGCAGACGAGCACGCCGCAGACGAGCTGGATCAGCGCGGCCCACCAGCCCGGCCAGGCGCCGACGGCCGTGGGGGCCTTCGCGCCGAACAGGCCGAACAGGGTCTTGAGGCCGTGGCAGGCGAACAAGAAGCCGATGACGATGCGGTACAGCCCGATGATGTGCTCGCGGGCCGGGTCCAGGCGGTGCATGGTGCCTCCGATGTCGGTGCTGGCGGCATCGAACCGGCCGGGGGAGGGACCGGCCGCTGCGAATGAGGTGCCCAGAGATATACCGCTCGTGAGTGACCGACGACAAGGGTCTAAAGTCGGTTAAGCACATTTTAAGTAATGGTATTCCCTGATTTTTCCCGCTGTACGCAGCGAAAACCGCCGTCCGGGTGATCTTGATCAGGTGGTCCAGACCAGTTTGGGGAGTGGTCCGGTTCCGTGTTTCGAGAATGTTTCGGAATATTGACCGGTCTCATTGTTCTGAGAAAATTCTGAGAAGTGACACTCCGCACCGCGGGTGACTCGGCTCGGCGTCGGCGCGGCCGGCTCCCGATGCACGTTCGACTTGATCGACGTGTTCGTTGAAGAGCTTGATCCACGACCCCGTAGAGTGGCTCCATGGTGGACGAAGAAGTCGTCTCGGAGCGCATCCGGCAGATCGCCGCCACCCTCGCGGACCGCGCGGGCGAGCTGACCGGTGAACTGGTGCAGCTGTACGCCGCCGACCTGCCGCAGCTGGTCAACGACGACGAGCGCATGGTGAGCCTGCTGTCGGCGAGCGTCTACCAGAACATCGAGACCGCCCTGCAGATCTTCCGGCACGGCATCGACCCCGCGACCGTCGAGCCGCCGGCCGCGGCGATGGAGTACGCGCGGCGGCTGGCGCAGCGCGGCACGCCGGTGTTCGACCTGATCCGCGCGTACGACCTCGGCCAGGCCGCGATGCTCGACTTCGGGTTCCAGGAGTGCATCCGGGTGGTCGACGACGCGGCCCTGCTCGGCGCGATGATGCGCCGGCTGCTCAAGGTCGCCTACGAGTTCATCACCCGGGTGGTCCGCCAGCTCGTCGGCGTCTACCAGGACGAACGCGACCGCTGGCTGCTCAACCGGAGCGCCGCGCGGGCGGCCAAGGTGCTGGACCTGCTCGGCGAGAACGGCGGGCCCGCGGACGTCGACGCGGCCGAGGCGGTGATCGGCTACCGGCTGCGCGGCACGCACGTCGGGCTGGTCGTCTGGCACGCGTCCGAGGCCCACGACGTGCTCTCGCACCTCGAGTCGGTCGCGGGCGCGGTGCTCCAGCGGGCCGGCGGCGAAGGCCGTCCCCTGTTCGTGCCCCGCGACGAATCCGGAGCGTGGGCGTGGCTCCCGGTCGAGTCGGTCCGCCGCGAGCACCTCGACGCGGCGCTCGCGGACGCCGACCCGGGCGTGCGGGTGACCGTCGGCGACCCGGGCACCGGCGTCGGCGGCTTCCGCGACACCCACCAGCAGGCCCGCCGGGTGCACGCGCTGGCGCTCGCCGCCGGTGAGCACTGCGACCGCGTCCTGACCTTCCGGGACGTCGGCACGGTGGCGCTGATGACGAGCGACCTCAACGCGGCCCGCCTGTGGGTCGCGAGCACGCTCGGGCCGCTGTCGGCCGACGACGAGAACTGCGGACGGCTGCGCGAGACGCTGCGGGTGTTCCTCGCCTCCGGCGGCAGCTACACCGCGTCGGCCGCCGAGCTGACGATGCACAAGAACTCCGTCCAGTACCGCGTCCGCAAGGCGCAGGAGCTGCTGCCGCGCGGGCTCGGGGAGGGACGGCTCGACGTCGAGCTGGCGCTCAACCTCTGCCGGCGACTCGGCTCGGCGGTGCTGTCCGCGGTGTGAGTTTGGTGTCGCGGACCACCGGTGGCGAAGATCGTTGGGTCGCGGGCACGAAGCCGTGATGGGCCGATCGGCCTACCTTTCGGCTATGGGTGAGAACAGTGGGATGCTCGCGCTGGTCCGGCTGCGCCGAGGCGTCGTCGGCGAAAGCAGACGCGTCTGCCACTTGATCCCCGTGCCCGCCGGCCCGGTCCCCGGGCACCTGACGGCACTGTGCGGCGAGTCGATCTTCCCCGGCGAGGCCGAGGTGCTCGACGGGCTGCGCGGCATGCCGTGCCACACGTGCCTGATGGAGAGCGCCCCGGCGGGCGGGAACTTTTTGGCGAACGCGGGCTGAGCCGCGCCGGCCCCGCGCACTGAAGGGGACTTTCCTGGCATCTGATGCCAGGAAAGTCCCCTTCGGTTCATCAGACGTACTGAACGTCCCCTTCAGGTCAGAGCGAGCCCCAGGCCCGGGCGCGCTGGAGCAGGCGGTCGCGGACCAGGCTGACCGCCAGACGCGGCGGGGTGGCGCGGGTGACCAGGTACCAGGTGTTCAGGGGCGGCGTCTCGGGTTCGTGGACCAGTTCGACCGAACCCGCTTCCAGTGCGGCGGCCGCGAGGTAGCGGGGCAGGACCGTCGCGCCCGCGCCGGCGATCACCACGGCCAGGATCGCGCGCAGGTCCGGGACCACCACCGCGGCGCGGTTCGGCGGGCGCCTGCCGAACTCGCTGCGCCAGTAGCGGCGGATGATCGGCAGCTCGTCGGCGTACGCCACGAGGGGCAGCTGCGCCAGCGCGCCGACCGGGTCGGCCGCCAGCCGGGCCGGGTCCACGCCGCGGGCCAGTGCCGGGGCGGCTACCAGGACGAACTCCTCGTCGATCATCGGCGTCGCGGTCAGCGTGCGGTCGCGGGGCCGCACCGACGAGACGACCAGGTCGAGGCGGGCGGCGGTGAGCGCGGCCAGCAGTTCCTCGGCGAGGCCGAGCGTCACCGTGAGCTGGAGCCCGCGCGTGGTCAGCGGGGTGAGCGCGGGCAGCACCCTGGTCGCCATCGCGTCGCTCGCGCCGCCGAGCGCGACGCGGTCGAGCGGGACCGTGTCGTCCTGGCCCTCCGTGAGCGCCCCGCGCAGCTCGTCGATCCGGGTGCCGATGCGCGCGGCCAGCTCGGCCGCGCGGCCGGTCGGCGCGGCCCCGTGGCGGGACCGGGTGAACAGCGGCTCGCCCAGTTCCTTCTCCAGCCGGTTCAGCTGCCCGGTGACGGCGGGCTGGGTCAGCCCGAGCTCCGCCGCGGCGGCCGAGAGCGAGCCGCGGCGGTAGACCTCGAGGAACGTGCTGAGCAGATCCAGACTTGGCACGCAAGCCGCCTTCCATAAGCAACGTTATGGATGGTACCGGCCGCCGCGGACTACCCGTCGGGCTCGCCCGGTTGAGCACGGCGTGCGGGGCACCTGGCCCCGCGGACAAGGAAAACCCCGACATGGCACGGATTCTCATGATCGTTTCGGCCGCCGACCGGCTGCGCCTGGCCGACGGCACCGACCACCCGACCGGCTTCTGGGCCGAGGAGGTCGCCGAGTCGCACCGGGTGCTCACCGAGGCCGGGCACCGCGTCGACATCGCCACCCCGGACGGGCGGCGGCCGGTCGCCGACCCGGTCAGCTTCGACGAGCGCGGCGGCGTCGACCCCGTGACCGGCTCGAAGTACCGCGCCTACCTCGACGCGCTCGACGACTTGGCCGTGCCGCGGAAGCTGGCCGATGCGACGGCCGACGGCTACGACGCGCTCTACCTGCCCGGCGGCCACGGCCCGATGACCGACCTGGTGGCCGATCCCGCGCTCGGGCGGCTGCTGGCCGAGGCGGACGACGAAGGCAAGCTCGTCGCGGCGCTGTGCCACGGCGTCGCCGGGCTCCTCGCCGCCCGCCGGGACGACGGGACGTTCGCCTTCGCCGGGCGCGCGATGACGTCCTTCAGCGACGAGGAAGAGCGCCAAGGCGGCTTGGGGGAGCGGACCCCGTTCTTCGTCGAGGCCCGGCTGCGCGAGCAGGGTGCCGAGGTGACGCCGGGCGCGCCGTGGTCGAGCACGGTCGTCGCCGACCGGAACCTCGTCACGGGCCAGAACCCGCAGTCCAGTGTGGACACCGCGGTCCGCGTCGCGCGAATGCTCGATTCTGGATCGATTTCGTGAAATGACCTGTCGGTGAATATCCGACCGGCGAACTCCGCAATTCGGGAGCGTCACGGGCGGTAGCCGAGTGAGTGTCCACAGTGGTAACCGGGCGCACTTCGATCATGGATCGCGTGGCGAACTGCTGCTTCTGGTCCAGGATCGATAGGTCATTCGGCTGAACTCTGCGGATTGCGTATCCCCACGCGGCGTCTTGAGCCTTAACCTTGCGTGATTCTTCGCCATGAATCGCACTGGGGAGTGAGATGAAGTCGACGTCACCGCCGTGGTTTCCGCGCGCCCATTCGCCGTCGGGAGCCGACGCCGAGCGATGACGCAAGACGGCTGCATCACACGTTTCGCGGAAATCGCGCGGCAGTCGCCCGACCGGATCGCGGTCGTCGAGCACGACTCGGCGGTGCGCTACGCGCGGCTGGCCGGGCTGGCCGGCGGGCACGCCGCCCGGCTGCTCGACGCCGGGGTCCGGCCGGGCGAGTTCGTCGGCCTGCTCACCGGGCACGGGACCGCCGCCATCGCCGCGATCCTCGGCACGCTGGCCGCGGGCTGCGCGTACGTCCCGCTCGACCCGACGTTCCCGCGGGACCGGCTCGCCCACCAGGTCGCGACGGCCCGCGTGTCGGCGGTGCTCGCCGATCCCGAGCACGTCGTCCTCGCGGAAGCGTTGTGCCGCAGCACTTCCGCGCGGGTCGTCCGGTCCGGGACGGACACCGCGCCGCTGCCGGTGCCCGGCCCGGACCCGGACGCGCCGGCCTACGTGCTGTTCACCTCCGGCTCGACCGGCCCGCCCAAGGCGGTCGCGCAAACCCACCGCAACCTGATGCACGTGGTGGACAACCAGATCGCGACGCTCGGCATCACCGCCGCCGACCGGCTCAGCCTGCTGGCATCCTTCGGCTTCGACGCGGCGATCCCGGACCTCTACCCGGCGCTGCTGACCGGTGCCGCGGTGGTTCCGGTGGACGTCCGCGCCCACGGCGTGGCCCACGCCGCGCGCGAACTCGCGCGGCACCGGGTCACCGTCTACCACTCGACGCCGACGGTCTACCGCTACCTGCTGGACGCGCTCGACGGCACCCTGCCGTCGGTGCGGACCGTCCTGCTGGGCGGTGAACAGGCCACCTACGCCGACGTCCGCCGCGGTCGCTTCGCGCCCGATTGCGTCTACGTCAACGGGTACGGCGCGACCGAGGTGACCTTCGCCGCGCAGTACCGGCTGACCGCCGCCGACGTCCCCGATGGCGCCACCGGCCCGCTGCCGATCGGCACCGCGCTGCCCGGCTACGCGCTCACCGTGCTCGACGGCGGCGAGCTCGAAGTCAGCGGCGAATACCTGGTCGACGGCTACTTCGACCAGCCGGGCCCGGCGTTCGGCACCACCGGCGGCGGCGTCCGCCGCTACCGCACCGGCGACCTCGGCGAGGTCCGGCCGGACGGGCAGGTCGTCTGCCTCGGCCGCCTCGACCGGCAGGTGAAGGTGCGCGGGTTCCGGGTCGAGCTGACCGAGGTCGAAGCCCGCCTCGGCGAACAGCCCGGCGTCGCCGAAGCCCGTGCGATCGTGCGGGACGGCGAGCTGCTCGCCTACGTCGTCCCGGCCGGGGAACCGGACGTGCCGGCGTGGCGGGCCGCGCTGGCCGAGACCCTGCCCGGGCACTCGGTGCCCTCCGCGATCGTCGCCGTCCCGGCGTTCCCGCTCACCGTCACCGGGAAGCTAGACGAGGAAGCGCTTCCGGACCCCCGCCCGCCCGCCCCCGTCGCGGCCCCGCCGATGACCGAGGCGCAGCGGCGGGTGCACGCGATCTGGTCCGCGGTGCTGGGGCACGACGGCTTCGGCACCGACGACGCTTTCTTCGACGTCGGCGGGCACTCCCTGCTGCTGGGCCGGGTCCAGCAGCGGCTGGCCGCGGAATCCGGTGTGGACGTTCCGCTGCTCGGCCTGCTGGCCCACCCGACGGTCGCGGCGCAGGCCGCCTACCTGGAACCGGCCACTGCGGACGGTCCCGGCGCCGAGCCTGCCGAACCCGGCGACGACGAGCCCGGCAGCGACCTGATCGCCGTCGTCGGGCTGGCCTGCCGGTTCCCCGGCGCGCCGGACGCCGACGCGTTCTGGTGGAACCTCTGCGCGGGCGTCGACGCGATCCACGACTACACCGACGACGAGCTGGCCGCGCTCGGCATCGGGCCCGGCCTGCGCGCCGACCCCGCGCACGTGCGGGCTGGCGGCCGCCTGGACGGGGTCGAGGACTTCGACGCCGGGTTCTTCGGGTTCACCGCGGAGGAAGCGGCGCGCACCGACCCGCAGCACCGGCTGTTCCTGGAGACGGCGTGGCGGGCGCTGGAGGACGCGGGCCGCGACCCGGCGCGCGAAACCGGTCCGGTCGGGGTGTTCACCTCCGCCGGGGTCAACCGGTACTTCCTCTTCCACCTCTTCGGGAACCCGGCGGTCACCGGCGACGTCGACCCGGACGACTGGGAGGGCAGGCTGCTCGGGCGCCAGCTCACCGACCACCTGCCCGGGCAGGTCGCCTACCGGCTGGGCCTGACCGGGCCCGCGGTCGCCGTCCAAAGTGCCTGTTCCAGCTCGCTCGCCGCGGTCGGCCTGGCCGCGCAGAGCCTCGCCGAATACCGCTGCGACCTGGCGATCGCCGGCGGCGTGAGCGTGACGTGGCCGCGATACCGCGCCGGCGGTCTCGCGTCGGCGGACGGGCGCTGCCGCTCGTTCGACGTCGCGGCGGACGGGGCCGGGTTCGGGTCCGGCGCCGGGGTCGTGGTGCTGCGGCGGCTGTCGGACGCGCTCGCCGACCGCGACCACATTCACGCCGTGCTGCCCGGCTGGGCGATGACCAACGACGGCGCCGACCGCGCGGGCTACGCCGTGCCGAGCCCGGCGGGCCAGGCGGCCGCGGTCGCCGAGGCGCTGGCCGTGGCCGAGGTCGACCCGGCCGAGGTGCGGCTGATCGAAGCGCACGGCAGCGGCACCCCGCTGGGCGACGCGATCGAAGTCGCCGCGCTCAACCGGGTGTACCGCGACGCCCCGCCCGGCACGTGCGCGCTCGGCTCGGTCAAGACGAACATCGGGCACCTCGACGCGGCCGCCGGGGTGGCCGGCCTGATCAAGACCGTCCTTGCGGTGCGCCACGGCGTGATCCCGCCGAACCTGCACTTCACCGCACCGCACCCGGAGGTCGACCTGGCGGGCGGCCCGTGCTTCGTGCCGGTCAAGGCGACCGACTGGCCCGAGTCGCCCCGCCGGGTGGCCGGGGTCAGCGCGTTCGGCCTCGGCGGGACCAACGTCCACGTCGTCGTCGAAGAAGCGCCGGCCCCGGGCCCGCGCGTGACGGCCGAGGGGCCGCACGTCCTGCCGGTGTCGGCGCGCGACCCGGAAGCCCTGCGCCAAGCCCTTTCCGCGCTGCGGGACCGGCTCGCCGCCGATCCACCGGACCTCGCCGACGCCGCTTACACCCTCGCCGTCGGACGCCGGGAGTTCGCTTGCCGCGCGGCCGTGGTCGCTTCGACCGCCGGCGAAGCCGTCGCTGCTCTCGCCACCCTCCTGGCCGAGGGTGGCGAGGTCGCCGGGCCGCCCGGTGCGGCACGGGAGCTGGCGCTGCGCTGGGCCGGTGGCGCCGACGTCGACTGGACCGCCCGCCACGACGGCGCGGAGCCGGGCCGGGTGCCGCTGCCCGGCTACTCGTTCCAGCGCACCAGGTTCTGGATCGACCCGCCGGTTCCGGGACACCACCCGTGAGCCGCACGCACGTCCACCCGGCCGCCACCGCGGCCGGGCCGAACTGGGGAGTTCACCGTGACCGACACGCTGCCCGTCGTGGGTACGCACGGCCCGCCACTGTCCTTTCCGGACACCACGGTCGCCGGGCTCGTCCTGGCGCAGGCGGACCGGACGCCGGACGCGCTCGCCGTCCGGCAGGGCGCCACCCGGCTCACCTACGCTGAGCTCGTCGCCGCGGCCTGGGGCGTCGCGGCCGCGTTGCGCGAGCGCGGGACGGGCCCGGAAACCCGCGTCGGGGTGTGCGCGCACCGGACGCCCGCGCTCGTGAGCACCGTGCTCGGCGTCCTGCTGTCCGGCGCCTGCTACGTCCCGCTCGACCCGGGCGGGCCGCGGGCCCGGCTGACCGCGATCGCCGCCGACGCCGGGGTTTCGCTCGTCGTCGGGGACGCCGCGGTCGCCGAATTCGGCTCGGGTCACGGGATCGGCGTCCCGCCGCCCGCCGCGCCCGGCAGCTGCCCGGCCACCCCGGACACCACCGCGCACGTGCTCTACACGTCCGGCTCGACCGGGCGGCCCAAAGGCGTGCTCACCCGGCACCGCAACATCGTCGCGTTCGTCACCGGGTTCGCCGGGCGGCTCGGCGTCGGCCCGGGCACCCGGACGCTCGGCATCTCCTCGCTCGGGTTCGACGCGTTCACCATGGACGTCTTCGTGCCGCTGTCGGTCGGCGGCTCGGTGCAGCTGGCCGGGACGGCCGACCGCGCCGACCCGGAACGGCTGCGCCGGTTCATCGTCGAGCACGACGTCGACTGGGGGTTCATCACCCCGACCCTGCTGTCCCTGGTGGACCCCGCCGAGGTGCCCGGCTGGCGGACCGTGGCCTGCGGCGGCGAGCCGGTGCCCGCCGAGCTGGCCGCGCGCTGGCTGCCGGGACGCCGGTTCTTCCACGTCTACGGCCCGACCGAAACCACCGTCGTGGTGGTCACCGACGAGGTGACCGGGGTGCCCGCCGACCCGCTGCCGTTGGGCACGCCGACGCCGGGGCACCGCGCGCACGTCGTCGACGACGAGCTGCGGCCCGTCGCGGCGGGCGAGGTCGGCGAGCTGGTCATCGGCGGTCCCGGCGTCGCCGCGGGCTACCTCGGCAGCCCGGAGCTGACCGAGCGGAAGTTCGTCGCCGACCCGTTCACGCCGGGGGAGCGGCTCTACCGCACCGGCGACCGGGCCCGGCTCCGCCCCGACGGCAGGCTGGAGTTCGCCGGCCGCGCCGACCGGCAGGTCAAGATCCGTGGCCAGCGCATCGAACTCGGCGAAGTCGAAGCGGCGCTGGGCGCTCATCCGGACGTCGGCGCGGTCGCCGTCGAGGCCGTGCCGGGGCCGGGTGGCACCCGGCTGGTCGCGTTCCTCAGCCCGATGGCGGCACCGTCCGATGAGGACATCCACGCCTGCGCGGGTGAACGGCTCACCGAGGCCATGCGCCCGGCCGCGATCCGCCGCCTGGCCGAGCTGCCGGTCAACCCCGTCACCGGGAAGGTCGACCGGCCCGCCTTGCGTGCCCTCGCCGAAACCGGGCCGGCGGAGGACCTGGGTGGCTCACCGGTCGCCGAGGTGTGGCGGCGGGTGCTCGGGGCCGCCGCGGGGCCCGACTTCCTGCGGTCCGGCGGCGACTCGATCGCGGCGATGCGCCTGGTCGCGGCGCTGCGGCAGGACCTCGCCGCCGACGTGTCCGTCGAGGACGTCTTCGCGGCCCGGACGCTCGACGAGCTGACGCGGCGGGTGGCCGCGGCCGCGCCGCTCACCGGCCCCGGCCTGACCACCGGGCACGCACCCGCGCTGTCGCCACCGCAGCGGCGGCTGTGGTTCCTCGACCAGCTCGCCCCGGACGCGGCGCCGTACAACATCGCGATGGCGTTCCGGCTGACCGGACCGCTCGACGTCGGCGCGCTGCGAGCCGCCCTCCGCGCGGTGGCCGAGCGGCACGACGTGCTGCGCTGGCGGATCCGGCCGGTCGACGGCGTCCCGCAGGCCGAGTGCCGGCCACCGGGTGACGTCGAGCTGCCGGTGCTCCCGCTGGCCGAAGCCGCGGTCCGCGAGCGGCTGGCCGCCGACGCGGCGGCACCGCTGCGGCTGGACCGCGAACCGCCGTGGCGCGTGCGGCTCTACGAGCTGGGGCCCGAGGACCACGTCCTCGGCTTCACGCTGCACCACGCCGTGTTCGACGGCTGGTCGCAGGAGCTGCTCTGCGCCGACCTGAGCGCGGCCTACCGCGGCGAAGCCCTGCCGCCGTTGCCGGTGTCCTATGCGGACTACGCGGTGTGGCGCGCCGACCGCGACCGCCGCCGCGAAGCCGTCGACCTCGCCTGGTGGACCGGGCACCTCGCGGGCGCGCCGTCCACAGTGGACCTGCCGCGGGACCGGCCGCGCCCGGCGGTGCAGACCTACCGCGGCGCGACCCACCACCAGGCCTTCCCCGAGGGCGTCGCCGAGGCCGCCGGCGCCCTCGCCACTCGCACCGGAACCACCCGCGCGGGCGTGGTGCTGGCCGCGTTCGGGCAGCTGCTGCACCGGCTGACCGGCGGGGACGACCACCTGGTCGCCACCGTCGTCGCGGACCGCCAGCTGGCCGAAACCCAGGACGTCGCCGGGTTCTTCGTGGACATCGTCCCGGTGCGGCTGCGCGCCGGGGACGCGGACTTCGCCACGCTCGTCCGCCGCGGCGGCGCCGAGCTGCTGGCCGCCACCGCGCACCCGGCGGCCCCGATCGACCGGCTCGTGGGCGCGCTCGGCGTGCCGCGCGACCCCTCGCGGGCGCCGCTGGTGCAGGTGATGGTCAACGTCCTCGGCTTCACCGAACCCCGGCTCGGCCTGCCCGGCGTCCGGGGGACGTGGCTGCCGGTCGAGAAGCCCGGTTCGCCGTTCGACCTGACGGTGTACGTCCTCGAGCACGGCGTCGAGCTGCTGTACAACCCGGACCTGTTCGACGCGGCCCGGATGGCCTCGCTGGCCGAGGACTTCACGGCGCTGCTCGCGGCGCTGGTCGCCGAGCCGGACCGGCCGGCCGGGGCGTGCGCGCCCGAGCTGCCGCGCGCGTCGGTCCGCACCGCCGCACCGGAAGCGGCCGCGCAGGCCAGGCCGGCGGCGGCGCCCGACGTCGACCCGGCCGCGCTCGCGGCGACCGAGGCCCTGATCGCCGCGACCTGGCGGGAAGTGCTCGGCCTCGACGCCGTCCGGGTGACCGACAACTTCTTCGACGTCGGCGGGCATTCCCTCGCACTGGCCAAGGTGCACGCCGAGGTCACCGCCCGGCTCGGCCGCCGCATCCCGATGGTCGACCTGTTCACCCACCCCACCGTCCGCGCCCTCGCCACCCACCTCCACGCGGGGGCCGCGCCGAGCCCGGAACTCGCCAGGGCCGCCGAGCGGGTCGCCGCCCGCCGCGGGCGCACCCCGTCCAGAAGACCCCGCCGCAGTGCCGGCACGACCGGCCACGAACAGGAGCGACCGCAGTGACGAACGACCTCGAACCGGGCGCCGAACCCATCGCCATCGTCGGGATGGCCGCCCGCGTGCCCGGCGCCGGTGACCTCCGGCAGTTCTGGCGCAACCTCGTCGACGGCGTCGAATCCATCAAGCCCGCCACCCGCGAGGAGCTGCTGGCCCGCGGCGCCGATCCGGCCACATTGGACGATCCCAGCTGGGTCAACGCGACCACGGTGGTCGACGGCTTCGACGAGTTCGACGCCGACCTGTTCGGCATGACCAGCCGCGAAGCCGAGATCACCGACCCGCAGCACCGGGTCTTCCTCGAAGCGTGCCACGCGGCGCTGACCGACGGCGGCTACGACCCGGCCCGCTACGGCGGCGCGATCGGGGTCTACGGCGGCACCGGGCGGACCGGCTACCTGGTGGAAAACCTGCTGCGCAACGAACGGGTGATGGCTTCGCAGCACGGCGGCATCGGGATGTCCACCGGCAACCAGCCCAGCTACCTGACGACTTCGGTGTCCTACAAGCTGAACCTGCGCGGCCCGAGCCTTGCGATCCACACGGCGTGCTCGACGTCGCTGGTCGCGGTGCACCTGGCGTGCGAGGCCCTGCGCAACGGCGAGTGCGACCTGGCGCTGGCCGGCGGGGTGAACCTGGAGATGCCGCACGGCATCGGGTACATGGGCGTCGAGGGTTTCACCTCGCCCGACGGGCACGTGCGGGCGTTCGACGCCGGCGCCAACGGCACGGTGTGGAGCAGCGGCGTCGGCGTGGTCCTGGTCAAGCGGCTCTCGCAGGCGCTGGAAGACGGCGACCACATCCGCGCGGTCGTGCTCGGCAACGCGATCAACAACGACGGCGCCACCAAGGTCGGCTTCTCCGCGCCGAGCGTCGCCGGGCAGACCGAGGCCATCGCGCAGGCGGTCGGCATGGCCGGGGTGAACCCGCGCACGATCGGGTACGTCGAGGCGCACGGCACCGGAACCGCGCTGGGCGACCCGATCGAGATCACCTCGCTGTCCACTGTGTACGGCCACGGCGTCCCGGACACCGGCTGGTGCGCGATCGGCTCGGTGAAGTCGAACATCGGTCACCTGTCCCAGGCGGCCGGCGTCGTGGCGCTGATCAAGACCGTGCTGGCGATGGAACACGGGCTGATCCCGCCGACCATCAACTACGAAGAAGCCAACCCGGGCATCGACTTCCCGCGCAGCCCGTTCCACCCGGCCACCACGGTGACCAAGTGGGAGGCCGCGGACACCCCGCGCCGGGCGGGCGTGAGCTCGTTCGGCGTCGGCGGCACCAACGCCCACGTGGTGCTGGAGGAGGCACCCGCGCCGCGGCGGCACCGCCGGCCGCACCCGGCCCACCTGCTGCGGGTGTCGGCGAAGACGCCGGAGACCCTGGCCACCGCGGTCGAGCGGCTCGCCGACCGGCTGGCCGGGGACGTCGACCTCGACCTCGCCGACGTCGCGCACACCCTCGCCACCGGGCGGACCGAATACCCGCACCGCGCGGTCGTCGTCGCACGCGACTCCGAAGACGCGGTCGACGGGCTGCGCGATCCCCGCCGGCTCACCACCGCGCAGGCCGGTGAGCTGAAGGTGGCGTTCCTGTTCTCCGGGCAGGGTTCGCAGTACGCCGGGATGGGGGCCGAGCTGTACCGCAGCGAGCCCGTCTTCGCGACGGCGTTCGACGAGTGCTGCGAGCTTTCCGGGCTCCCCGGCCTGAAGGACCTGGTCCTCGGCCGCGGCGGGGACGCCGAGCTGCGGGAAACGCGGTACACCCAGCCCGCGCTGTTCGCCGTCGAATATGCGCTGGCCCGGCTGTGGCGGAGCTGGGGCGTGCGGCCGGGCGCGATGATCGGGCACTCGGTCGGCGAGTACGTCGCCGCGACCGTGGCCGGGGTGTTCACCCTCGCCGACGCCGTCCGGCTGGTCGTCCGGCGCGGTGAGCTGATGCAGGGCATGCCCGCCGGCGCGATGCTCGCCGTCCAGCTCGACGAAGAGTCCGTCGCGAAGCGGCTGCCGGCCGGGCTTTCGATCGCCGGGGTCAACGGGCCGGGGACGTGCGTCGTCGCCGGGCCGTCCGACGCCGTCGCGGACTTCGCGTCGCTGCTGAAGTCGAGTGACGTGCAGTGCCGGGAACTGGTGACCTCGCACGCCTTCCACTCGCCGATGCTGGACCCGATCCTGGCCGAGTTCACCGACGCCGTCGCCGCGGTGCCGCGGTCGGCGCC
Organism: Amycolatopsis solani; assembly: GCF_033441515.1. Taxonomy (NCBI): domain Bacteria; kingdom Bacillati; phylum Actinomycetota; class Actinomycetes; order Pseudonocardiales; family Pseudonocardiaceae; genus Amycolatopsis; species Amycolatopsis solani. Next base: position 641,341 of record NZ_JAWQJT010000002.1, read on the forward strand.
GTCACTGCCGTTCCTCTCGAACCTGACCGGCGGCTGGATCACCGCCGAGCAGGCGACCGATCCGGCGTACTGGGCCGCGCACCTGCGCCAGGCCGTCCGGTTCGGCGACTGCGTGCGGACGCTGTTCGACGGCGGCGAGCGGTGGGCGCTCGTCGAGTGCGGCCCGGGCCACCAGCTGGCCGGCCTCGCCCGCGGCCAGGTGCCGAAGGGCTTGCCGGCGCCGCAGCCGAGCCTGCCCGGCCGCACCGAGCGCGAGGGCGACGTCGAAACGCTGTACGCCGCCGCCGGTCTGCTGTGGACGCACGGGGTGTCCGTCGAGCCCACGACGTCCGGGCACCGCGTCCCGCTGCCCGGCTACCCCTACGCGCGCAAGCGGTACTGGGTCGACCCCGATCCGAAGGGGACGCTCGCCGAGCCGGCGCCGCCGAGCGGGCCGCTGCCCCTCGACGAGTGGTTCGCGGTGCCGTCCTGGCGGCAGGCCGGTCCGGAACTGCGGCGGGAGCCCTTCGCGTCCTGCCTCGCGTTCGTCGACGGCGACGTCCTGCCGGGCCTGCTGACGGCCGCCGGGGTCGCGGTTACGGAGGTCCGGCCGGGCTCCGGGTTCGCCGCCACCCCGGCGGGGTTCACCGTGCGGCCCGGGGTGGGCGAGGACTACGACGAACTCGTCGCCGCCCTCGGCGAGCGGCCCGGGCGGGTGGTCCACGCGTGGGCCCTCGACGGCACCGAAACCGGGATGGCCGCCCAGGAACGCGGGTTCTTCAGCGTCCTGAACCTGGCCCAGGCCTGGGGCGAGCCGCTGCGGATCGACCTGCTGAGCACCGGCACCGCCGACGTCACCGGCACCGACCTGACCCGGCCCGAGCACGCGACGCTCGCGGGCATCGCCCGGGTGCTGCCGCTGGAGGTCCCCGGCACCGTCGTGCGGCGGATCGACGTCGAGGCCGTGACGGAGGAGGTCGTCGCCGAGCTGTTCCGCCCGGCTGAAGCCGAAGTCGCCTTGCGGCGGGGACGGCGGTGGGTCCTGGAGTACACGCAGGCCACCGTGCCCGAAGCGGCGCCGGTGCTGCGCGACGGCGGCCGGTACCTGATCACCGGCGGTACCGGGGGCATCGGCGTCACCCTCGCCGAGGACTTCGCCCTGCGGGTCCGCGCGAAGCTGATCCTGCTGACCCGCAGCGGCCTGCCGCCGCGCGAAGAGTGGGACGCCTACGACGGAACCGACCGGACCGGGCGCGCGATCCGCGCGATCCGGCGGATGGAGGCCGCCGGTTCGGTCGTGCACGTGGTCGCCGCCGACGTCACCGATCCGGCGCGGCTGCGCGAGGTCCGTGAACTGGCCGAGCGCGAGTTCGGCGGGCTCGACGGCATCGTGCACGCGGCCGGGCTCCCCGGCGGCGGGGTCGCGGAGGTCAAGGAGCGCACAGCCGCGGAAGCCGTGCTGGCGCCGAAGATCGGCGGCACGATCGCGCTGGCCTCGGCGTTCGCCGACCTGCCGATGGACTTCGTCGCGCTCTGCTCGTCGGTCACGGCGGTCTCCGGTGACTTCGGGCAGGTCGACTACTGCGCGGCCAACAACTTCCTCGACGCCTACGCCCGCGGCGACCACGGCTGGCGGGCCCGGGTCGTCTCGCACAACTGGGGTGGTTGGGACGAGGTCGGCATGGCCGCCGAGGTGGCCGCGCCGGCGACCATCCGGTCCACCCGCACGAAGACCGGCGGGCCGGTCGCGCACCCGGTGCTCACCACGCGCACCGGCGCGGACTGCCACGGCCTGGTCTCGGCGGCCGCGCACTGGCTGCTCGACGAGCACCGGATCGCCGGCGTCCCGGTCGTGCCCGGCACCGGGCACCTCGAGACCGTGCGGGCGGCCGTCGAAGCGGCGGTGCCGAAGCCCGGTGACGGCCACGTCGTCGAACTGCGCGATGTCGCCTTCCTGGAGCCGTTCTCGGTGCCGGAAGGCACGGTCGCGGAGTACCGGGTCGGCTTCGACGGCGACGGGTTCGCCGTGACCAGCCGCGCGGGCGGAGTGACGAAGACGCACGTCCGGGGCTCGGCGGCCTGGGTCCCGGCGCCCAGGGCGTCCACTGTGGACCTCGACGCGGTGCGAAGCCGGACGAGCGTGCTCGACGACGGCAACGCCTTCGGCACCGGCCGGACCAGCATGGTCACCTTCGGCCCGCGGTGGGCCGCGCTGCGCACCCACCACGTCGGCGCGCACGAGGAACTGGCCTCGCTCGTCGCGCCCGAATTCGACACCGGCTGGGGACTGCACCCGGCGCTGCTCGACGTCGCGACCGCGTTCGGCCGCGGCCGGGGGAGCGGCACGTACCTGCCGATGAGCTACGGCCGGGTGGTCGTGCACGACGCGCTCCCGGCGAGCTTCCACAGCCACCTGCGCTACCGGGATTCCGGCGGCGACCAGGTCGTCGCCGCGGACCTGAAGCTGTGCGCCGACGACGGCCGCGTGCTCGTCGAGATCGAGGACTTCGTGCTCCGCCAGGTCGACGAGGGCGCGGTCAGCGGCGGGCTCACCGCACCCGTGCCCAAGTCCACTGTGGACTCCAGTGGCATCCGGCCGGTCGACGGCGCCGAGGCGTTCCTCCGGGCACTGACCCCCGGGCTCGGCGGCCAGGTGGTGATCAGCACCCGCCCGGTGCGCGACCTGTTCGCCCGCCGCGTCACCGCCGAAGCGCTGGAAGAGACCGAAGAGGTCGCCGACGTCGTCGAGGCGCCGGCCCAGGACGACTACGTCGCCCCGCGGACCGACCTCGAAGCCGAGATCGCCCGGCAGTGGGCCGAAGTGCTCGGGGTCGAGCGCATCGGCGTCCACGACGACTTCTTCGCCCTCGGCGGCAACTCGCTGGTCGCCATCCAGCTCATCGCCCAGGTCCGCAAGACCACCGGCGCCCGGCTGGCCATGAAGACGCTGTTCGAATCCTCCACGGTGGCCGCGCTGGTCGAGCGCATCGAAGAGCTGCGCGACGCCGCACTTTCACGTGAAAGTGCGGCCGAAACCACCATCCCCAAGCTCGAGCGCTGAAGCAGGAGACATGACCGACACGAAGGAATGGACGTTCCCGGCCTCGTTCGGGCAGGAGCGGATCTGGCTGTCGAACCAGCTCGACCCGGCGTCCCCGGTGTACAACCTCCCCTGCCAGGTGCGGCAGGACCTGCCGCTCACCGCGGGGCAGTGGCGGGCCGCGCTCGGCGTCGTCGTCGGACGGCACGAGGCCCTGCGCACGGCGTTCCGGATGGACGGCGGCGAGCTCGTCCAGGTGGTGCACGCCGACGTCCCGATCGACCCCGAGGTGCACGACCTGCGAGACCTCCCGGACCGGGAAGCGCGCGCGGCCGAGCTGGCCGAAGCGATCGCCCGCCGCGCGATCCCGTTGGACTCGGCGCCGCCGTGGCGGGCCCAGCTGTGCCGGCTCGGCGACGCCGACTGGCTGCTCACCTTCGTCGTGCACCACACGGTGTTCGACGCCGGGTCCGTGCTGGTGCTGGCGAACGAGCTGAACGAGGCCTGCAACGCGGTCGTCGAAGGACGGCTCCCGAAGCTGCCCGAGCTGGCCATCCAGTACCCGGACTACTCGGCGTGGCAGCGCGGCCAGTTGCCGGTCGTGCGCGCGCAGCTGGACTACTGGCGCGAGCGGCTCGCCGGGCTCCCGCCGGTGCACAGCCTGCCCACCGACCGGCCGCGGCCCGCGGAGTTCGGGTTCGACGGCGGCCAGGTCGACTTCACCCTCCCGGACGGCCTGCTCGACCGGGTCGGCGTGGTCGGCCGCGAGCTGTCGGCGTCGCCGTTCATGGTGCTGCTGGCCGGGTACACCGCGCTGCTGTCGCGGCTGTCCGGGGTGGACGACGTCGTGGTCGGGGTGCCGGTCGCCGGCCGCGATCTGCCCGAGCTGGCACCGCTGATCGGCATGTTCGTCAACCAGCTCGCGATCCGCGTCGACTGTGGGGGCGACCCGGCGTTCGCCGAGCTCGTGGGCCGGGTCCGCACCGCGGTGCTCGACGCCATCGAGCACGGCCGCGTGCCGTTCCAGCTGGTCGCCGAGGAGGTGCGCCCGGAGCGTGACGCGGGCGTGCAGGCGCTGTACCAGATCGGCTTCAACTTCATCCCCGACTCGGGCATCGAGCCGGTCCGCTACGCCACGGCCAAGGACGACGTCGCCATCGACCTCACCGCGACCGGTGGCCGGCTGCTCTACCGCACCGACCTGTTCGACCGCGAGACCGCCGAGTCGATGGCCGAGCGGTTCCTGCGGCTCCTCGTGGCCGCGGTCGAAGACCCGGCCGTCGCGGTCGCCGACCTGCCGCTGCTGTCGGACGCCGAACGCGCCCGGATCGACGCGTGGAGCGGTTCGTCCACCGAGGACGCCCCGCTGGTCGTGGCGCGCTTCGAAGCGCAGGTCCGGTCCACACCGGACGCGGTCGCGGTGGACCTCGGCGGCTCGGTCCTGACGTACGCCGAGCTGAACGCGCGGGCCAACCGGGTCGCGCACCGCGTCGGTGCCGGTGGCGTGGTCGGGGTGTGCGCGCCGAACTCAGCGGACCTCGTCGTGGGTATCCTCGGCGCGCTCAAGAGCGGTGCGGCCTACGTGCCGCTCGACCCGGCCAACCCGGCCGCGCGGCAGGAGCTGATCCTGGCCGACGCCGGTGCGCGGGTGGTGCTCACCGCGGGCGATGTGACCCTGGCCGCCGAGACCCTCGCCCTCGACGATCCGGCAGTGTGGGCGGAGTCGGCCGAAGAGGACCCCGTGCGGCCGGAGCCGGACGCGATCGCCTACGTCATCTACACCTCGGGCTCGACCGGGCGCCCCAAGGGCGTGCAGGTCGGCCACCGGGCACTCGCCACCTACCTCGGCTGGGCGCGCGAGGCGTACCCGAGCCTGGCCGGGCGCGCGCTGCTGCACACGTCGGCGTCGTTCGACCTGACCGTCACGACGCTGCTCGGCCCGCTCACCGCCGGCGGGTCCATTGTGGACTCGGGGCGGCCGGACTTCGTCAAGGCCACCCCGACGCACCTCGCCGTGCTGCCGGAGGAGTCTTATCCGACCGGGGACCTGGTGCTCGGCGGCGAGGCGCTGATGGGCGAAGCCGTGCGGCCGTTCTCGGGGATTTCCGTCACCAACGAGTATGGGCCGACCGAGGTGACCGTCGGCTGCGTGGCCCACCGGCTCGACGGTCCGGTCGACGGACCGGTGCCGATCGGCCGCCCGATCCCCGGTACCCGCGCTTACGTCCTCGACGCGCGCTTGCGGCCGGTGCCGCCGGGCGTCGCCGGGCAGCTCCACCTGGCCGGCACGCAGCTCGCGCACGGCTACCTCGGGCTGCCCGAGCTGACCGCCGAGCGGTTCCCGGACGGCCCGTACGGGCGGATGTACGCGACCGGCGACCTCGCCCGGTGGCGCCGGGACGGCACCCTGGAGTACCTCGGCCGGACCGACGACCAGGTCAAGCTGCGCGGCTTCCGGATCGAGCCGGGTGAAGTGGAAGCCGCGCTGCGGGAGCTGCCGGAGATCCGGGACGCGGCGGTGGCGGTCCGCGAGGGGACCCTCGTCGGGTACGTCGTCGGCACCGCGGACGGCGCGGCCGACGCGCTGCGGGCGGTACTGCCGGAGTACCTGGTGCCGACCGTGTTCGTCACGCTGGAAGCACTGCCGGTGGCGGCGAGCGGCAAGCTCGACCGGGCCGCGCTGCCCGATCCGCACCTCGGTGCCGCGACGGAGTACGTGGCCCCGAGCACCGCGGCCGAGGAGCTGGTCGCCGAGGTGCTGGGCGAGCTACTGGGCATCGAGAAGCTCGGCGTGCACGACGACTTCTTCGCCCACGGCGGCAATTCGCTGCTCGCGATCCGCGCGATGGCCCGGATCCGCAAGCAGGTCGGCGTCGAGCTGCCGGTCCGCGGCCTGTTCTCCTTCACCACGGTGGCCGGGCTCGCCGCCGAGGTCGAGCGGCGCCTGGAAGCGGACCTCGAGCAGCTCAGCGACGAAGAGGTCCGGGCCCAGCTGGCCGAAGGCGGGCAGGCGTGACGACCATCGACGAGACCAGCAGCGCGGCCGCGCGCCGGGCGTTGCTGGAACGGCGGCTGCGGCGGCGCGCCGAGCCGGCCGCGACCATCACCCGGCGGCCGGACGGTGACCCCGTTCCGCTGTCGTACCAGCAGGAACGCGTCTGGTTCATGGAGCAGTTCGCGCCGGGAACCAGCTCTTACAACATTCCCGTGCCGATCCGGCTCACCGGCCGTCTCGACACCGGCGTGCTGCAGGCGGCCCTCGACGCCCTGCCCGCGCGGCACGAGGCCCTGCGCATGCGATTCCCGGCCGGGGACGACGGGCAGCCTTCGGTCCGGATCGACCCGGTCGTCACCGTGCCACTGTCCGTTGTGGACGCGGGTACCGAGGAAGCCGCCCGGGCGGCGGTCGACGCCGCCGCGGCCGAGCCGTTCGACCTGGCCTCCGGTCCCTTGCTGCGGGCCACCCTGGCGCGCGTCTCGGACGACGAGCACCTCCTCGCCGTGTGCACGCACCACATCGTCGGCGACGGCTGGTCGGTCGACCTGCTGCTGCGCGACCTCGCGGCGGGCTACCACGGCACGGCGGCCGCGCTGCCCGCGCTGTCCATCGGCTACGGCGACTTCGCGCACTGGCAGCGCCGGACGCTGACCGGCACCGAACTGGACCGGCAGCTCGACCACTGGCAGGAGACCCTCCGCGGCGTCGAACCCCTGGAACTGCCCACCGACCGGCCGCGCCCGGCGACCCAGACCTTCGACGGGGCGATCCACGAGTTCTTCGTCGAGCGGGACCTCGTGCGGGCGCTCGGCGACCTGAGCCGCGAACACGGCGTGACGCTGTTCATGACGCTGCTGGCCGCCTACCAGGTGCTGCTGTCCCGGTACTCGGGGCAGGAGGACTTCGCGGTCGGTTCCTCGTCGGCCGGGCGCGGGCTGCCCGAGCTGGAAGGCGTCGTCGGCATGTTCATCAACATGCTGCCGCTGCGCGCCCAGCTCGACGGCGACCCGAGCTTCACCGAACTGCTTGCGCGGACCCGGCGGCACGTGCTCGACGCGTTCGACCACGCCGACGTCCCGTTCGAGCGCCTGGTGAACGCCCTCGGCGTCCCGCGGGACGTCAGCCGGTCACCGGTGTTCCAGGCGATGTTCGTGCTGCAGAACTACGAGATGGGCCGGCTGGGCGCGGCCGGGAAGTCCGAAGTGGACTTCCGCTGGCTGCCGATGGACCTGCCCGCGACCCGGTTCGACTTCGAGTTCCACGCCATCGAGGTCGAGTCCGGGCTGATCGGCAAGTTCGTGCACAACACCGCGCTGTTCGGCGCGGAGACCGTCGCCGGCATGGCCGAGCGCCTGGTCACGCTGTTGCGCTCGATCGCCGCCGACCCGGCGCGTCCGCTGTCCGGATTGGACATCCTGGGTGCGCAGCGGGACCTGGTGCTGAACCGCTGGAACGACACGGCGGGGGAGATCCCGGCGGGCACGCTGCACTCGCTCGTCGAGGCGCAGGTCGCACGCACGCCGGACGCGCCCGCGCTGACGTTCCGCGGCTCGTCACTGTCCTATCGGGACCTGGACGAGCGCGCGAACGGGCTGGCGCACCGGCTGCGTGAGCTGGGCGTCGGGCCGGGCACCTTGGTCGGTGTCTTCGCGAACCGCTCGTTCGAGCTGGTCATCGGCCTGCTCGGGGTGCTCAAGGCGGGCGGGGCGTACGTGCCGCTCGACCCGGAGTACCCCGCCGACCGGCTCGCGTTCATGCTCGAAGACGCGGCCGCGCCGGTCGTCCTGACCCAGGCCGCCCTGCGGGACACCCTGCCGCCGGGAGACGCGACGGTCGTCGTGCTCGACGACGTGACCGGGCCGATCACGCCCGTGGAACCGCTCGCCGACGCAGACGATCCCGCGTACGTCATCTACACCTCGGGCTCGACCGGACGGCCGAAGGGCGTGCCGAACGGGCATCGCGGGATCGTCAACCGGCTCGACTGGATGCAGCGCGAGTACGGCCTCGACGGCTCGGACGCGGTGCTGCAGAAGACCCCGGCGAGCTTCGACGTCTCGGTGTGGGAGTTCTTCTGGCCGCTGATGACCGGCGCCCGGCTGGTGCTGGCCGAGCCCGGCGGGCACAAGGACGCGGCGTACCTGCGCGAACTCCTGGCCAGCGAAGGCATCACGACCGCGCACTTCGTCCCGTCGATGCTGAGTTTGTTCCTCGCGGAGCCCGGCATCGAGTCGGTCACGGCGCTGCGCCGGATCGTCTGCAGCGGTGAGGAACTCCCGCTCGACACCGCCCGCGAGTTCGTCCGGCGGCTGCCGCACTGCGAACTGCACAACCTCTACGGCCCGACCGAAGCCGCGATCGACGTCACCGCCTGGCACTGCACGCCCGAAGCGCTCGCCGAGGTCGCGTCCGTGCCGATCGGGGCGCCGATCCGCAACGTCCGGATCTACGTCCTCGACCGGCTCGGCACCCCGTGCCCGGTCGGGGTGCCCGGCGAACTCCACATCGCGGGCGCCGGCCTGGCGCTGGGCTACCACAACCGGCCGGAACTCACGGCCGAGCGGTTCGTCGCGGACCCGTTCCACGGCGGCCGGATGTACCGCACCGGTGACCTCGCGCACTGGCGGTCCGACGGCACGATCGCGTTCCTCGGCCGGCTCGACCACCAGGTCAAGCTGCGCGGCCTGCGCATCGAGCTCGGCGAGATCGAGGCCCGGATGCGGGAGCGGCCCGGCGTCGCCGACGCCGTCGTGCTCGTCCGCGAGGACACGCCGGGGGACAAGCGCCTGGTCGGGTACGTCGTCGGCGACGCGGACGGCTTGCGCGCCGCGCTGAAGGAGACGCTGCCGGACTACATGGTGCCGCCGTCGTTCGTCACCCTCGACGCGCTGCCGCTGACGCCGAACGGGAAGCTCGACCGCAAGGCCCTGCCCGCCCCGGTCGCCGCCCGCGACGCGAGCACCGAGCTGGTCGCACCGTCCACTCCGCTGGAAGTGCTGCTCGCCGACATCTGGCGGGACGTCCTCAAGGTCGACGAACTCGGCGTCGGCGACGACTTCTTCGATCTCGGCGGCCACTCGATGCTCGCCACCCAGGTGGTCGCGCGGATCGCGAAGGCCGGGCACCAGGCCGGCGTGATGGACCTGTTCCAGCACCGCACGATCCGCGAACTGGCGTCCTTCCTGGACGGTGACCGCGACGACTCGGGACACCTGCTGTACGAGCTGACCAAGCCGGTCGCGAAGCCGACGCTGACGTACGTCTGCTTCCCGTACGGCGGCGGCAGCGCGATCGTCTACCAGCCCCTCGCGGACGCCCTGCCGAGCGGGTATTCGCTGTTCTCGGTCGCGATCCCCGGCCACGACGTCGGGCTGTCCGAGGAAGCCGTGCCGTTCGACGAACTGGTCGAGCGGCTCGCGGACGAGGTCCTCGAGCGGATCGACGGGCCGCTGGCGATCTACGGCCACTGCGGCGTCGGCAACGCCCTCGCCGTCGGCGTCTCCCGGCGGCTGGAGGAACGCGGCCGCGAACTGGCGGTCGTGCACATCGGCGCGATCTTCCCGTTCGCGCGGATCAAGGGCGCCGTCGGGACGCTGCGGACGCGGCTGGAGAAGCTGCGCAGCAACCGGTACTACGCGAACTGGCTCAAGGGCATGGGCGTCGACACCGACGACCTCGACCCGGCGCAGGCCGACCGGATCATCGGGAACATGCGCGCCGACAGCCGCGCCGCCGAGGAGTACTTCAGCGGCCTGCTCGACGCCCGCGTCGCCAAGCTGCGCGCGCCGATCATCTCGGTCGTCGGCTCGGAGGACCCGGTCACCGACTACTACGCCGAGCGCTACCGCGAGTGGGAGTTCCTCACCGACCGCACCGCGCTCGTGGTGCTGGACCAGGCCGGGCACTTCTTCCTCCGCTACCGGGCGGAAGAGCTGGCGGAGATCCTCACCCGGGTGCACCCCGCGCTGGACGAGCCCGGCGACCTGCACGTCTCGGCGCGTGAAGAGTCGGCCGGCTGGGCGGTGCACGACACCCATCGGTCCGAAGCGGACGGCAAGCCCGCGGTGAAGCCGAGCATGGCGCGGTTCGTCACGGTCACCGCCGGCCAGCTGGTCTCCTCGACCGGCTCGGCGCTGACGTCGTTCGCGGTACCGATCTGGCTCTACACCCGGACCGGCTCGGTCACCGACCTCGGCCTGCTCTGGGCGCTGGCCCTGCTGTGCGGCGTGCTGGTCCTGCCGGTGGCGGGCGCGCTCGTCGACCGCGGCGACCGCCGCCGGATCATGATCGCGGCCAGCGCGCTCGCCGGCGTCATCCAGCTCGTGCTCGCGGTGCTGCTGACCGTGGGGAACCTGCAGCTCTGGTGGCTCTACGTGCTGATCCCGCTGGGGTCTGTCGCGGGGTCGATCCAGCGCATCGCCTACCAGTCGTCGGTGGCGCAACTGGTGCCCAAGCAGTACCTCGGGCACGCGATGGGGCTCGCCCAGCTGTCCAACGGGTTCGCGCAGCTGCTGATGCCGGTGATCGCGGCCGGGCTGCTGGCGGCGATCCAGCTGCGGGGGATCCTCGTCCTGGACATGGCGAGCTACGTCTTCGCCATCGTCAGCCTGCTGTTCGTCCGGTTCCCCGACCTGCTCGGCTGGCGCCCGCGGGAGCCGCTGCTGACGGCGATCGCGGGCGGGCTGAAGTACTCGTGGAACCACCGCGGCTTCCGCACGATGCTGCTGTACTTCGCGCTGGCCAACGTCTTCCTGGCGCCGGCGCTGGTGCTCGTCTCGCCGCTGGTGCTGTCGTTCGGCACGGTCACCGACGTCGCCCAGGTCGCGCTCGCCGAGGCGATCGGCGCGGTGGCCGGCGGCATCGGCATGGCGCTCTGGGGCGGCCCGCGCAAGCGGCGGATGGCCGGCGTGCTCGCGGGCAACGTCGGCATCGCGCTCGGCAGCCTCGTGATGGGCCTGCGGCCGTCGCTGGTCGTCGTGGCCGCGGGCGTGTTCCTGCTGGCCGCGGCGATGGCCGTGTCGCAGGGCATCTACGCGACGCTGGTGCAGGTCAAGGTGCCGCAGCGCTACCACGGCCGGGTGTTCGCCATCAACCAGACGATCACCTGGTCCACGCTGCCGATCGGGTTCGCCGTGCTGGCCCCGCTCGCGGTCGGCTGGTTCTCGCCGCTGCTCGCGCCCGGCGGTGCGCTCGCCGGCTCGGTGGGCACGGTCCTGGGCACCGGCGAAGGCCGCGGGGTCGGGCTCGCCTACGTCGTCTTCGCGCTGGTCCTGCTGCTGATCAACGCCGGCGGGTTCGCCGTCCGGCTGTTGCGCCGGTTCGACACCGAGGTACCGGATTCGCTCCCGGACGACCTCGTCGGCGCGCAGGAACGGGAGCGCAAGCTCGCCGGGAAGGAGGCCGCGTGACCGACGTCGTGCTGGTCAGGGAAGCCTGCGGCCACTGGGTCGGCGAGGTCGCCGCGGCGGTGCACGCGGCCGGGCACCGCGCGGTGCTGCTCGCGCCGCCGGTCGACACGGCGTCGCTCGCCGGGGTGGTGGACGAGGTGATCGCGGTCGACGACGTCCACGACGCCGAGGCGGTCGCCGCTCGGATCCGCTCGGCGGTCGGGACGCCCGCCGCCGTGCTGACCGGCTCGGACGGGATCGTCGCGAGCACCGCCCGCGCCGCCGAACTGCTCGGCGTCGCGCGGTGCCCGGCGTCGGTGTTCGCCTTGTGCGCCGACAAGTTCGCGGTCCGGGAAGCACTGGCCGCCGCCGGGCTGCCGGGACCCGCGGCGGCGCTGATCTCGTCGGCCGCCTCGGCGGCGGAGGTGGCCGAGCGGGTCGGGCTGCCGGCGATCGTCAAGCCGGTCAACGGCGCCGGGAGCAACCTCGTGCGCACGGTGTCCACTGTGGACGAGCTGGCGGCGGCGTACTCGCTGCTGGCTGCGCGGCTGCCCGCGTCCGCGGACCCGCGCTACCACCGCCGGCTGGGGACGATCGACCCGGCGTCGACGTTCCTCGTCGAGAGTCTGTTGCGAGGCCCGGAGTACGCGGTGGACGTGCTGATCCGCGACGGCGTCGCCGAGCCGGTCGAGATCCTCGACAAGCCGCTGATCGACGAGCGCAAGTTCGAGCTGGCGCTGTCCTGCCCGCCGGCCGGGTTGCCGCCCGAGCGGGCGGAGCTGGTCAGGTCGGCGGCGTCGGCCGCGGTGCTCGCGCTGGGCCTGGACAACACGGTCGCGCACGTCGAGGTGATCGACGACGAGCGGCGCGGCCCGACGATCGTCGAGGTCAACGCGGGCCGCCCGGCGGGCTCGATCATGCCGTTGCTGGCCAAGCTGCGCACCGGAATCGACGTCTTCGCCGAGCTGACGGCCCTCGCCCTCGGCGCGCCGCCACCCGCGCGCGAGCCGGCGAAGCTGCCGATCCCGCTGGGCATGCTGATCCTCTACGCGGCCGGATCCGGCACGCTGACCGGCATCGGCGGCCTCGACGAGGTCGCGGCCCTGCCGGAAGTGGTCGACGTCGTCACGACGGTCTCGCCGGGCCAGGTGCTCACCGACGAGCAGGAGACGTACGCGGTCAACCTGGTCGTCGCGGGCTTCGCCGACCACGACGACCTCACGGCCCTGCACGCCGAAGCCAGCAAGCTGATCCGCCTGGAGGTCGCGTGAAGACCGCGTTCATCGTGCGGGAAACGCGCGGACAGTGGATCGCGGACTTCGCGGCCGCCGTCCGCGCGGCCGGGTGGCGGGCCGAGCTGGTCACCGAGCCCGTGGACGACGTCGAGCGGGCCGAGCTGGACACCCTGGTCGACGGGTTCGTCGTCGTCGACGACGTCCGGGACGCTCCCGCGGTGGCCGAGGCGCTCCGCGACCGGGCGCCCGCCGCGGTGCTGACCGCGGCCGAAGGGATCATCGCGAGCACCGCGCGGATCGCCGGGCTGCTCGGTGTCGCCCGCTGCGGGGCGGACGTGTTCACGCTGGCGCACAACAAGTTCGCCGTCCGCGAGGCGCTCGCCGCGGCCGGGCTGCCGGGGCCGCGGGCGGCGTTGTTCGCCGACCCGGTCGATGCGCCGCGGATCGCTCAGGAGGTCGGCTTCCCGGCGATCGTCAAGCCGGTCAACGGCGCCGCGAGCGCGCTCGTCCGCACGGTGTCCACTGTGGACGAGCTGGTCGCGGCGCACCACCTGCTGGCCACCCGGCTGCCGGAGAACCCGGACGCGCGCTACCACCGCCCGCTGCCGGGAGGGCTCGACCCGCTGCGGGTGTTCCTCGTCGAGAGCCTGCTCGACGGCCCGGAGTACGCGGTGGACGTGCTCGTCCGCGACGGCGTGGCCGAACCGGTCACCGTGGTCGGCAAACCGCTGGTCGACGAGCGGAAGTTCGAGCTCGGCATGGTCTGCCCGCCGTTCGGGCTGTCCGGGGAGCGCGCGTCGGCCATCCGCGAGGCCGCGTCGGCCGCCGTGCTGGCCCTCGGCCTGGACCACACGGTCGCCCACGTCGAGGTGATCGACGACGCGCGGCTCGGCCCGGTGATCGTCGAGGTCAACGCGGGCCGCCCGGCCGGGGGAGCGCAACCGGCCCTGCTCAAGCTCGCCACCGGCGTCGACGTCATCGCCGAAGCCGTTTCCCTCGCCCTCGGTACGCCGCCGCCCGCGCGGGGCACCGGGCTGCCCGTGCCGGTCGGGTACCTCATCGTCTACGCGGAGGGCCGCGGACGGCTGGTGCGCGTCGAAGGCACCGAGGAGGTCGCGGACCTGCCGGAGGTCCTCGACGTCGTCACCATCGTTTCCCCCGGCCAGGTGCTCAGCGACGACCAGGAGATCTACGCCGTCAACGTCCTCGTCGCCGGGTTCACCGACCTCGACGACCTGGCCGCGCTGCACGCCGAGGCCGCCAAACTCGTGCGATTCGAACTGGAGGAGTCATGACCGCCGATCTCGCGGCGCCGCTGGGGCAGCTGCAGGGCAACGAGCACACCAGGATCGCCGTCTTCCCGGCCGCGGACTTCGCGGCGGTGGAGGCGCGGCTGCCGGCGTTGCGGAACCACCTGCGCGACCACGGCGCGATCCTGCTGCGCGGCCTGCCCGCCGACCTCGACCTGTTCAACCGGGTCACCGAGGCGATCGGCGGGGCGCTGCTGACCTACACCGAGCGGTCGACGCCGCGCTCGAACGTGGCGGGCAACATCTACACCTCGACGGAGTACCCGCCCGCCGAGTCGATCCCGATGCACAACGAGAACTCCTACTCGGCGAGCTGGCCCGCGCGCCTGTTCTTCCTGTGCGACACCGCGGCGGAAACCGGCGGGGCCACGCCGATCGCGGACAGCCGGGCGCTGTACCGGCTGCTGCCGGCGGACCTCCGGGAGCGCTTCGCCGGCGGCGTCACCTACGCGCGCGCGTTCCGCGAAGGGCTCGGGCTGACCTGGCAGGAGGCGTTCCAGACCGAGGACCGCGCGGTCGTCGAGGACTACTGCGCGCGCAACGGCCAGACGTTCGAATGGACGGAGGAGGGCCTGCGCACCCGGCACGTCCGGCCGTCGTTCGTCACCGAGCCGCACACCGGGGACACCGTGTGGTTCAACCAGGCCAACCTGTTCCACGTCTCGAGCCTCGGCGAGGAGGTCAGCGAGGCGCTGCTGGAGCTGTACCCGGAGGCGGACCTGCCCCGCAACGCCTACTTCGCCGACGGCAGCCCCATCCCGGTCGAAGACCTGGTGAAGGTCCGCGAGGTCTACGACGAGGTCAGCTACGCGTTCCCGTGGCAGGCCGGGGACATCATGGTGATCAACAACATGCTGATGGCCCACGGCCGCGAGCCGTTCACCGGCAAGCGGCGCATCCTGGTGGCGATGACGGGATGACCGCACCGGTGGTGGTGCTGCTCGCGCACCCGCGGCCCGGCAGCTTCAACCACGCGCTCGCCGGCCGGGTCGTCGTGGCGCTGGAGCGGGCCGGGGTGCCGGTGCGGTTCCACGACCTGTACGCCGAAGGCTTCGATCCGGTGCTGACCGCGGAAGAGGCCTACACCAGCGGAACCCGGGCGGAGGAGTTCCTCGCCGCCGAGCCGGATCCGCTGGTGCGGCGCCACCGCGAGGACCTGCGCGGGGCGGGCGGGCTCGTCGCGATCCACCCGAACTGGTGGGGCAAGCCGCCCGCCATCCTCAGCGGCTGGCTCGACCGGATCCTCGTCCCGGGCGTCGCCTACCGCCTCTCCTCCGCGGGTGGCGCGCCCGAGTCGCTGCTTTCCCTGCGGCGGCTGCTGGTGGTGAACACCTCCGACACCACCGAGGAGCGCGAGCGGACGCTGTTCGGCGACCCGCTCGACGCGATCTGGCGGCGCTGCCTGGCGCCGTACCTCGGCGAGCCGGAGGTCCGCCGACTGGTGCTGCGGGTGGTGGCCGACGCGGACTCGGCTCGCCGCACGGCGTGGCTCGACGACGTCGAGGCGGAGGCGGCGCGGTTCTTCGGCGCCCGCTGATCGGTGGCGCGTGTAGTGAATGACTCATTCCTGTCGTCCGACGACAGGAATGAGTCATTCACTACGTCCGGGCCGGGCGGTCAGCGGTAGGTGTCGAGGGTCAGCTTCGCCGCCTGGGCGATCAGCCGGTCGTCGTGCTCGGCGTTCTCGGTCTTGCGGTCGGACAGCACGGCCAGCACGATCGGCGCGCGGCCCGGCGGCCAGATCACCGCGATGTCGTTGCGCGTGGCGTATTCGCCGGTGCCGGTCTTGTCGGCGACGGTCCAGCCGGCGGGGGTGCCCGCGCGGATCACCGCGGCGCCGGTGAGGTTGGCGCGCATCGTGTCCGTGTAGAACGTCCGCTGCGCGGACGGTAGCGCCGTGCCGACGGCGAACGCGCGCAGGTCGGCCGCCATCGCGCGCGGGGTGCTCGTGTCGCGGACGTCGCCCGGGGCCAGGTCGTTGAGGCCCGGCTCGATCCGGTCGACGTGCGTGGTCGTGTCGCCGATCCCGCGCAGCGCGGCGGCCAGCCCGGCCGGGCCGCCGAGCTCGCGGAACAGCAGGTTGGCGGCGGTGTTGTCGCTGTAGCGCAACGCCGCGTCGATCGCGTCACGCAGGGACAGCCCGGTCCCGGCGTGCTTTTCGCCGATCGGTGAGTTCTCCTGCACGTCGGCCCGGGTGTAGGGCAGCACCTTCGCCAGCCCGGCCATACTCGTCCGCTGGAGGACGGCCGCGGCGGAGAACGCCTTGTGCGTCGACGCGTAGCCGAAGCGCTCGTCGGCCCGGTGGGTGACCTCGCGGCCGGAACCGGTGTCGATCGCGTACACGCCGAGGCGGGCGTCGAAATCGCGTTCGAGCGGCGCGAAGTCCGGTTGCGGCGCGACCGAGGACGTCGACGGCGGGGCCGCGGCCGGCGCCGGGGTTTCGGCGGCGCACGCGGTGAGCGGGACGAGGGCCAGCGCGGCGAGCGCGGCCCACCGGACGTGGGGGAACGGCACGGTGCTTCCTTCCGGTCTTGATCGACATCCGCAGTCTCACCGCGTTCGCTCATGCTGTCCAAGACGGAAACCGGCGGTTCGATGCCACAATCGCATAGAGTGAGGTCGTGGACCTGGTCGGCGGCTGCAGAGCGTTCGTGAGCGTGAGCGAGACGGGGAGCTTCACAGCCGGTGCGGCGCTCGCGCGCATCCCCCAGCCGGTCGCGAGCCGGCGGATCGCCGCGCTCGAACGCCACTTCGGCGAACGGCTCTTCGACCGCTCCACCCGCCGGGCCCGGCTGACCGCGTTCGGGCGCGACGTGCTCCCGTCCGCGCAGCGACTCGTCCGGCTGGCCGACTCGCTGGAGCACGACGCCCAGCGTGCGCGGCTGCGGCCGATGCGCGTGGCGGTGCCGGGCACCTGCGGGGTCCGCGAGCTCGCCGAACTGGCCGCCGAGGCCCGCGCGCTCGAAGTCCACCTGGAGTTCCGCGCGGCGGAGCCGGGGGAGCGGGCCGAACTCGTCCGGACGAGCGAGGTGCGGGCCGCGCTCACCGCCGTCCCGGCCGAGGAGGGTGTGTGGTCGGTGCCGCTCGGCGTCGCCGGGGTGGCGCCGCCGCGAACGCGGGTCGTGCACCTGGAGACGTTGCGGGCGGGCCGCTCCGGAGGTCCGCGGCGGCGGGTCTGGATCCAGCCCGAGGACGACGTTCCGCACGTCCGCGACCGGGTGCTGCGGGTCCGCGACGCCGTCGGGCTGCCACCGGCGCAGGTCGCGGTGGCCGGCTCGCTGACCGCGGCGGCCGCGGAGGTGTTCGCCTCGGCGGACCTGCTGGTCTGCTCGGTCGCGCAGGCCGGCGAGCTCGGCCTGCACTGGCGGCCGATCGGCGAACTCGACCTCGCGCGCGGCTTCGGTGTCGCGGCCACGCTCGGCGAAGACGCCGAGCGGCTGCGCACGGTGCTGCGCGAAGCCGTCGGACGCTGTCTCGGAGCGGTCTCGTGAGCACCGAAGCGCTGGTCCGCGACCTGCGGGCGGAGCTGGACGACGGCGGCCTGCGCGGCTCGTTCCTGGTGCGCGACCTGCGTTCGGGTGCGGAAGCAGGGATCGACCCGGACCGCGAGTACCCGATCGCGTCCCTGGTCAAGGTCCCGCTGGCGGCGGCGACCCTGGAGCGCATCCGCCGCGGCGAGCTCGACGGCGCGACGCAGCTGGAGGTCCCGCCCGGCCGTGTCACCACTCCCGGCCCGATCGGCGTGACCCGGTTCCGGCACCCGGCCCGGATCGCCGTCGAGGACCTGCTGTACCTGAGCACGTGCCTCAGCGACGGCCAGGCGGCCGACGTCCTGTTCGGCCTGACGCCCCCGGCGGCGGTGGCGGCGCTGCTGACCGGCTGGGGCCTGACCGGGATCGCGCTGCGGCACGAGCTGCGCGACCTGGTGGACACCCCGGCCGAGCGCTTCGACGCCGGCGAGGCCGACCTGGCCCACGCACTGGCGATCGGCGCGGGAACGGCGGGCCAGGGCCACCGCCTGCCCCAGCTCGACGTGTCCCGCGCGAACGCGGCGTCCGCCCGCGCGCTGCTGGAGCTGCTGCAGGCACTGTGGACCCCGTCGAAGATCGACCCGCCCGTGGCAGCGGCGGTGCGCGAGCTGATGGCGAACAACGTGATCCGCCACCGGCTGACCCCGGACTTCGCCTCGGACGCGGCGAAGTGGTCGTCGAAAACGGGCACGCTGCTGAACCTGCGCCACGAGGCGGGCGTGGTGGAGCACGCGGACGGCGGCGTGTTCGCGGTGGTGGCGCTGACGGAGTCCCGGGTACCGGCGGCCGTCCAGCCGGAGGCGGACGTGCTGATGTCCCGCGTCGCCCGAGCCCTGCGCGACCACCTGCGCGGCACGTGAGAAAACCGCTTGGGGCGCCGGTTTCCCCGGCTTAGGCTCCGGCGGTGTCCTTCACGAGACCGGAACCGCCGTACTACGCGGTGATCATCACGAGCGCCCTCGACGAATCCAGCCTCGACGGCTACGCGGCGATGGACGAGCGCATGGCCGAGCTGGGCCGCGCCCAGCCGGGGTACCTGGGCCGCGAGTCGAAGACCGGTCCGGACGGCCGCGACCTGACGGTGCTGTACTACCGGGACGCCGCGGCGATCACGGCTTGGCAGCAGCACCCGGAGCACCTCGAGGCGCAGCGCCGCGGGCGGGAGCAGTGGTACGCGGACTACCACATCGAGGTCGCCAAGGTGGAACGCGCTTACGGCTTCACGCGGCAGCGCTAGCCGGGCACACCCGACGTCACCGCGTCCCGCATTCGGACCGGCGCCCTGAAGGGGACGTTCCTGGCATCACATGACAGCAAAGTCCCCTTCAGGGCACCCGCATCGCCCTGTCGCGGGGGAACATCCTCGGCAGCATGTCAGCTTGTGTGGTCTGGGCCAGGCGGCCCGCCGGCGGGCCGCCCGCTCGGCGCGATCGCGGCGGGGCCGGCCCGACGTGTGCACCGCCGGTCGTCAGCATCGGGGGCCGCCGCGGCGGCCCTCGCGGGACACCGCGGCCGGTGACCTGCCGAGGACCGCCGCGATCGTGACTGGGGTCAGTCCGGCTTCCAGGCCGTGCCGGATTTCTGCCGTTCCTCCGGGCACCCCATGCCCTGAACGTCCCCTTCAGGCCGGGACCGTCACCCCGAACTCGACCTCCTCCGTGGTCATCGTGCCCGCCGTCCGGCCCGGTGCCGTCTGGTACTGCCAGTACATGTTCGTGTGCGCGATCACCTGCCCGGGCGGCGGAGCGCCGTAGGCCGACAGGTCCTCGGTCGTGTGCGCGTCCGACACCAGCGCCGTGTCGTACCCCCGGGTGAACGCGCCGTGCAGCGTCGACCGGATGCACGCGTCCGTCTGCGCGCCCGCCACCACCAGCGAACCCACGCCCCGCTCGGCCAGCACCGCCTCCAGGTCCGTCGCCTCGAACGAGTCGCCGTACTCCTTGTGCACCAGCGGTTCCGAATCCCGCCGCACGAGTTCGGGTACGTACGCCCAGGGTTCGCTGTCCCGGGGCAGCTCCTCGCTGGTGTGCTGCACCCACACCACCTCCGTCCCGGCCGCGCGGGCCTTGTCCACCAAGGCGACGATGTTGGCGAGGACCGGTGCGCGGTCGTGGGCCGAGGACATCACCCCGTTCTGGACGTCGATGACGAGCAAGGCGGTCTTGGGCCGGCCGATCAGTGTGGTCATGCGCGAAACCCTAGCCACCGCCACCGACAATTTCCGGAAGTAGCATGGCCCGCCATGGACTACGGGATGCTGTTGCTGGGTGTCGTCGTGCTGGTCGCGGTCGTCGCGCTGGGGTCGTCGGCCACCGATCGCCGGCTGACGCGGGTCGATCGGCGGCTCGCGCGGGTGGAGCGGAAGCTCGACGCCATCGCCGAGAAGCTCGGGGTGGCCGTCGAGGAGCCCGGGCTGGCCGAGGTCGCCGCGCTGGTGCGCGAGGGCAAGAAGATCCAGGCGATCAAGGTCTACCGCGAACGCACCGGCGTCGACCTCAAGGACGCCCGCGACGCCGTCGAACGGCTCACCTGATCGGGCTAAGGCGCCCCGCCGATGTGCTTGGCCGACACCGCCTCCCAGACGGCGTCGAAGTTCTCGTACCGGTCGTCGCCGGGCAGGCCGCCGAGCGAGCCGAGCACCGAGTCGCCGCCGCCGGCCGCCGCCGCGCGGCGCAGGAGCTCGTCGCGGCCGCACGGGTACTCCGTCTCGGCCAGGTGCTGTTCGAGGCTGGTTCGGTCCGCTGCAGACATGCTCGTCGCGTACCCGCCGCACCCCGCGCGAAACTCAGCCGACGACGATCGTGTGCTCCCCGCGCGGTACGAGCTCCCCGATCACCGGGTGCCCCGGCAGCTCGCCGGCGACCAGCAGCCCGCCGGACGTCTGCGCGTCCGCCAGCAGCAAAGCCTCATCCGGAGAAATCCGCGAGAGGTCGGTGTGCGGCGCGACCCAGTCGAGGTTGCGCCGGGTGCCGCCGCTGACGTACCCGTCGCGCAACGCCGAGCGCGCGCCGTCGAGGTACGGCACCGCCGCCGGGTCCAGCCGGGCCGTGACGCCGCTGGCCCGCGCCAATTTGTGCAGGTGGCCGAGCAGGCCGAACCCCGTGACGTCGGTGGCGCACACGGCTCCCGCGGCCAGCGCCGCGCGGGACGCCGGGGCGTTCAGCGTGGTCATGACGTCGATCGCCTGCTCGAACCGTTCCCCGGTGGCCTTGTGCCGCGAGTTCAGCACACCGATGCCCAGCGGCTTCGTGAGCGTCAGCGGCAGCCCGGCACGGCCGGCGTCGTTGCGCAGCAGCCGCGAAGGGTCCGCGACGCCGGTGACGGCCAGGCCGTACTTCGGTTCCGGGTCGTCGACGCTGTGCCCGCCGGCCAGGTGGCAGCCGGCCTCGCCGCAGATGTCGAGGCCGCCGCGCAGCACTTCCGCGGCCAGCTCGAACGGCAGCGTCTCCCGCGGCCAGCCCAGCAGGTTGAGCGCCACCACCGGCGTGCCGCCCATGGCGTAGACGTCGGAAAGCGCGTTGGCCGCGGCGATCCGGCCCCAGTCGTAGGCGTCGTCGACCACCGGGGTGAAGAAGTCCGTCGTCGCGATGAGCGCGGTGTCGCCGGAGATCCGGACCGCGGCGGCGTCGTCGCCGGTGTCGAGCCCGACGAGCAGCTCGCCCGGTGGATCGACGGGAGACGCGCCGGTGAGGCCGCGAACGGCCGCTTCGAGTTCTCCGGGCGGGATCTTGCACGCGCAGCCGCCGCCGTGCGCGTACTGCGTCAGTCGGTAACCCACGGGTTCATCCTGCCCGCCCGCCGCTTCGTTGGCAGGATGGCGGTCATGGTGCAGGGAGGCGTATCCGGCCTGGTGACCGGCGCGATCTTCAAAATCGTCGAACGGCAGGTACTGCCGTTGGCGGGTTCGATTCCCGTCCGCCTCCGCCATGCCTGATCCCCGCCGCGCGATCCCGCGCACCGACGCGCTCCTGGCCGACCCCGGGATCGCGAAAGCCGCCGTGGACCTGGGCCGTGACCTGGTCAAGTCCGTGGTCCAGGACGTCCAGCGGGCGGCCCGCGCCGGGGAGGTCGCCCCGGCCGACGTCGCCGCCACCGTGCTCGCGCGCCTCCCCGGCAACGCGTCTTCGCTGCGGCCGGTGATCAACGCGACCGGCGTCGTCGTGCACACCAACCTCGGCCGCGCCCCGCTCTCGGCCGCCGCACTGGACGCCCTCGTCGCGGCCGGCGGTGCCACCGACGTCGAATTCGACCTCGCGACCGGCGACCGGGCCCGCCGCGGCCGCAGCGCGCTCGCCGCGCTGGCCGCCGCCGTGCCGGACGCGGGCGCGGTGCACGTCGTCAACAACAACGCGGCCGCGCTCCTGCTCTGCGCGCTCGCCATGGCACCCGGGCGCGAGATCGTCGTCGGCCGCGGCGAACTGGTCGAGATCGGCGACGGTTTCCGCATCCCGGACCTGCTGGAATCGGCGGGTTCCCGGCTGCGTGAGGTCGGCACCACGAACCGGACGTCGGTCCGGGACTACGCCGCCGCGCTCGGCCCGGACACCGGGTTCGTGCTCAAGGTCCACCCGTCGAACTACCGGGTCACCGGGTTCACGGCGGAGGCGTCGCTCGGCGAGCTCACGCAGCTCGGTGTGCCGGTCGTCGCCGACATCGGGTCCGGGCTGCTCGCCCCGCACCCCCTCCTGCCGGACGAACCGGACGCGGCGACCGCGCTGCGGGCGGGCGCCACCGTCGTCACCGCCAGCGGGGACAAGCTGCTGGGCGGCCCCCAGGCCGGGCTGCTCTTCGGTGACGAAGACGTCGTCGAGCGGCTGCGGCGGCACCCCGCCGCCCGGGCCCTGCGCGTCGACAAGCTCACCCTCGCCGCGCTCGAAGCGACCCTGCGCGGCCCGGCGCCCCCGGTGCGCGCCGCCCTCGAAGCGTCCGTCGAGGACCTGTGGCGCCGGGCCGAAAACCTCGCCGGCAGCCTGCGGGACGTCGGGGCCGAAGCGGTCGGCTCGGTCGCGGCGGTCGGCGGCGGGGGCGCGCCCGGCGTCGAACTGCCCAGCGCCGCGGTCAGCCTGCCCGCGCGGTACGCGGCGGCGCTGCGCACCGGCGAGCCGGCGGTCGTCGGCCGGGTCGTGCGCGACCGCTGCCTGCTCGACCTGCGGACCGTGCGCCCGGACGAAGACGCGAAGCTGCGGGAAGCCGTCCGCCGATGCGGGTGATCGTCACCGCCGGCCACGTCGACCACGGGAAGTCCACCCTGGTCCGGCGGCTGACCGGGATGGAACCGGACCGGTGGGCCGAGGAACGCCGCCGCGGCCTCACCATCGACCTCGGGTTCGCCTGGACGCGGATCGGCGGGGAAGAGGTCGCGTTCGTGGACGTGCCGGGCCACGAACGGTTCGTGCCGAACATGCTCGCCGGCGCCGGGCCCGCGCCGGCCGTGCTGTTCGTCGTGGCCGCGGACGAGGGCTGGATGCCGCAGTCGGCCGAGCACCTCGCCGCGCTGGACGCCTTCGGCGTCCGCCGCGGCCTGCTGGTCGTCACCAAGGCCGACCGGGCCGAGCCGGCCGCGGCGACCCGGGCCGCCCTCGAGGAGATCGCGCGGACGTCGCTGGGCACCGTGCCGAGCATCGCCGTCAGCGGCCGGACCGGCGCGGGCTTCGACGAGCTGCGCACGGCGATCGCCGAGCTGACCGGCGGCCTGCCCGCGCCCGACCAGGACGCCGACGTCCGGTTGTGGATCGACCGCGCCTTCACCGTGTCCGGGGCGGGCACGGTCGTCACCGGCACCCTGGCCGCCGGGACCATCGCCGTGGGGGACGAGCTGCGGCTGGGCCCGGCGCCGGTGAAGGTCCGCGGCCTGCAGGCGCTCGGCGAGCCCCGTGACCGGGTCGGCGCGGTGGCCAGGGTGGCGGTGAACCTCCGCGGCACCCCGCGGGGCGACGTCGGCCGCGGCGACGTCCTGCTCACGCCCGATCGGTGGCGCACCACGGCCGAGTTCGACGTCCGGCTGCGCGGCGCGGCCGCCGCCGACCTGCACCGGAACCTCGTGCTGCACCTGGGCACGGTGGCGCTTCCGGTGCGCGTTCGTCCACTGGGGACGGACACCGCGCGGCTCACGACGGGCACCGCGCTGCCGTTGCGCGTCGGGGACCGGGGTCTGGTGCGCGACCCGGGGGAGCACCGGATCGCCGCGGGCTTCGACGTCCTGGACGTCCACCCGCCTTCGCTGGCCCGCCGCGGTGCGGCGCGGGACCGCGGCCGAGAGCTGGCGGACCCCGATCTCGCCCGGACCTACCTGCGCCGCCACGGTTTCGTCCGCGCGGCGGACTTCGCCGCGATGGGCCTGCCCGAGGCGGGGGAGCGCCTGGGCGGCTGGTGCGCGGACGAGGAGCGCTTCGCCGCCCTGCGCGCGGAGGCGGCCGCGATCGTGGGCGGGTGGGACCGGACCGCCGCGGGCGTGCCGGTGGAGGCGCTGCGGCAGCGGCTCGGCCTGCCCGCGCCGGAGCTGGTCGTCCCCGTGCTGCGGGGCACCGGGTTCGAGGTGGCGGGCGGGCTCGTCCGCCGTCCCGGCGCCGGCCTGGCCCCGGCCGTCGAGGAGGCGCTGGAGAAGGTGGCGAAGCGGCTCGCGGAGCACCCGTTCCGCGCGCCGGAGGCGGACGAACTGCGGGCGCTGGGCCTCGGCAGGCGGGAACTGGCGGCGGCGGTCCGGCTCGGGCGGTTGACGGCGCTCGCCGAAGGGGTCGTGCTCGGCCCGGACGCGGAGGACCGCGCGGTGTCCGGACTGGGCGAGTTGCCCCAGCCGTTCACGGTTTCCGAGGCCCGCAAGGCCTTGGACAGCACGCGGCGCGTGATGATCCCCCTGCTGGAACGGCTCGACGCGGCGGGCCGCACCGAACCGCTCGGTGACGGAACCCGCCGCGTGCGCTAGATCCCGCCGAAGAAGTCGCCGAGCGCGGTGGCCAGCGCTTCGGGGTTTTCCTCGGCCATGTGGTGCCCGGACGCGATCGAGTGCCCGCGCAGGTCCGTCGTCCAGGGGCGCCAGACGGCCAGGACGTCGCCGTAGAGGTCCTCGAGGTCGTCGTCGCTCGACCACAACACCATGGCGGGACAGGTGATCCGCCGTCCGGCGGCGCGGTCCGCGTCGTCGTGGGCGCGGTCGACGCCCAGGCCCGCGCGGTAGTCCTCGAGCATCGCGGTGACCGTCGCGGGGTCGTGGATCGCGCGGTGGAAGTCGGCGAAGTTCTCTTCGCCGAGGCGTTCGGGCGTGTTCTTGGTGCCGACGTTGTACCAGGCGTCGGGGTCGGCGGTGATCACCCGTTCGGGCTTTTCCGGCTGGGCGAAGAAGAACCAGTGGAACCACTCCTGCGCGAACCGCGCGTCGCAGCGGGCGAGGGCCTCACCGATCGGGACGGCGTCGAGGATGGCCGCGCCGCGGATCACCTCCGGGTGGTCGAGCGCCAGGCGCGTCGCGACGTACGCGCCGCGGTCGTGACCGGCCACGAAGAACCGGGAATGCCCGAAGTGCGCCATCAAGGCGACGCAGTCGGCCGCCATGACGCGTTTGCTGTACGGCGTGTGCTCGGCGTCCGTCGGGGGCTTCGCCGACATGCCATAGCCGCGCGTGTCCGGGCACACCACCGTGAACCGCTCCGCGAGCCGCGGGGCGACGCGGTGCCAGGTCGTGTGCGTGCGCGGGTGGCCGTGCAGCAGCAGGACCGGCGGGCCCGACCCGCCGTGGCGCACGCGCAGTGTGACGTCGCCGACATCGACGTGGTCGAGGGTGAAGCCGTCGAACATGTGCCGCCCCCAGGCGTGAGTCGCGGCCGCACCCCGGGAACGGGGTGCGGCCGCGGAAGTACGGGTCAGTCCTTGTTCGTGACGCCCTTCACGGCGTCCTTGATCTTCTCGCCCGCCTGCTTGAGCGAGCCCTTGGCCTGCTCGGACTTGCCTTCGGCCTGCCACTGCTCGTTGCCCGTGGCGTCGCCGACGGCCTCCTTGGCCCGGCCCTTGAGCTCTTCGCCCTTGTTCTCGATCTTGTCGTTCATCGGGGTGCACCTTCCGTCGCGCGGCGACATTTCCGGATCGGCCAGTCGCCAAAAGGGCCTTGGCCTTCGGTTACCCCGCCGCCGCGGGTCTACACATCAGGTCGACGGCAAGTGGCCGCCCATCCGTTCGATCCGCTGGATCGCCGGCTCGGCGACGATGCCGTGCACCAGCACCGACACCGCGACGGCGAGCGCGCCGACCCGCCACAGCACGTCCTGCTGCGGCACCGGAAGCCGGTTGAGCGCGTAGGCCAGGTAGTAGAGCGTGCCGATGCCGCGGACGCCGAAGAACGCGATCGCCGCGGTGGCCGGGCGCCCGGCGGAGCCGCCGAGCAGCGAGAGCCAGCCGATCACGGGCCGCACGACCAGCACCGCGACGACGGCGATCACCACTTCGAGCACGCGCAGGCCGCGCAGCAGCCCGTCGCCGATGGCGAGCCCGAGCCCCAGCAGGGCGAGCGGCACGAACAGCCGTTCCAGCTGGCGGCCGAAGGCGTGCAGGACGCCGTGGTAGTCGTGCTCCCGCTCGAGCTTGCGGACGACCACCGCCGCGACGAACACCGCGGCGAACCCGTTGCCGTGGGCCAGTTCCGCGAGCGCGTACGGCAGGAAGGCCAGCGCCAGCAGGACCAGGCCGTCCCCGTATTCGGCCAGCCGCAGCCGGTCCGACGACGTGCGGAAGATCGCCCAGCCGAGCCCGCGCCCGACCACCAGGCCGACCAGCACGCCGAGCACGACGGGCAGCAGGAGGTCCACGAGCACCCACGAGACGTCGAGGTGCGGCTCGCTGCCGGCCATCGCGAGGCCGAGCAGGACGAACGGCATGGTCAGGCCGTCGTTGAGCCCGGCCTCCGTGGTCAGCGTGAAGCGGATCTCGTTGTTCCTGGCCAGGTCCGGATCGACGTCGGGGTGCGGCACGCCGACGTCGCCCGCCAGCACCGGGTCGGTCGGCGCCAGCGCCGCGGCCAGCAGCAGCGCCACGCCGGGGGCGAGGGCGAGCCACCAGTGCCCGAGCACGGCGATCACCAGGATCGACAGCGGCATGGTCAGGGCCAGCAGTCGCCACGTCGAGCCCCAGCGCTTCAGGCCGAACGCGCGGTCGACGGACAGGCCTGCCCCGGCGAGCGCGACGAGAATACCCAGCTGGGTGAAGGATTCGACGCCCTGCAGGTGGGCGGTGGGGTCGCTCCAGCCGTTGCCGTAGGGCGCGGGCAGCGGCAGCAGGCCCAGGACGATCCCGGCGAGCAGCATCACCAGCGGCACCGAGAACGGCCGGTCGGCGACCAGTTTCGGGACGATCGCCGCGGCGAGGGCGAGCAGTCCGGCCACGCCGAACAGCACCGTCAACGACGACAAGGGTTCCTCCTGCCCGCTCGTGCCGTGCCACCCGGGCGGGAGGTCCGTGCCCGGACCCGGCCGAGCGTGAGCCGGGTCCGCCGTCGCCCCGGATCGGCCGCGCGGGAGTAGCGTGGGCCGTCAGGGTGCGCCGCGCCCGGGGTTCCCGGTGTGCGCGCGGCGAAACCGGTGAGGAGGCGCCGTGACGGCGAGCAACGGTGCCGGCCGGCCGTGCCGCTTCTGCGGCCGGTCCCGCGACCCGCGGGTCCCGGGCCGGTCGGGCCCGATCTGCCTGGACTGCGTCCGGGCCGGCCTGCGGGTGATCCGCGACGGCGCGGACCGCGAAACCCAGGCGGGCGACGTACTGGCCGCGGTGACCTCGCCCCTGGCGGCGGTTTGCGACTTCTGCGGCCGCCGCGAGCGCCGGACGTTCCTGGGTTTGCGGCGCCCGCTCCTGCGCGTGGACTGCGCCGCGCGCGACGCGGTGATCTGCGCGGACTGCCTCGACCACGCCGGCGACGTGCTCAACGTGGCGCTGCGCCGCTGACACCCTGGCTCAAGCGCCCCAATGTGGCGTTCGGTGCGTCCAACGCACCGAACGCCACATTGGGTGCGTTGGACGCAACCAACGCCACATTGGGGCGCTTTCAGCCGGTCACGCCGGAGCCGTGAACACGTACGAACCCGCGGGCACGAAGTACGTCCCCGCCGCCGACGGGACCGCCTCCGCCGGGGCCGTGACCGCGCCCGGGGCCGAGGTCGGGACCTTCACCGTCGCCGATGAGCCGGGCGGGACCGTCACCCGCAGCGTCAGCTTGCCCGCCGACACCGACCAGTCGCTGACCGCGCCGCCGTACGGGGTCTCGTACGCCGACTTCGCCGACGTCAGCCCGCCGCCCGGCCTCGGCGCCACCAGCAGCGACGCGTAACCCGGGGACGCCGGTGCGAGCCCGCCGACCGAGCGGTACAGGAAGTCGCCCACCGAGCCGAGGCCGTAGTGGTTGAACGAGTTCATCCCCGGGTCGTTGAACGTCCCATCCGGCTTGATGCCGTCCCAGCGCTCCCAGATCGTCGTCGCGCCGTGGCCGATCATGTAGCCCCAGCCGGGGAAGCCCGGCTGCAGCAGCACCTGGTACGCGACGTCCGCGTGCCCGTGCGCGGCCAGCACCGGCAGCAGGTTCTCCACGCCGAGGAAGCCGACGCTCAGGTGCCCGCCCGCCGCCGCCACGCGGGCGGCCAGCTGGTCCGCCGCCGGCTGGACGCGCGACGCCGGGAGCAGCCCGAACGCCAGCGCCAGGACGTGCCCTGCCTGGGAGCCGGAGCCCACCGTGCCGTCGGCCTGCGAGAAGCGCGCGGTGAACGCCGCCCCGACCTGGTCGGCCAGCGTCCCGTACTCCGTCGCCTCCGCCGTCCGCCCGGTGGCCGCCGCCATCCGCGACACCAGCCGGGACGACCACGCGAAGAACGCCGTCGAAATCAGGTCCTGCGCGGTGTTGTCGTTGACGTTGAGCCAGTCCCCGTACGTCTGGTGGTCGCGGATGAGGTCCGCGCCGGACGTCGAGCGCAGGTACTCGACCCACTTGACCATCGCGGCGAAGTGCTCGTCGATCACGCCGGTGTCGCCGTACCGCTGCCACAGGGTGTAGGGCACGATGACGCCCGCGTCGCCCCAGCCGGCCGTGCCCGAGCCGCCCAGCACGCCCGGGGCGACGTCGGTGAACGAACCGTCGTCGTGCTGGGCGTCGACCAGGTCGTCGCTGAACTTGCCGAGGAAGTTCGCCACGTCGAGGTTGAACGTCGACGTGCCGGCGAAGATCCCGATGTCGCCGGTCCAGCCGAGCCGCTCGTCGCGCTGCGGGCAGTCGCTCGGCACGGACAGCATGTTCGAGCGCTCACCCCACAGGATGTTGTGCTGCAGCTGGTTCACGAGCGCGTTCGACGTCGTGAACGTGCCGGTCTGCGCGCCGGCCGTCCACATCGCTCGGCCGGTCAACGTCGACGCCGTCGGGGCCGCAGGCAGGCCGGTCAGCTCGACGTACCGGTAGCCGTGCACGGTGAACCGCGGCTCGTACGTTTCGGCGGATCCGGTGCCCGCCAGGGTGAACCGGTCGGTCGCCTGCGCCGCGCGGAGGTTCGTCGTGTAGATCGTGCCGTCCGGGTTGAGCACCTCGGCGTGCCGCACGGTCACCGTGGTACCCACCGGCCCGGTCACCGAAAGCCGGTTCCAGCCGCTGAAGTTCTGGCCGAGGTCGGCCACCCACACGCCGGGCTTCGGCTGCGTCCACGCGACGGGTTTGAACTCCTGCTGCACCGTGACGCCGTTGTCCACTTGGGACACCAGGGTCGGCTTCGCGCCGGAGCGCACGCGGGGTGCCGCCCAGCCGCGGTCGTCGAACCCGGGCCGGTCCCAGCCCGGCGGCGCGAGCCGGGCGTCGTAGGTCTCGCCCTGGTAGAGGTCGTCGGCGCGGATCGGGCCGTCGGCGGTCTTCCAGGTGCCGTCGGACGCGATGGTCGTGCTGGTCCCGTCGGTGAACGTCAGCTCGAGCTGCGCCGAGTACCACGGCTCGGTGCCGTACTTCTGGCTGCCGGCGATGCCGACGCTGCCGGAGTACCAGCCGTTGCCCAGCATCGCGCCGAGCGCGTTCTCGCCCTGGCGGATCTGCGCGGTCACGTCGGAAACGCGGTACTGGACGCGTTTCGCGTAGTCCGTCCAGCCGGGCGCGAGCACCTCGGCGCCGACCTTGGCGCCGTTGAGGTGGGTCTCCTGCAGCCCGAGCGCGGTGGTCAGCAGCCGCGCGCTCGCCACCGGCTTCGAGACGGTGAAGCTCTTGCGCAGCAGGGGAGAGGGCGCGGACACGGCGACGTTCGCGCCCCACGGGCCGGTGCCGTACGCGGTCAGCGCGCGGGCGCCCGCCCAGGAGCTGTCGTCGAACCCGCGCTGCTGCCAGCCGTCCGGGCCGCTCTGGCTCGCCTTCCACGAGCCGTCGGTAACGGTCGGTCCACTCGGGACGGTCAGCTTGGCGATCAGCCCGGCCGGGCTCTGCGTCGTGTTCTCGGCCCTGATCGCGATCGTGTTGGCCCCCGCCGTCAGCAGGCTGCCGACGTCGACGACGGCGGCCGTCTTCCACGAGTCGGTGACCCGCGGGGAGTCGCTCACCTCGGTGCCGTTGACCCACACGGTCGCGGTGTCGTCGCCGGTGACGACCAGCGTCGCCTTGCCGGGCGCCGCGGCCAGGTCGACGGTCTTGCGGAAGAACCGGGTGGCCGGGGGGACGCCGCCGAGCGGATCGCCCTCCGGGTACCAGATCCAGTTCGCCCCGGCCAGGTCCGGGCCCGCGGTCGCGCGGCCGACGAACGCGCCGGTCCACTCGGTCGCCGGGGCGCGCAACGCGGTTTCGAAGCGCTGCACGGCACTCCAGCCGCTCTGCCTGCCCTGCCCGTCCCAGACGCGGACCCGCCAGGTGTACGCCGTGAGCGAGCCGAGCGCCGGGCCGCCGTAAGCGACGTCGGCCTGCTGAACCGAAGCGACGCGGCCGCTGTCCCAGACGTCCTGCCCGCCGGTGGACACCACGATCTGGTACGCGGACTGCCGTTGCTGCGGGGCGGCCGAGCCCAGCTTCCAGCCGAACCGCGCTTGGGCGGGGTCGACGCCGAGGGGGTTCACCCGCTGCCCGACCGTGGCGGTCGCGACCGACAGCGGCGTCGGGTCGGACGCGTTCGGCGTGCTGACGCCGGAGCCCCACGGGCCGGTGCCGTAGGCGCCGAGGTCCTGGGCCGCGGCCCAGCCGCCGTCGGCGAAACCGGGCTGTTCCCAGCCTTCCGCCGCGGTGGTCGCGCTCTTCCAGGTGCCGCCGGTGGTCACGTCCGTGGTGCCGGAGCCGGTGGTGACCCGCAGCCGGCCGAGCAGGCCCGCCGGTCCGCCGGCGTTGCGGGCGGCGACGGCGAGGGTGTTGACGCCGGGCTTGAGCGCCGCCTTCAGGTCCACCGCCAGTGCCGTCCGCCAGGAATCGGTGGTGCGGGCGGAAGAAGCCAGCGGCGTGCCGTTGAGCCAGACGTCGGCGGTGTCGTCGCCGGTGACGGCGAACCGGGCGTCGGAGACCGCGCCGCCGGGGACGGTGAACGTCGTGCGGAAGTAGCGGGTGGCGGCGGGCGCGGAGACGCGGGCGTCGCCTTCGGGGTACCAGATCCAGTGCGCTCCGGCGAGGTCGACGGGTGGGGCGGCGCCGGCCGGTGGAGCCGCGGCGGCCGCGAGGGTCAGGATCGCGGCGAGCGTGGTGGTGGTCGCGCGCCAAAGCTTGGAGGGCAGCATTACGGGCTCCCTGGTGGCGGGGATGGGCGACGAATTTGAACGTTTCAATCTGACGTGATACGTGACTGTAATCACGAACTCACACGTTGGCAATACTCCACCGGGACGCCCGACCTTCGTCGGTACGAACCCCGCCTAAATCGTTTTAGGTCCGGCGGACGTCCGTTTTGCGCCCGATGGGAGCGTTGACGAAACGGGGGCCGGACTGGATAGTGCTCGCTGGTAACGCTCACATAATTCGGCCAAGCCCTGGAGGCTTTTATGTCTCAACGTCGAGACGGCAAGAATGTTAGCGCTAACAATCGGCGCGGGTTTTGGCTCGCGCTGACCGGCGCCGTGGTGCTGGCGCTCGCGAGCCTCGTGTCCGCGTCGACGGCTTCGGCCGCCGCGTCGCTGCCGTGCGACATCTACGGGTCGGCGGGTACGCCGTGCGTCGCCGCGCACAGCACCACCCGCGCCCTCTACGCCGCCTACAACGGCCCGCTCTACCAGGTCCAGCGCGCGTCCGACGGCGCCAAGGCGAACATCGGCCTGCTGGCCGCGGGCGGTTACGCCAACGCCGCCGCGCAGGATTCCTTCTGCGCCGGGACGACCTGCCTGATCACCGAGCTCTACGACCAGTCCCCGCGCCACAACGACCTGACGATCGAAGGCCCCGGCGGCGCGGGCGGGCAGGACACCGGCGTGCCGGCGGACGCCCTGCCGGTGACCGCGGGCGGCCACCAGGTCTACGGCGCATCCTTCTCCGGCCGGATGGGCTACCGCGACAACTCGACGTCCGGTGTCGCGAAGAACGGCCAGCCCGAAGGCATGTACATGATCACCTCCGGCACCCACGTCAACGGCGCCTGCTGCTTCGACTACGGCAACGCCGAAACGAACAACCAGGACACCGGCAACGGCCACATGGACGCGCTCAACTTCGGTACGGAGTGCTGGTTCCAGCCCTGCTACGGCGCCGGTCCGTGGGTGCAGGCCGACCTCGAGAACGGGCTGTTCGAGTCGAGCGCGGGCGGCAGCCAGAACACCGCGAACACCGGGATCACCGCGCCGTTCGTCACCGCCCTGCTGAAGAACAACGGCCAGAACTTCTTCGCGCTCAAGGACGGCAACGCCCAGTCCGGCGGGCTGCGCACGACGTACTCCGGGCCCGAGCCGACGCGCGCCGGGTATTCGCCGATGCACCAGGAAGGTGCGATCGTGCTGGGGACGGGCGGAGACAACAGCAACGGCTCGATCGGCTCGTTCTTCGAAGGCGTGATGACCGCCGGGCTGCCCACCGACGCGGCGGACAACGCGGTCCAGGCCAACGTCGTCTCCGTCGGCTACGGCGGCCCGACCGGCTCCACCGGGACCCTGAACCCGGCCTCGGAGATCTCCTTGCGCGCGACCACCGCGTGCTGCACCGGTGACTACATCCGCCACCGCAACGACAACGCGGTGATCTCGCCGGTCAGCTCCACTTTGGACAAGAACGACGCCACCTGGATCGTCCGCCGGGGACTCGCCAGCGCGTCCTGCGTGTCGTTCGAATCCCGCAACTACCCCGGGGACTTCCTGCGCCACTTCGATTTCCAGGTGTACCGGCAGCCGATGGACGGCAGCGCGGCCTTCCGCGCCGACGCCACGTTCTGCCCGGTCGCCGGCAAGAACGGGCAGGGCTCGTCGTTCCGGTCCTACAACTACTCCGGCAAGTACCTGCGCCACTACGCCAACACGCTCTACATCGCCGACACCAGCGGCGCCCACGCCTGGGACGCCGCCGGGTCGTACAACGACGACGTCAGCTGGGTCGTGGCCCAGCCCTGGGCGCCCTGACCCGGCGCACCACCGCGAGCACCGCCGCGCCGAGCAGGATCAGCGCGATCGGCACGGCGGTGGGCAGCCACGGCCAGGCCCGGCCTTCGAACACCACCCCGTCGGTGGGCAGCTCCAGCACCTTGGCCGTCCACCGGGCGGTCGCGACGTCGGTGCGGCGCGCGAGCCCGCTCACCGCGGTGTCGTAGGCGAAGCCGGGCCGGTCGTGGACGTACTCGGGCGACGGGCCGCCGGGTGGCGGCGTGATCCCGCGCGCCGCGCCCGGCACGAGCAGCCGGTCCAGGCTCGCCGCGCCGAGGGCGGCCCGCGGCAGGAAGGTCAGCCCGTGCCGCGACCGGATCGGGCCGCCGTCGGCGCTGACGGCGAGTGTGCGCGAGGACAGCGACTGGCCTTCGGTGTCGAAGACCGAGGACAGCTCGATCTCGCCGACGCCGTTCGTGAGCAGCACGCCGAGGTCGTCGGGGTTCCAGCGGAAGGCCGCGTTGACGATCGCGGCCGCGTCGGGCACCCCGGCCGGCGGGGTCACCGGCACGTTCGTGCCGTAGTGCCGCCAGCCGATCGCGGCCGCGGCGCGGGCGGCCACATCCGGCCCGGCCAGCCGTTCGACCCAGTGCAGGGTCCCGTCGATGCCGGAGAGGATCCCGGCGGTGGTGACGACGTCGCCGTCGTCGACGAACCGCTGCCCACGCACCCACTTCACGGCCGGGTACTCCTTCGCCCAGGTGTCGACCTTGAGCCAGTGCGCGGTGGCCGGCCGCCCGTCGAGCAGCCCGGCCGAGGCGAGCACGCCGCCGCCGTTGCAGACGCTCAGCAGCTTCGCGCCGCGGGCGGACTGGGCGCGCAGCCACGCCGTGACGACGTCGCTGCTCGGCTCGCCGACGTCCGGCAGGGCGGGCACGACCACGAGGTCGGGCGCCTTCGGCCCGAGCCGCGCGGCGAGGTCGTCGAAGCCGAAGTCCGGCACCAGGTCCAGGCCGCCGGTGAGCGGTTTCGGCTCGCGGTGCGGCGTGACCGTGTAGACGTTGAACCGGCCGGTCGCGGCCAGGATCTCGTACGGCGCCAGCGCGTCGGAGACGACGGCGCCCCGGTCGCCGACGACGATCACCGCGGTCGGCTTGGCCGGGTCGTGGGGGACCGGCGCCGCGGCCGGGAGGGCCCGCGGCGGCCCGGGGGCGTAGAGGGCGTCGAACACCGAGAGGGCGGAGACGGTCGCCCCGATGGCCGGGACGGCGAGCACGGCGACGACGAGCGCGCACCACTTCAGGAAGGCCCGCACGTCAGTGCCAGTACTCGGCGCGGCGCCACACCATGGCGGCGAGCATCAGCGGGAACATGATCACGTGCCCGGCGACCATCAGCGCCGTGCCGGACAGCGCGCCGAGCCAGTACGGCACGAGCAGCGCCACGAACGGCAGGTACATCACGGCGGCCATCTCGGCGATCCGCGGCCACGAGTGCCGGCGCAGGGCCATGGCGGCCACCATCGCGACGGTCATGTCCGTGGCCATCACGAGCGCGCCGGCGTCGGCCCGCTCGAGCCAGGCCGACGGCCACAGCGGGCCCAGCGCGACCATGCCGATGAGCATGGCGGCGACCATTTCGGCGTAGTGCCCGGCGAACCGGGCGAGTTTCCGGGCGGTGGAGCGGGGTGTCTCGGTGGTGGTCATCTCGGGTCCCTCCAGGGTGTGTCCTGGACGAGAATCCCGGTCCGGGGCCGTGCTGCCAGGTGCCGGAAGTCATGACCGGGGTCAGGTGACCACCGTCAGAGCAGGCCGAGGTCCCGCGCGCGCAGCGCGGCCTGCGTGCGGTCGCGGGCGCCGAGCTTGCCCAGCAGGTTCGTCACGTGGTTCTTCACCGTGCCCTCGGCGAGGAACAGCGTCGTGGCGATCTCCCGGTTGCTGCGGCCGCCGGCGAGCAGGCGCAGCACTTCGAGTTCGCGCTCCGACAGCGGCACGACCAGCGGCTGCGGCCGGGGCTCCGGCGTGGCCGGCAGCTCGGCGAACCGCGCGACGACCTTCGCGGCGACCGACGGCTGCAGCACGGATTCCCCGCGGGCGGCAGCCAGCACCGCCTCCACCAGGCGCGCCGACGAGACGTCCTTCAGCAGGTACCCGACGGCGCCCGCGCGCAGGGCGGCGAAGACGTCTTCGTCGTCGTCGAAGGTGGTCAGCGCGATGACCCGGACGCCGGGGTGCGCCAACCGCAGCCGCCGGGTCGCGCCCACGCCGTCGAGAACCGGCATGCGCAGGTCCATCAGGACGACGTCCGGGTTCAGCTCGGCGGCCCGGCTCAGCGCTTCGTCGCCGTTGCCCGCTTCGCCGATGACGTCGATGCCGTCGTGGGTGGCCAGGAGGGTCGCGAGGGCCTCGCGGAAGAGCGCCTGGTCGTCGACCAGCAGGACGCGGACCGGCGTCATCCCGGCACCTCCATGCTCAGCGCGCTGCCCTCGCCCGGCGCCGAGGTGAAGTCGAGCTTGCCACCCAGGTGATCGGCGCGTTCCCGCAGCCCCAGCAGGCCGAAACCGGAGCCGGCCGCGCCGTCGGTGCCGACGCCGTCGTCGCGCACCGAGACCCGCACCGACGACTCGGCGTAGTCCAGCCGAAGATCCACTTTCGCGGCGGACGCGTGCTTCCGGACGTTCGTCAAGCCCTCCTGCGCGGCCCGGAACAACGCCTCCCGGTGCTCGTCCGGCAGCGGTCGCTCGGCGCCGGACACGGTCAGCCGGGCCGGCACACCGGCCTCGGACGCCAGTGCCTCGAGCGCCGCGGGCAGCGGCGCCGGCCGCGGTTCACGCAGGGCCTTCACCGACCGGCGGACTTCCGCGAGCGCGTTCTCGGCCTGCTCCTGGGCCTTGGCCAGGACTTCGTCGGCCTTGCCGGGATCGGTCGGCAGCACCGCCCGCGCGGCCTTGACCTGCATCTGCACGACGGTGAGCGAATGCCCGAGCCCGTCGTGGATGTCGCGGGCGACGCGGTTGCGCTCCTGCGCCGTCGCCAGCCGTTCCGCTTGGGTGGCGTAGTCGCGCAGCTTCGCGTGCGCTTCGGCGAGTCCGGCACGGGACCGCTGCTCGCGCACCAGCAACTCGGTGATGACGGCCGCGAACAGCACCGAAACCAGCGTGCCGAGCCCTTCGCGCAGGCCTTCGCCGAGCGACATCCCGAGGTGCACGAGCGGCACCACGGCGATCACCAGCGCGACGACCGGGAGCGGTATCCGCAGCAGCACGCACTGGCTGACCAGCACGACGAGGAACAACGTCGCGCCGACCCCGGCGTTGATCGTGAAGATGACGAAGGCGAGCGGGAGCTGCACGGCGACGTAACCGGCCGCCCAGGCGAGCCGGCCGCGGTCCTGCACCCAGCCGAAGCCCAGCGTGGCGAGCCCGGTGAAGACGGCGCCCAGCACGAGCGAGAGCACGGGCTCCCCGGAACCGAGGACCCCGAGCACGACGGAGAGGAAGGCGCCGCAGGTCAGCACCCCGAGGGCCCGGTTCATGGAGCCACTCTGGGGCGTCGGTGCGCCGTGGTCAACCACGCGGGAGAACGGAAAGCGCTCTCTGCTCGCGCGGCCTCCCGCCGCGACAGCCCGTAGGCTGGCGGTGACGGCGAAGCCGAGACGGGAGTCCGACATCGATGTCAGTCCTCTGGGGCGTGTCCTTCGACGCCACCCCGCTTTCCGGGGTCGTGGTCGAGTTCCTCAAAACGGCGGGCCGGCTGCGCGGGCGCCGGGTGCACCTCGACCTCGGCTACGACATCAAGGCCGACAAGGGTGCCTTCTTCCGGCCCTACCGCGGCGAAGCGGGCCTGCTGCCCGGCTGGGTCACGCTCGACCGGGTCGAGGGCGTCGAAGAGATCCGCGGCTACGACGGCGAATTCGTCGAACGGGTGCTCCGGGATGTGGTCCAGCGCGGGGACGAGACGCTGCGCCCGGAGATCGACCGGATCGCCGGTGAGCTGGCCACGCGGATCGTGGCCACGTGGGAACGCCTCGGCGTGACCATGGTCATGGTCGAGAACGGGACCCTGCCCGAGAACCTGGCCTACACCGAAGCGCTGTACCGGGCGATCGACCGCTACGGCGCCCGCCACCGGCTCGGCCGGTTCGTCTTCTGGCGCGACCACGACCTGATGTGGCAGAGCGAACCGGGGATCGCCAAGTACGGGCGGTTCCCGTACCCCGGCGTCCCCGCGCCGCGGAACTCGCCGCACATCCACTACTTCGCCCTGCACGAGCAGGCGAAGGCCCGGACGCTGGAGTGGGTTCCCGGCCTGCGGAACATCGACGTTCTGCCGAACGCCTTCGCCATCGCGCCCGCGCGGATCGACGAGCGCAACGCCGGCTTCCGGCGCGACCACGGCATTCCCGGTGACGTCCCGCTGCTGGCCCGGATCACGCGGATCATCCCGCAGAAGCGCCTGGACCGGGACCTGCACCTGCTGGCGCTGCTGCCGGACGCCTGGCTGTTCGTCGCCGGCGACGTCGAAGAGGCACCCGCCGAGCACACCCGGCTCGTCGCGCTGGCGGACCGCCTCGGCGTGCGCGACCGGGTCGTGTTCGGCGGCTGGCTGACGCCGTACGACACCGCCGTGCCCGGCCGCTATTCGGTGCGCGACCTCCTGGCGCACGCGACGGTCGTGTCGTTCCTGACCTCCTACGACTACGAAAGCTACGGCAACCCGGTCAGCGAAGCCGTCGCCTCCGGGACGCCGTACATCACGAGCGGGTACGAGCTGTACGACGTCGTCTACGGCGGGTTCCGGGCCCCGGTGCTGGACATCCGGGCCCGCGACCTGCCGGACGCGGCGTTCGCCCGCGAGGTGGCCGAGCTGATCACCGACGAAGGGAAACGGGCGGAAGTGGTGCGGGCGAACTCGGAACTCGGGCGGGCGCGGTTCGGCGCACCGGTCGTCGACGACCTCGTCGACCGGCTCTACCCGCCGCCGATGGGGCCGGACACGCGGATCTCCGTCGTGCTGCCGGTGTACAACGAAGCCGCGAACCTGCCGGAGGTGCTGCGGACGCTGCACGACCAGCGTGACGGCGAGGGGCCGCTCGAGAAGGCGCGGTACGAGGTCGTGCTGGTCGACAACAACTCGACCGACGACACCGTCGCGATCGCGCGGGACTTCGCGGCGGCCCACCCGGACCTGGCGCTGCACGTCATCCACGAGTCCGAGCAGGGGGTTTCGTGCGCGAGGCGCGCCGGGATGGACTTCGCCGCGGCGCGCAGCCGCAACCGGCCCGACACCGACCCGGCGGAGCGGTTCTACCTCGTGTCGGCCGACGCCGACTGCCGCGTCGACGCGCACTGGCTCGCCGAACTCTTCACCGCGATGGAGACCTCCAAGGCCGCGATCGGCGTCTGCGACTACTACTACGAACCCGCGCACTTCACCGGGCGGCCGCGGCTGTGGGACGCGATCCAGCGGACGCTGCGGTGCCGCGCGGTGACGTTCTCGCTGTTCGGCGGCTTCCCGGACGGCAAGGGGTTCGCCGTCGAGCGCGACGCCTACGAGCGCGCGGGCGGCATCGAGATCTTCTACCAGCTGCAGGACGGGAAGTTCGTCAACCACCTCTCCGACGACTGGGACTTCGGCATCAAGGTGGCCAGCGGCGGCGACGCGATCACGTACGCGCCGCGCTCGCGCGTCGAGATCAACCCGCGGCGCGTCGACCACGCCATCGACGAGGTCATCGCGGGCCGGGCCTACGGCTCGGACGGCATCATCGTCATGCGCGACATCCGGCCTGACGTCCCGGCGACCGCCGCGGACCTGACCGAGGCCGAAGCTCGGCAGGCGTGGGAGTTCTCGATCAAGGACTTCACGCCGAAGAACACCATCCTGCCGGTGCTGCTGACCCCCGCGCTGCTCGAAGACGACGCCGTGATCGCGTTCTTCGGCGCGGACTTCGCCGCCCGGCTGGCCCGGCGGATCGCCGAGATCCGCGACGAGATGCGCGTCGTCGACTTCACGCCGATCCACGCCTACAAGACGCCGTCGTACCGGCTGTATTTCGAGTTCGCCGACGAGCTGTTCGCGTGCCTGCGGCAGCACGTCGGCGAAGACATCGGCTTCCCGCCGCCGTTGCCGCCGTGCCTGGCGGAGATCCCTCCCGGACGCTTCGCGGAGTTCGTCCACTACTACTGCGAGGACCGCGAGTCGGGGGAAGCCCACAACTACTTCGGCAACGGAGGGGTGTTCTGATGACGCTCGCCTACGAAGACGCGATCGGCTCGCTGCACGGCCTCGACCCGGCGTGGCCCCGGCCCGCCGTGCTCGACGTCCTGGAAGCGCCGGAGAACCGGCACCTGCTGGAGTTCGTCCGCGAGGACCCGTTCGGGGCGCACGTGTTCCCCGGCAACGTCCCCGGCACGGCGCCGGAGTTCCTGCGGGACCTGGACGCGCAGCTGGCGTCGGCCGGTCCGATCCACCTCTGGTCCTACATCCCGACTTGCGCCTACCGCTGCCGGTTCTGCCAGTACCCCGTGGTGCTGGTGAAGGGGAAACCCGAGGTGCAGTACGAGAAAGCGAAGCACTGGGTCGACCTCAACATCGCCGAAGCCCGCTTGTGGCTCGAGGCCGTGCCGCACCTGGCCGGCGCCGAGGTGGGGGAGTTCAACGTCTTCGGCGGCACGCCGTCGCTGCTGCCGGAACCGGAAATCCGCCGGCTGCTGGAGTTCTACCGGTCGGAGTTCGGGTTCACCGCGGACACGACGATCCGGTTCGAGGGTGATCCGAGCACGTTCACCCCGGCGAAGCTGGAACTGCTGCGGGAACTGGGCTGCACCAAGCTGTCCAGCGGTGTCCAGTCGTTCGACGACCACGTGCTGGAGCTGTGCGGCCGCGAGCACAGCGCCGAGATGTGCGTCGACTTCGTGCGCAACGCCCGGTCGCTGGGGTTCGAGTGGGTCAGCATCGACCTGATGTACGGCCTGCTCGACCAGACCCTCGACAGCGTCCGGCGCGACCTGGACGTGGTGCTGGAAAACGAAGTCACGGCCGTGGTGTGCACGAAGCTGCACCTGGCGTCCTACAGTGACACCCGCACCGGCGTCACGGGGGAGAAACCGGCGGCGTGGCAGCTGCCGTCCTACCGGGACAAGCTGGTGCGCGACGGTCACCGGTGGCCGACGCTCGGCGAGCAGTACCAGATGCGGGAGCTGCTGACCGAAGGCCTGCGCGGCGCGGGGTACACCGAACACCCGACGATGTACTTCGCGCGTGACGGACTCGGGCCGGAGAAGTGGAAGGCCATCATGGTCGACCAGGACAAGCAGGAGGCCGAGGTCGCGATCGGGCTGGGCGGCTCGTCGAGCTGCCGCGCGTCGGAGGCGATCACCGACGTGAACTCGAAGCGGTACATCGAAACGGTCGAGTCCGGGCGGATCCCGCTGGGGTCGGCTACGCGGTTCACGCCCGAAGCGCAGGAGGCGCGGGCGGTCAAGATGGCGCTGACGACGTTGCAGCCGCTGCGGGACTCGCTGCACCGCTCGCGGTTCCCCGGCCGGTCGTTGTTCGCGGAGCCGTGGCTGGGGAAGTTCCGCTCGCTGGCCGCGCGCGGGCTGGTCCGGCTCCACCCCGACGACGGCGTCGTCGAACTCACCCCGGTGGGGGAGGTTCTGGTGGAGGCGATCATCACGACCGAGCTGTGAGTCACTACATCGAGTGACCCAAGTGTCGCGAAGAGCGACACGGGCAGGCAGCATGGGCTCCGGACGTGCCAGTACCGAGATCGGAGCCCGGATGAGCCGAAGCCTGGCCGAACAACCGAAGTGGCGGGCACGGCTCGCGGGAGCGGGCGCGCTGGCCGCGCTCGCGGCGGTCGTCACCGCCCCGCCCGCGGCCGCCGCCCCCGACTACTCGCGGGCGGACGCGAACTACGCCGGCACGCAGATCGCCTTGCACGAAGGCGTGCAAGGCACCCCGCGCGTGGACGACCTGGGGCAGACGCTCGGCCACGACGTCAGCGGGCACCAGGGCCCGGTCGACTGGGCCGCCGCGGCCGGGGCCGGCGCGCAGTTCACCTACGTCAAGGCGACCGAAGGCACCGGGTTCGTCAACCCGCAGTACGCGCAGCAGTACGACGGCGCGCACGCGGCGGGCATCATCCGCGGCGCCTACCACTTCGCCCGCCCGGACGTCTCCGGCGGCGCCGCGCAGGCGGAGTACTTCATCGCCCACGGCGGCGGCTGGCGCGCCGACGGCACGACGCTGCCGGGCGCGCTGGACATCGAGTACAACCCGTACGGCGAAACCTGCTACGGCAAGAACGCGGCGGACATGACGGCGTGGATCGCGGACTTCACCCGCACGTACCTCGCGAAGGTGAAGCGCAGCGCGGTGATCTACACCAGCACGGCGTGGTGGAAGCGCTGCACCGGCAACGCGTCCGGGTTCGGGAACACGAACCCGCTGTGGCTCGCGCGCTACGGCCCGGACGTCGGCGAACTGCCCGCGGGCTGGGACAAGCAGAGCATCTGGCAGTTCGCCCGCGGCGGCGGCCTGCCGGGGGACCAGAACTACTACAACGGCCCCTTCGGCCGGGTCCAGGCGCTCGCCAAGGGCGCGGCGACCGGCGGCGCCTAGCGGCTTCGGCGGAACCGGAACCGGGCCCGCTGCGGCAGCTCGACGGTCCGCTCGGCGAGGTCCGGCCACGGCGGCCGGCGCAGCACCGCGAGCGTGCCCAGCGTCGCGGCCACCAGGCCGGTCGTCACCGCCAGCAGCGCGACGCGGGAGGCGTCGACGGCCGGTTCCCACTTCACCTGGCCGTCGCGGACGACGAACACCCCGACCGGGCGGCTGAGCGGGATGACCGTGGTGCCGTCCGGGGTTTCGACGGGCTCGCCGAAGAGTGGTTGCTCCATGCCGCCATCGAACTGCACACCCGCCGCCGTTGACAAGATCGGACAGGATCCTGTCGTTCCGGTGATCGGCTGCTTACGATCGGCTGCGGGGCCGTCGCCGTCGACTGTCCTCAAAGGACAAAGGAGGCGCCGTGCGCAGGATCGCCCTTCTGACCGCGTTTTCCGTGGCCGCGGCCGTCGTCGCCTCGGCGCCGGGTGCCGCCGGGGCCGGGCCGGCCTGGTTCACGTCGTGGGCCCAGTCGCAGGACGGGCGGGCCGACGCGCCGGTGTCCGCGCAGTCGCTGCGGATGATCACCCACCTCAGCCAGGGCGGGGACGCGGTCCGCGTCCGGTTCCAGAACACCTTCGGCACCACGCCGCTGACCATCGGGCACGCGACCGCGGGCCCGAGCGCGGGCGGCGCCGCCGTGACGGCCCCGCGGCCGCTGACGTTCGCCGGCCGCGCGGGCGTCACGATCCCGGTGGGCGGCGAAGTCTGGAGCGACGAGACGAAGCTCGTCACGCGGCCGGACACCAACCTCGCGGTGAGCATGTCCGTCGAGGGCACGGCCGTCCCCGGCCGCCACGGCGCGGCCCTGCGCGACAACTACCTCACCGAACCGGGCGCGGGCGACCACGCGGCGGACCCCGGCGGCGCGGCCTACACGCGCACGGTCGGCACCACCTACGTCGTGAGCGCGGTCGACGTGCACAACACGGCG
This sequence comes from Amycolatopsis solani, assembly GCF_033441515.1. NCBI lineage: Bacteria > Bacillati > Actinomycetota > Actinomycetes > Pseudonocardiales > Pseudonocardiaceae > Amycolatopsis > Amycolatopsis solani. Next base: position 683,888 of record NZ_JAWQJT010000002.1, read on the forward strand.
TTGAAGGGCACCGTCGTCCCGTTCGGCAGCTCGGTCGTCGACGGCATCGGCAGCACGAACTGCGGTCCGGGCTGCACGCAGCTCGGCGCCGACCGGCGGTGGACCGACGACCTGGCGCGGCGGATCGTCGCCGCGGCCGCGCCGCTCGCCGTGGCCAACGCCGGCGTCTCGGGCACGACGAGTGCCGCGTCCTGTCCCGGCATGCCGCCGTCGGTCGCGGGCCTGGACGCGCAGAGCCGGCTGGACCGGGACGTCCTGGCGCTGCACGGCGTCACGTCGGTCATCTACTACTACGGCACCAACGACCTCGCGTACGGCTGCGACGCGGCCACGATCCTGGACAGCTACCGCGCGGTCTTCCAGCGCCTGCGCGCGGCGGGCATCGCGGTGTACGTCACGCCGAGCACGCCCCGGCCCGGCTACGGCGACGCGGCGAACCTCGCCCGGCACGAGATCGGCTCGTTCGTCGAACGCTGGAACACGTGCGGTGGTGCGTGCTCGGGCGTCGTCGACTTCGACCAGGTGCTCAAGGACCCGCTGAAGCCCAACAGCATCCTGCCGGCCTACGACAACGGCGACGGCATCCACGCCAACGCCGCCGGCCAGCAGGCACTGGCCGATTTCGTCTCGCTGCCGATGCTCACCCGATCCGGGCCGGTTCGTCACTCGATGGGCTGACCGGGCGAGTCGGAGCGGCGGAACTGTGCGCGCGGGTCCGCAGAGTACGCCGTGTGATCGCTGACTCGATGGACGACGCCGGGTGCTGCCTGCTGTCGGTGGCCTGGAACCTCGCCCCGCTGACCGAAGGGCAGCCGGACTCCCGCCGCGGTGAGCTCCGCCGCCGTCTCGTGGGCGCGTGCCGCTCGGCCGGCCACGGTGCCCGCGACTGGGCCGTGGCCCACGGGCCGGGCACCGAAGCGGAGTACCGGCCGTTCCTCCAGCTGGCCGACGTCGCGTACGAGATCGCGACGCTGCTCCTGCTCGTGGAGGACTTCCTGGTACCGGATCTGGAGCGCGAACACCGCCGGTGGGCCGAGATCGAGGAGTTGACGGGCCGGTTCACCGAGCTGGCCGAGTGGACGGCTTCGTTCCTCTTGTCAGGCGCTGCCTTACGGTTGTAAGGTCGCGCCTGACAGGAGGTCGGCTGTTGACTACTACCGCGGTGATCGCCCGCTGTTCGTTCTGCGCCAAGCCGAACACGGAGGTGGAGACGCTGATCGGCGGCCCGGGCGTCTTCATCTGCGACGGCTGCGTCCAGCTGTGCGTTTCGGCGATCGACGGCAAACCGGCGGACGCGCCGCACATCGCGCCCTGGGAACACGAACTGCCGCTCCAGCAGGTGCTGCAGAACCTCGGCCCGGTCGCGGCGGCGAGCACCCAAGTTCAGCAGAACCTGGCGGCGTGGGTCGGCAAGGCGCGCGCCCTGGGCGGCACCTGGGCGCAGATCGGCGAGGCGCTGGGGATGACCCGCCAGTCGGCGTGGGAGCGGTTTTCGGGGGAGGGCTAGCCTTCTTGCGCCGCTGAGAAGCTTTCGGCCGTCAACCGGTCGGCTCCCCAGCTGCGCTCGAGGTAGCCGGCGATCCGCGTCACGTCCTCGGCCGGCACCTTTTCCGGATCCCCGCGTTCGAGCGGGTCGACGTGGAAGAGGTAGAGCCGCGAGGCGAACTGGTCGAACGGCAGCGAAGCCTCGCCGAACCGTTCGCCGTTGCCCGCGGTGGAGACGACGACGCCGTCGCCCCAGTCCTGGCCGCTGTCGTTGTTGGGGTTGAAGAAGTACACCCGCATGACGTCGTGGGGATCCGGGGCGGCCCGCAGGATCGTGATCGCGTGCCAGCCCACGTACCGCGCCGCGCTGTCGGTCACGGCGACGCCGGCCGGCTGCGGGTGGATCAGCGGCTGCCCGCCGTTGTACGCCGGGTGGTAGCTCGCGTGGAAGTGCCGGTAGAAGTCGTCGAGGTCGATCAGCTGCCCGGTGGCGACGTCGACGTTGATCCGGAAGCCGCGAGCCGTCCACCACCCGTGGAACTCGGGGTTGACCCACCGGTGCGGGTCCCCGGGGCGGCCGACGCACCGGCGTCCCATCTCGGCGTAGATCCGGTCCAGGTGCGGGACCACGAGCAGGGACACCGGATCCAGGTCCGCGGGCGGCGTGGTGGCCAGCCCGGGGTCGGCGTCCTTCGAGGAGATCGGCTGTCCCTCGAAGTGCATGATGACCTCGTCGTCGCGGGCGGCCCACGCGACGATCTGCAGCAGGTAGTCCGGGTCGTTGTAGGCCCACATCGAGAGCGCGCGGGCCGACTGGCACGTGGGGTTGTCGCCCTGCCCGACCCCGAGCGGCTGGCCCAGCATCGACAGGACCCCGGCGACCAGCCGCGCTTCCGGCGCCGGCCGGTCGCCGAACACCGTCGTCAGCCGGTTCCGCGCGGCCGGGGCGAGCTCGAGCGCCAGCTGGCGCCACAGCGCCGGCACCACCGGTGGTTCGTAGAGGATGCCGCGGTCGAGCAGCAGGGCCAGCCCGTAGCTGCACTGCGCGGTCTGCGGGTGCACGGCCACCTCGATCAGCCGGTGCACGAGGTCGCGGTAGCGCAGCAGGCAGTTCCGGCCGGTTTCGGACAGGCCGAGCGCCTCGCCGAGGAGGTAGTCGCTCTCGTAGCGCAGGAACCGCAGCAGTTCCGCGTGGTACGGCGACACCAGGCCGGTGTCGTGCATCGCGCGGGCGAACCCCGTGGCCTCGTACTGCAGGGCGACGGTGTCCATCGCCTCCAGCCGCGACCGGAAGACGTCGACCCCGGGGTCCTCGCGGCACGCCTCGGTGGTGCCGAAGAGGCTGGTGATGAGCCGGTCGAGGCCCTGCCCGGACGACGCGCCGAGCGCGACGTCCGGATCGCCGCGGTAGATCGCGATCCGGGTGATCAGCGACTGCACCTGGTCGACCTGGATCGGGCGCTGGCGCAAGATCCGCCAGATCTCGTCGACCAGCTCGTCCAGGACGCTGTCGTAGCCGACCTCGTCGGCGACGTGCCGGAAGAGGTCCCGGATCAGCTGCGCGGTCCGGCCCTGCCGCACCCGTTCGGCCTCGGTGGGCGGGGTGAACAGCAGTTCCAGGTTCATCGCCAGCACCTGCGACAGGAACTGGCGAGCGTCGTCGGCGGAGAGCGTCGGGTGCGCGAAGTCACCGCGGGCGACCGCGAGCATCCGCAGCTCGCTGGTCGCCTCGATGACGACGGTGTCGGCGTTCTCGCTGCGCAGCCCGGGGCCGACCAGCGACGGGACGAGGATCTCCGGCGTGGCCCAGTCCGTGCCGAGGAACAGGCCGGCCTCTTCGAGCGCCTGCGCCCTGGCCTGGATCGCGGCGGGACCACCCGGCTGCAGCAGCACCCGTCGCAGGGCTTCCAGGACGCGCCGCAGCTTCGTGTGCTTGCCGAAGTCGCGGGTCTCGGCCAGCGCCCGGACGGCGTCGTCGAGCGCGTCCACTCGCTTGTCCAGCGTCACGGGTTTCCCAACGTTTCGGTCCACATCAGACGTAGAAATCGTATTCTTCCTGCTCCTTCAGCAGATCCCGCATGCGGTAGGCGTCCTCGCCGAAGAAGTAGAGCAGACCCCAGTGGGTGCCGAACGCGGTCCGCTTGGTGACGGTTTCTTCCAGCGGGGCCGAGAGGTCGTGCGACTCGTAGTAGTCGTCGTCCTGCGTCTGCTCGGGGATCCGCAGCTCGCTGACGACCCGCCGGCGCGGGTAGACGCCGAAGCAGCCCGCGACCCCGGCCGCGTCGACGACCTCCCGCGGGAAGAAGGCGTCGATCTCTTCCTCGGTCGTCTTGGGGTCGAAGGCGAGCGCGAGCCCTTGGTAGGCGTTGAAGCCGTAAGCCCGCTCGAGCAGTTCGAACACCTTGAACCCCGGCGGCCGGTAGGCGACCTCGCCGAAGTACATCTCGCCGTCACTGGTGACGAAGTACTCGGGGTGCACGAACCCGAACTCGATGTCGAAGGTCTTGATGAGCTTCTCGATCTGCGCGGTGATCTGCGGCCGGTACTTTTCCAGTTCGGACGTGGCGGGGACGAACACGGAGTACCCGAGCGTGACGTACTCGGAGATGTTGAGGAACTTGATCTTCCCGTTGTGGATCCACGCTTCGACGGCGAACTCCCACCCGTCGAGGTGCGATTCCATGAGGACGGGAAACTCGTCGTCCGGGATCATGTCGATCTCGTCGGGCGTCCGGATGACGCGGTGCCCGAGACAGCCGGCCTTGTCGAACGCCTTGAGGTGGATGGGATCGTTGGGGTCGCCGTCCAGCTTGAGCAGCGTCTGGTTGACGCGCTTGAGGAAGCGGATGACGTCATCCCGATCGTGCGCCTCTTCGAAGATCCCGACCCGAATCCCGCCGAGCTGAGCACGGCGTTTCATCAAAGCCTTGTCCCGCAACAGCATGGCTTGGCCGAAGAGCCGGGGGTTGTCGAGCAGCACGGAGTTGATGGCCCCGGCCCACTCGACGGTCTCTTCGAACAGCGGGATGGCGACGTCGACGCCTTTGTCCCGCAGGATCTCGGCGATCTCGAGGGACCGGTCGTTGAGCCGCTCGAAGTTCCAGGGCACGTAAGGGATGTCGTGCTCGATGCAGTATTCCTCGGCCCACTCGGGCGCCACGACGAGATAGCGCCGATCGAAGCGGTCGAGAGCCTCAACGGCGTTGAGACTCCACCCGAGCAGAGCAAGATGCCCCTTGTCAGAATTCTTCGCGGCCGGTTCGGGCTGCGGCATGGACCATTCCTCCGGTTCGGCGCGTACGTGTCGGTATCGATCGTGGGCCAACCGTACCGGCAGGTAGGTGGGGTCCGCCGATCGAGAAGCCGCGGGGGAGGGGTGGGTGGTGCCGGTGGTCGACGCCGGCTTTTCCTTGTGCTTACGGGCACACGTGGTGTCCGAGCACGGTCGCTCGGGGGCTGCTTGAGGCCAGAAAATGAAAAGCCACGTCCACCTGAGTGAACGTGGCCGATCCGGTCGGGCTGACAGGATTTGAACCTGCGACCCCTTGACCCCCAGTCAAGTGCGCTACCAAACTGCGCCACAGCCCGGACCCGCACTCGCTGAGTGCGTGAGAAGTACTCTAGCGTGCCCCTCAACCCCCTCTGCAAGCAGGGTCCCCAGTCCGCCTGACCTGCGGAAACAGGCCAAGCGGACCGGACCCCAAGATCAAGCCGGGTTCCCCGCGTGGGTCAGCGTCTGCCAAGCCAAGAACAGGTTGTTCGACCCCGCCGGGCGCTGGCGTTCCGTCAGCGTCTGCGTGTTGGACATCGCGATCCCCAGCCGCGTGTGGAGGGCGTTGAAGCCCACCTCCGTCACCGGGCCCAGGCCCAGCTTCAGCGAGCCCGAGCACAGCCATGAGGGCGCCGCCGTGCCGAGCTGGTACTTCGACTGGAAGCCCAGGGCCTGGCGGAGGCGCTCGCCCACGTCCGTTCCGTACACGTCCTGGCCCTGGATGCGGAGCGTCTCCGCCACGTCCGCGATCGCTGCGATGCCGTAGCCCGTGTGGGTGAAGTCGCGGCAGGTCTCTTGGGTCAGGCCGTCCACGAACGTCGACTGGCCCTGCCAGTAGCCCACGATCTGATCGCGGGTCGAGAGGCCGCTGCCGGGAACGGTCTTCGGGAGGGAGCCGTCCGATGACAGGTACACGTACGCCGCCACTCGGTTGCGGTAGCGCGTGACCGCCTTGTCGAAGTTCGTCTTGTCCTCCAGGAACACCGTGATGCCGACCGCGGCCTCCATCATGGACAGTTCCCAGTTGCCGTTGCTGTTGCTGCCGTTGATGATTTTGTTCAGGTACACGTTCCGCAGCATTGTGCCGAAGCGGGCCGAATTCGGCCAGCTCGAATACGTGTACTTGATGATCTCCGCCGCTCGGGGCCACGACGAGCCGGCCCAGCCCGTCTGGAGGGGTGCGTTGCTGTTGGTGTGGCTCGTGATCGTCGCCGACCACGCGTCCATCAGCGCGATGGCCTTCTGGGCGTAGCGGGCGTCGCCGGAGATGTACCAGATCAGGGCGTCCGTGTACGCCGCTATCGCGTCTTCGCGCTCGTCCGTGCAGCCGTAGTTCGGGTTCGAATAGGAGCCGCATTCCACGACCGCGCGGGGTTTCGGGGTTCGGGACAGGGAGGCGTACGAACTCGCCAATGCTTGGTCGTACGCCGCTTTCCAGGGTTGGGCGCCCGCGTTCACCTGGGTTTTGACGAAGTCCAGCTGTGGGCGGCTCACCAGCACGCCGGGGTGGGTGAACGTCGCCGGGGCGGCCGGGGCCGGGGTGGCGATCAGCCCCAGTGCCAGCGGGATCAGTGCACCCAAAGCGAAAACTCTGCGGAAGCGGGACATGGCTCTCCTCGAGACGACGGTGTCTTGGATCCCCTGCGCGCTGCGCCCAGTTTCATGGTCCAGACCACCAGGAGTCAAGGAGGAAACGGCCTTTCTTCGCGATATGAAGGAAAGATTCAGCCCGCTGAACGGAAGAGCGTTTTTCCGTTCAGCGGGCTGAATAAACCTAACCGAGTCCGGCGCTGACCGCGTTCATCAAGCCGCCGGTGTCACCCGACATCTCCCACGCCATCACGCCGAGCAGGCCGCGCTGCTTCAGCCACGTCGTCTTCAGCCCGATCGACCACGCGTCGTCGAACGTCCACCACTGGCCGCCGTTGCCGGTGTAGCAGGACGT